>NZ_JAWZTE010000011.1:0-300952 GCF_033875155.1 Actinocorallia sp. A-T 12471 | reverse complement strand
CCCCCCCCCCCCCCCCCCCGGATTTCGTCGATGCCTGGGGTCGGAATTGTGTTGGTGTCGTCAAAATAGTTCTGTAGATCATAGAGGGTAAAGACGTCCATGCCGTCGATCGGACCTGCATCTAGATGGACGTCCACCTCGCCGATCAGTTGAACTGTATATCCCACACCATGGATCGAATATTGCGATCCCGAGGGCAGCCGACCCATTCGCTGAACCTCGCCGCGCATGACCTTCTGGACAAGCGATGCCGCCCCCGCGACACCAAAGTGCCCTTCCACCTCTGCCCTGACGGCCCGGAAGACCGCCAGGGCAGAGATCAGCTGATCATCTGTGAGCATTTAGCGCAGCTTATAAGGATTAAGCCTATTGCCGAGGAACCCAGCTGCGGAGCTTAGTACATCGTCCACATCTGCATACCCCTTGAAGCCGTTCAAAAGAAGATCTTCCGTGACGTCAACTACGTGCACCTCGTCTAGTCCAGCAAGCTTAGCAACCGCCAGCCGATGGTGCCCGTCTACCACGTAACTCCTCCCTTCATCGCGAACTATTGAGATCGGGCTCTGACTCCAATCAAAATCGCCGGACTTCATGGCGTCCCGAAGGCGAGCCACGTTCTTTGTCGACGAGTTTCCACTAATACCATGGGTTGGCCTTAGATCACTTGTGGCCGCCGTGCAGTTATGGACGAGGATCGGCGTTGAACCGGCGAGGACGTAGTAGGTGTGCGGCTGCGCCGATATTTCAGCGGTTTATGGGTCGTGGAACATGGCTTCTGCCTGGTGATTGTTCGGAGAGTGTCCAGTCGGTTGTGGTTGTTGACGGCAACGGTGACGGCAGCCCAGAGGAACAAGCGGGAGAACCGACCGCTCAGCTCGCCGACCCACAGCCCTCAACCCCCGTCACCGCGCACGCAGGGTAACCAGTCACAACACGAGCTGGCTGAAACTTTCTCTACAAGTATCAAGAGGCGCGCTGGCGCGCGCCGCGGGCTACGCCCGCCCGGGACGGGCACGCCTCCTGCCTCCCGGCCCGGCAGCCCGCCCGGAATCAAAGATCAAGAAGACCCGAGCGGACCACGACACCAGACAGCGAAGGCGACTCCGGGGCCCAGGTCTGCATTCCAGCCAGGTGAACCCGCCAAGTATCGCGAGAGTCCGCCTACCCAGGGCTCGCCATGACGGCAACGCTGACGGCAACGCCCGTGCACAACAGCCACCTTCAGCACCCTGAGTCACGCCTCAACCACAGCTTGCGCCATGCTGAAGAGGGCCAATGCTTGATCCTCTTCTGCACCCAAGGAGAACCCGAACCTCAGCCCATCATGCCGCTCAGCGGCCGGATGCAATCGTCTGCCGTCAGCGCTACCACGAACTCGTCTGCTCGACCCGCTGGATCCATATATGGCGGCTGGCCGTCCCGAAGGCGACAGAAGGTCACGTTGCCTGTGAAGTAATCAGGATCGAACAACGTTGGCGATGCCGAGATGTAGGCGACCATCCGCACCTGTGGCAAATGGCGGTACTGCACATTCAAGGCGGCCCACGCAAATGCGGTTCCCCTTCGCAGCAGCGTGGCAGCACGCGCTTCGCCTTCTTCAAGAAGATCCAGGTCAGGAATGCCTCGCCCATTGACCGAGATCTCCAGATCCATGTCCGTGGGGAACGCCTCACGGTCGCCGTGATAACTCTCGTGCCAGCTGACGAGGAGGACCGCGTCCCCAACGACCGTCCAGCCCCTTTCGAGCACGGGACTGTAGATCGGGGAAAGATCCGACACGCCAACCGTGGCAGGAAAATCTTTCCCCAAGAGTCGGGCCGATCGTTCGCTAATAGCGGACATTACCGCATTCCTTTCAACGGACGCCATTATCCGCAGGTACCGGCCCGTGAGCTCTACCTCGGCTACGACTACGAGCACATCACGCGGCGCCTAAAGAATTCCTACGCGGTCCGGGGCGAGGTAGCCCAGCTCGCCGACCGGAACGCCACCTACACCTACGACCAGGTCGGCAACGTCAAGTCCATCAGCGACGTGTCCGCCGCTGGGACGGACACCCAGTGCATGGTGTACGACTACCAGCGCCGTGTCACCAGCGTCTGGACGGAAGGCGACACGACCTGCTCCGCCACGCCCGCCAATCCGACGGGCCCCGCGCCCTACCGCTCGACGTACACCTACGCCGACGACGGGCAGCTCCAGGAGAACTACGGCTACGACTTTGCGGGCAATACGATCATCTCCCGTAGTCAGCGTGTGCTGACGGGGTTCTTCGGGCGGGTCGGCCGTGCTCTTTTGCTGGTGGCGGCGGCGGGGCGGGAATGGGGCGCCGCCGCTGGCGTTACTTGATGTGGACCCAGCGGGCTTCGGAGGGTTTGCCGGACTTGGTCTGGATGAAGAGCATGTACCAGCCGGGCGGGACGATGCTCTTGCGCTTGTCGACGGTGAGGCGGTACTTGCCGCCGCCGAGGGACTTGACGGGGAGGTTGATGGAGCGCTGGTTCGGGTCCGAGGAGTGCGTTACGGCCATCGGACGGATCAGCGACGCCTTCGCGACCGGGGCGGTGGCGGTGATCGTCGTCTGGGAGCCGGTGGTGAGGCCGTTGGCGTACTTGGTGATGCGGGGGGCGTCGCCGCCCTTGTAGAGGTAGGGCGGGTGGAAGATCGAGATGCGGGTGTCGAAGGAGTTGTCCCACGGGTTGCTGCCGACCGCCAGGACGCGTCCGTCGGGGAGCAGCACCGCCGACGCGTGGTAACTGCGGCTGACGGGGTCGGCCGCGACGGACTTCCACTTCATCTTCGACACCGACGGGACCGGGTCGAGGATCGACGCCTCGTGGACGTGGTCGGAACGGGTCCGCTCCGAGCCGCCCGTCTCCAGCACCTTGCCGTCCGGCAGGATCACGGCCGACACGTACGTCTTGCCCTGCGCGCCGGTCTGCTTGCGGCCCGGCGCGTCGGCGCCGTCGCCGTAGTGGATGGTGCCGTGCGGCAGGTTCGGGCCGGCGACGTAGCGCGGGTTCTTCTTGCGCAGGTCGATGACGTCGGTGAGCCGGAGCGCGGCGTCGGCGTTGGCGAAGCTCTTGCCGCCGATGACCATGATCCGCTGGTCCTGCGCGGGCGGCAGCAGCAGGGCCGCCGACTGGTCGCGCGCCTGCGGCATGCGCAGGTTCCCGAAGTTGGGCAGCGCGCCCCACGCGCCGGTCTCCGGGTCGAGGAAGCCGGGGCCGCGCGGCGCGCCGTTGGCGTACTCCGACGGGCCGAACACGTAGCTGCCGCTGAAGAACAGCTCGGCCTTGGTGTTCGTGAGGTGCAGCGACGGATAGGTCGCCCAGTCGATGTAGGGCTGCGCGACCTCGCTCTCCTTCAGCCAGCGCTTCTTGGACCACGAGTAGCGGTCGGCGATGAGTGAGGTCAGGTTGCCCTGGTCGGCGTCGTTCTGGCGTTCGTCGGCGTACCCTCCGACGGAGTAGACGTCACCGTTCGCGAGGATCGTCGCCGACGGGTACCAGTGCCCGTCGGCCATGTCGTTGGCCTTCTCGTACCGGTTGGTCTTCGGGTTGAAGATGTACGACTCCTTGGAGCCGAGCCAGCCGGTGTCGGGGGTGACGTTGTAGTCCGAGTACTCCTCGGTGCCGCCCATCACCAGGACGCGTCCGTCGGGGAGCTGGACGTGCCCGGCGCAGAACATGTCGTACGGCGTCGGGATGTTGGTGAACTTGTTGGTCTTCGGGTCGTAGACCATCGACTTGGGGTTCTTGAACTCGTTGATGTTGTTGCCGGACCCGGCGATCATCAGGACCTTGCCGTTGTGCAGCAGGACCGTGTGGACGGACTTCACTCCCCCGCCCGCGCCGAAGTCCTGGACGACCCAGTGGCCCTTCGTGCACTCCGAGCCGACGCACTTGGCAGCGCCCTTGGCGAGCGCGATCTTGTAGTTGTCCGTCGTCAGCGTGCCCGTGTCGTGCAGCGCCTGCCCGAACCTGATCGCCTTCGTCCCCGCCGGAACGGCGGGGGTGCGTCCGACGGAGAGCCGGAACCCCTTCGAAGCTGGCAGGTAAGGGAACGTGTGCCATTTCACCCACGCGCCGTTCTTCTTCTGCCGGAAAACCGTCAGCGCGGTCTTGCCCGAGGTCGACTTGTACGCCAACTGAAGGTCGTACTTCTTGCCGGGGTTGACCTTGATCGCGCAGTTCGGCGCCTGGAGCAGTGCCTTGGCCCCACCACGGTAGGAGGTGATCTCCACCGTCGCGGCCTTCGCGCTCTTCTGCCCGCCCTTCACCGAGGTGAAGGTGCCCGTATTGCTGCCGGTCGTGTACTTCGTCCAGCACTTGGGCAGGCCGCCCGCGACCTGTTCAAGGCCGGGGTTCTGCACCTTCGGCGACGGGGCGGCGTGCGCGGCCGGCGACGCGCCCGACAGCAGCGCCGTCAGGCCGACCGCCGACGCGGCGAACACCGCGGAGGTACGGGAGTGGGCGTACCGCATGGGGAGCTCCAGGACTTCGATCGTGGGGGTGGGGTCCTCGTCAGGGGGGCGCGGCGACGGCTCGGGGGGAGCCGCCGCCGCTCGGGGGTCGGACTGGCTAGCTGATGTGCACCCAGCGCGCCTCGGACGGCTTGCCGGACTTGGTCTGGACGAACAGCATGTACCAGCCGGGCGGGACGATGCTCTTGCGCTTGTCGATCGTCAGCCGGTACTTGCCGCCGCCGAGCGCCTTGACCGGGACGTTGATGGAACGCTGGTTCGGGTCGGAGGAATGCGTCACCGCGATGGGACGGATCAGCGACGCCTTCGTGATCGCCGTGCTCGACGTGATCGTCGTCTTCGCGCCGGTGCTCAGCCCCTTCTGGTAGGAGGTGATCTTAGGCGCTTCGCCCCCCTTGTACAGGTACGGGGGGGAGAAGATCGAGATCCGGGTGTCGAAGGAGTTGTCGGCCGGGTTGCTGCCGACGGCGAGGACACGCCCGTCGGGCAGCAGGACCGCCGAGGAGTGGTAGCTGCGGCTCACCGGGTCCGGCGCGACCGACTTCCACTTCATCTTCGACACCGAAGGCACCGGGTCGAGGATCGACGTCTCATGGACGTGGTCGGCGCGGTTGCCCTCCGAGCCGCCCGTCTCCAGCACCTTGCCGTCCGGCAGCAGGACCGTCGACACGTAGGTCTTGCCCTGCGCGCCGTTCTGCCTGCGCGCGGGGGCGTCGGTCCCGTTGCCGTAGTGGATCGCGCCGTACGGGATGTTCGGGCCCGCGACGTAGCGGGGGTTGGCCTGCTTCAGGTCGATGACGTCGGTGAGCCGGATCGCGGCCTGGCCGCCCGGGTAGGCGAAGTTCTTGCCGCCGAGCACCATCACCCGCTGGTCCTGCGCCGGGGGCAGCAGCACCGACGCGGCCTGGTCGCGCGCGAGCGGCATGCGCAGGTTGCCGTTGTTGGGCAGCGCCTGCCACGCACCGGTGTACGGGTCGAGGAAGCCGGGACCGCGCAGGTTGCCGTCGGCGTTGACCGGGTGGCTGAACACGCTCGCGCCGCTGTAGAACAGCTCGGCGGCCTTCGTGGTCAGGTGCAGCGACGGGTAGGTCGCCCAGTTGATCCCGGTCTGCGCCACCTGGTTCTCCGGCAGCCAGCGCCGCTGCTGCGCCGAGAACAGCTCACTGACCAGCGACACCTTGTTGCCGCCGACGTCACCGCCCGCACCCGCCCGGTCGATCGAGTAACCGCCGACGGAGTACACGTCACCGTTGGCGAGGACCGTCGCCGACGGGTACCAGTGGCCGTCGACCATGTCGTTGACCTTCTGGTACCGGTTGGTCGCCGGGTTGAAGATGTAGGACTTCTTGGAGCCCTTCCAGCCCGCGGTCTCGTTGCCCTGGTAGTCGTACTGGGCGTACTCCTCGGTGCCGCTCATCACCAGGACGCGGCCGTCGGCGAGTTGGACGTGGCCCGCGCAGAACATGTCGTACGGCGTCGGCACGTTCGTGAACTTGTTGGTCTTCGGGTCGTAGACCTTCGTGGTGAACTGCCCGGCGTTGAAGGTGTTCGGGTCGTTGCCGGAGCCCGCGATGAGCAGCACCTTGCCGTTGTGCAGCAGGACGCTGTGGATCGCCTTCACGCCTCCGTTGCCGAAGTCCTGGACGATCCAGTGGCCCTTGGTGCACTCCGACCCGACGCACTTCGCCGAGCCCTTGGCGGGCGCGATCTTGTAGTTGTCGGTCGTCAGCGTGCCGGTGCCGTAGATGCCCTGGCCGAAGCGGATCGCCTTGGTCCCGGCCGGAACGGCGGGCGTGCGCCCGACCGACTGCCGGTACTTCGCCGACGAGGGCAGGTGGGGGAAGGTGTGCCACTTCACCCATTTGCCGTTCTTCTTCTGCCGGAACACCGTCAGCGCGGTCTTCTCCGACGTCGTCTTGTACGACAGCTGGAGGTCGTACTTCTTGCCCGGGTTGACCTTGATCGCGCAGCCGGGCTTCTGCAGCAGGGCCTTGAACCCGCCGCGGTGGGCGGTGACCGAGACGGTGACGGCCTTGGCGCTGCGCTGCCCGTCCTTCACCGAACGGAACGTGCCGGTGTTGCTGCCGGTCGAGTACTTCGCCCAGCACTGGGGCAGCGCGCCCGCCGCCTTCTCCAGGCCGGGGTTCTGCACCTTGGGCGAGGGCGCTGCGTTGGCCGCCGGAACCGCGCCGGACAGCAGCGCGGTGGCTCCGACGGTCGAGGCGAACAGGATCGCGGACGCTCGGGGGCGTGTGTACCGCATGAGGGGAACTCCAGAACTCTTACCGCGGGAACGTGCTTGGCGCGTTCCCGCCTGAGGTGCGGAGCGTGACGGCGGCGGGGGGCCGCCGTCACGCGCACGGGGACGGCTTGGGGGCGCTAGCTCACGTGCACCCACTTGGCGACGGACGGCTGACCGCCCTTGGTCCTGACGACGAGCATGTACCAGCCGGGGGGCGCGATGTTGGCCCGCTTGTCCATGGTCAGCCGGTACTTGTTGCCGCCGAGCGACTTGACGGGCAGGTTCACCAGACGCTGGTTCGGGTCGGAGGAGTGGGTGACGGCGATGGGCCGGATCAGGTACGCCTTGGTGATCTTGCTGTTGGTCTTGATCACCGGCTTCGACCCGTACTTCCAGCCCTTCGGCGCGGTGGTGATCTTCGGCCGGGCGCCCTTGTACAGGTAGGGCGGGCTGTAGATCGAGATGCGGGTGTCGAAGAAGCTGTCGCCGTCCGCGCCCGGGTAGTCGGGGTTGCTGCCGGCGGCCAGCACACGGCCGTCGGGGAGCAGGACGGCGGTGTTGTGGTACGTGCGCGCCACCGGGTCGGCGGCGACGGGCGTCCACTTCATGTTCTTGGCCTGCTTGGTCGGGTCGAGGATCGACGCCTCGTGCACGTGCTCAGAGCGGGTGAACTGCGAGCCGCCCGTCTCGAACACCTTGCCGTCGGCGAGGATGACCGCCGACACGTACGTCTTGCCCGCGCCGCCGCCCTGCTTGACCATCTGGTCGCCGATCTCGACCTGGCCGTAGGGGATGTTCGGCCCCGCGACGAAGCGCGGGTTGGCGGCCTTGAGGTTGATGACGTCGGTGTAGCGGATGGCCTTGGTGGGCGTCGCGAAGTTCTTGCCGCCGATGACCATGACCTTCTGGTCCTGCGCGGGCGGCAGCAGCAGCGCCGCCGACATGTCGCGGGACGCCGGCGCGCGCAGGTTGCCGTTGTTGGGCAGCGCGCCCCACGCGCCGGTGTTCGGGTTGAGGAAGCCCGGGCCGCGCAGCGAGCCGTCGGCGTTCACCGGGTGGCTGAAGACGCTGCTGCCGTTGTAGAAGAGCTTGCCGTCCTGGGTCAGGATCAGCGACGGGTAGGTCGCCCAGTTGATGCCGGGCTGCGCCACCTGGTTCTCCGGCAGCCAGCGCTTCTGCTTGAGCGAGTACCGCTCGGCGACGACCGAGACGAGGTTGGCGGCGTTGTCGGCGCGCTGCGCGGCGTACCCGCCGACGGAGTAGACGTCGCCGTTGCCGAGGATGGTCGCCGACGGGTACCAGTGCCCGTCGATCATGTCGTTGACCTTCTGGTACCGGTTGGTCTTGGGGTTGAAGATGTAGGACTTCTTCGACCCGATCCAGCCGGCGGTCTCGTTGCCGACCTCGTCGTACTGGGCGTACTCCTCGGTGCCGCTCATCACCAGGACGCGGCCGTCGGGCAGCTGGACGTGGCCCGCGCAGAACATGTCGTACGGCGTCGGCACGTTGGTGAACTTGTTCGTCTTCGGGTCGTAGACCTTGGTGACGAACTCGCCGCGCCCGAACCGTCCCGCGCCGTTGCCCGACCCGGCGATCATCAGGACCTTGCCGTTGTGCAGCAGCACGCTGTGGATCGCGCGCACGCCCTTGTTCCCGGTGAACGCCCGCACGACCCACTTGCCGCGCTTGCACTCAGGGCCCTTGCACTTCAGCTCGCCGGACGCCGCCGCCACCCTGTAGTTGTCGGTGACGAGCGTGCCCGGCTCGGACAGCGCGAGCCCGAAGCGGATCTCCTCGGTGTCCTCGGGCACGACCGGGGTCCGTACCGTCGCCGACCGGAACGACTTCGACGCCGAGAACGGCGGCAGCGTCTCCCAGCGCGACCACTTGCCCGCCCCGTTCTTGCGGAACAGCACGATCTCCGGGCTGTCGGAGGTCGACTTGTAGCGCAGTTCGAGGTCGTACTGGCGGCCCGGCTTCACCTTGACGGCGCACGCCTTGTCCTGCACGGCGGCCTTGAAGCCGCTGGTCCGCTCGGTGATCTCCACCTCGACGGCGTTCTTGCCGCTCGCGCCCTTGGCGAGACGGAACTCACCGGCGTTCTTGCCGGTGCTGTACTGCTCCCAGCATTCGGGGAAGTCGTCGGCCAGACGCTCCATGCCCGCGTTCTCCACGGACGGCGTCGGGGCCGCGACGGCCTGGGCGTTCAGGCCGGGAATGACCGCCGCCGCGCCGACCGCGGAGGCGAAAAGGACCGAGCGGGTCCTACGGTGGAACCTCATGCGCATTACCCCCAGGTCCTCAGGTCAGCTTGTCGCAGGCGATCTTGTTCTTGTCCGGGTCGAGTCCGTGCCTGTCGCGGCCGGGGACCTCGAGTCTGGTGAAGCCGCGGACCTTCAGGTACTCGCACTTCTTGGCCGCGGTGTTCACCTCCTTCGGGAACTCCCAGGGCACACAGATGGACACGCCGTAGGCGTGGTCGCATCCGTCGACGTTCTCGGGCACGGGGATCGGACTCGCCTTGGCCTTCTCGATGGCCTTGGGGTCCGGCGGCGTCATGGTGACGCCCGGCGCGACCGGCTCGGGCGAGGCGGTGTCCGGCTCGCCCGGGACGACCTCGGTCGGCACGTCCTCGGCGAGCGCGGTGGGCGCGGCGGCCTTCTTGGTCTCGTCCTTGTCTTCGTCTCCTCCCCCCAGCACGAGGAAGGCGCCCACGACGACGGCGGCGACGACCACGGCGCCCGCCACGACGAGGGAGATGAGCTTGTTGCGTGTCACTACGAATCACCCGACATGAACACGGGGGCGGCGCACGGAAGGGCCGCCTCCTTGGTGACGAACTCCGATGGTCCGCCCGAGGGCGGCGGGCCGGCCGGACGGGACTGGCGCGCTAGCGCGTCCTTCCCGAGCGCGGACCGGTGGGGCGCGGGCTCCTGCGCGGGGCCCGTGACGTGCTCGGCGGGGCGCGGCCAGAAACGGGGCGCGCGTGCGACCTTCGGCGGGGGGAACAGGGACGCGCGCGGAGAGAGCGGCTGGTGGGACTTCACAGGGAACCGCAACGCCTTCTCTCTCCTCTCATCTCTGGGAGCTTTCCGTCTCCCGGGCCTCCCGGGAAACAGAAATCGCCTCCACGGCTTCGATGCGCCGGGAAGGCGATTAGTTGGCGGGAGAAGCGAAGTTTTTTCGATTCGCCGATGATGTGACGGCCGCCACCCCCGTCGACAACCATCGGGCCGGACCACAGTGTTCGGGATGCTATCAGTCGTCCTGGCCGGAACCCTGGAGCGTGTCCGTAATGAAACAGACCGCCCTGACCGGCTGGGAAAGGGCGTCAGGAAGGCACCCCCGCGCGGAAACCGAGTCCGTCTCCGGCGACGGCGACGGCTCCCCCGTCGTGCGGCAGGAACAGCGCCTGGCCGGGGCCGATGCGCTCGCACGCCGCCCCGCGCGTCACCTCGAGCTCGCCTTCCAGGCACAGCAGCGCGCCGGGGCCCGGGTCGGCGACGCGCACCGCCGCGCCGCGTTCCAGCCGCAGCCGGGTCAGCTGGAACTGGGTGCACGGCGCGGGGAACAGGTCCTCCCCGTTCGGCTGCCGGACCGGCGCGACGAGCTCGGGCGGTGACGGCGCGAAGTCGGTGACGGCGAGCAGCTCGGGCAGGTCGACGTGCTTGGGGGTGAGCCCGCCGCGCAGCACGTTGTCGGAGCTCGCCATGATCTCCACGGCGGTGCCGCGCAGGTAGGCGTGGATCGTGCGCGGCCGCGCGAACAGCGCCTGGCCCGGCTGAAGCGTCACGTGGTGCAGCAGCAGCGCGACGGCGACGCCGGGGTCGCCCGGGTGGCGTTCGGCGAGGTCGGCGACCCAGCCGCCCGCGCGCGCCGCCTCGGCCACCAGGCCCGCGCGGTCGTCGTACGGCCAGCCGGTGAGCGCGACGACGCCCGCCCGGTTGCCTTCCTGCTCCAGCAGCCCGGCGACCTTCGCCAGGCGCGGGCCGCCGAGGGAGCGGAGCTGCGCGGCGGCCTCGGCGGGCGGACGGAACCCGCACAGCGCCTCGAACGGCGTCACCGCGTACAGCAGCTCGGGCTTGGGCCAGTCGTCGTGGTAGCAGCGCTTGGGGTCGCCGACGGGCGGCCCGCACTGCTCCTCGCGCCGGTAGCCGAGCGCGGCCTGGGCGGCGTCGGGGTGCACCTGGATCGACAGGGCCGACTCGACGGCGAGCACCTTCAGCAGGAACGGGAGACGGTCCGTCCCCGGCCCGAGCATCGGGCCGGGGTCCGCGTCGATGCGCTCCAGCAGGGAGCCCGCCCCGGCGATCCGTGAGGGGTCGCCGGGATGGGCGCCGATCCACAGTTCCGCCTCGGGGCTGCCGCTCGGCGCGGGACGCCCCAGCAGCCGCGCGAGCACCTCGCGCGAACCCCAGGCATAGGCGCGGATGGGGTTGTCCAGCCTGAGCAGCTCGATCATCGTTCCGTTCCCGCTTCGGACGTCAGGGACGGCCGAAAGGGTACTTGGTCATGTAGGAGCGGAACGTCTTCAACGCGGGCTTGTTTACTTCAAGACGGTAATCGGCGCCTTCTGTTTTCCTCTTGTCCACGTCGAACCAGATGAGGCCGATGATGTCCTTGCGCTTTGCGACCTTGTCGAGCATGTCGGCGATCTTCTTGTCCCGGCCGGGTCCGGTCTGCACGCCGGTCTCGGCGAGCAGGATCGGCTTCTTCGAGAACTTCTTGATCTGCTTGATCGTCGGCTGGAAGATCGTGTTGAACGTGGCCTGCTTCTGCTTCTTGCGGTAGTACCCGATGACGCCGACCCAGTCGACGTACTTGGGGCCCGGGTAGTACTGCTTCAGCCCGACCTTCGGCATCGGGAAGGTGACGTTCGGCGTCCAGAGCCACTTGACGTTGGTCGCGCCCTGCTTGTCGAAGATGTCGACGATGTGCCGCCACGCCTTCACGAACGTCCTGGGCTTGGTGTTCTTGGTGCCCCAGTCGTACCACCAGCCGTTCATCTCGTGCGCGAAGCTGATCGAGATGGGGACCTTGGCGGCCTTGACGGCGTTGGCGTACTCGATGAGGTAGTCGTCGGTCGCGCCCGCGGCGATCTGCTCGATGAGGCCCTTGCCGTGCGGCTCCCACTCGATCTGCGGCATCGCGCCGGCCTTCGCGGCCTGCTTGGCCCAGGCCGTCGGGTAGGGGGCGTACCAGGCTTGGAACTGCTTGGTGATGTTCGGCGCGCGGCCGACCTTCTTCTTCCAGTACGTGGCCTGGGCGGCGGGCTTGTTCTTCAGCTTGCCCTCGGAGTAGATGCCCAGGTACTCGCGCTTGGGGGCGCGGTCCGCGGACTCGGTGCCGCCGGACAGGCCGACTTCGTGCTCGCCTGCCTTCGTCGACGCGTTGGGCTCCACCGTGCCCCCGGTCGAGGAGCAGCCGACCACGAGGGCCAGGGGAAGGGCGGACGCTACGAGGTATCGGAACTGCATGGGGCCTCCAGGGCTAATTCCGGGGTGGTGGAGCGACGACGACGAGCCTAGACCGTCACGCGGCCGTCGGAGCTGGCCCGACGCGGCGGGACGCCGCCGGGGCCGGGTGCTGTCTCCAGGTACGGGTCACACGCCGATCGCCACGACGGCGGGCCGGCACGGAGGGCCCGCGGCGTCATGTCGATCGCGGCACAGTACCTGTGTGGAATGTCCGGCGGGAAACCGGGAGTCCTGTTCAGGTCCGTGCTTTCAGATACTTCTGATGCGCACGGGTCTCCAGCGGCGGAGCCGTGCGGGACGGATCGGCGTGCGGCGGGAGCGCCCTTGACGCGGCCACGGGAGAGCACCCCGTGGACCGCCGTCACGCGCTTCGATCCCATCGTCCGCCGTCCTTGTTCGGTGCGTAGGGCTACTTCAGGGTGCGGGGGTTGAACCCGTAGGTGTTCTGCTTGATCCAGTACTTGAACGCCTTGGTCGACGCCGCGCTGGAGTCGATCCGGAAGTCCATCTCGGTCGGCTTGTTGTAGCTGAACCACAGGAAGCCGATGACGTCCTTGCGGGCCGCGACGGCCTTCAGGAAGTTCTGGATGTCCTTCGGCCGGTTCTTGCCCGGCTCCATGCCCATCTCCGGGATGAAGATCGGCTTCTTGGAGAACTTCTTGATCTGGTTCAGCGTGGGGACGAAGAGGTCCTTCCACGTGTGGTACCAGTTGTTCATGTGGTAGTAGTAACCGACCGTGCCGACCCAGTCGACATAGGCGTTACCGGGGTAGAACTGCTTGAGGCCCACCTTCGGCCGGGCGCCGATCTGGTTGGTCTGCCACAGCCAGATCGCGTTGGTCGCGCCGACGTTCTTGAAGATGTTGTGCATGCGCTTCCACGCGGCGCGGAACTGCGCCGGGGTGGTCTTCACCTGGCAGGCGTTGGACTCCGGCTTGGAGGTCGGGCCGCAGTGGCCCCACGCGTACCAGTCGCCGTTCATCTCGTGGAACGGGCTGAACACGACGGGCACGTTCGCCGCCTTGATCGACTGGGCGAGCGCCCGGATGTACTCGTCCTCCTGGCCCGCCGCGACGCTCGCGACCGTGGCGACCGTGGGGTCGGTGGCCTCGAGCTCGAACTGCGGGTAGGCGCCGGCCTTCCAGATCGTGGTCGCCCACTGGGGGCCGGGGTTGTCGCCCCAGTTGAAGAAGCTCTTGATCATGTTGGGCTTCATGCCGACCTTCTTCGCAAGCGTGTTGCGGTCGGCGATCTGGTTGCGCGCCTGGTCGGTGAAGACCCCGAAGATGTCGCGGCGCGGGTAGATGTGCTTGTTGACGTTGACGACGCCGGGCGCGTTGTAGCGCTTGAAGTTCTTCGGCCTCGGGTTGTTGTAGACCTTCTTCTTCTTGGCCTTGCGGTCGGCCGCGGTGTCGGACGCGCCGGACTCGAGGCCGAGTTCGATCTCCGGCTCGTCCGCGGACGAGCCCGAGCCGGAGCCGGAAGAGCTGGACCCGGAGGATCCTTCCGGCGCGCCGCCCGCCGAGGCGGGCTCCTGCGGGGTCTCACTGGTGTAGATGTCGCGGCCGTCGGCGTTCTCGTCGATGGCAAGGGCCGGCTTGTCCTTGGGCGCCGCGGTCTCCGTGACAGGCGAGGCGCAACCGGCCGCGAACACCACGGGAAGCGTGAGTGCCAGTAGTGGTCGGATTGACGTCATGACGGATGGTGCTCCAGGGGGTCGGTTACAGGGAGGTGCTCAGGGCGCCGAGGGGCGGGCAAGGTTCTTGACCCACAGTTGGTGCGTGCCCTCGGTCCAGCCGAGCCGGAAGGGCACACCGGTCAGCACGCGGTAGTCACCGGTGCCTGCCCTGAGCTGTTCGAGCAGCGCCTTGTCCGCCGGGGAGACGGTCGGGAGCTGCACGACGATCATTTCGTACGTCCGCTTGCGCAGGACCGCCTTGATCTCGTTCTGGCCGCCGGCGTCGAGGTCCTTGGTGACCACGTCGGCGATCGGCGTCCACTGCGCGGGACGGTACTTCTTCATGTAAGTGCTGAAGCTCGCCGGGTCGGTCGCCAGGTAGCGGTCCTCCGGCTTGACGGTCTGGTCGAGGACTGACGCGACGTTCTCGTAGTTCGGCCAGAGCGAGTACTCGTACTCCGACTGTGCCATGCCGAGCGCGAGCAGCGCCACGCCCGCGATGATGCCGACCTGCGGGAAGCGGAAGTGGCGGCCGATCATGCGGACCAGGCCGACGCCCGCCATCGTCGCGCCGAGCAGCCCGGCGAAGGCGAACTGCAGCCGCCACAGCCTGTCGTCGAAGGCGCTGCCCATGAGCAGCAGCGGGGCGAGCGCGACCGGCAGCAGGAACGCCGCGCTGAGCGCGACCCGCCAGCCGCGGCCGGGCTCGGGGTCCGCGCCGACGGGCACCTCGCCCATCCGCGCCTTCCAGACGTAGAAGCCCGCGCCGAACAGGCCGAAGGCGAAGAACGTTCCGAGCCAGTGGAACCAGCCCACGGCGAGGTCGCCGACGGGGACCGTCGCGGGCGCGTCGGCCGAGCCCGTGACGTACAGGACCGCGCCGACCAGCAGCGCCAGCAGCAGCCCGGACGAGCGCAGGAACGCCTGGCCCGCCGAGGTGTGCCGCACGCTGACCAGGATCGCCAGCAGCAGCACCCAGGGCAGGTAGAACACCGTGCCGTACTTGACGGCGACGGCGAGGATCGCGACGGGCGCGGCCGCGAACAGCGGCCATGCCTGGCCGCCCCGGCTCAGCACGACGAGCCAGAGCGTGCCCGCGAGCAGGCACACCGCGAGGGCGTCCTCGGTGGCCAGCGCGCCCGCGACGAGCACCGGCGCGATGACGCTGTACGCGCCCGCCGCCGCGAGGCCGACGCGCTCGTTGAACAGCCGGGTCGCGACCGAGTACAGCAGGCCGGTCGCGCAGATCATGAACACGAGGCTGAGCGTGCGCATGCCCTGCACGCCGATGCCGCCCTGCAGCGCCTCCGACAGCGCCGGGTACAGGGAGGTGCCGCCGTGGAAGCCGCCGTTCGACGGCAGGATCGCGGTCTCGCCCGGGTACACCGAGTTGCGCAGCCGCAGCGTCAGGATCGCCTGCATCAGCAGCAGCCCGGCGAGCACCATGCGGCTCAGCCAGGCGCGCCGCTTGCTGTTGCCCGGGGCCCACGCGATGGGCGGGGCCGTCGGGATACGGTACGGCGCGGGCCGCACGTTGGAGCGGTACTTCTTCGGCTCGCTCTGGTCCTCCCGCGAAGAGGGAGCCTCGTGCCGGGTCTCAGTCGTCATTGATCAGCTGTTCTGGGTCGAAGCCGAGGCGCTGGCCCCACTTGCTCGCGAGATCCTTGCGGTAGCGCTTGACGGCGTCGGGCCGGGCGGCGACTCGGAAGTCGGTCTCGTTGCCGAACTCCACCTTCTTCACCTCGAACCAGACGTAGCCGAGGATGTCGGGGAATCTGACCGAGCCCTTGAGCAGGCGGTGCACGTCAGCTGCCTTACGGCGGGTGGCGGTGGAACCGGTCTCGGCGATGACGACGGGCTTCTCGGTGAAGGTCCGCAGCTCCTTGTACAGGGGGCCGAAGACGTCCATGAAGATCCCCGGCTCGTCCTTCGGCTCGTTCTTGACCTTGTACATGTAGCCGGAGACGCCGATCCAGTCGACGTACTCGTCACCGGGGTAGAACTCCTTCACCGGGGGCAGTCCCTCGCCCTGGGCGGTGTTCGGGCTCCACACCCAGATGACGTTGCCGACGCCGACCTTGGTGAAGATGTCGTGGATGTGCCGCCAGGCGGCGACGAAGTCCTCGGGGGTGTTCTCCTTCGACTCGCCCTTGCAGGCGTCGCCGATGTCCTCGGGGTCCTTCTTCGTGCCGGTTCCGGTGAACTCACCCGACTTCGAGCAGTACCCCCACGGGTACCACCAGCCGTTCATCTCGTGGCCCCAGGAGTAGGCCAGCGGGATGTTGGACGCCTTCACCTCGGCGGCGTACGCCTCGATGTCGGCGTCGTACTTGCCGTCGACGAAGTCCTTGAGGGTGCCCTCGTAGGGCTCGACGTCGGCGAACGGCAGCGCGCCTGCGTCCCAGATCTTCTTGTTCTCGGTGGTCTTGAAGTGCGCGCCGAACTCCTCGAAGTACTTCAGCAGGTTGTGCGGCCTGCCGACGAGGTCGTCGAACTCGCCGCGGCGCTTCAGCCCCGAGGGGATGTCGCCGTCGTAGGCGAGGCCGATGTAGTCGTTCTCCGGCCAGATGAGCTTGCGGATGTCCACCGGCTGGGTCGGCGGGATCGCCGCGAGGTTCTTCTTGCGCAAATACATGTCGCGGTCGAGTGCGGGGTCGCCGCACGCGGCAAGCATGAGGGCGGCGGCCATCGAGACGGCCGCCGCGCGGAGCGCTCCGCTCAGGCGCATCAGTCGTCCACCACGTCCCGGTACTCACGCGGCTGGACCAGGACGCGGGCGACCACGACGCCGTAGAACAGCGCGGTGGCCAGCGCCATGGCGACGTCCGGCGGGTACATGGTCGCCATGCGCCAGCAGGCCAGGCCGAGCCAGATCGCCGCGCAGCCGCCGCTGAAGAACACGTACGACTTGTAGACGCGGCCCATCTTGTTCTTCTTGACGCCGTTGGAGCCCGACGGCTTCCAGCCCATCTCGCGGCCGCGCATCATGTCCCACAGGGCGTAGACGTGCGCCCAGCCCTGCATGAAGCCGACGGCCCACGCCTCGAGGCGGAAGGGCGCGCGGTGCCAGGCGGGGAAGATGATCGACGCGTAGATGAGGCTGGGCACCAGCCACACCATGTGCTTGAGGTTCATCAGGTGCGGCGCGCCGATGAGCATCATGATCGGCAGGATCGGCGCGACGAACGTGAACAGCGCGGTGTGCAGGTAGTAGAGCATGCCCGCCGCGAACGACATCTTGGTGGAGAACGGCAGCGGCGCCTTCCAGAACTTCTTCGCGCCGAGCAGCGAGAAGGAGCCCATGCACCAGCGGTACTGCTGGTTGTGGAAGGCGCCGGCGTTGTCCGGGCACACCCCGGCCGACAGCGCGATCGGGACGTACTTGGTGCTCCAGCCGAGGACCTGCAGGTCGTAGCCGGTGTGGATGTCCTCGGAGTGCTCGATGAGCGTGGTGCCGTTGTTCTCGTCGAGCGCGGCCCTGCGGTAGACCGCGCAGGAGCCGACGCAGATCGAGCCGTTGCGGCGCTGCCTGGAGACCTGGACCGAGCGGTAGAACAGCTCCTGTGACGCGCCCGCGCCGCGCTCCACCCACGTCTGGTGGTCAAGGACGCGGAAGAACTGCGGGGTCTGCACGATGCCGATCTTGGGGTCGTCGTCCATGACCGGCAGGACCTCGTTGAGGATGTCGTGCCGGGGCGCGAAGTCGGCGTCCAGGATCAGCATGAAGTCGCCGTCGGAGCTGTGGTAACCGAACTGGAGGTTTCCGGCCTTCTTGTACCAGCCGCGGTTGGGACGCGACCCGTAGCGGAAGCCGAAGTCGGCGGCCATCGCCGCGAGCTCGGGGCTCGCGCCGTCGTCGAGGACGTAGGGCACGCACTTGCCGGGGTAGTACTCCACGACCCGGCGCACGTGCGTCCAGGTGTTGTGGATGACCTCGATCGGCTCGCCGCACACCGGCAGGAAGATGTCCACCGACGGGTAGCGCGCGGGGTTCCAGTTGTCGACGATCTCGCGGTGGTGCTTGAGGTCGAAGTTCTTGGTGAACAGGTCGAGCCGCAGCGACAGCAGGTAGTTCAGCACCGTGAAGAACAGGAACGGCGCGGCGAGCCACAGCTGGCTGATCGACACGAACTTGATCGCGGTGATCGCCAGGCACACGAAGCTGATGAAGGTGAAGACGTTCAGCACCCAGATGTGCCGGTCGGCGTAGGAGTACTTCTCCTTGTCGTCCGGCGGCTGGGGCAGCAGCGGCGAGGGGTCCGGGATCGGGGGGACCGGACGCAGCCTGCGGCCCCTGGGCTGGGGCCTGCGCGGCATCGGAGGAAGGTCCTCCATGGTCCGCAGCGTGTCACCGCCGACCGGGCCCGGGGGGACGGGACGGCGCTGGGGGCGCGGTCCCGCGGTGCGGGGGCGCGGGGCCTGGCCCACGCGCATCCCGGCGGCGACCGGGCGGGGGCCCGTCTGCGGCGGCCGGGGGGGACCGGGCTGGGGGTACTGGGCCGTAGGGGGCCCGGGGCGCGTCTGCCGGGGGGGCAGGGGCTGGCGGGGCGGCAGGGGCTGCTGCGGCACAGGCTGCGGCTGGGCAGCCTGCGGCACGCCACCGGTGAGCCATTCGAAGTCAGGCCCGCCTGGCGAGGTCGACGATGAGGTCGACATGTCGGTCACAGAGCGCCTCTCCACGAACACGGAAAGCGGCACATGCCGCACGAAACGGTCTAGACCCTATAGGACCCGCGTTGCCCAGAAGTTACTTTCAACAGATTACGAAGGCCCATTGGCCTTATCCGCAGATCCGCCGTTACTGTCCGTTAGCCACCGTCCGGGGGGACGTGACGACGCTCACGAAAGTCATCCGAACTTTCCGGCTCGACCGTGAATCATACGGTCAGGCCCCCTGTGCGCCCCGGAGCCGTGCGCGGCCGCCCCGGGCGCGGAATGTTCCATTCGCCATTGATAAAGAGGCATAACCGGGGCCTTCCCCGGGGTCTCTATTGATCTTTCACAGCGCATTCTGCAATGCAAGTGGATAGGTCAACCGGTGTCAACCACCGGTCGTGACCGCCGCCAGGACGAAACGTCCATAACCGTCACCCAGAGTGATACGAGTGGCGGGTTAGCAGGATGTTCCGCTAGGTTCTCCCCGCAACAGACAATGAGTCCAACAAATCCGACTCGGCCCACCCCGAGGGGCAGAACCGTGCACTCCGTGACAAGGCGCACCGCTCTCGGCGGCATCGCGCTCACCAGCATGATCACCGTCGCGCGCCCCGGCGCGGCGTACGCGGCCCCCGCCGACACCGGCGCGAACGTCATCGACGAACAGGAGGTCAGGGCGCGCACGCTCGACCTCACGATCGACACGCCGTCGATCCCCTTCATGAAGCCGAAGGTCAGGCTCTTCCTGCCGCGCGGCTGGAGCAAGAACGCCGGACGCACCTGGCCCGTCCTGTACGTCTACGGCGGCGGAGGCGAAGGCGACTACCAGGGCTGGGACGTCATGACCGACCTCAAGGACTGGGCCGCGGCCTGGGACGTCCTTGTCGTCTGCCCCGAGGGCGGCGTCGCGGCGGGCTTCACCGACTGGCTGCGGCCCAAGGGCGGCGGCGTCGTCAACTGGGAGACCTTCCACGCCTCGGAGGTCGTCCAGCTGATCCAGCGCAACTACCGGGGCGGCACGCGCCGCGCCGTGATGGGGATCTCCTCGGGCGGCCAGGGCGCCATCACCTACGCCGCCCGGCACAAGGGACTGTTCAAGTACGCCGCGTCGTTCAGCGGCATCCTGCACATGACCAAGCCGGGCATCCCGACCATGATGGAACTCGGCGACATGGGCTCGCCGACCGGCGCGAGCCCCGAGCAGAAGTGGGGCGACCCCGTCGCCGACCGGGCCAACTGGCTGTCCCACGACCCGTACTACCTCGCCACGAACCTGCGCGGCGTCGGCATGTACATCTCTTCCGGCACCACCGGACGCCCCGGCCCGCTCGACGCGTCGTTCAACGACGTCCTGGAGGACCTGGGCGTCGTCGGCGGCACCCAGTGGCAGGTCGTCGGCGGCATCGGCGAGGCCCTCGTGGGCGTCACGGTGAAGTCCTTCGTCACCAAGCTCAAGGCCCTCGGCATCCCGCACACCGCCAACGTCTACGGCGACGGCATGCACAACTGGGCCTACTGGAACCGCGAGTTCCACACCGCCTGGCCCCGCATCATGAAGGCCCTGAACGCCAAGAAGTACTGAGCTCGTCGGCCGATGTGCCGTGCCCGCTCGCCTGGGGGCTCGCGGGCACGGCACATCGGCTGTTCGGGCGCTTTGAGAACCTGGCGTCCGCCCTTCGGCCCTGGGGGCCTACGGGCGGACGCCAGGGCGCCCTCACGGCAACTCTCACCGGCGCGGTTATGTGGGTTTGTGAGTCCTCACACGGCGAGCATTCTGCCGATGCCCTCGTCTCTGAGGTCTTCCTTTTCGCCCGAGTGCGTCACCAAACCGCCTTCGAGGATGACGAATCGGTCGGCAAGGCGGAGGGCGAGCTCGAGGTACTGCTCGACAAGGAGGATCGCCAGCCCGCTCGCGTGCAGGCGCTCGATGGCGTCCTCGATCTCCAGGACGATGTTCGGCTGGATGCCCTCGGTGGGCTCGTCAAGGATGAGCATCCGGGGGCGCGTCACCAGCGCGCGGGCGATCGCGAGCTGCTGCTGCTGGCCGCCGGACAGGAAGCCCGCCTTGCGCTTGAGCAGCGGCACGAGCCTGGGGAACGCGTCGAGCGCCTCGTCGAGCGCGCCCTTGTCCCGGTGGGAGGTGGCCTCCAGCGTCACCTGGAGGTTCTCCTGGACGGTGAGCTGCGGGAAGGTCTCGTGGCCCTGCGGCACGTAGCCCATCCCGAGCCGCACCCGCTCGTGCGTCTTCATCCGGGTGACGTCCTTGCCGTCGAGCACCACCTTGCCGGACGTCGGCGGCAGCACGCCCATGACCGCGTTGAGCAGGGTCGTCTTGCCGACGCCGTTGCGGCCCATGACGCACATGAGCTGACCGGCGTCGACCGCGAAGTCGATCCCGAACAGCACGCGGGCCCTGCCGTAGGCGGCTTCCAGCCCCTCCACCTGGAGCATCACGCGGCGTCCTCCTTCTTGCGGCCCAGATAGACCTCCTGGACCCTCGGGTCGGCCTGGACCGCCGCGACGTCGCCCTCGACCAGCACCGTCCCCTCGTGCAGGACGGTGACGGTCGAGGCGTAGCGGCGCAGGAACTCCATGTCGTGCTCGATGACGATCACCGTGTGGTCCCTGGCGATCTCGGTGAGGAGTTCGCCGGTGCGCTCGCGCTCGTCCTTGCTCATGCCCGCGACGGGTTCGTCGAGGAGGAGCAGCTTCGGGCCCTGCGCGATGAGCATGCCGATCTCCAGCCACTGGCGCTGGCCGTGCGACAGGATGCCGGCGGGCTTGTCGGCGAGGTCCTTCAGGCCGATGGTCTCCAGCGCGGCGGCGACCTCGTCGGAGACGGTCCTTCGCCGTCGCAGCAGCTTGACCAGCGGGTTGCGGAAGGTCGCGGCGAGGTCGATGTTCTCCAGGACCGAGAGTTCCTCGAACACCACGGATGTCTGGAAGGTCCGGCCGACGCCCATCCGGACGATCTGGTGCTCCTTGCGGCCGACCAGCGACGTGCCCGCGAACGTCACGGTCCCGGACGTCGGCTTGGTCAGGCCGGTGATGATGTCCACGAGGGTCGTCTTGCCCGCGCCGTTGGGGCCGATGAGGAACCTGAGCTCCCCCTCCCCCACGGTGAGGTCGACGCCGTTGATCGCCTTGAACCCGTCGAAGACGACCATGAGGTCGCGGATCTCCAGCAGGCCGCCGGACTTGACCGTCGGCGTCTCGGGCGTCGGCTGCGCCTCCTCGGTCATACCGGCACCTCCTTCTTGACCTCGGGCTCCTGTGCCGCCGGAGCGGGCGGGGTCTTGGCGCGGCGGCGCGCGGCGACGTCGCCGAGCTGCCTGGCCAGGCCCGCGATGCCCTTGGGCGCGAGCATGATCACCAGGATGAACAGGCCGCCCTGGACGTAGGTCCAGCCGTCCGGCCAGCTCTCGGAGAACGTGGTGCGCGCCCAGTTCATGAGCACGCCGCCCAGCAGCGCCCCGAACAGCGAGAACCTGCCGCCGATCGCGACCGCGACCAGCAGCTCGATCGACGGGACCACCCCGAGCAGCGCCGGGGAGATGATCCCGACGACCGGGACGTACAGGGCCCCGGCGATGCCCGCCATGGCCGCCGACACCGCGAACGTGATGGTCTTGACCGTCGCGGGGTTGTAGCCGAGGAACCTGACCCTGTCCTCGCCGTCGCGGATCGCCACGAGCAGCCTGCCGAAGCGGCTGCGCACGATGTGCCTGGCCACCAGGTACAGGACGCCGACGGCGATGACGACGACGAAGTAGAACGTCAGCTTGGTGGAGTCGTCCTCGGGGTACATGCCGAAGACGTCGTAGAAGTTGGTGAGCCCGTTGGTGCCGCCGGTGAGGCCCTGGTTGCCGACCAGCCAGATGACGAACGCGGCGGCGAGCGCCTGGCTGAGGATCGCGAAGTACGCCCCGCGCACCCGCTGCCGGAACACCAGCAGGCCGAGCGCCGTCGCCACCACGACGGGCAGCACCACGACCATCGTGAGGGCGAAGAACGGGCTGCGGAACGGCTCCCAGATCGCGGGCAGCTCCTCCACGCCGCTCCACGTCATGAAGTCCGGAAGGCCGTTCTCGCCTGCCTCCTTGAGCTTCAGGTGCATGCCCATGGCGTAGCCGCCCAGGCCGAAGAAGACGCCCTGCCCGAGCGTCATCATGCCGCCCTGGCCCCACGCGAGGCCGATGCCGAGCGCGGCGATGGCCAGGCACAGGTACTTGGCGAGCAGGCTCAGCCGGAACGGGTCGAGCGCCGCGGGGGCGACGGCGAGCAGCAGGAGGGCGACAAGGGCGAAGGCCACATATCCCCGGTACCTGCCGGTGAGGAACGCGCGCACGTCGAACGGGGTCGTGCCCCGCTTCAGCCCGGTCATGTGAGCGCCCGCGAACGCAGGACGAACATGCCCTGGGGACGGACCTGCAGGAAGGCGATGATCGCCGCGAAGACCAGCACCTTGGCCGCGCTGGCGTTCGTCCAGAACTCCGCGTACGACTGGATCATGCCGAGCGCGACCGCCGCGATCACCGCGCCGCGCAGCTGCCCGAGCCCGCCCGCGACGACCACGAGGAACGCGTCGACGATGTAGTTGGTGCCGAGCGTCGGGCCGATCGGGCCGATGAGGGTGAGCGCCACCCCCGCGACGCCCGCGAGGCCCGAGCCGATGAAGAACGTGAACTGGTCGACCCGCTCGGTGACCACGCCCGAGCACGCCGCGAGCTCGCGGTTCTGCATGACCGCGCGCATCCTGCGGCCCTGCTTGGAACGGTTCATATAGGCCCAGATCGCAACGACGCAGGCGACCGCGAGGACCATGATGAACAGCCGGGTGTAGGGGATGGCGACGTCGCCGAGGGTGAGGCGGCCCGACAGCCAGCCGGGCGCGGTCACGTTGACGTTCGGCGCGCCGAAGAGCTGCCTGGCCAGCTGCTGGAGGACGAGGCTGACGCCCCACGTGAGCAGCAGTGTGTCAAGTGGCCGTCCGTAGAATCTCCGGATGGCCAGCCGTTCGAGGATCAGGCCCATCCCTCCCGCGACGAGGAAGGCGACGGGCAGGGCGACGATGACGGCCTGGTCGTCGGCGAAGCCCTGGAGCATGTAGGCGGTGTAGGCGCCGGCCATGATGAACTCGCCGTGCGCCATGTTGATGACGCCCATCTGCCCGAACGTGAACGTCAGGCCGAGCGCGATGAGCAGCAGCGCACCGGCGATGCTGAGGCCGATGGGAAGCTGGCTGAGCATGGTTTTCCCCTCCTTTCTTCTGGCATGCGGGCTACGTGCATGCGGGAGGGCCACTCCGCGCCCGACCCGTGGTCGGCGCGCGGGGTGGCCCCGGTGTCCATGCGGTTCAGCGCGGGGGCCTAGGAGAGACCGGCCGCCCAGGGGTAGTCCTTGAGGTACGGGTCCGGCTTGATCGGCTCACCGGAGTTCCACACCTCCTTGATCAGGCCGTCCGACTGGATGACGCCGATCCTGGCGGTCTTGTAGACGTGCTGGGTGGCGCCGTCGATGGTGACCTTGCCCTCCGGCAGGTCGAGCGCGATGCCGTCGGCTGCCTTCTTGACGGCCTCGACGTCGGTGCTGCCGGCCTTCTCGACGGCGGCGGCCCACAGGTAGACGGCGTTGTATCCGGCCTCCATCGGGTCGGAGGTGACCTTGTCGGAGCCGTACTTCTTCTTGAACGCCTCGACGAACTTGGTGTTCGCCTCGCCCTCGGTGGTCTGGTAGTAGTTCCACGCGACGGGCTGGCCGACGATGTTGTCGACGCCGATGCCGCCGACTTCTTCCTCGGCGATGCTCACCGAAAGGACGGGCAGCTTCTCGGCAGTTCCACCGGCGGCCTTGAACTGCTTGAAGAAGGCGACATTGCTGTCACCGTTCAGGGTGTTGAAAACTGCGTCGGGCTTGGCGTCCATTACCTTCGACACCAGCGTGCCGTATTCGGTGTGGCCGAGCGGGGTGTATTCCTCGCCCAGGACCTCCATGCCGTTGGCCTCGGCGTAGGCTTTGATGATCTTGTTGGCGGTGCGCGGGAAGACGTAGTCGCTGCCGACCAGGAAGATCTTCTTCTTGCCCTCGGACTTGAGGTAGTCGAGGCCGGGGATGATCTGCTGGTTGGTGGTCGCGCCCGTGTAGAAGATGTTGGGCGAGGACTCCAGGCCCTCGTACTGCACCGGGTACCAGAGCAGGCCCTTCTCCTGCTCGAACACCGGCAGCATGGCCTTGCGGCTCGCGCTGGTCCAGCCGCCGAAGACGGTGGCGACCTTGTCGCTGCGGATGAGCTTGCGCGCCTTCTCGGCGAAGGTCGGCCAGTCGGAGGCCCCGTCCTCCACGACCGGAACGATCTTCTTGCCGAGCACGCCGCCCTTGGCGTTGATCTCCTCGATCGCCATCAGCTCGGAGTTGTGGACCGTCACCTCGCTGATCGCCATCGTGCCGCTCAGGGAGTGCAGGATGCCGACCTTGATCTCGTTGGCGTTCGCGTCGCCGCCGCCGGACTCTTCCTCGGCGCCGCCGCAGGCGGTGAGCGCGAGTGCGGACGCGGTAAGCAGGACCGCCATTTTCCGCAGGGGGGTAATGCGCAACTTGCTCTCCTCGGGCGTGGTTCCCCGTCGTTTGTCGGGAACAACTTCCGGGAGCCGTATTTCGCGTATCCCGTCCGTATGTTAATTGCGCATTACCGAAGTACCACCATGTGAACAAACGGTGAATCACGGCGCGTTGAAGAGTCTCACCCTGCGGGACGTACTGGAAGGGTACTTTTCAGATGAGCACGGAAAGGCAGGTCACGCTGCCCTCGAGCGCCTCGAACTGGCCGATGTCAAGAACCGTGACTCGCCAGCCGTCGGCGCGCAGCCGGGCCGCAGTGCGCGGCGCGCTCGCCGCGACCATCACGTGGTCGTCGCCGAGGACCAGCACCCGCGCCCCGGACGGCTCGGGCGCGACGAGCAGGCCGGGCAGCCCTGCGGTGTCGACGTGGTCGGGCGAGCCGATGAGGGTGCCGTCGGGCAGCGCCGTCATCGCGGTCTTCAGATGCAGCACCCCGCCGACCTTGACGCCGACGACGCGGCGGCCGGGCATCAGCGGCGCGAACCTGCACAGGGCCTCGTCGTCGGTGCGGCTCGATCTGCCGACGTACCAGGTGTCCCCGGCGCGCAGGACGTCGCCGCCGTCAAGGGTGCAGCCCTCGCCGAGCGTGTGGATCTCAAGGCCGAGCTCGCGCAGGGCGCGTTCGGTCCCGGCGACCTCGGCCCTGCGCTCCGGCGCGCCCGGCGCGGCGAGGACCGCGCGGTTCCCGGAGACGACCGCGGTGTCCTCGACGAAGACCGCGTCGGGGCAGTCGTCGGCGGGCTCGACGAAACGGACGGCGAACCCGGCGTCGGCGAGCGCCCCGACGTACTCGTCATGCTGGGCGCGGGCGGCGGCGAGGTCGACCGGCGCGCGGTCGAGATGGGTGAGCAGGCCCTCGGCAAGCCTCGGTCCGGGAGCCCGGACCAGGGCGGTGCGCGGGGCCGCGCTCATCGGGACGCGCCCTCGGTGGTGAGGATCACGCCGAGCGCGTGGGCGGGGCTGAGCCCGAGCGTCCCGGCGATGCGGTGCAGCTCGTCGCGCTGGCCGGTGGACAGCTCGCCGGCGGCCAGCGCCACCCTGACGATCTGGGCGAGGAACCACTCCTTGGCCTCGACCGCCAGCTGCGCGCCCGTCGCGGCGATCTCCTCGAGCTGGTAGGACTCGGGCATGTCGAGGTCGCCCGCGAGCTCCTCGGGGCCGTAGGCGTCCTCGCCGTAGCCGCGCACGACGTCGACGGCGCGGACCCGTGCTGCGGTGTCGGCGGGGTCGCCGGCCAGCAGCGCCAGGCAGCACGCGGCGCGGGCGGCGGCGGGGAGCGCCGACTCCATCCGGGCGGCGGTGGGGGTGCGCAGGACGCCGGTGTTGAAGCGGGTGCGGCACGCCCGGCACTGGACGGTGTGGCCGAGCCGGTCGAGGGGGATCAGGGGCAGCACGGCGGTGACGTAGCGCCGTCCGGCCCGTCGCCGGTAGCGGCGATCGCCGCCGCACGACGGGCAGTGGAACATGCCCTCGCCCACGGTCCGGAAGCGGACCGATATCCCGAAGAGGACGAACAACGGGATCTCCCTTCCAAGGGTCGCGAAAGTCAACGTACAGAGGGACCCGGCACCGTGTGGGCGATATGACCAGAGACGTGCCGGCGCAAGGGTAACCCCGGCCCGCCCCTGCTCCCGCCCACGATCACCACAAACTCCACGTCACACGGTTGATCCCCTGAAATCCGGATGGATCGTCGCGGATCGCGCTTCGCCTGTAGCCTCGGTCCCGCGATGAACACCCGTCCCACCCGCTTCCCCGCCGCCGCCCTGCCCGTGCTCGCCGCCCTGGCGGGCCTGGCGGCGGCGCTCTGGCGTCTCGACACCCCCTCGCTGTGGCGCGACGAGGCGGTGACCGCCGACCTGGCGAACCGCTCCCTGCGTCAGCTCGCCGCGGTGCTCCAGGAGATCGACGCCGTCCACGCGGCCTACTACGTGTTCATGCAGGGCTGGACCGCCGTCGCGGGCGACTCGGTGATCGCGCTGCGCCTCCCGTCGGCGCTGGCCGCCGCCGCAGCGGCGGGCCTGACCGCCCTGATCGGCCGCCGCCTCGTCTCCGACCAGGTGGGCCTGATCGCCGGGTTGCTGGTGGCCGCCTCCCCCTTCGTCGCGAGGCACGCCCAGGAAGCCCGCCAGTACGCCATCGTCATGGCCCTCGCCACCCTCGCGACCTGGCTCCTGCTCCGCGCCTCGACCCGACGCGGCTGGGCCCTCTACGCCCTATCGGTGGTCCTCCTGGGCGCGGCCCACCTCTTCGCCCTGCTGCTCCTGCCCGCCCACCTGATCACCCGCCGCTCCGACTGGCGCCCCTACCTGATCTCGACGGCGTCCGCGATGATCCCGCTCTCGGTCCTCGCCTACGCCTCCTCCGCCCAGCGCTACCAGGTCAGCTGGATCGAACCCCCCACCTGGAACGGCTTCACCAACCTCCTGGAAGCCCTCGGCTGGGGCCCCTACTTCGCCGTCCCCGCCTTCGCCCTCATGACCTACGCGGTCATCCGCCGCTCCCCCGTCACCCCCGTAGCCCTCCCCTGGCTGCTCCTCCCCCCGGCCCTCCTCCTGAGCGTCTCCCTCATCTCCCCCCTGTACGTCCAGCGCTACCTCCTCTACTGCGTCCCCGCCGCCGCCCTCCTCATCGCCGCGGCCCTTGCCCTCCTCCCCTGGCGCCCCCTCACCTGGGCCGGCCTCGCCATCGCCATCACCGCGACCGTCCCCGCCCAACTCACCGTCCGCCGCCAGGACGCCCGCGTGGACGACCTCCGCACCCTCACCACCATCATCGCCACCCACAAGGCCCCGGGCGACGCCCTCATCTTCACCGACATCCGCTTCCGCCCCGTCCTCGCCACCTACCCCACCACCTGGCAGGACCTGGACGACATCCTCCTCAAAACCCCCCCCACCAAAACCGGCGACCTCAAGGGCCGCGAACTCCCCCGCCCCGCCTACCCCACCGCCCTCACCACCGCCCCCCGAGTCTGGCTGATCGACAACCGCGTAGCCTTCCTCCCCGGCTCCAAATCCACCGCCCCCGCCAAACGCCAAGCCCTGGAATCCGAAGGCTTCACCCCCACCCAAACGTGGAAATACAAGGGCGGCAAACTAACCCTCTACACCCACCAAAACCCCCTCCCCACCCTCACCCCCCGCACAGCCCCACCCCACCCCTAACCCTCCACACACCGACCGCCCCGCAGCCCAAACCGTCAGCTCCTAGGTGTCCAAGAAGCATGCCGAAGAGGATGCACGTCGCGCCTCCGGTGGCGAGGTGGAGGATCAGGCTGCTGAGCTGGCCGGAGAGCGTCATCCGCTCTTCTCCGGAGGGAGAATTCCCCGGACCGCGCCGAAGTGCTCGAAGCACAGCCCGCCGATTGCCCTGGGGCATTGCGGGCAGAGTCGGACTTGGTCGGCGACGTCCAGCAGTTCGCCGACGATGCGCCCCACCTCCCCGGCGACAACAGCCGCCGGGGGCTCTTCGAGCGGCCCCCGATACTCCAGCGGAGCCGATTCAGCCGGATCGACGGTGAAGCCGTCCGCGTACAACTCCGCGTCGCTCACCGGAAGCACCCGCACAGCCGAGCCGCCGAGCGCTTCCACTTCACCGACGGCCCCCGCTCTTGCGGCCAGATTCAGCAGTTGCCGCGCCGTCACGACCCGCCCCAGCCTCTCGGCTACCGGCGCTGTCAGCGCTTCCTGTTCGACCATCCCCAACCCCCATTCGGCACGTTCGGCCTCCTAGGGACGACGGTAGGAAGCGGGCTTGACCGCCCTCAACGAACGTGCACGAACTTGCACGCCCGCTACGCGAGGGCGTCTAGCGCGGAGTCGATCAGGGCGCGTGCCCGCGCGCCATAGACGGCCATCTCCGACAAATCAGAGAAAGCACGTGCGTAGTCGGCGATCTCGCGGGGTTGGGTGATGGTCAGGTAGCTGGAGACCAGCTCCACGTTGACCTGTTCGTCATCGAAGATCCAGAAGCCCTCCACAGGCCAACGGCGGCGCTGGTGGCCCATGGGGATGACGCCGAGGCTCACCGATGGGAGGGCCGCGCAGATGGCCAGATGGTCGAGCTGCGCGGCATGGTCTTCCGGCTCACACACCGAAGTCCGCAGGACGGATTCCTCAATGACGAACGCGAACCGATGGTCTCCCTCCCGCAGCACCCTCTGACGCTGCATCCGCGCGCTCACCGCCGCGTCAACGTCGTCAGGCGCATCGGTGCGGCGCATGATCGTGCGAAAGACGGCCGTCGTGTATCCGCGCGTCTGGAGCACCCCCGGAACCAGCCAAGACGAGTAAGCGCGAAAGCGCTTCGCGACGAGGGCCCCACGCTGGGCCGACCATTGGTGGATCGGCTCAAGGGGTCGGCGGTGCACCACCTCAAGGAGCTGCGCCCTGGGTCACGAGGACGGTCGGAGATCCGGATAATCTTCGCGTTCGACCCGTCCCGGTCGGCGCTGCTGCTGCTGGGCGGTGACAAGGCGGGCAACTGGGAACGCTGGTACCGCGACAACATCCCGGTCGCCGAACGCCTGTACATCGCGTACACGATCGAAGGACAGGAGTGACATGCCGGTTCCGGAAGACTGGGAGACGCTTGAGGCTGAGTTGTATGCGGCAGGTGTCACGCCCGCTGAGGTTGAGGACGGGGCGCGGCGGCTGCTCGCTGAGGCGCGCGGGCATCAGCTCGCTGAGGCTCGCAGGCAGGCAGGGCTGATCCAGAAGGACATCGCCGCGCGGATGGGGGTCAGCGTCGCGCGTGTTTCGCAGATCGAGCACGGTGAACACGCCGCGCTGGACGTCATCGCGCGGTACGTCCAGGCGCTCGGTGGGCGTCTGGATCTCGTCGCGGACTTCGGTGACCACACCGTGCGGCTGCCCGTTGGCGAGCCGCACGGTGACGGGGCGGGGTGATTGAATGGTCGGCTGGCTGGGTGGGGTTAGTCGTAGAAGCCTAGGCGGCGGAGTTGTTTGGGGTTGCGTTGCCAGTCTTTGGCTACGCTGACCTGGAGGTTCAGGTAGACGCGGGTGCCTAGGAGGGCCTCTATTTGGTGGCGGGCCTGGGTGCCCACCTGGCGGAGGCGTTGGCCCTTGCGGCCGATGAGGATGGCTTTCTGGCTTGGGCGTTCCACGAAGATGTGGGCGTAGATGTCGGTGAGGTCGGGACGGCCCTGGCGGGGGGTCATCTCGTCGACCACGACGGCGATGGAATGGGGGACCTCTTGTTCCACACCCTCCAGGGCGGCTTCGCGGATGAACTCGGCGGCGAGGATCTGTTCCGGCTCGTCGGTGAGGTCGCCTTCGGGGTAGAGCGGGGGGCCTTCGGGGAGTTTGTCGATGATCACGTCGGCGACGACGTCGAGCTGGTAGGGCGTGGCGGAGGAGCCGCCGAGGCCGCCCACGGCCGAGACGGGGACGATGTCGGACCAGGAGCCGAGCTTGTCGACGGCCATGAGCTGTTCGGCGAGCTGCTCGGGGGCGACCTTGTCGGCCTTGGTGACGATCGCGACGACCGGGGTGCCCTTGATCCCGGCGAGTTCCCTGGCGATGTAGCGGTCGCCGTCGCCGACCTTCTCGTCGGCCGGGACGCAGAAGCCGATCACGTCGACCTCGGTGAGGGTGCCGCGCACGAGGCTGTCGAGCCGCTCGCCGAGCAGGGTGCGCGGCCGGTGCAGGCCGGGGGTGTCGACGATGACGAGCTGGGCGTCGGCGCGGTGCACGATGCCCCGGATGGCGCGGCGCGTGGTCTGCGGCCGGTTGCTGGTGATCGCCACCTTCGCGCCGACCAGCGCGTTCATCAGCGTCGACTTGCCCACGTTGGGCCGCCCGACGAAACAGGCGAATCCGGATCTGAAGTCGGGCTGGTCTGGCGTGGTCACGTTCCGATTCTCCCGTATCCGGGCCGATGGCCGGACCAGGGCGGCGGCAAGCACACCGCAAGAGCCCCGCAAGGGCACGGGCCGACAGTGGGGTCATGAACAGCGACAGCGCCCGCCGCGTCGGGGGCGGGGAACCCGACCTGACCATCTTCACGACGATCCACCGGGGCATGCGCGCCGAGGTGCGGCGGCTCGCGGACCTGACCGCGGCCCAGGGCGACGCGCCCTTCCCGCCCGAGCGCGAGGCGGCCTTGCGCCGTCATCTCGACAGCCTGCTCCACGAGATCCACGCCCACCACGCCAGCGAGGACGAGATCGTCTGGCCGGTGATCGTCGCCGCGGCCGGGGCCGCGATCGACCTCGCCCCGCTGACCGACGACCACGGCGCCATCGACCCGTGTCTCGACCGGGTCCGCGCCGCCCGGGGGACCGCCCGCGCCAAGGCCCTCGCCGATCTGCGCGACCTCCTTGACGAGCACATCACCGAGGAGGAGGCGACGGTCTTCCCGATCGTGCGCCGCTATCTGACGGCCGAGCAGTGGGCGGCCTGCGAGGCGCGGATTCGCAAGGGCGCGAAGCCGTCGCATCTGCGGTGGCTCGTGCCGTTCATCGCGGCCTCCTGCGAGCCCGCCGACCGGGCCCGGCTGCTCGCCGACGCCGGGGCGCCCATGCGGCTCGTGCTGCGCCTGTTCGGGCCGTCTTACGCGAGGCTGCTCCGCGCGGTCTACGGGAGCTGAGCGAGCGACCGCTCCGCCCAGTAACGCGACCCCGCCTTGCGCGCGACCCGTGCCGCCTGTGCGTAGTGCTCGGCCGCCTCCGGCCTGCCGAGGAGGGAGGCGGCCTCCCCCAGGACCCACCCGGCCGGGCACAGGGCGACGGCTCCGGTGGTCGTCCCTATGAAGTACTCGGCATACGGCAGGAGCCTTGTGTATGCCTCTTCGGCGGCGGCTCTGTCCGCCAAGGCGACGGCCGCTAGCGCGCGCACGGCCATGTTGAGGTCTTCCAGGTGGTCGGTGCGGATGCGCTCCGACGCGTCGAACACCTCCCTCGCCTTCGCGAGGTCTCCGGAGGCGGCGAGGGTGAGGGCGTAGGCGTCCCGGACGGCTCCGCGCGGCATCAGCCGGAACAGCGACTCGGCGGGGCCGAGCAGGTCGGCGACGGTGTCGCGCATGAGGTGGAGGCTGAGCCTGCCCGCCCAGGAGATCGCCACCTCGCCGCCCCACACGCTGGTCCTGAGCATCGCGGTAAGCACCGCGTCGTACTCGGCCTCGGCTTCCGCGAGCCGTCCTGCGAGGGCGAGGCGCAGGCAGGGGGCCCAGGCGGAGATGTTGACAAGGAGCGTCATCTCGTAGCGACGGGCAAGCCTTCTGCCCTCGGCGAGATGGTGGTCGGCCGTCGTGAAGTCGAGGCGTCCGGCGGCGGTCTTGTACAGGCACAGGTGGCCGAGGGCGAGATAGGGGCCCAACGCGTGCCGTTCGGCGACTTCTACGAGCTCCCTGCCGATCTCCTCGCGGACGGCGAGGTCGGCCGCCGAGCGGTGCCGGTTGGTGAACATGCCGTGCAGCGCGTGCGCGAGCAGTTCCCCGCCGCCCAGCTCACGCGCCAGCGCGACGGCCTCTTCGGCCGCCTTGCTCCCCCTGCCCTGCTCGTCGTTCTCCAGCTCGAGGGCGATCGAGTTGAGCAGCCGCGCCTTGGCCTCCCCGCGCGGCAGCCGGGACACTGCCTCCTCCATGACGGCCACAAGCTCCTCGTCATGGACGCCGTAGCTGTGGCTGTTCCACAGCGAGGGCGTATCGAGCGCGGTGACGACCCTCGCCGTCAGCTCGGGATCGCCGAGCCTGGCAAGCTCCGGGACGGCCTCATTACGGCGCTCGCGTGCCTTCATGACGTCTCCGGCGAGCACAAGCGCGCGCACGAGCCGGGCCGTCAACTCCATCTTGGTACGGACGTCGCCGGACGCGCGTGTGTGGGCGTCAAGGGCCGACGTCCACAGCTCGGCCGCCTGCGGGTGCGCGAAGCGCGCCTCAGCCGCCTCGGCCGCACGGGCGGCGTGATGGGCGGCCCTCGCTAGGTCGGTTCCCGCCGCGAGGTGGTGGTGGGCGAGGGCGGACGCGTCGGCGGAGGGCCGTCTCTCCAAGGCGGCTGCGACCCTCCCGTGCAGACGTGCCCTGCGCAGCACGGACAGCTCGCCGTAGAGGGTGTCGCGGATGAGGACGTGGGCGAAGCGGATACCCGGGCCGTCTTCGGCGACAAGGCCCGTCATGAGGGCGGCGTCCAGGGCGTCGAGGACGGTGTCGTCGTCCACGCCGCAGACCTCGGTGAGCAGGTCGGGATCGACGTCGCGGCCGACGACCGACGCGGTGCGCAGCACGGTCCGCGCGGTCGCCGGAAGCCGGGAGACGCGGCGGCGCAGCACGTCGACCACCCCGGAAGGCACCTCGCGCAAGGCGGCCTCGGGGCCTTCGGCGTCGAGCAGACGCGCGGTCTCCCGGACGAAGAACGGGTTCCCGGCCGTGCGCTCGGCGACGGCGGCGAGGGTCGCGGCGTCCACCTCGCGCCGGCACATCCGCCGCACGAGCGCGGCGACGGCCTCGGGCGCGAGCCCTGTCAGATCCACCCGGACCGGCTCATACCTGGCGAGCGTCGCCAGCGCGTCGGTGAGGGCGTCGGTGAGCTGCGTCGGCCGGTAGGTGCCCAGGACGACGACGCCGGGCGCCTGCTCGTGAAGGCTCGCCAGCAGCGCGAGGGTCTCGTCGTCGGCCCGGTGCAGATCCTCGAGGACGACGGCGAGGGGCGCGGCGGCCGAGACATCGGCGAGGTACGCCCCGACCGCCCTGTGCAGCCGAAAGCGCGCCACCGAACGGTCTCCGGAAGGCGACGCGGCGTCGTCGAGCAGTGGGGACAGCGCAGAACGCAGCGAGTCGGCGGCCGGATGGCGCGCGTGCAGGGCGCGCAGGAGTTCCGCCCACGCCCAGGCGGCGGGCGCGCCGTCCACCTCGGGGGTGCGGCCCCAGGCCGAGCGGAGGCCGTCGGCGGCGAGGTCGCGGCAGATCCGGTCGGCGAGCGCGGTCTTGCCCGCCCCCGCCTCGCCCGCCAGGAGAACCAGCCGACGGCCCGCGCGGACCGCCTCCACGACCCCGGCCACCTCGGCCTCCCGGCCCAGCAGTGGCTCCGGCTCGACGGCCTCGGCCTCGGCCCGACGGGTCCGCACGAGGCTCACACGCGGCACGGTCTCGGGCGCGTCGAGCGCGTCCGACTGGTGCAGGATGTCGTGTTCCAGCCTCTGCAGGGCGGGGCCGGGATCGACGCCGAGTTCGTCGGCGAGCAGCTCGCGCACCTTGCGCAGCGCGGACAAGGCGTCGGCCTGCCTTCCGACGCGGTAGAGGCCGAGCGCCAGCAGCCGCCATGGCTCCTCGCGCAAGGGGTGTGCGGACGTGTGCGCCTCAAGGTCGGGCAGCGCCTGCGCGGCGGCTCCCGCGCGCAGCATCCCCGCTGCCCTGCGCTCGACCGCCGTCAGCCGCAACTCCTCGAGCCTGACGCCTTCGGCCTCCGCCCACGGCAGGTCGGCGAACTCCGCGTACGCGGGCCCGCGCCACAGCTCAAGCGCCGCCTCTGCGCGCTCCCAGGCGTCGCGCGGCTCGGCGCTCTCGCGGACCAGCTCCTCGAACCGCCAGACGTCGACCGCGCCGTCGCCGACCTTGAGCGCGTACCCCGGCGGCCGCGTGACGAGCACCGCGGCGGGCGTGCGCGGAGGGCGTCCCGGCTCAAGCGCGCGGCGCAGATGCGACACGAACGCCTGCACCCCCGCCAAAGCTCGCGGAGGGGCCTCCCCCGGCCACAGGTCCTCGATCAGCCGGTCGACCGGCACCATCCGGCCCCGTGCGGCCACCAGACGCGCCAGGACGGCCCGCTGACGGGTTCCGCCGAGGTCCACCGCCGCGCCGCCGAGCCGCGCCTGAAAGGCTCCCAGAGCCCGGATCTCCACCATCTCGCGGGAATCATAAACCGCAGCGAAACCCCCGAATCAGGCAAGACGCGCCATACTGCGCCGCACCCAGAAGTCCGACCCCGCCTTGCGCGCCACCTCCGCCGAGCGCGCGTAGTGCGCGGCCGCCTCCGGCAGCCCCAGGTGGGTCGCGACCTCGCCGAGCACCCACGCGGCGGGGCACACCGCGACGGCGGTGGTGAACGTGCCGACGAACCCGTCGGCGAACGGCAGGAGCAGCCGGTAGGCGTCCTCGGCGACGGCGTCCTCGCCGACGGCCATCGCGGCGAGCGCGCGCAGCGAGATCTGCAGGTCGAACAGGTAGTCGCGGCGGATCGGCGAGATGTGCGTGAAGACCTCGCGGGCCTCCTCGAGCCTGCCCCCGGCCGCGAGCGTCAGCGCGTAGGCGTCGCAGGCCGCGCCGTAGGGCCAGCCCCGCCACAGCTCCCGGGACTCGTCGATCAGCTCGGGGAGCCTGTCGCGCGCGAACATGATGGCGAACCTGACGCACCAGGCGATCGCCGCCTCCGCGCCGAACGAGCTGGTCCCCGCCATCCCCGCGACGACGGCTTCGGCGTGCGCGCCCGCCTCGTCGAAGCGGCCCGCGAGGGTGTGGTCCAGGCACGGCCGCCAGGACGCGAGGTTCACCAGCAACGGCAGCTCGTACCTGCGGGCCAGCTCGACGCCGCGCTCATGCAGCGCCCTGGAGGCTTCGAAGTCGAGGCGGCAGCACGCGTTCTGGTGCAGCGACAGATGGCCGAGCGCCACGTACTCGCCGAGCGAGTGCCGTTCGGCGAGCTCAACCATCTCCCTGCCTATCGCCTCGCGTACGACGACGTCCCCCGCGCCGCGGTAGCTGTTGTTGAACAGGCCGTTCAGCGCGTGCACAAGGATCTTGCCGCCTCCGAGGTCGCGGGCGAGCGCCACAGCCTCCTCGGCGGCTTCCACTCCCCTGCCCGAGGCGTCGCCGTCGAGCTCAAGGGCGATCGACGTGAGCAGCCGCACCCTCGTCTCCCCGCGCGGCAGCCGTTCCAGGACGGCTTCCATCGTCGCCACGAGACGGTCGTCACGCAGCCCGTAAGGACGGTTGGCCCACAGCATCGGCGTATCGAACGCGGTGAGGACGCGCGCGGCGAGCTCCACCTCCGTGGGGCCCGCCTTGGCGAGGTCTTCGAGAGCGGCGACGGCCTCGTCGCGGCGGACCCGTGCCGTCATCACGTCACCGGCGAGGACAAGCGCGCGCACGAGCCGGGCCGTCAGCTCCATCCGGCCCGCGACCGCGCCGCCCGTCCTTGTGTGCGCCTCAAGCGCGCTGGCCCACAGCTCGACCGCCGCGCGGTGCGCGAACCTCGCCTCGGCCGCCTCTGCGGCGCGCGAGGCGTGCACCACAGCGCGGTCAAGCCGGGTGCCCGCCGCGAGATGGTGGTGCGCGAGGGCCGCGCTGTCGCCGGGCCGCAGCTCCTCGAGCGCGTTGGCGACGCGGCCGTGCAGCCGCGCCCTGCGCAGCCGTGACAGCTCGCCGTACAGGGTGTCGCGGACGAGCACGTGGGCGAAGCGCGCGCCGGTCTCGTCCTCGGTGATCAGACCGGTGATCAGCGCGGCCTCGAGCGCCTCGAGGACGGTGTCCTCGCCGAGTTCGCACACCCGGGTGAGCACGTCGAGATCGACCTCGCGGCCGAGGACCGCGCCGGTCCGCAGCACCGTCGCGGCGGTCGCGGGAAGCCGCGCGACGCGGCGGCGCAGCACGTCGCCGACGCCGGAAGGCACCTCGCGCAAAGCGGCGTCCGGGCCTTCGGCGTCCAGGAGACGCGCGGTCTCGCGCACGAAGAACGGGTTCCCCGCCGTGCGCTCGGCGACGGCGGCGAGGGTCGCCGCGTCGACCTCGCGGCGGCACACCCTGCGCACCAGGTCGGCGACGGCGTCGGCGCGCAGCCCGCCGAGCGCGATCCTGACGGGTTCGCGCCCGGCCAGCGCGGCGAGCGCGTCGGCGAGCGGCTCGCTCGGCTCGGTCGAGCGGAACGTGCCGATGAACAGCACGTCGGGGGCGCGCTCGGGCAGTCCGGCGAGCAGGCCGAGGGTCTCGGTGTCGGCGCGGTGCAGGTCCTCGAGGACGACCGCGAGCGGCGCGGCGTGGGCGAGGTCGGCGAGGTAGCCGCCGATCGCGCGGTGCAGCCTGAACCGCGCGACTGACGGGTCGGCGGACGGCGCGGGCGTGTCGTCGTCGAGCATGGGCGCGAGCGCGTCGGGCGCGGGACGCACCGCGTGCAGGGCGCGCAGGAGTTCCGCCCACGCCCAGGCGGCGGGCGCGCCGTCGACCTCGGGGGTCCTGCCTCGGGCGTGCCGCCAGCCCTCGCGGGCGAGGTCGCGGCAGATCCGGTCGGCGAACGCGGTCTTGCCGGCCCCCGCCTCCCCCGAGACGAGCACGACACGCCGTCCCGCGCGGACCGCCGCCAGCACCTCGCCTACCTCATCTTCGCGTCCGACGAGCGGCTCTTCCTGCGGGAGGGGAACGGGTTCCGGCGGCGGGGGTGCGACGGCACGGACGGCGGGAGCGGGGGCCGCGGCGGCAAGGGCCGTGTCCTGCCGCAGGATGTCGTGTTCCAGCTTCCGCAGCGCGGGTCCCGGATCGACGCCGAGCTCGTCGGCGAGCAGGTCGCGGACCTTGCGCAGCGCGGCGAGGGCGTCGGCCTGTCTTCCGGCCCGGTAGAGGCCGAGCGCCAGCAGCCGCCAGAGTTCCTCGCGCAAGGGGTTCTCTGCGGTGTGCGCCTCAAGGTCGGTGAGCGCGCGTGCCCCCTCCCCTGCGTCGAGCAGGGCGGCGGCACGGCGTTCGACGGCGGTGAGGCGCAGTCCGTCGAGACGGGCGGCCTCGGCCTCGGCCCAGGGCAGGTCGGTGAACTCGGCGTAGGCGGGGCCGCGCCATAGCGCCAAAGCCTCCTCGGCGGACGCCAGCGCCTCGGCCGGATCGGCGGTGCGCGACGCGAGCGCCTCGAACCGCCACACGTCGACGGCCGCCTCGTCAAGGACGAGCGCGTATCCGGGCGCGCGCGTCACCAGGACGCCCGCAGGGGTGCGCGGAGGACGGCCCGGCTCAAGCGCGCGGCGCAGATGCGACACGAACGCCTGCACCCCCGCCAAAGCTCGCGGCGGGGCCTCACCGGGCCAAAGATCCTCGATCAGCCGGTCGACCGGCACCATCCGGCCGTGCGCGGCCACCAGACGCGCCAGGACGGCCCGCTGACGGGTCCCCCCTAGGTCGGCGACGTTCCCGCCCACCCGGGCCTCCAGGGCGCCCAGAGCCCGAATCTCCACCATCTCGCGGGAATCATAGGCCCGGCCCGACATGACGGACACCCCCGTACGCATACGGGGGTTTCCGTTCTAGCCTGTTCCGCCCTGTCAGCTCACCAGTTCCAGGTCGCGGCGCGCGCTGCCGCCGCCGTCGTCGCGCTCCCCGAGGTCGGGCAGAATCCTGTCGAGCCGCGCGGGCATCCACCAGTTCCACCTGCCGAGCAGCGCCATCGCCGCAGGGACGAGCACCAGCCTGACCAGCGTCGCGTCCACCGCGACGGCGACGGCCAGGCCCACCCCGACCTGCTTGATGATCACGCCGGGGTCGAGGACGAACCCGCCGAACACCGCGATCATGATCAACGCGGCACTCGTGATGATCCGCCCGGTGGCCGCCAGGCCCGACACGACGGAACCGCGCGGATCACCCGTCCTGCGGTATTCCTCCCGCACCCGGGACAGCAGGAACACCTCGTAGTCCATCGAGATCCCGAACAGCGCGGCGAACATCAGCGGCAGTACGAAGCTCGACACCGGGACGCTGTGCGGCAGCCCCAGGACGTCCACGCCCCAACCCCACTGGAACAGCGCAGTCACGACGCCGTAAGCGGCGCCGATGGACAGCAGGTTCATCACCGCGGCCTTGAGCGGCACGGCGATCGAGCGGAAGACGAGCAGCAGAAGCAGGCAGGACGTACCGACCACCACAAGGATGACGATCGGCAGCCTGTCGAAGATCCGCTGGTTGACGTCCCGGTAGACCGCCGTCAGACCCGTCACCTCGCCGCCCACCGGACGGACCTGCGCGCGGACCGCGTCCACGAGCGCCTCGACGCGCTCGTCCTGCGGACCGAACTCGGGGATGACGGTGATCGCGGCGGCGTCCTTGGCCGGGGACAGCGCGGGCTCCTGCACCGCGGCGACCCCGTCGAGCGCGGCGAGCCTCGCCCGGACGTCGGCCGGGTCGGCCACGCCGTCACGCAGGTCGAGCGCGACGATCAGCGGACCGTTCGCACCGGGCCCGTACGCCTCCGCGACGAGGTCGTACGCCTGCCGCACGGTGTTCGAGGTCGGCTCGGAGCTCGCGTCGCTCGGCCAGCTGCGCAGCGCAAGCGTCGGCGCGGCGAGCGCCAGCAGCACGGTCAGCGCCGCGAGCAGCCACGGCAGCGGCTTCGCCCCCACCCGCGACGCCCACGCCGCGACCTTAGGCGACGACACCGCGACGGCCTCGCCCCGCCGCTCACGGCGGCGCAGCACCCGGCGTCCGGCGAGGCCGAGCAGCGCGGGCAGCAGCGTCAGCGCCGACGCGACGGTCGCCGCGACGACGAGCCCCGTCGCGTACCCCATCGTCACGAACGCGGGCAGCCCCGAGAACGCGAGCCCGCACAGCGCCACGAGCACGGTCACGCCCGCGAACAGCACGGACCGGCCGGCCGTCGCGTTCGCCGACGCCGCGGCCTCCTGCACCGGCATCCCTTCGGCCAGGTACTCGCGGAACCGCGTGAGCACGAACAGCGCGTAGTCGATCCCGACGCCGAGCCCGATCATGATCGCGAGGGTCGGCGTCGTGGTCCCGACGTCCACGAGCCCCGCGAGGACGGTGATCCCCGAGACGCCCACGCCGAGCCCGGTCAGCGCGACGGCCAGCGGCAGTCCCGCCGCCACGATCGAGCCGAACGCCAGGAACAGGATCACCAGCGCGGCCCCGATGCCGACGGCCTCGGCGCTTCCCGAAGGCGCGGACACGTTCTCCGGCACCTGCCCGCCGAACTCGGTGCGCGCCCCGGGGACCTCCGCCGCCTCTTCGAGCAGCGTCAGGGTCTCCTTGGGCGCCAGATCGGTGACGGGCAGGTCGTAGCGGACCGTCAGGAGCGCGGTGCGGCCGTCGGGGCTCGGCACCGGGCCCTCGACCCCCGCGACGTGCGGCAGCGCCGCCAGCCGCGTCCTGGCCGCCGCGACGGCGCTCTCGTCAAGCGGCTTGTCGGCGTGGACGACGACCCGCGCCTCGGCCTCGGCCATCAGCGGGAACCGCTCGCGCAGCAGGTCGGTGGCCTGCTGCGAGCCGGTCCCCGCGAGGCGGTAGTCGTCCTGCAACGCCCCGCCGAAGGCCGACGCCGCACCTGCGGCAATCGCCACGGCGAGCAGCCACAGCGCGATCATCCGCCAGGGCCGCCGCGCGGCGGACCCTCCAAGGCGGTACAGCAGACGTGACATCTTCTTCCCTTCCCCACGGTTCTCACCTTGCGGTCACCACTGTGGGGAAGGGTTCTTGCCCGACGATTGCCCGGCACTTGCTTACGCGGCTTGCGTCCCAGGTCAGGGCGGTTTCAGACGGTTTCGCGCACCGCCCCGTCGAGGCCGCACACCAGGACCGGCGCGTCCTGGGAGAGGTCGCGCACGGCGGCGACGTCGGGGGCCGGGCCCGCCGTGACGACGACGGCGGCCTCAAGGCCCTCCGCGCCGCTCGCCACGGCCATCGCGACGGCCGTCTGCAACGCGGTCAGCGCGAGGCTCGGCAGGGCGACGGTGGAGGCGGTGTACGTGCGTCCGGTCTCGTCGCGGACCGCCGCGCCCTCCTCCGCGCCGTTACGTGCCCGCGTTGCGCGGGCGAGCTTGATGAGCTTCTCGTCCTCGGGATTCACGGGCTCACCTTAGTGGCTTGCTCGAGCTTGGCCGCGGCCGCCTCCGCGGCCCCCGCGACCGGCCCGGCCTGGCCGTCGGCGAGCAGCACGGGCCCCGCGACGAGCAGCAGCTCCCCGCCCACCCGGTGCGCGACGATCTCGTAGCTCAGCCTGACGCCGTCGGCCGTGCGCTGCCGGTAGGCGGCCGCGACGGTGTCGGCGGCGTTCAGCCTCGGCGTCTCAAGGTGCACCCGCTCAAGCGCGAGCACGCCCTCACCGGCCGGGGCCTCGATCGCCGGACACCCCCCGATGAGCCGACGCGCCTCCCCGACGGCCTTGGCCGCGCCCCTGTCGCCGAGCCGTACCACCCGCTGCGCCACCGTGCCGCCCGGGCTCGCCTGGTAGAACACCGCCACCGACGCCGGAGCCGACGCGCGCAGGCCGCGTCCGTCGGCGAGCGCAAGCAGGGCCGCGCAGTCGGCGTCCACAGGGGTGATCCCACGGAACACCTCGTGAGCGGCCGCCGGCTGGTACCCCGTAGGCAGGTCGTCGGCTGTCAGCAGCGCGGCGACGGGCTTGGCCGCGCTCGCCGGAGCCGCAGTCTTCGTGCCGCATCCGGCGGCGATCGCCGCGACGGCGGCGGCCAACGTCACGGCGGCCGCCGCCCCGACGGGAAACGCGCCGACACGCCAGAACCGACCCATGGGAATTCCCCCCGAAACTCTCCCGACGGCGAGCGGGATCGTTCCCGGGGGCCGGGCGCGTCAACCCTCGGCGGGCTCCGGCAGGCGCTCCACCAGCACCGTCGAGATGCGGTTGCGCCGCCCGGCGAGGCTCTCGGCCGTCAGTCGCAGCCCCGCGACCTCCGCGGTGGACCCGGCGATCGCGACCCTGCCGAGCGCGTGCGCGAGCAGCCCGCCGACGGTCTCGACGTCCTCCTCCTCGATCGGCGCGCCCGTCAGCTCCGCCAACTCCTCCACGCCCATCCGCGCGGTCACCCTGATCGAGCCGTCCTCCAGCCGTTCGACGCGCGGGGCCTCGTTGTCGTACTCGTCGGCGATCTCCCCGACGATCTCCTCGAGGATGTCCTCGATCGTGACGAGCCCGGCCGTGCCGCCGTACTCGTCGATGACGATCGCGACGTGCGTGTGCTCGGCCTGCATCTCGCGCAGGAGGTCGTCAATCGGCTTGGAGTCCGGCACGAAGGCGGGCTCGCGCATCAGCGTCGAGACGCGCTCGCCGGAGGCGTCGTCGCCGGACTCGTGCAGGCGGCGGATGACGTCCTTCAGATACGCGACGCCGACGACGTCGTCCTCGTTCTCGCCTGTCACCGGAATCCTTGAGAACCCCGAGCGCAGGGACAAGGAGAGGACTTGCCTCAGTGTCTTCTCCCGCTCGATGAACACGATGTCGGTACGCGGCACCATCACCTCACGCACCACGGTGTCGCCGAGTTCGAACACCGAGTGGATCATCTCGCGCTCGTCGGGCTCGATCAGGCTGCGCTGCTCGGCGAGGTCCACGAGGTCGCGCAGCTCGGCCTCGGTCGCGAACGGGCCCTCACGGAAGCCCCGGCCGGGGGTGAGCGCGTTGCCGAGCAGGATCAGCAGCCGCACCAGCGGGCCGAGCACCCTGGCCAGCGGGTGAATGATCACCGCACCGGCCAGCGCGACCTTGTCGGCGTGCTGGATCGCCAGGGTGCGCGGGCCTACCCCGACGAGCGTGAAGCTCACCAGGATCATGACCAGCGCCGCCGCGGCGTAGGCGCGCCATGTCTCGTCAAGCCAGCCGATGCACAGGTCGGCCACGATCACCGTGGCCGACAGCTCACACGACGTCCGCAACAGCAGGAGAAGGCTCACATAAGGGGCGGGATCGGCCACCACGGCCGACAGCTTCGCCGAGTCCAGCTCGGCGACCCGCACCCGCGACACCCGCGACAGAGCCGTCTCCGCACTCGCGAACAGCCCCGCGAAGACCACCAACAGCACACTGACGGCGATCATCCACAGCTGGGTGTTCAGCGCGACTCCCGCCAGCTCGCCAGCAGCCTGCCCTGGAGGCCGAACATCTCGGTGTGCTCCTCGGGCTCGGCATGGTCATAGCCGAGCAGATGCAGGATGCCGTGCGTGCACAGCAACTCCATCTCGTCCTGGGTGGAGTGGCCCGCCGTCTTGGCCTGCCGCTCGGCGACCGCGGGGCACAGCACCACGTCGCCGAGCAGGCCGGGGTCGGCGACGCCGTCCTCGCTGCCGCCCGACAGATGGCCGGGACGCAGCTCGTCCATCGGGAAGGCCAGGACATCGGTGGGTTTGTCCTCGCCCATCCACTTCTGGTTGAGCTCGTGCATCGCGGGCTCGTCCACCATCAGGATCGACAGCTCGGCCTGCGGGTGGATGCGCATCGCGTCGAGGACATGCCTGGCGAGCTCGACAAGAGCGACCTCGTCGGCCGACGCCGACGACTCGTTCAGCACCTCGATGCTCATCGGCGGCCACGCTCCCTACGGCCACGGCCCGCGGGCGGCTGGTCGGACTCGTCAAAGCGCGCGTAGGCGTCGACGATGTCGGTGACCAGCCTGTGCCGCACCACGTCGCCGCTGGACAGACGGCAGAAGTAGATGTCCTCGATGCCCTCCAGGATGTCCTGGACGACCGCGAGACCGCTGCGCTGCCCGGAAGGCAGGTCGACCTGGGTGACGTCGCCCGTCACCACGATCTTCGAGCCGAAGCCGAGCCGGGTGAGGAACATCTTCATCTGCTCAGGCGAGGTGTTCTGCGCCTCGTCAAGGATGATGAAGGAGTCGTTCAGCGTGCGGCCGCGCATGTACGCCAGCGGGGCGACCTCGATGGTCCCGGCCTGCATGAGCTGCGGGATCGACGCGGGATCCACCATGTCGTGCAGGGCGTCATAAAGCGGGCGCAGGTACGGGTCGATCTTCTCGTACAGGGTGCCCGGCAGGAAGCCGAGCCGCTCGCCCGCCTCGACCGCGGGACGCGTCAGGATGATGCGGTTGACCTGCTTCTCCTGAAGCGCCTTCACCGCCTTGGCCATGGCCAGGTACGTCTTGCCGGTGCCCGCGGGCCCGATGCCGAAGACGACGGTGTGCTGGTCGATCGCGTCGACGTAACGCTTCTGGTTGACGGTCTTCGGGCGGATCGTCCGGCCGCGCGAGGAAAGGATGTCGTGGCTCAGCACGTCGGCCGGGCGGCCCGAGTGCCGCAGCATCGCCACGCTGCGCTGCACCACGTCGGGCGTCAGCACGGTGCCCTTGCCGAGCAGCTCCACCAGCGAGGCGAACAGTTCGGCCACGAGCTCGGGCTCGGAGCCGCCGGTCACGGTGATCTCGTTGCCGCGCACGTGGATGTCGCTGTCGAACGCCTTCTCCACGGCCGCGAGCAGTTCGTCGCCCGAGCCGAGCAGCGCCACCATCGGCAGGTCGTCGGGGACGACGATCTTCATCTGGGCGCGGGTCCCGCTCCTGGCGGCCGAGCCGCCGCGGGAACTCTTTGATTCGGTCATCTGCCGGCCGCGGGCGGCCACTGAACCCCTCTGCTGCGTGGTTTCCGGTCTTGCCGACCATGGTACCGACCGGGGGCCGCCCGGCGCGCGTCCATTTCCCCGGGGTAGGCCGCGTTCACCCTGGTCATCCGGCTATCCGGGCGGCCAGTTCAGCCCCCGTCCGCCGAGCACGTGCGCGTGCGCGTGGAACACCGTCTGACCCGCGCCGGTACCGGTGTTGAACACCACCCGGTACCCCGACTCGGCGACGCCCTCGGCCTTGGCGACCTCCGCGGCCTCAGCCGCCAGCTCCGCCAGGGTCTCAGGGTGCTCGGCCAAGGCCGCGAAGTTCGGCACATGCACCTTGGGGATCACCAGCACATGCACCGGCGCCTGCGGGTTGATGTCGCGGAAGGCGAGCGTCCGCTCGGTCTCCCGGAGCACCTGAGCGGGCACCTCACCCGAAATGATCTTGCAGAAGAGACAGTCCACGGAGCCCTCCGTCCTCACGTTCGGGGGGCATGCTATCGACTCGCGGATACCCCACTTGCACGGCACGGCGGGGCTTCGTCTGGTTATGGTGGCAGTTGGCGGCGTACCCCCGATGCGGCTGGACGGCTGAATGCGGTTTGGTAAACCGGACGACGAGGGCGGGCGTCCCAGTGATGTGACCGAGACCCTCCTGGCCCCACCCACCGGAGTGGCCGCCGCGTGGGACGCCGACCAGGCCGTCACCGCCCTGTACGGGGCCGAGTACCGCTCCCTGGTCCGTCTTGCGGCGCTGCTCGTGCGCGACGTGGCCACCGCCGAGGAGGTCGTCCAGGACGCGTTCGTCGCGATGCACGGGGCGTGGCGCAGGCTGCGCTCCCCGGACAAGGCCCTTGCCTACCTGCGGCAGTCGGTCGTCAACCGCGCGCGGTCGGTGCTGCGGCACCGGGCCGTCGTGGAGAAGTACGCGCCCAAGGGCCTGCCCGACGTGCAGAGCGCCGAGCACGGGGCGATCATCCAGCTCGAGCGCGACGCCGTCGTCCGCGCGCTGCACGGGCTGCCGCCCCGGCAGCGTGAGGCGCTCGTGCTGCGCTACTACGGCGACCTTTCCGAAGCCCAGATCGCCGCGGCCATGGGCATCAGCCGTGGCGCGGTGAAGAGTCACACGGCGCGCGGCATGGCCGCGCTCCGCAACGTCCTGGAGCAGCCATGACCCCCGGCGACCCGTACGCCGACGTCCTCCGCCGCGCCCTGCGCGCCGAGGCGGACCAGGTCATGCCGTCCCCCGACGCGCTGAACCGCATCCGTGAGCGCACCGCGAACCGCCGCCCCTTCCCGTGGCCGGCCTCCGGCTGGAAGGGCCTCCTGCTCGCCCTCACCGCCGCGTTCGCCACCGGCACCGTCGCCGTCACCGCGACGCCCGCCGCCTACCACCGCTTCATCGCCCCCGACCCGGCCCCGGTCCCCGTCCAGGAACCCAAGTCCGCGGTCCCCACACCCCCCTCCCCCGACCCTTCCACCCCTGCGACCACCCCCACCTGCACGCCTTCCGCGTCGCCCTCCCCCTCTCCCACCCCCTCCCTGGCCACCTCCCCCGCCACCCCTGTGCTCCCGCCCTGTCCTCCGTCCCCCACCGCCGTCCCCACCCCACCCCCCTCCCAGCTCCCCCTCCCCCACCCCACCCAGCCCCCGTCCTCCACCCCCACCCCTGACCCCTCCCCACCCACCCCCGCCCCCACAACGCCACCCCCCTCCCCAGACCCGCCCACCACCCCCACCCCCAACCCCCCCGACCCCACTTCAACGCCTCCCACCCCCGCACCCCCCACCCCCACCTGACCCCCGGTTCCGGGCAAGGAGCCGCCCCGGCCACCCGGGTTCTGGCCGGGGCGCGCCCCACCCAACCCCGGACCCACACAAACCCACGAACACACAACAAGTCACACCAACACCCCCACACAGCGCGGCCAGGCCACCACCAGCAACAGCACCAACCCAGCCAAATCCCCGCCGGGGTCCGGGCGTTACCAGCGGCCGGTACGTGACATCAGAACCGAGGCCGCGGCGACTCCGGCCGTGGACGTGCGCAGCACGGTCGGCCCCAGCAGCACAGGCCGCGCCCCCGCCCCGACGAACAGCGCAAGCTCCTCAGGACTGATCCCCCCCTCTGGCCCGACGACGAGCACGATCTCGGACACGTCACCAAGCTCAGTCCGGCTCAGCGGCTCAACGGCCTCCTCATGCAGCACAAGCGCCAAGGGCGCAGCCCCCAGCCGCGCAACGACCTGCCCCGTGCTCTCCAACTCGGCCACCTCGGGAAACCGCCCCCGACGCGCCTGCTTGGCCGCCTCCCGAGCCGCATTCCGCCACCGCCCGAGCGACTTCTCCCGCCGCTCAGCCCGCCACTGCGTAATAGACCGACTAGCGGCCCAAGGCACGATCACATCCACCCCCGCCTCAGTCATCACCTCAACCGCAAGCTCCCCCCTCTCCCCCTTGGGCAACGCCTGCACCACGGTCACCCGAGGCAGCACCTCCCCCTCAACCCACCTCTCCACAACCTCGACCTCAAGCCGATCCCGTCCCACCCCCACCACGTTCCCCCGCACCACAAGCCCTTCCCCATCGGTCAACACCACCTCCTCCCCCACCCGCACCCTCTTCACCGTCGCCGCATGCCGCCCTTCACTCCCCTCAACAACAACCCTCTCCCCCGCCAACCCAGCGGCCCCCACAACAAACACCGAAGCACTCACCCCCCCATCCTCCCACCCCCGCCCCTCTCCCCCAACTTCCTCTCAAGCCCATCCACCGACCCCGCCTCCCACAGCTCCCCACCCGCCATCCCCCACCACCGCCCGGTTCTCTCCCCAAACCACACCAGCACCCCCGGATTCCTCCCCCGCACCCCCTCAAGCGCCCGAGCCCGCCACCCGACAACATCCTCACAAATCTCCCAACACCAGACCCCGTGCCCCACCGCCCCCGTAACCATCTCCCACCGCACACACACCTCAGCCACAATCGCCAACCCCCTCCCCCTCTCCGCCGCCGCGTCCGCCATCCCCCACCGCCCCTCCCGCACCGCCATCCCCCCGAACCACCGCACCACCTCCTCCGAGATCACCGCCCGAGGCCCCTGCACCATCAGCCCCAACACCCCACCCGGCACCACCCCCAACCACAACGCGACCCGCCCCCCACCCCCATGCTCAACCACATTCGCCACAAGCTCCCCCACCACCATCAAACACTCATCCGCCGCCCCCACCCCTCCCAACACCCGCCGCGCCCACCCCCGCACCGACCGCAACTCCTCATGCGACCCCGTCCCGAACACGGCGCCCTCGCCCTGCCCCAACTCCCGCCGGACCCGCTCCCAGAGACCCACACCCTCCGACGAGCCCGCACTGAACTGCTCTTCACCCTTGCGATCACCGCGCATGTTGAAACCCTCACTTTCAGGCAGGACCCATGAGCCGATGAGTCGGCACCGGCTCGGGCCGTTCTGTACTGGATCGACGGGCGCACTGAGGCAAGATGAGACATGGTGAGCTGCCCGGCACAGCGGACCCCGAGATGCACTTTAGGGGGCCTAAAGTCATTGGCAGTGAGCATAGGTGACCCTCCGTGCCGTCGCAATAGGGGGGCTAAAATTCGGCGAAGCAATCTTGGGAGTGGGCGTGGATTTGAGGGTTTTGCGGGAGATTTCGGCTATTGGGGATCCGATTGAGCGGGCTCGGGCGGTGAGTCGGGCCATGACGGAGCAGCAGGGGGTGACGGAGGAGGCGGCGCGGGTTCGGCGGGGGGCCATCGCTGAGGCTCGGGAGGCTGGGCACAGCCTTGACGAGATCGCCAAGGCGCTCGGGGTGACGCCGGGGCGGGTGTCGCAGATGCGGAAGGGGCCCGCCGCCAGGGCACCGGAGCAGCCGGTGAGCCAGGGGCCGAAGGTGATCGTGCAGCGGGCGCTCCCGACCGATCCCGGGACGCGCGGGTCGGTGTCGTTGTTCCTCACCGAGGCCGAGCGGCAGGGGCTCAGGCCGGGGCGGAAGATGCTCTACACCGGGCTTGAGGCGGCGAGCGAGCATGTGGCCGCCGCGCTGCACGTGGCCGACGGCGACGACGTCATCGCGCGCCGCAAGATGATGTTCGCCAACGACATCCCGGTACGTATCGCCACAAGCTACTTCCGCGCCGACCTCTTCGGCGCGACCCGCCTCGCCGAGCCCGAGTTCGTCAAGCCGACCCTTCAGGCGGCCATTGAGGCGCTCGGGTATCGGTTCGGTCATGCTGAGGAGACGCTGACGGCGCGGCCCGCGACGCGGTTCGAGGCCGACACCCTCGAGCTGGACCCGGGCGAGTGGGTCGTTCAGGTGCTGCGCGCCTCCTACTCCACCGAGGGCACGCCCGTCCACGTCCTCGAGACGATCTGCGCCGCCACCCGCCACATCTTCCCCATCGGCCAGGTGGGCGGCCTCGACGAGTTCTGAGCCGGGAACGGGCGCGGCCGGGCCCGTTGGGCCCGGCCGCGGGTGTTAGGGGTTGGTGTAGCCGTCGTGGTAGGCGTCGGTTATGTCGTCTCTTCAGGTGTGGAAGGCGTCGCGGAGGCGGGAGAAGAAGCCCTGTTGGCCGGGGGCGAACTTGCCGGGGGGGCGTTCCTCGCCGCGCAGGACGGACAGTTGCTTGAGGAGGTCTTCTTGTTCGGGGTCGAGCTTGGTGGGGGTCTCGACGTTGACGTGGATCATCAGGTCGCCGCGGCCGCTCGCGTTGAGGTGGCGTGCGCCCCTGCCGTACAGGGGGATGACCTGGCCGGACTGGGTGCCGGGGCGGATGTCGACCTCCTCCGCGCCGTCAAGGGTCTCGACGGTGACGGTGCTGCCGAGGGCGGCGGCCGTCATCGGGATCTGGACGGTGCAGTGCAGGTCGTCGCCCTCGCGCTCGAAGATCGGGTGCTGGCGCTCGACGATCTCAAGGAACAGGTCTCCGGCGGGGCCGCCGCCGGGGCCGACCTCGCCCTCGCCCGCGAGCTGGATGTGCGTGCCGTGCTCGACGCCCGCGGGGATCTTGACCTTGATCGTCCGCTGGGTCCGCACCCGTCCCTCGCCGGAGCACTCCCGGCACGGCGTCCGGATGACCGAGCCGTAGCCGCCGCACTGGGGGCACGGCCGCGACGTCATGACCTGGCCGAGGAAGCTCCGCTGCACCTGCTGGATCTCGCCCCGCCCGTGGCACATGTCGCACGTGTCGGGATGCGTGCCGGCCTCCGCGCCGGTGCCGGTGCACACCTTGCAGACCGTCGCGGTGTCGATGGTCAGCTCGCGGGTGGTGCCGAACGCGGTCTCGGCGAGGTCGAGTTCGACCCGCAGCGTGGCGTTGCGGCCCCTGCGGGCGCGTGAGCGCGGCCCGCGTGTCCCGGCCTGGCCGAAGACGGCGTCCATGAGGTCGCTGAAGGGGAAGCCCGCGCCGAAGCCGCCGCCGAACCCCCCGGCGCCGCCGCCCGGCGCGAACGGATCCGCGCCGAGGTCGAACATCTCCTTCTTCTTGGGGTCGGACAGGACCTCGTATGCCTGGGTGACCTCTTTGAACTTCTCCTGGCTCTCGGCGTCAGGGTTGACGTCCGGGTGGAGTTCGCGCGCGAGCCGGCGGTATGCCTTCTTGATCTCGTCGGGGGTGGCGTTGCGGCTCACCCCGAGAATCGCGTAATAGTCGCGCACTACGAGCCCGCCAGAATCTGTCCGACGTAACGTGCCACAGCGCGTACCGCTCCCATCGTTCCGGGGTAGTCCATGCGGGTGGGGCCGAGAACCCCCAGGCGGGCCAGCGCCTGCCCGTCCATCCCGTAGCCGGTGGCGACCACGGAGGTGGAACGCAGACCTTCCATCTGGTTCTCGGTGCCGATCCTGACGGTCAGGGTAGCCGGATCCCCGGTCTCCCCCAGCAGCCTCATCAGCACCACCTGTTCTTCGAGGGCCTCCAGCACGTCCCGGAGGCTCCTGGAGAAGTCCACGTGGGCGAGGTTGGCCGCCCCCGCGAAGACGATCTTCTCTTCGTTCCGTTCGACAAGGGTCTCAAGCAGGACCGACAGCACGGCCGCCGCGATCGGCCGATCCTCGACCGCGACGCGTTCGGGAAGGTCCTCGACGGCAAGGGGCACCTCGGCGAACGACCGTCCGTCGAGGCAGGTGTTGAGCAGCGCCCGCAGCTGCGCGACGGAATCCTCGGCAAGATCAGACCCCGTCTCGATGATGCGCTGCTCAACCCGTCCCGTATCGGTGATCACGACGAGCAGAAGCCGCCGCGCCGCCATGGGCACAAGCTCGATATGCCGTACCGACGACCGCACAAGCGACGGGTACTGCACCACGGCCACCTGACGCGTCAGCTGCGCAAGCAGCCGAACAGTACGCGACACCACATCATCGAGGTCGTAAGCCCCCGCAAGGAACGTCTCGATAGCCCGACGCTCAGCCGACGACATCGGCTTGATCGTGGACAGACGGTCGACGAACAGCCGGTAGCCCTTGTCGGTCGGTATCCGGCCCGCGCTGGTGTGGGGCTGGGTGATGTACCCCTGCTCCTCCAGGACGGCCATGTCGTTGCGTACGGTCGCCGGGGAGACGCCCAACGCGTGCCGTTCGGCGAGCGCCTTGGAGCCCACCGGCTCGTTGGTGGAGACGTAGTCCTCAACGATGGCGCGCAGGATCGCCAGCTTACGATCGTCCAACTACGCTCACCTCCTGCTCGGGCTCCCGCTGCCGGGCGGGCGGGCCTGCCTGGCACTCCCAGTCTACGAGTGCCAAGTGTACGGTCCACCGGCCCGAAGTCGATGTGCGAGAGTCTGGGGCATGTCCTGGGAAGAGGTCGCCGACCGCTGTTTCCGCCGTAGCCACGGCAGGTTCGAGGTCAACGTCGGGGTCGTCACGGGCCGCCTGGGCACCGTGCTGATCGACACGGGGGCGTCCCTCGCCGAGGGCTGTGAGCTGCGCGAGGAGCTGCGGGAACTCGGTGTGGGCGAGCCGGTGGCCGTGGTGAACACCCACGGACATTTCGACCACTGCTTCGGCAACGGGGCATTCACCGGCCTGTTCTGGGGACACCCCGACCTCGCGGAGTACCTGCGCCGGGAGGTCTGGATCACCATGGCCGCCGACGACCCCGACTGGGCCCGCGACGTCGTCGGCACCCAGGTCCCCCCGCCCTCCCAGACGGTCTCGGCCACCGCCCTGATCGACCTCGGCGACCGCCTCGTGGAGCTCCACCACCTCGGCCGCGGCCACACCGGCCACGACATCGTCGTCCAGGTGCCGGATTCCGGGGTCCTGTTCTCCGGCGACCTCGTGGAGGAGTCAGGCCCGCCCGCCTACGGCGGCGACAGCCACCCCCTCGACTGGCCGATCACCCTGACCCGCCTGCTCGAACTCCTCCCCGAGACGATCGTGCCCGGCCACGGCCGTCCCGTCGGACGCGACTTCGCCAAGGCACAGCGCGACGCCGTCGCAGCCGTCGCCCACGGCGTCCGTGAGACGTTCGACCAGGGCCTCGACCCCGTACAGGCGCTGACGGCCCACGACTGGCCCTACGACCCGCTCCGGCTCCTCCAGGCCGTCCGACGGGGCCACGCGCAGCTCTCCCGCCCGAAGGGGTGATGCGCGTCCGGCGCGGCGCGGGTTAGGGTCGTGGGCGTGCGCAGCAAGGACTATGGCGACGACGTCCTGGCCGGGAACTGGCGGCTGCCCCGCAAGGGCATGATCCCCGAGGTGCCCGCCGAGCGCGACCTCGTCGTGGAGGACCCCGACAGCGGGTTCTGCGGCGCGGTCGTCGCGTGCGGCAAGGACGAGGTCACCCTCGAAGACCGCTTCGGCAAGCGCCGCGTCTTCCCCCTCGACCCCGCGGGGTTCCTGCTCGACGGCAGACCCGTCACGCTCGTGCGTCCCGTCCCCCGTCAGACGGGTCCGGCCCGCTCCGCGTCGGGCTCGATCGCCGTCCAGGGCCACCGGGCGCGGGTGGCGCGGGAGAGCCGGATCTACGTCGAGGGCGTGCACGACGCGGAGCTCGTGGAGAAGATCTGGGGCCACGACCTGCGGATCGAGGGCGTCGCGGTCGAGTTCCTCGAGGGGATCGACGACCTTCCCCTGATCGTCGCGGAGTTCGAGCCGGGCCCCGGGCGCAGGCTCGGCGTCCTCGTCGACCATCTCGTCCCCGGCTCCAAGGAGTCGCGCATCGCCGCCCGGATCGCCGACCCGCACGTCCTGGTGTGCGGGCACCCCTTCATCGACGTCTGGCAGGCCGTGAAGCCGGCCGCCCTGGGGATCAGGGCTTGGCCCGAGGTCCCCAAGGGATTCGACTGGAAGGAAGGGGTTTGCGCCCGTCTGGGGTGGCCCGGTGACACCCGTGCCGCCTGGCGCAGGATTTTGGGATCGGTGCGGACTTATGCCGATCTGGAACCTGAGCTGCTCGGGCGCGTCGAAGAGTTGATTGACTTCGTCACCGCTCCCGAGGAATGACGCCCATGGCACGTCGCAGCCGTCCCCAGCCCACCCCGACCGTCCGCCTGCCCGAGGGCTTCGCCGCGGGCTACGAGGGCGGGCCCACCACCCCGGACGAGCGCCAGTGGGCGCTCACCGCCTACATCGGCCAGTTCGTCCTGTGGGCGCTGCCGCCGCTGTACATCTACCTCACCAAGAAGCGCCGCTCGGCTTACGCGCGCCACCACGGCCGCCAGGCGCTCAACCTCGCCCTCACCACCGGTATCGGCGTCGGCGTCGCGCTGGTGCTCAGCCAGTGGATCCCTGGGGCCCAGTGGGTGGCCGCCGGATGGGTCGTGCTCTCGCTCGGCCTCGTCGTGCACAGCGCCACCAAGGTCAACCACGGCGCGTGGCACAGGCTGCCGAAGATCTTCGCCTGGCCGATCCTGAAGGACCGGCAGCGCGCCGCTAGGTGAGGTCGCGTACGACGGCGTCAGCCAGCAGGCGGCCCTTGAGCGTCAGTACGGCCCTGCCGTCAACGACCTCAAGCAGGCCCCTAGCCTCCTGCTCCGCGACGCCCGAGGCGTCGAGCAGATCGAGCGGGCAGCCCTCACGCAGCCTGATCTCCAGAAGAATCCGCTCGACCTTGCGGGTCTCTTCGTCAAGGATCTCTCGGGCGTGCGCGGGCGTGCGCCCCTCGGCGAGCCGTGACGCGTAAGCCGCCGGATGCTTGACGTTCCACCACCGCGTCCCCCCGACATGGCTGTGCGCGCCGGGCCCCGCCCCCCACCAGTCCGCGCCCTTCCAGTACAGGACGTTGTGCGCGCACTCGCCCCCGGGCAGCGCCCAGTTCGACAGCTCGTACCACCGCATCCCGGCCTTGCCGAGGAGGTCGTCGGCCATCAGGTAGCGGTCGGCCATGGCGTCGTCGTCCGGCTCGGCCAGCACCCCGCGCCGCACCTGCGCGGCCAGCTTCGTGCCGTCCTCGACGATCAACGCATACGCCGAGACGTGGTCGGGACCCGCCTCCAACGCCGCCTCAAGGGACGCCCTCCAGTCGTCGTCTGACTCCCCGGGGGTCCCGTAGATCAGGTCGAGGTTGACGTGCCCGAACCCGGCGGCGCGCGCCTGCTCGACCACCCACGGCACCCGCGCGGGCGTGTGCGTCCGGTCCAGCGCCGCGAGCACGTGCTCACGCGCGCTCTGCATCCCGTAGGAGATCCGGGTGAACCCGCCCGCGAGCAGCCCGTCCAGGTACGCCCGGTCGACGGTCTCCGGATTGGCCTCGGTGGTGACCTCCGCCCCCTCGGCCAGCCCGAACTCGGCGTCGATCGCGGCGAGGATGCGCCCGAGGTCCCCCGGCGGCAGCAGCGTCGGCGTCCCCCCGCCCACGAAGACCGTCTCGACGGGCAGGTCCGCATCCCCCAGGACGCGTCTGGCCAGCCGTATCTCCCCGATGACCGTGTCCGCGTACGACTCGCGTGACGCCCCCGGCCCGAGCTCCGAAGCCGTGTAGGTGTTGAAGTCGCAGTAGCCGCAGCGCGTAACGCAGAACGGGACGTGGACGTAGAAGCCGAACGGCCGACCGCCCAGACCGGCGAGCGCCGAGCCGGGCAGTGATCCGTCGACGGGTACGGGGTCCCCTTCGGGCAGCGTGGAGGGCATCCTCCAAGTCTCGCAGCGGGGACGCCGTGCTCAGGCCGTCAGTCGAGCCGCATGGCCTGCTGCGGGGCGGTGGGGGCGGCGGCGGGCAGGACCGTCATCGTGCCCGGCCGCCCGGGGGCCTGGTCGAGCCGGACGACACGGCCCGGGTAAGCGCGCTGGGCGGTGGCGACGTCGCGCTCGTCCCAGCGCCCGTAGAAGACCGGGCTTCCGTTGTGCAGTTCCACCTTCTCCACGCCGGTCGGCCAGCGGCGCAGGAAGGAGTCGATCCCGAACGCCTCGTCGGCCGCGGGCAGGTCGGGGCCGTTCTGACGGGCCATGTGCGTTCCCTCCACCGGGGCGCGCCAGGGCGGGAGCCCGCGGAACAGCGCCTCCGGCCTGATCTCGATCTTGAACGGTTCGGTGAGCCGCACTGTCTCGCCCTGGTCGACCACGGCGACCCGCCGGTAGCCGTCCTCGCCGAGCTCGAACACGTGCACGCGCGGGGTCTCGCCCGCGACGTCCACGACCCAGTAGCACGGCACCCCGGCGGCCTCGTACAGCGCCTTCTTCGCGCCGAGGTCGCTCGCCCGCGACGCCTCGGAGGCGACCTCGACGGCGAGCAGCGGCGGCCCGTTGACGAAGCCCTCCCGGCGCTGCCCGGCGCAGTAGACCATGAGGTCGGACGGCACCCAGGTGCCCTCACCGAGCCGCACGGCGGTGGCCGTCGCCGTCGCCATGTCGCCGTACTCGGCGAACATCACCGGGGCGACGAGATCCGCCACGAGTATCTGGTGCAAGAGTGTGTGACCCACAACGGACAGTATTCACGCGGAACGCGCGGTGACCCGGCCGTTCGCCGGAGTCGGTGAGACTCGATCTGATCACGCCTCGACGTTCGTGACGGTCGTCAGCACCACGACGGCGTCGCTGAGGGCGGTCAGGCCGTGCCGTTCGTGCGGGATCGGGGAGACGCCGCCCTCGCCGAGCTCGACGTCGCCGCTGCCCGCCGTGATCCGCACCCGGCCGGACAGGACCTGGAGGCTCGCCGCGGGGGGCGCGGAGTGCTCGTCGAGCTTCGAGCCCTCGGTGAGCGCGATCAGCGCCTGCCTGAGGGGGCCGTCGTGCATGAACATGTGGGCGCTGCGCCCGTTCTTGTCGGCTTTGGCCTTCGCGAGATGTTCCGCGGTGAGCGCTTTGAGATCAGTCATGGCTGGAGAGATTCCCTACCCGGCACGACGGTCAAACTGCCGTCAGCCCCTGACGTCGCCGCGATCCGGACGATAAGCACGTTTCCAGGACGGACCACGCCAGTAATGGTTGGCCGCGGCGATCGTCGCGAACTCGGCGGCGACCGCCTCCCCGCTCACCTGAGGGTCGGCCGCGGGACGCAGCCGCAGCAGCGTCCGGCGCGCGAGTTCGAGCGCCAGCGCCCTGCCCTCCTCGGGCGATTCGGTCATGAGCGAGTCGCCCGGCACCAGTTCGTCCATGACCGATGCATCCCACCGGGCGGGGCGCGTTAACCCCACACGTCCCCGGCGCGACGGCGTCAGCGGACCAGCGGCCAGGCGACGACCGCGGGGAACCGGTACCACTCGCCGCGCGACGCGCCCACCGCGGCGAGGATCAGGTAGATGATCTCCGCGATCCCCAGGGGGATGTACAGCAGCGCGCCGAGGCCGAGCGTGACGATCGTGACGGGGATCAGGATCAGCGAGTAGCCGATCGCGGCGATCCCCAGGTTCAGCGACTGCGCCGCGTGCCAGCGCACGAACGGCGACCTGTCCTTGTACATCAGGAAGACCACGAGCGGCGCGAACACGCCGAACAGGAACTGGCCGAGATACCCCAGCAGCGACCACGTCGTGTCCTCCGACGTCGGACCCTGCGGGTACGGCGGGAAGCCCTGCGGAGGCAGAGGCGGCTGCCCGTACGGAGGCTGGTACCCGCCCTGCGGGACACCCCCCGGATAGCCGCCCTGCTGGTACCCGCCCGGAGGCTGGTAGCCGCCCGAAGGCGGGAAGGGCGGCTGTGTGTGCTGCTGCCGCCAGTCCTGCGGACCGGCCCCGGCGTTCGGGTCCCAGGGGGGTGTGCTCATCGCCTAGCGGCTCATTTCTTGGGTTTGTCGGCTGACGACCCCGTCGAGAGGGCCGCGACGAAGGCTTCCTGCGGCACGTCAACGCGCCCGATGGTCTTCATCTTCTTCTTGCCCTCCTTCTGCTTCTCCAAGAGTTTGCGCTTACGCGAGATGTCGCCGCCGTAGCACTTGGCGAGGACGTCCTTGCGGATCGCGCGGATGTTCTCGCGGGCGATGATCCGCGCGCCGATCGCCGCCTGGATCGGCACCTCGTACTGCTGGCGCGGGATGAGCTCCTTGAGCTTGGTGGTCATCATCAGGCCGTACTCGCGCGCCTTGTCGGCGTGCACGATCTGGCTGAACGCGTCGACCGACTCGCCCTGCAGCAGGATGTCCACCTTGACGAGCTTCGACTCCTGCTCGCCCGCGGGCTCGTAGTCGAGGCTGGCGTAGCCGCGCGTGCGCGACTTCAGCTGGTCGAAGAAGTCGAAGATGATCTCGCCGAGCGGCAGCGTGTACTTGATCTCGACGCGGTCTTCCGACAGGTAGTCCATGCCCTGGAGCACGCCGCGACGGCCCTGGCACAGCTCCATGATCGTGCCGATGAACTCGCTCGGGGTCAGCACCGTCGCCTTGACGACGGGCTCGTACACCCGCGCGATACGGCCGTCGGCCGGGTACTCGCTGGGGTTGGTGACGATGTGCTCGGCGCCGTTCTCCAGCACGACCCGGTAGATGACGCTCGGGGCCGTGGAGATCAGCGCGAGGTTGAACTCGCGCTCCAGCCGCTCGCGGACGATCTCCATGTGCAGCAGGCCCAGGAAGCCGCAGCGGTAGCCGAAGCCGAGCGCGAGCGACGTCTCCGGCTCGTAGACCAGGGCCGCGTCGTTGAGGCGGAGCTTGTCGAGCGCGTCGCGCAGCAGCGGGTAGTCGTCGCCGTCGATCGGATACAGGCCCGAGTAGACCATCGGCCTGGGGTTGTCGTACCCGCCGAGCGCCTCGGGAGCCGGCCGCGACGCCATCGTGACGGTGTCGCCGACGCGCGCCTGCCTGACGTCCTTCACGCCCGAGATCAGATAACCGACCTCGCCGACGCCCAGGCCCTCGGTGGAGATCGGCTCGGGCGAGATGACGCCGACCTCGAGGGTGTCGTGCGCGGTGCCCGTCGACATCATCAGGGACTTCTCGCGGCGGGTGATCCTGCCGTCGACCACCCTGACGTAGGTGACCACGCCCCGGTAGGTGTCGTAGACGGAGTCGAAGATGAGCGCGCGGGCGGGCGCGTCGGCGTCGCCGACGGGCGCGGGCACGTCTGCGACGATCTTGTCGAGCAGCTCGGCGACCCCGACGCCCGTCTTGCCGGAAACGCGCAGGACCTCCGACGGGTCGCACCCGATCAGGCCCGAGATCTCCTCGGCCACCTTGTCCGGCTGCGCCGCGGGGAGGTCGATCTTGTTCAGCACGGGGATGATGTGGAGGTCGGCCTCGATCGCCATGTACAGGTTCGCCAGCGTCTGCGCCTCGATGCCCTGCGCGGCGTCGACCAGCAGGATCGCGCCCTCACAGGCGGCGAGCGAGCGGGACACCTCGTAGGAGAAGTCGACGTGGCCCGGCGTGTCGATCATGTTCAGGACATGGCCGTCCCACGGCAGCCGCACGGCCTGCGACTTGATCGTGATGCCACGTTCGCGCTCGATGTCCATCCGGTCCAGGTACTGGGCCCGCATCGAGCGGTCGTCGACCACCCCGGTGAGCTGCAGCATGCGGTCGGCCAGGGTCGACTTGCCATGGTCGATGTGCGCGATGATGCAGAAGTTGCGGATCACCGCGGGATCGGTGTGTTTCGGTACGGGCGGCACGCGAGTCCTAGGTTGACGTGGAGACCTTCCGACCACCATCGTCCCATGTCCGCGCCGATGCTCCGGCTCCGGATGCGCCGATACCGGACACCACGCCCCTTGACGTGTCCTGCCGCGACGCCCTGAGCTGGGCTTCGACCGTCCGGGTTGGGGGTCGGGCCGCCGCGTTGGTAGTCTTCCTCCTTGCGTGTGGGTGCGTGTGTCTCCGTACCCGCAGATCCGACCGGCTGCCGGATCTCCGCGCCCCATCCGTACGTTGACTCCACCAGTCGACTCTTCTTAGACCGAGGCTTCTTTCAGTGGCGAACATCAAGTCCCAGATCAAGCGGAACAAGCAGAACGAGAAGGCGCGCCTGCGCAACAAGGCCGTCAAGACCGAGCTGAAGTCGGCCATCCGCAAGTTCCGCGAGGCCGCCGCCGCGGGCGACGCCGAGGGCGTGCAGACCGCGCTGCGCCACGCCAGCCGCAAGCTGGACAAGGCCGTCAGCAAGGGCGTCATCCACAAGAACCAGGCGGCGAACCGCAAGTCCGCGATCGCCAAGCAGGCCGCGGCGCTCGCCAAGTAACACCCCCTCGCGCCCAGCGCTTTCGCCGAAGGCCGTCCCGTCCGGGGCGGCCTTCGCGCGTTCCCGCGCCAAATCGGGGATGCGCGCGGGCCTTGATCCGTTCTACGCTCGAAGACGCATGGACGCACGACAGATCACCAAGGTTTCCAAGTACCTCTCCCGGCACCTGCGCCACCAGCCAGAACGGATCGGGCTGACCCCCGACCGGGCGGGGTGGGTCGCCGTCGCCGACCTCCTCGAGGCGTGCCGCAGACACCGGATGGCGCTCAGCGAGGACGAGCTGCGCGAGGTCGTCGCGCGCAACGACAAGAAGCGGTTCGCCTTCTCCCCCGACGGCCTGCGCATCCGCGCGAGCCAGGGCCACACCATCACCGTCGATCTCGGCCTGCCCGCGGTCCCGCCGCCCGACGTCCTCTACCACGGAACCGTCGGCGCGTCACTTGAGGCGATCTTCCGCGACGGACTGCGGCCCATGGACAGGCACGCGGTCCACCTGTCCCCCGACACCGCGACCGCCCAGCGGGTGGGGGCGCGGCGGGGGCGTCCGGTGGTGCTGCGGGTGGACGCCGCCGCGATGGCCGCCGACGGGCACCTGTTCCAGCTCACCGACAACGGCGTCTGGCTGACCGGACACGTGCCCGCCCGGTACCTGAGCGCTCAGGGGTAGCCGATGGCCTCGTCGAGGTCGCGCCAGGTCAGGGTCGGCACCACCCAGTCGGGCGGCGGCTCGTCCTGCGGGCCGAACAGGTAGCGGTTCGGGACCACGTCGCGGATCGCGCGGTGCACGTCGAGCCGGTCGTCGATCATGTGCGTGATGCCGAGCTCGGCGCAGTGCAGCGCTTTTTCCTCACGCAGGCGGCAGTACCTGATCCGCGAGCGCGCAATGCCCGTGACGCCGTAGAAGTCGTAGTGCTCGAGCCACGCCAGCGACAGCGGCTCGCCCTCCTCGCTGATCCGCGAGATCACCCACGCCTGGCCGTTGAAGCGTTCCACGATCCGCGGCAACACCTCGAACGCGCCCTCGATCAGCGGCATCCGCCGCGGATCATCGAGGAACACCCGGCCGTCGGCGTTCCGGTTCGCACCGACCACCACCCGCCCGAGGTCCACCCCGAGCCTCGCCTCTCCCATGACTCCACCTTGTCCAGCCCGCGGAGCGATCGCAACCGTTTCTTGGACAACGAGACGGTCTCGCGTTCCGATCCCCGCGCACGGTGAGAAACCCGTCACCCTCGGCGGCCCGACCTCGCCGCGACGATCTCGTGCACCGCGCGCTCCAGCGCGTAACCCGGGTCGGCCCCGCCGCCCTTGACGGCCTGGTCGGTCTCCGCGACGACGACGAGCGCGCGGGCGATCCCGTCGGGGGACCAGCCGCGGACCTGCTTCTGCAGCCGTTCGATCTTCCACGGGGGCATGCCGAGCTCCTTGGCGAGCGCGAAGCTCTTGCCGCGCGCCCCGCCGACCTTCGCCAGCCCCCGGACGCCCTGGGCGAGCGCGCTGTTGATCAGGACCGCGGCCACGCCCGTCGACAGGGCCCAGCGCAGCTGTTCCAGCGCCTCGCCGAGCCTGCCCTCGACGGCGGCGTCGGCGACCGTGAAGCCGGAGACCTCCGCGCGGCCCCGGTGGTAGCGCGCGACGGCGGCGTCGGTGATCTTGCCTCCGGTGTCGGAGACGAGCTGGTTGCAGGCCGCCGCGATCTCGCGCAGATCGGTGCCGACGGCGTCGAGGAGCTGCTGGGCGGCCGTCGCACCGATCGAGCCGCCGAGCCTTCGCACCTCGGACCGCAGGAAGTCCAGCCGTTCCCCCGCCTTCGTCACCTTCGGACACGTGATCTTGCGCGCCCCCGCCTTCACCCACGCCTCAAGCAAACCCTTGCCCTTGACGCCCCCCGCATGCACCAGCACCATCACGATGTCGTCGGCCGGATTCTTCACATAAGCCCCGACCTCGCCCGCCAGATCCTTCCCCAGATCCTGCGCGGCCCGGATCACCAGCACCTTCCCGCCCCCGAACAGCGACGGCGACGTCAGCTCCACGAGCTTCCCCGGCTCCAACGTCCCCGGCGTAAGTTCCACCACCTCAACGTCATCCCCCCGCCTTCTAGCCTCCCCCACGATCTCCCCCACCGCCCGCTCAACAAGCAGCTCCTCATCCCCCACGACCACCGTCACCATGTCCACCCCCCAAGCATGCCACCCCCACCCCCTCCCCAAGCCCACCCCCAAACCTCCCACCCCGACGCCCCGGCCACCATCGACGACCACGCGGGCAGGCCAGGAACGCGCCCGAACGCGTCGGCGCGGCGCAAGAAGAGCCAGCGGCCGCCTCCCCCGCGCGACGCGGCGCGGGAACGCGCGCGCGGAGGAGGCCGCGCGGAGGAGGCCGCGCGGAGGAGGCGGCGCGGCGCGGAGAGGGTCAGGGGTGGGTGGGGAGGGTCAGGGGTGGGGGCGGGTGTGGACTTGGAGGCGGGGGGTGGTGGCGGTGATCGCTATGTCGCCGTGGAGGTCGGTGCGGTAGACGCGGGCGGGGCGCAGCAGGGACAGGGTGCGGGCCGACGGGTGGCCGTAGGGGTTGTCGCGGCCCACGGAGATCACCGCGACGGCCGGGCGGCCCTCGGCGAGGAAGGCGGGTTCCTGGCGTGGACTTCCGTGGTGCGGGACCTTGAGGACGTCGACGCGGGGGACGAGGCCGCGCAGGGAATTCTGCGCAGCCTCCTCGAGGTCTCCGGCGAGCAGCACAGTGAGGCCCGTCCAGCGCGCGAGCAGGACCACGCTCGCGTTGTTGACGGCGGTGCCGTCGCCCGACGGCGGCGTCGGGCCGGGACCGGGGCCGAGCACGTCGAGGGTGAGCGCGCCGTACGTCCACCGCGCGCCCCGCTCCGCCGCGAGCAGCGCGGGCGACGCGCGGGCCCCCGACGCCGCGCGGCGCTCCGGCCCCAGCGCGCTCAGGGGACTGTGCGCGACTGTCGTGCGCGGACGCCCGCGCAGCACCCCCGGCAGGCCCGCGAGGTGGTCGGCGTGCGGGTGGGTCAGCACGACAAGCGGCACATTCCGGACACCGAGCCGCCGCAGGCACCCGGCCACGCGCCCGGGATCGGGCCCCGCGTCCACAACGACCGCCTTGCCCGGTGCCGCGTAGAGCACGAGCGCGTCGCCCTGCCCGACGTCACAGGCGACGAACCGCCACCCCTCGGGCGGCCACGCCGGCGCGACGAGCCGCACGCCGACCGCCGCGACCACCGCCCCTGCCGCGACCGCCACCGCGAGCCGCCGCACCCAGCGCACCCGCACGGCCGCCGCCGCGCCGACCGTGCAGCACACCAGCAGCGCCGCGCCCGCAAACCCGCCCGGCCACGGCATGACCATGTAGGGCAGCGCCGCGAAGGCGTCCGCGACCGCGATCACCCACGACGCGGCCCACCCCGCAGGAGCCGCCGCCCAGCGCGCGGCGTCGGCCGAGACCTGCGCGAGCGCCGCCGCGGCGAACCCGCACACCGTCGTCACCGCGATCCCCGGCGCGGCGAGCACGTTCGCGACGACCGCGCCCACCCCCACCTGGCCGGACATCGCCGCGAGCACGGGCCCCACCGCGGTCTGCGCGGCCAGCGGCACCGCGACCGCCTCGCTCAGCCGCGCCGACAGCCCCCACGCCCGCAGCCGGTCCCGCAGGCGCGGCGCGAGGACGAGCAGCCCCGCCGTCGCCGTCACCGACAGGACAAACCCCCACGAGACGGACAGCCCAGGGTCGATCAGCACGAGCAGCGTCACGGCCCCCGCGAGCGTCGGGACCCCCTGCCGCTCCCGTCCGGCGAACACCGCGAACAGCCCGATGGCCCCCGTCACCGACGCGCGCAACACGCTCGGCTCGGCGCCCACGACCGCGAAGAACCCGGCGGCGGCGACCCCCGCCGCGACCACCGCGCCCCGCACGCCGAGCCCCGCCCATCGGCCCGCCCACAGCACCGTCGCGGTGAGGATCGAGAAGTTCGCGCCGCTCACGACGAGGCAGTGCACGAGGCCCGCCGCGCGGAACTCCTCGTGCGTCCGCTGCGGCACCCCGGACACGTCGCCGAGCACCATCCCCGGCACCACGCCGCGCGGCTCCGCCGCGAGCCCCGACACCGCCTCCCGCAGCCCGGCCCGCACCCCTTCGGCCCACTTCTGCACACCCCCCGCCTCCGCGACGACCTCGGTCGGCCCCCGCGCCATGATCACCGCCCCGACGAGCCCACCCCCATCGGGCACCGCGAACCGCCCGCTCCCCCGCACCCGCTCCCCGACCTTCACCTCCTCCCACCCCTCCGCCCGCCCGTCCCGCACCATCGCCATCACCACGACAGGCGTCCGCACCCGCACGCCACCCCGCACCCCCACCCACTCAGCCCTCCCTTCAACCACAACGACCCCCTTCGACGTCCTCCGCACTCCCGCCTTCACCACGACCTCGACCTCGACCGTCCCCTCCCGCTCCGCCACCTCCCGCACCACCCCGCCTTCCACCGCCGAGACCCGCACCCCCACCCCCACCGCACAGGCCGCCCCCACCACACACGCCCCCGCGATCCCCCGCCACCCGAACCCCACCCCCACCAGCGCCCCCACCCCAAGTCCCCCCGCCACCCAATACGCCCCCACTCCCCACCCACCCCCCACCAAAACCGCCGCAACCCCCCAAACCACCCCCGCCACCCCCACAACCTTCCCCGCCCCACTCCCCACCCCCCACGCCCCCGCCCCTTCACCCACCCCATCCCCACCCCGCCCAACCCAGCTCCCCACACCCCTCCCCCGCAGCTCCCCACCGACCTCCCGCCTCCCCCGCAGGTCCCCACCAAGCTCCCGCCTTCCCCGCAGCTCCCCACCAAGCCCCCGCGCCCGTCCCACCCGAGCCCGAGCCTCCCTCTTCTCCCGAGCCCAAAAAGCAGCCCGCACCCTCTCCTTCCAGCCCAACACCCTTCTCTCCTCCCCTCACACCACAACCCATGACCGCCACCAAACCGCCCCGGACCTCCCGACGCAGCCCACCCCGACACCGCGACACCGCGACACCGCGACACCGCGACACCGCGACACCGCGACACCGCGACACCGCGACACCGCGACACCGCGACACCGCGACACCGCGACACCGCGACACCGCGACACCGCGACACCGACAAGGGCTAACCCGTGCACACCGTCTCTGACCAGGCATAACCCGGGCAGATTCCAACAATTTTCAAAATCTCCTTCGTTCAGAACACTCCTTCCTCCTCTTCGGCGGACAAGACCCCTTCCGGCCCCAGCCGCCGGGCCGCACACCCGTCAAGCGGGCGGGTGCAGGTCGGCGGGAGGAGGTGGGCGGGCAGGCTGGGCGATGGGCGGGGCGGGCTAGGGCGGGCGGCTTGGGATGTACGGGCCGGGCGGGAGGTAGGGCTGGGCGGGCTGGAGGTGGGGCTGGGTGGGCGGGCGGAGCGGGTAGTGGGCGGGTGCGGGCGGAACGGGCGGGCGGGCGGTTTGGGATGTACGGGGCGGGACGGGTGGGAGGCAGGGCGGGACGGGTGGGAGGCAGGGCTGGGCGGGCGGGCGCGGGTAGTGGGTGGGCGGGCAGGTGGGCGGGTGGACGGGCGCGGGTAGTGGGCGGGCGGGCAGGTGGGCGTAGTGGGCGGGTGGGCGGGCGCGGGTGGTGGGCGGGCGGGTGGGGTCAGACGCGGATGTGGGGGGCCAGGTCGGCGTAGCGGCGGGCGCCGATGCCGGTGACGTCGCGGAGTTGCTCCGGGGTGCGGAACGGGCCGTGGGCGGTCCGGTGGTCGAGGATGCGCTGGGCGAGGACCGGGCCCACCCCTGGGAGTTGCTGGAGTTGTTCAAGGGTCGCGGTGTTGAGGTCGAGCGGCGCGGTGGGCGCCCCCGCTGGAGACAGCGGGTTGGCCGGGGGCTGGGGTTGGTCGGCCCCGACGGCGATCTGTTCGCCGTCGAGGACCTTGCGGGCGAGGTTGAGCGCGCCCACCTCGGCCTTCGGACGCAGCCCGCCCGCCGCCGACACCGCCTCGTGCACACGCGAGTCGGGCGGCAGCGTCACTATGCCCGGACTCCGCACATCACCCGCGACATGCACCACGACGGGACGCGGAGAGGGCGCACTGAGCGGCGCGGCCGGAACCTCATCGGACGACGACACAGGGTCCACGACCTCGAACGCGTCCGACTCCGGCCGCGTAGCCCAGAAGAACACCCCGGTCCCCATCACCGCCACGAGCGCCGCCACGGTCAACGCCCGCAACCCCGTGATCCCCGGATCAACCCATTCCATGAACCGCCCGACAACCCCCCGAACCCCCAGCCCAACCCCCTTCACCCCACTCCCCCCGCCTCCTCCATCCTCAACCCACCCTCGCCCAACTCCCCCTCCCCCTTCTCTCCCACCCCCTCCACCTTTCCCGACCCCTCCACCCCTCTCCTCCACCGCGCCACCTTCCTTCCCGAACCACCCACCGCGCTCGACCACCCCTCCACCTTCCTTCCCGAACCACCCACCCCGCTCGACCACCCCTCCGCCTTCCTTCCCGGACCGGCCACGCCGCTCCTCCACCCCTCCACCGTCCTGCCCGAACCACCCACGCCGCTCTTCCGCCCCTCCGACTTCCTTTCCGAACCGGCCACGCCACTCCTCCACCCCAGCGCCGCCTCTCACCTGCCCCCTTCGCTTCGCCACGCCGTCACCCGCACCCGCCGCGCTCCCTCTCCGCGCCCCATCGCCCCCGCCTGCCAGACCCGGCCGCTCCGCTTCGCCGCTCCAGCTCTCCCCGTGCCGTCGCGGCGTGAGGTCGCCTCTGATCTCCGCGCTCCGCCCGTCCTCCCGTTCCTCCGCTCGCGCACCGCGCTTCCCATCGAGCCGGTGCTTCGCTCCCGCCGACCACTGGGCCGGGCTGGCCGACCCGTCCGACCCGGTCCGCCGACTCCCCGCGACGTTGTTGAAGGTGAGCGTCGTGTTCGCCAGGTCGGAAGGCGGGCGAGAATCGGGGCGGGCGAGGGAAGCGGTGGGTCCGGCGCGGAGGGCGGGTGCTCGGTCGGGGCGGGTGACGCCGTCGAGCGGGTCTTCGACCTCGGCCACCGGTCGTCGGTGCAAGGGCGACGGGCCGTCGAAGGGCACGTCATGCGGACCCCACGGGTCGACGCCCGGTCCGTTCGCCGTGCGGGCGAACGGAAGGACCTCCGCGGTAGTGCGAAGGGCGGCGGGCGTGGGCGGGCGGTTAACGAGGGTCGCCACGGGTGTTCCCCGCAAGGGCGTGAAGCCGCCGAAGTCGTCCCACGGACCCGGATGGGTCAGCTGGTCCGGCCGCGTGACGGTTTCGAGAAGAAGGTCGAGAGCATCCCCCTCGGAAGGCGGCTCCACGGTTTCCTCCGCCTCCGGCACGACCGCGAGCAGGACACCAGGGTCCGCCCGCCCCTCGAACCGCGACGGATCGGGCTCATCCCTAGGCCGTCCCCAGAAATCCACGTCATGGGTCTCGTCCCAGCTGACCCAGTTCTCGTTCGTTCGCCTGCCCCACATGCGCCTGTTCCTCCCCGTGTAAGCCGCGCGGCCATAACGGCACGGCGACTCGCTCTGCGTTGCCCCCCGCGCGCACCACAAAGGCGCGCGACGCGGGCACGGCGGAGGACGCCCCCGGCAGACCCGGTGACGACTTCGGCACACCACGTGTTCGTTCATGCCGACGACGTTAACCGCCGACCGGAACCCCGAACGGGCCGAATCAGATTCTGTGGAAAACTCTGTGCGTTAGCCGCACGGCGAGATCGCGACGCCGAGCATCCCCGGCCCGACATGCGCCCCGATGACGGGCCCGACCTCACCGATGTGCAGCGTCCGAAGCTCCGGAATCCGCCGCCGCAGACTCTCCGCGAGGCTCTGCGCCCGCGCGGGCGACGCCACATGCTGGACGGCCACATCGACCGACCCGGTCCCCGCCCGCGAGACGGCGAGCTCCTCAAGCCGCGACAGCGCCTTCGCCGACGTCCTGACCTTCTCCAGCGGCGCGATCCGCCCGTCCGCGAGGTTCAGCAACGGCTTCACCATCAGCGCCGACCCGAGCAGCGTCGCCGCGGCCCCGATCCGCCCACCACGCCGCAAATGCTCCAAAGTATCCACATAGAACAGCGCGCTACTCGCCGCCGCCCTACGCCGGACGGCCTCGGCGACGTCGTCCACGTCACCGCCCGCCTCGGCCATGATGGCCCCGGCAAGCGCCGCGAACCCGAGCGACATCCCGATCGTCCGGCTGTCCACCACATGGACGGGCACGGCCGCCTCGGCCGCCGCCATCCGCGCGCACTCCACAGTGCCGGACATGTCACCAGAAAGATGGACCGAGACGATCGCGTCGGCTCCGGCCCCGGACGCGGCCTTGTAGGCGTGCGCGAACCGGTCCGGCGACGGTCTCGACGTCGAGACCGGCTGCCAGGAGCGGAGCGCGTCGGCGGCGTCGGCCGAGGTGACGTCGACCCCGTCGTCCCTGACCCTGCCCCCGATGATGATCTGGAGCGGCACGACGCCGATCTGGTACCTGGCGAGGAGTTCGGGGGGCAGATATGCGGAGGAATCCGTAACTATCGCTACACCCATATCCGCAACCTACCCCGCTGCCGTTAACCCTTCGTCACAGCGGAATGACCGGGATGCTGCCGGTTGCGGACCCCCGAAACACGCGCGCCACGGGAACTTCTCAGCATGGGAACGTTCCGGGAACGGACACACGTCGCCGATCAGGGCTGAACCGGCACACCGCCCCGCCAGACGCGCAGGGCACGCAGCCCGTACGCCCAGGCGAAAGCACCCTCGTGGTCTGCGTCCCAAAGGACGATGTCGGCGTACATCCCGCGCGCCAGCGTGCCCCGGTCGGACACCCGCAGCGCCGACGCCCCGCCGATGGTCGCCGCGCGCAGGGCCTCGGTGACGCTCATCCCGAACATCGCGACGGCGAGCCCGATGACCAGCGGCATCGAGGTGATGCCGCTTTCGCCCGGGTTGTGGTCGGTGCCGAGCGCGACGGTGACGCCCCGGTCGAGCATCGCCCGCACGGGCGGGACGCGGCCGCTGCGCAGCGCGCTGGCCGGGCAGACGGTGGCGGTGACGCCCGCGTGCGCGAGCGCCTTGATGTCCTCGTCGGTGGCCTCGGTGAGCAGGTCCGCCGAGGCGCAGCCGATCTCGGCGGCCACCTGCGCGGCCCCGCTGCGCTCGGACAGGCACGCGTGCACGCGCGGCTTCAGCCCGATCTGCTGGGCGGTGTACAGGATGGCGCGCGCCTCGTCGGCGGTGAAGTGGCCCTCGTCGCAGTACACGTCGACGCTGTCGGCCCCGGCGGCGTGCGCGTCGAGCGTCCACTGCCGGACCGCCTCGACGTAGTCGCGCCGGCGGCCGAAGAACTCCGGAGGCAGCACGTTCGCCGCCAGGAATGTCGCGTGAATGCGTGGCATGGCCGGTTCGTTCTCCAACGACCGGAGCATCCGGATGTCGGCGAGTTCGCCGTCGCGCGTGAGGTGGAAACCGGTCTTGGCCTCGACGGTCGTGGTACCCGTCATCATCCAGGCGCGCAGCCGCTCGCGGACCGAGCTGCACAGCGTCCACGGGTCGGTGCCGCGGGTGACCGTGACGGTCGAGCCGATGCCGCCGCCCGCGGACGCGATCTCCTGCGGGCTCGCGCCGCTCGTGCGCATCGCCAGCTCCGCCCAGCGGTTGCCCGCGTAGACGGGGTGGGCGTGCGCGTCGATGAGGCCGGGGGTGACCAGCCCGCCGCCGAGGTTCTCCACGTGGTCGACGTCGACGATGTCGTTGATGACGCCGGGGACGCTTTCCGGAAGGTCGGCGGACGGTCCCGCCCAGACGATCCTGTCGTTGTGGATCAGAATGGCGGCATTGCTGCACACATCGGTGCCCGTCCACAGGCGTCCGATGTTCGTCAGCAGACGAACCGTCATATGCGTGTCACCGAACCGTCCGCTGGGAGGGGTCGACCGGGAGCGTCAAGAGCCACCTGCTCTCGCTGGTGCCGTCCGGCTGGCTGCCGGTCGGCGGAAACTGGCCGCTGCATCGACGGGGGCGCCGAGCACCGGGACGACGAGACCGGAGATATCGGTTTCGTCACGGTAGTGCACGTCATGCCTGCCAGACAAGCTCTTGACACGCCCAACGTGACACGGTCCGCCCGAGTTCCTCAGCGTAGTCCGCGGGCCCGTGAAACGTGGGCGAAACGTCAGAGAATCACGACCCCGACGGTGCCACCTCGAAAACCTCCAACTCGGCGGCCAGGGCCAGCGGAACCCTTGCGACGAGCTCGGTGCCGTCGTCACGGTGCTCGATCTTGACGACCTCGCCCTGCTCGTGAATGCGGGCCACAAGAGCACCCTGCGAGTAGGGCAGCACGACGTGGACCTCACGGTCGAAGTCGGGCAGTTCCGCCTCGATCAGTTCGAGCAGGTCGGTCATTCCCGCGCCGGTGCGGGCGGAGACGACGACGCTGTTCTTGTACTCGCGCTTGAGCCTGCCGAGCACGACGGGGTCGGCGGCGTCGGCCTTGTTGATGACGATCAGCTCGGGCACCGAGGTCGCGTCGACCTCCGACAGCACCTCGCGGACCGCCTTGATCTGCGCGTCGGGCTCGGGGTCGCTGCCGTCGACCACGTGGACGATGAGGTCGGCGTCGCCGATCTCCTCGAGCGTCGAGCGGAACGCCTCGACGAGCTGGTGCGGCAGGTGCCTGACGAATCCGACGGTGTCGGCCAGCGTGTACGGGCGCCCCGACGGCGTCACCGCCTTGCGTACGGTCGGGTCGAGGGTGGCGAACAGGGCGTTCTCCACGAGGACCCCCGCGCCGGTGAGCCGGTTCAGCAGCGAGGACTTGCCCGCGTTGGTGTATCCGGCGATCGCGACGGCCGGGACGCGCCTGGCCCGGCGCACTGACCGCTTGGTGTCGCGGGTCTTGGACATCTCGCCGATCTGCCTGCGCAGCTTGGCCATCCGGGTGCGGATGCGCCGCCGGTCGAGCTCGATCTTGGTCTCGCCGGGGCCTCGTCCGCCGATGCCGACGCCGCCCGCGGCACGTCCGCCGACCTGGCGCGACAGGTTGCCGCCCCAGCCGCGCAGCCGCGGCATCAGGTACTGCAGCTGGGCGAGTTCGACCTGGGCCTTGCCCTCGCGGGACTTGGCGTGCTGGGCGAAGATGTCGAGGATCAGCGCGGTCCGGTCGATGACCTTGACCTTGCAGATGTCCTCCAGCGTGCGCAGCTGTGAGGGGGTGAGTTCACCGTCGGCGATGACGGTGTCCGCGCCCGTCGCCAGGACGACGTCGGCGAGCTCCTCGGCCTTGCCGGAGCCGATGTACGTCGCGGGGTCGGGCTTGGCGCGCCGCTGGATCAGCCCTTCGAGCACCTCGGATCCCGCGGTCTCGGCGAGCAGCGCCAGTTCCCTGAGCGAGTTCTCCGCCTGGGTGAGGGTGCCGTCGGTCCAGACGCCGACGAGGACGACCCTTTCCAGCCGCAGGGAGCGGTATTCGACCTCGGTGACGTCGGCGAGCTCGGTGGACAGGCCGCTGACGCGTCGGAGCGCGTGCCGTTCCGCGAGGTCGTAGTCGCCGGTGGTCTCCGGACCCTCGTAGTCGAGGCCGTCGAACTCGTCGAACCGCTCGGACCGCTTGTAATTCGTCATGTTCCTCCTGGCTTGTTCCAACGCCGCCGACCGGCGGGTTCTTCCCCAGCCTGCCACGCGACGCCGACGTTCTCACCTCAATATCCCCCCGCGCATCCCCGGCTACAAGGCGGCGTGACGCGTCGAGCGGGCACCCGGCTTGGACTCCCCGCCGACGCTTCGGCTAGTCTTTTCATTACTCAGAAGTAGTTTTTCGCCAGGCGAAAAACCCGCTGAGCCGATCCACCGCACGGGATAGCCGACATCCCGAGATCACGACAGGAAGGTCCCGAGATGGGCATCGAGGTCACCGGAACCCGAAACGAGCGATTCGACGAGATCCTCACCCCCGAGGCCCTTGATTTCGTGGCCTCACTCCAGCGCGAGTTCGGGGGACGCCGCCTTGAGCTGCTCGCCAAGCGCGCTGAGCGGCAGGAGGCGCTGAACAACGGCGGCACGCTCGACTTCCTGCCCGAGACCGCCGGAATCCGCGCCGACGACACTTGGCGCGTCGCCGAGCCCGCGCCCGGCCTCGAGGACCGCAGGGTCGAGATCACCGGCCCGACCGACCGCAAGATGACGATCAACGCGCTGAACTCCGGCGCGAAGGTGTGGCTCGCCGACTTCGAGGACGCCAACACCCCGCTGTGGGACAACATGATCGAGGGCCAGCTGAGCCTGCGCGACGCCCTCGACCGCACGATCGACTTCACCGACGAGCGCACCGGCAAGTCCTACTCCCTCAAGCCCGACGACGAGCTCCCGACCATCGTCCCCCGCCCGCGCGGCTGGCACATGGACGAGAAGCACGTCACCGTCGACGGCCAGACGATGTCGGGCTCGCTGTTCGACTTCGGCATGTACTTCTTCCACAGCGGCAAGCGCCAGATCGCCAAGGGCAAGGGCCCGTACTTCTACCTGCCGAAGATGGAGTCGCACCTGGAGGCCCGCCTCTGGAACGACGTCTTCACCTACGCCGAGAACGCCCTCGACGTCCCCTACGGCACGATCCGGGCGACCGTCCTTATCGAGACGATCCCCGCCGCGTTCGAGATGGAAGAGATCCTCTACGAACTGCGCGACCACTCCGCCGGCCTGAACGCCGGCCGCTGGGACTACCTGTTCTCGGTCATCAAGAAGTTCCGCTCGCGCGGCGCGCAGTTCGTCCTGCCCGAGCGCAACGCGATCACCATGACGGCCCCGTTCATGCGCGCTTACACCGAGCTGCTTGTGCGCACCTGCCACAAGCGCGGCGCGCACGCGATCGGCGGCATGGCCGCGTTCATCCCGTCCCGCAAGGACGAGGAGGTCAACCGCGTCGCGTTCGAGAAGGTCCGCGCCGACAAGACCCGCGAGGCCGGCGACGGCTTCGACGGCTCCTGGGTCGCGCACCCCGACCTCGTCGCGGTCTGCCGCGAGGTGTTCGACGGCGTCCTGGGCGACAAGCCGAACCAGCGCGACCGCCTGCGCGAGGAGGTCAAGGTCTCCGCGAGCGACCTGCTGTCGGTCGACAAGACCCCCGGCGAGATCACCGAGGCCGGCCTGCGCAACAACATCGACGTGGCGCTGCGCTACCTCGCCGCCTGGCTGAACGGCTCGGGCGCGGTCGCGATCCACAACCTGATGGAGGACGCGGCCACCGCCGAGATCTCCCGCTCGCAGGTCTGGCAGTGGATCAACAACGGCGTGAAGCTGCCCGACGGCACCCTCATCACCCGCGACCTGGTCACCTCCCTCCTCGACGAGGAACTCACCAAGATCCAGGAGGAACTGGGCGACGCCTACAACTCCGACCGCTACAACGAGGCTGTCTCCCTCTTCAAGGAGGTCACCCTCGCCGACGACTACAGCGAGTTCCTCACCACCCCCGCCTACATCCGCTTCCCGTAACACCTCGCTCGCTGCGAGCAAGAAGCACCGGTAGCCGGGTCAACAAGAGGACGCCTCTCCCGACGGTCCTAAAAGACCGGGGGGGAGACACCTCTCCCTGTAGTCCCATGTAGGAGAGCGGGGAAGCCCCCGCTCTCCCCAGCGTCCCTGAATGCCTTGGCCCGGGGGCCAGGCGTCCCCTTGCACCACAGCCTGTGAGGGGGCGTCTCCCGTCGCGTAGGGGAGGCCGCCTTCTGTGCCCCGCGGTCCCGAAGGGACTGCGGGGTGGGGTTGCGGGGTAGGCGGGCCACGTAGGAAGCGTCCGGTAAAGGAGCGCCGATGTTGCTGGGTCTTGCCGAGGAGTTCCGGAGCGCGCTTGGTCCGGACTCCGTCATCGACGACCCCGTCCGCCTGCGCACCTACGAGTGCGACGGCCTGACCGTCCACCGGGCGTCTCCGGGGCTCGTGGTGCTCCCTGAGACCGCCGAGGAGGTCGCCCTCGTCGTCCGGGCCTGTGTCGCGCGCGGCGTCCCGTACGTCGCGCGCGGGAGCGGCACGGGCCTTTCCGGGGGCGCGCTCCCCAGGACCGACGGCGTCCTCATCGTGACGTCGCGGATGCGGCGCATCCTGGAGATCGACCTGGACAACCAGCGCGCGGTGGTCGAGCCGGGGGTGATCAACCTCGACGTGTCCAAGGCGGTCCGCCCGGACGGCTACTACTACGCGCCCGACCCTTCGAGCCAGCAGATCTGCTCGATCGGCGGGAACGTCGCGGAGAACTCCGGCGGCGCGCACTGCCTGAAGTACGGGTTCACCGCCAACCACGTGCTCGCCTGCGAGGTCGTCACGCCCGACGGGGACATCGTGACGCTGGACGACGGCCCCGGCTACGACCTCCTCGGCGCGTTCGTCGGGGCCGAGGGCACCCTGGGGATCACCACGAAGGTCACGGTCCGGCTGACCAGGACCCCGCAGACCGTCCAGACGCTGCTCGCGGCGTTCCCGTCGATCGAGACGGCGGGCGCGGCGGTCAGCGCGATCATCGGCGCGGGCATCGTCCCCGCCGCGATCGAGATGATGGACGCGCTCGCGATCGAGGCCGCCGAGGCCGCCGTCGCATGCGGCTACCCGGAGGGCGCGGGCGCGGTCCTCATCGTCGAGCTCGACGGCCCCGAGGTCGAGGTCGCCCACCAGTTCGCGCAGGTCAAGGCCCTGTGCCTTGACGCCTTCGAGCAGAGGGTGGCCCGCGACGACGCCGACAGGGCGCTCATCTGGAAGGGCCGCAAGTCCGCGTTCGCCGCCGTCGGCCGTATCTCCCCCGCTTACATCGTCCAGGACGGCGTCGTTCCGCGCACCGCCCTACCGGGTGTTCTGGCGGCCATAGACAGACTGTCGGAGGAGTCCGGGGTAAGGGTCGCGAACGTGTTCCACGCCGGAGACGGCAACCTGCACCCCCTCGTCCTGTTCGACGACGCCGAGCCCGGCGCGGAGGAACGCGCGGAGACCGTGTCGGGGGCGATCCTCGACCTGTGCGTGTCGTCCGGCGGCTCGATCACCGGCGAACACGGCGTCGGCGTGGACAAGGCCAATTACATGCCCCGCATGTTCACCGAGGCGGACCTGGACACCATGCAGCGGGTGCGCTGCGCGTTCGACCCGCCGAACCTGTGCAATCCGGGCAAGGTGTTCCCCACGCCGCGCCTGTGCGGAGAGATCCCCCGCGTGCGGAGGGGCGAGCCAGAGGGAGAGCTGTTCTGATGCCGGACCCGCGCCCCGCCGAGCCCGGGGAGGACATCCTCGGCATACTCCCCGAAAGGGTCGTTCGCCCCGAGACCGTCGAAGAAGCCGCGGAGGCGATGCGCAAGGCGCACGCCGACGGCGTCACCGTGGTCCCGCGCGGCAACGGGACACGTCTGCACTGGGGTAACGCGCCCCGCTCCTGCGGGCTGCTCCTGGACACGCGTTCCCTCGACCGGGTGATCGAGCACGCGGCGGGCGACCTTGTGGTCACCGTGGAGGCGGGGCTCCCGGTGGCCCGTCTTCAAGAACTTCTCGCACCCGCAAGGCAGCAGCTCGCCTTGGACTCCCCCCTGGACTCGACCGTGGGCGGCGTCCTTGCGACGGCGTCGGCGGGCCCGAGGCGTCTGCTGTACGGGACGCCGAGGGATCTGCTGATCGGCGTCACCGTCATCCGCGCGGACGGCGAGATCGTCAAGTCCGGCGGCAAGGTCGTGAAGAACGTGGCCGGGTACGACCTCGGCAAGCTCTACACAGGGTCGTTCGGCACCTTGGGCCTCATCGTGCGGGCCTCCTTCCGGCTGCACCCCGTGCCCGACCAGAGCGTGTTCGTCACGGCCGTCGAGCCCGACCCTCTGCGCGCCGTCCTAGCGCTGCTGCATTCGCCGCTCGTACCGAGCGCCATAGAAGTAGACGGAGCCGGACGGCACAGCACGGTCGCCGCCTTGTTCGAGGGAAGCGCCGCCGAGGCGCGCGCGGCGGAGGCCGTCCGCCTGCTCGGCGGCGGGGCCCGCGTCGCCGAGGAACCCCAGTGGTGGGGCCGCTACCCCGAGGCCGAGGTCCTGCTCGAGGTCAGGGCCAAGCCGAGCGAGCTCCCGGAAGTGCTCGCGTTGGGCGGCTCACGTATACGCGGCTCGGCGGGCAGCGGCGTGTGGTTCATAGGCACCTTCGCCGCTTCCGCCCCCGATCTTGTGGCCCGGCTGCGCCGCCGCTGGACGACGGTCGTCCGCAGCGCGCCCCCGAGGCTGCACGGGTCACTCGACCTGTGGGGCCCGTCCCCCGCGCTCCCCCTGATGCGCAGGGTCAAGGACCAGTTCGACCCAGGCCACCGCCTGTCCCCCGGCCGCTTCCTCGGAGGTCTGTAGATGAGCGACGAGTTCGGCGAACTGCTCGGCGACTGCGTCCACTGCGGGTTCTGCCTGCCCACCTGTCCGACCTACGTGCTGTGGGGCGAGGAGATGGACTCCCCACGCGGCCGTATCCACCTCATGGCGCAGCACCACGAGGGCACGCCGCTCACCCCGGAGATGGCCGGCCACTTCGACGCGTGCCTCGGCTGCCTGGCGTGCGTGTCGTCGTGCCCGTCGGGCGTGCGCTACGACCGGCTGATCGACGAAACGCGGGCCGAGGTCGAGCGCGTCCACCCGCGCACCCGCTCCGAGCGGGCGCTGCGCGAGGCGGTCTTCGCGCTGTTCCCGTATCCGCGCCGCCTGCGCGCCGTACGGGGCCCGCTGCGGCTCTACCAGGCCAGCGGCCTCGGCAGGGTCGTCCAGCCCGTCCTGGCCAGGCTCAGCCCCGCGCTGGCGGCGATGGAGCGGCTCGCCCCGCCGCTCGGCAGGGCGACGCGGCTGCCCGAGCGGGTCGCGGCGCGCGGTGATCGGCGCGCGGTGGTCGGGATGCTCACCGGATGCGTGCAGCGGGAGTTCTTCCCGCAGGTCAACTCGGCGACGGCGCGCGTCCTCGCCCTCGAGGGCTGCGACGTCGTGATCCCCAAGGGCCAGGGCTGCTGCGGCGCGCTGTCCCTGCACTCGGGACGCGCCGACGAGGCCAAGGCGTTCGCGCGCGCGACGATCGAGGCGTTCGAGCAGGTCGACACGATCGTGGTCAACTCGGCGGGCTGCGGCTCGGCCATGAAGGAGTACGCGCAGCTCTTCGCCGACGAGCCCGAGTGGGCGGACAGAGCCGCCGCCTTGTCGGCCCGTACGCGCGACTTCACCGAGTTCCTCGCCGAGCTCGGCCCTCAGGCCGAAAGGCACCCGCTCGAGCTGACCGCCGCCTACCACGACGCGTGCCACCTCGCACACGGCCAGGGCGTCAGGGCCCAGCCCCGCGCGCTGCTGCGCGGCATCCCCGGCCTTGAGATAAGGGAGATCGCCGACCCCGACGTGTGCTGCGGCTCGGCTGGGACCTACAACCTCTTCCAGCCGGAGGCCGCCGCGGAGCTCGGCGACCGTAAGGCCGAGCAGGTCGCCGCGACCCGGGCGGAACTGCTGATCGCCGCGAACCCCGGATGCACCGCGCAGATCGCCGCCGCGCTGGCCAGGGGCGGTGCGCCGATGGCGGTGGCGCACCCGGCGCAGGTGCTCGACGCGTCGCTGCGCGGGCTCGGCCCGGCGCACCTCGTGTCCCACCGGCATCACGTTGCTAACGCAACCGTGCGCTAGGCTCCGTGCTCCAGCCCGCAGATTGGACGTTCCGTGTCTGGATCGCACCGCTCTCCAGGTAGCAGACGCAAGAAGCAGAACCGCAAGGGCGCGGTGGTGGCCACCGTCGCCCTCGCGGGGCTGCTCGCCGTCGCCGCCGTAGGCGTGGGCGCTTACATCGCCCGGGAGACCGGCAAGGACGACGACGGTAAGAAGTCCTCGGTATCCGTCGCCCCAGCGGCCACGGGCCTCGCCAGCCCCGCCTCCGGCGAGCCGATGACGCTCTCCGACACCGAGGGAAACAGCTACACGATCGCCGCCGTGGACGCCGGACGCGACGAGAACGGTAGGGCGTACGCCGAGTACGTGATCGCCAACACCGGCGACGCCCAGGCCCCGCTGGAGACCCCCGGCGACCTCTTCGTGTCCAAGACCAAGTCGAAGGCCACCGCCTGCATGGAGCAGCCGGGAGCGCCCACGACGATGTGCACGCCGCCCAACTCCACCGAGGTGCTCGGCCCTCTGGAGGGATCCCCCGACATCGTCAGCGACGGCGTAGACGAGTACATGCCTGCGCACGCCGAGTACCTCGTGCGTATCACCACCGACGACGAGGTCGACGAACTCGCCGCGAGCGACCTCGGCCTCTACGTCTGGGACGTGCGCTTCATCAAGGACCGCAAGGCGCGTCTCATCCCCATGCCCTGACGCCGCGCCGTACCTCACCCCGCCCTCAGCGGAACCCGATGTCCTCGTACACGAGGTCGGCCAGGCCCGGCGCTCCTATGTTCGCCAGGCGGGCGTCCACGGCGACGAGTTGAGGCCGCTGGTAGAGGGGCACGACGGTAGCGAGCCGCCACAACCGGGCGTCGGCTTTGCCGAGCAGTCTGCGGCTCTTGGCCGGGTCGAGGGAACGGCCCGCCTTGGCGAGCAGGGCGTCGACCTGGAGGTCGCCCGCCCCGGTGAAGTTCTGGCCGCCGTCGGAGGAGAACACCGACGTCATCCATGAGGCGGGGAACGGGCCGCCGAGCCAGGAGAACGCGACGAGGTCGAAGTCGCCGCGCACGACGTACTGGCTGATCATCGCGTTCTGCGGAACGGGCCGCAGTTCGACCGCGAACCCCGCCTCGCCGAGCAGTTCCTGGACGAGTTCTGCCTCCTCCCGGTATGCGGTGTTCCCCGCCGGGATCAGATACCGCAGCGCGGGCCGTGAACCGCCCAGCAGCCGCCGCGCCTCGGCGACGTCGCGGGCCGGGGCGCGGTCGCGGTAGCCGGGCTGGCCCGCGACGAAGAAGCGGCTGCCGAGCGTGCGGGGCGGCGCGTCGAGCCGCGCCAGGGCCGCGCGCGCGAGCAGGTCGCGGTCCAGCGCCAGCAGGACCGCCCTGCGCACGGCGGGGTCGGCCAGCGGCCCCCGTGCGGCGTTGAGGGTCAGGTGCCGCCAGTCCGCGCCCGCCGCGCGGCGCACCCGCGCCCAGGGCAGCCCGCGCGCGCGCAGGTAGGCCCCGACGTCCCCGCCGACGTCAAGGAGGTCGATCTCGTGATTGGCGAACGCGCCGGCGCGGGCCGCGGAGTCGAGCGCGCGGAAGCGGATCTCGTCCAGCTTGGCGGGGGCGCCCCACCATGACGGGTCGCGCTCGACCGTCACCGTGCCCGCGGTCGCGTCGAGTTCTTTGGGACGGAAGGGCCCTGCGGTCACCGGAAGGGCCGACACCCAAGCGTGGTCGAACGCCTTGGGGTCGCGCGTTGTGGAGGCCGGGTAGAGCGGGCTGAACAGGGCCTTCCAATCAGCGAACGGCCTGCGGAACTCCACCACGATCTCGCCCGGCGACTTCCCTTTGCGCACCTCGGATATGTCGGCGTACCCGGTGTCGGAGGCGATCTTGTACCTGCGGTCGCGTCCCGACAGCGCCTTGGCCTGCGCCTTGAAGTCCCGTAGCCCGATCGCCCTGCCGTCCGACCAGCGCGCGCGCGGGTTCATCCGGTACCGGATCGTCTGCGGCGACTTCTTGATGACGCGGGCCTCAAGCAGGTAGTCCCGGTCGGGCGTCACGCGCCCCGAGGAGTCGGCCACCATCGGAAACGGAAGAACCGCCCGCAGAACAAGCTCCGTGGCCCCCTCCATCCCCGCGACGTGATGGTGGTTCCACTGCGTGGGGAACACCGGCAACGGCCAGCGCAACACCCCGCCATCCCGCACCTCCTGACGCGCCAACGGCGCAAGATCAGAAGCAGCAGGTTCCGGCGGCGTCCCGGAAGTCCCCGCCGTACAAGCCACCACCCCCACCCCAACCAGCACAAGCGCGACCACCGCCCGCACCCCCCGAACCCCCACCCTCCGCACACGAGCAGCACGGCCCCTCAGCGCCACCCGACCCTCCACCGGCACCGCACGAACGTTCGGTCGGTCCGCGCGGTCCCTCAGGGTCGCTGAATCCACCCGCGTAGCACGAACGTTCGGTCGGTCCGCGCGGTCCCTCGGGGTCGCTGAATCCACCCGCGTAGCACGAACGTTCGGTCGGTGCGTGTGGTCGGCGCGGTCGTTGGGGGTCACTGGATCTTTCCGTTGCGGAGGAGGAGGGTTCGGTCGGCGAGGGTGGTGAGGACGTCTTCGTCGTGGGAGACGAGGAGGCAGGCGAGGTCGAGGGCGGTGCGGAGTTCGCTGAGGAGGTCGACGATCTCGGCTTTGGCGCGTGCGTCGAGGGCCGATACGGGCTCGTCCAGGAGTAGTAGGCCGGGGTCGAGTGCGAGCGCGCGGGCGATGGCCACCCTTTGGCGCTGTCCGCCCGAGAGCGCGCCGGGACGGCGTCCGGCCAGGTCGGCGGGCAGCCCGACGCGCGCCAGCAGCTCGGCGGCCCTGCCGTCCGCCGGACGGCCGTGCACGCGCAGCGGCTCGGCGAGGCTCTGCCCGACCGTCATGACGGGGTCGAGGGCCGCCCTGGGGTCCTGGAAGACCGGCTGCATCCTGGCCCGCAGCGCCCGGCGCGCGGCGGGCTGCAGCGTGCGGGTGTCGCGGCCGTACACGACGATGCGTCCGGCCTGCGGAGGCCCGAGCCGCAGCACCTCGCGCAGGAGCGTGGTCTTGCCCGCGCCCGACGCCCCCGACAGCCCGACGATCTCTCCCGCGCCCACCTCCAGCGACGCCCCGTCGAGCACCTTGCGGCCGTCGAGTACGCAGCCGAGGCCGGACACCGAGAGCACCGGGTTGCCTGTGGGCCGTACGCGCAGGCGTAGGCCGGAGTGCTGCACGGGAGCCGGATCGCCGAGCACCCCTTCGCGCAGCGCGAGCACCCTGTCTGCGCGGCGTGCCACGAGTCCGGGATCGTGAGAGATGAGCAGGAGCGCGCTACCGGCCTCCCGGCACAGGCCGCACAACAGGTCCATGGTCCGCTCGCGTACGTCCGGGTCGAGCGAGGCCGTCGGCTCGTCGGCGACGACCACGGCGGGCCGGTGCGCGACGGCCATGGCGATGAGGACGCGCTGGCGCATCCCGCCCGAGAGCTCGGCCGGGTAGGCGCGGTACCTGTCGGCCGGGATGCCGACCATTTCCAGGAGCCGCGCCGCGCGCTCACGCGCCCCCGCCCGCCCCGCGTGCACCCGGACCGCCTCGGCGAGCTGTGATCCGACCCCGCGCACCGGCGTCAGGGCGGCCAGGGGGTCCTGCATGACGAGCGCGATCCGGCTGCCGCGCAGCCGCGACCAGGCGCGGTCGTCAAGGCCGTGCACGGGCGTCCCCGCGACGTGGATCTCGCCCGACGCCCGCGCGTCACGCGGCAGCAGCCCCAGCAACGCGAGCGCGATCGCGGACTTCCCCGCCCCGGAAGGACCCGTCAACGCGACGACCTCTCCCGCCGCCGCCTCGAAGTCGACCCCCTTGACGACCTGCGCGTTCCCGTAGGAGATCCGCAGATCCCGCACCCGTAGGTTCACCGGTCCTCCAACGCGCGATGCAGACCGTTGCCTACGAGGTTGACCGCCGCGGTGAGGGCGACGAGGACAAGGGCGGGCGGCAGGAACAGCCAGGGCTGGACCGTCGCCACGGGCGCTCCTTCGGCGATGAGCGTGCCGAGGGAGACGTCGGGCGGGGCGACCCCGAAGCCGAGGAACGACAGCCCGCTCTCGCCGAGGATCGCCATCCCGACATTGAGGGCGGCGTCGGCGGCCAGCAGTCCTGCGAGGTTCGGCAGGATGTGCCGCAGCACGATCCTGGCGCGCGACGCGCCGAGGTAGGACGCGGCGAGCACGAACTCCCTGGCGCGCAGCGACCGCGTCTGGGCGCGGACGGCGCGCGCGGTGAGCGGCCACAGCAGCAGCGCGAGCAGGAACACCACGTGCCCGCGCGACGCCCCCTGCGGCGCGATCACGGCCACCAGGAGCACCCCGGGCAGGACGAGCAGCAGGTCGGTCCCCGCCATGAGGAGCCGGTCCATGGGCCCCCCGACGAGCCCCGCGAACGCCCCGACCAGCGCCGCGACGGCCGTCGCGGCGAGCCCGGCGGCCAGGCCGAGCAGCAGCGACGAGCGCAGCCCGCGCATCGTCAGGGCCAGGACGTCACGGCCGGTGCCGGTCGTGCCGAACCAGTGCCGCATCGACGGCCCCTCGTGCAGCGCGGTCAGGTCCATCGCCCGCCACGCGTCGCCGCCGCGCACCAGCGCGGCGAGCGCCAGCAGGGCGAGGACCAGCAGCCCTCCCACGACCGCCTTGTCTCCCCGCAGCGCACCGCGTAGGCGAGCGCCCGGATTCGCGCCGCGCAGCGCGTGCGTCAGCCCGGTCACAGGACGCCCTCCCGCTGCCGGGACGCCATCGGGTCCAAAAGGCGATGGAGCACGGCAGCCGCGAGAGAGGCCGCAGGTACCGCGAGTGCCGCGACGGCCGTGCAGGCCGCCACAGGATGCGGGTCGGAAGCGCGCAACGAGTCCAACAGCCAAGCCCCCATCCCCTGCCGCCCGAAAGCCGTCTCGACATACGCCGCGCCGACCAGCAGGAATCCGAGGCTGTAAGCGAAGTACGTGGTTGTCGGAACGAGCGCGGTCCGCAAGCCGTGGCCGAAGTACGCCCGGTAGAGCCCGAGACCCCGTGCGCGCGCGGCCCGCACATGCTCGGACTCGGCCGCGTCGCGCATGAGCGCCTGCTGGTAGCGGCCGAACAAGGCGACGTAAGCCAGCGCCACCGTCAGAGTCGGCAGAACGAGGTGCTGGAGACGGCTGAGCAACCCGTCGCCCCCGTCGCCCACCCACCGCACGAGCGGCAGCCCGGTGACGCCGTTGAGCCGCTCCCCCGCGAGCTGGAGCGCGATCGCGATGACGAACACCGGCGTCGCAAGCAGCACATGGGACACGGCGGTGAAGACCCGTCCCGGCACGCGGGCCAGCGCCGCCCACGCGCCGAGCGCCACCCCCGCGAGCGCCCCCAGGACGGTGCCGGGCAGCAGCAGGACGACGCTCGTGGCGAGTCTGCCGGGCAGCTCGGCGGAGACCGAGGCCCCCTGGAGGGTGCGGCCGAAGTCGCCCCGGACCGCGCCGGACGCCCACGTCAGGTACCGCTCGTGCAGGGGCGTGCGGTCGTTGAGGTTCAGCGCGTCGAGCTCGGCCTCCACCGCGGCCTGCGGCGGCTGTGGCTGACGGCCCTCAAGACGCGCGCGCGGTTCGAGGCTGAGCGCGGCCAGGAGGTACCCCAGGCTGGCGGCCGCCGCCGCGAGGGCGAGCGCGACGCCCGCACGCCGTACAAGGGGGAAGAGCACCCACCGCTCCCGTCGTCAACAACGCAGAGCAAGTGAGATAGCACGCTCAGCTATCCGAGCGGCGGTGAGGTGGGGGATTGGGCATGACGCGCATGGACCCGTGCGTGAACGCGGCCGTGAACGCGAAGGGGGCCGGTGGTCGTCCCCCGCCAAGAGTATGACCACCGGCCCATCTGGTTCGCGTCCCGGGGCTCCCGACCCGGGGGGCGCGTACCCCCTTACGGATATGAAGGTACGGTCCTGGACATCCCGCCCCGAAGGGACAGCGGTCCCGATGTCTTCGGGAGCCCGTAAGGGACAACCCCTAACGGGTGAACGCGACGGCGTGCGCCTGCGCGAGCAGAGCGGCGAGTTCCTCACCTTCGGCCTTGTCGAGCCCGTCGAACGCCTGCTGGGCGAGCCTGTCGGTGACGGCCTCGGCCTCGCGCCACAGCGCGCGGTGCTCGTCGGTGATGTCCTCGAACGGCTCGGGCCAGCCGAACAGCCGCGCCTGGTCGGGCCCGGAGTTCAGCGGGGAGCCGCCGATGAGGACGGCCTGGAGCGCCGTCAGGCCGGCCGCCTTGACCGCGACGAAGTGCAGGCCGCCGCGCAGTTCGCGCAGCGCGTGGACGAGGTGCATGACCCGGCCGCGCGGGTCGTCGTCCAGCGGCAGGGCGCGCCAGCCGCCGAACAGGGGCGCGCCGATCGGGTCGGCGTTCTGCACGACCGCGAGCAGCAGCTCGGCGAGGCGCTCGGGCTTGTCGAACGCGGCGAGCTTGCGGCGGCCGAAGCCCTGGCAGGCCGCCAGATAGCCCTGGGCGGCCTCGGCGGCGGGCATGGGCACCGACTCCCATGACGCCCGCACGACGTCCACAGGGAAGAATCCGGCCGCCGAGGCGACCACGTCGGCGTCGACCTCGCCGAGGACGCCGCAGCGCCCACGGAAGTACGGGCCGAGGAAGCCCTCGACGCCGGTCGCGCGACCGAAGTCCCTGGCCTCGCGCGAGAACATGAACGCCCCGCCCAGTTCCTGGATGTGCCGCTGCACGGCGCCCGCCACGGTCATCCCGCCTCCTGCCACCGAAAAACCGAATGATGTTCTGGGCAGGCTAGGACACCCGTCATAGGCGCACCAGACCCGCCCCCCTCGCGGGCGGGCGGGGGCTCAGCGCAGGACGCCGTCGGCGACCAGGACCGCGGGGCCGCGCAGGAAGCTCGTCACGCCGTCGAAGACGACCTCGACCCGGCCGCCGAGCACGTCGACGGCCCAGGTGGACGCTTCGCGCAGCGGGTCGAGCCCCGCCGCGACGGCCGCCGCCACGGCGGTGGCGACCGCGCCTGTGCCGCACGAGCGGGTCTCTCCTGAGCCGCGCTCGTGCACCCGCATGGCCACGTGCCTGTCTTCGATCGGACGGAAGAACTCGACGTTCACGCCGGCCGGGAAGTCGGCGGCGGAGAACGCCGGCTCGCGGGTGAGGTCGAGCGCCGCGACGTCGTGGTCGATCAGGCAGGCGAGGTGCGGGTTGCCCATCGAGACCTTCAGGCCCCGGTAGACCGTGCCGCCCACCCGGGCCTCGCTTTCGGCGAAGACCTCCGGCCTGCCCATGTCCACGGTGACGTCGCCGCTCTCGCCGAGCGTTACGGCCTTGACCCCTCCGCGCGTCGCCACCGCGAGTTCTCCCGGCGCGGCGAGGCCGGAGTCGACAAGGTAGCGGGCGAAGACGCGGACGCCGTTGCCGCACATCTCCGCGACGCTGCCGTCGGCGTTGCGGTAGTCCATGAACCACTCGGCCGCCACGTCGGACAGCCCCGCGGCCTTCGCGCGCACCACCCGCAGCACCCCGTCCGCGCCGATCCCGGCGCGGCGGTCGCAGATCCGCGCGACGTCGGCGGCGGCGAGGTCGAGTTCGCCGTCGGGGTCGGGGAGGATCACGAAGTCGTTCTCCGTGCCGTGCCCCTTCGTGAAGGCGTGTCCCGTGAGGGCGCGTCCCGTGGTGCTCATGCACAGATCCTAAGGGCGCGCTCGAGGAGGTCAGGGGCGTCGTAGGGCAGCCACTGGATGCGCGGATCACGCCGGAACCACGACTCCTGACGCCGCGCGAACCTCCGGGTGGCCCGGACGGTCTCCTCCTTGGCCTGCTCCTGCGTCCACTCCCCCGACAGGTGCCTGAGCACCTGGGCGTAGCCGAGAGCCGCCGACGCCGTACGGCCCTCCCGCAACCCCTCACCCTCAAGTTCGCGTACTTCCTCCACAAGACCCGCCGCCCACATGCGGTCCACCCGCAGCGCGATCCTCTGGTCAAGCTCAGGACGCGGTACCAGCAGCCCTATCTGGACGGTCTGGGGATCACGGTAGAGGTGCTCGGGAAGGCTCGCGGTGAAGGGCCGCCCGGTGATCTCGATGACCTCGAGCGCGCGCACGACCCGACGCCCATTGGACGGCAGGATCTTCTTCGCCGCCTCCGGGTCGGCCTCCTCCAGCCGGGCGTACAGCACGCCCGAGCCGACCTCCTCCAACTCAGCTTCAAGACGGGCCCGTACCTCCGGGTCGGTCCCGGGGAACTCCATGACGTCCAAGGCCGCCCGGATATACAGGCCCGACCCTCCGACGAGGACGGGGACCCCGCCCCTCGCCCGGATGTCTGCGATCGCGTCATGGGACATGCCCTGGTACTCGGCCACGCTCGCGGGCTTGGTGACGTCCCAGACGTCGAGCAGGTGGTGCCGGACCCCACGGCGTTCGGCCTCGGTGAGCTTGGCGGTCCCGATGTCCATGCCCCGGTACAGCTGCATCGAGTCGGTGTTCACGCACTCGCCGCCGAGGCGCAGCGCCAGATCGACGGCGAGGTCGGACTTGCCCGCCGCGGTCGGACCGGCCACGGAGATCACGTTCACGGGTATCGGTTTCCAGGGTGCGCGAGGTTAACGGGGACGAGATGGGTAGTAACACAGAGATATCGGACGTCCGGAAGATCCGCACGGTCCGGACCAGTATCGGGGGGAAGCCGATGAGCATCGTCCAGAAGGTGATGGACATGTTGGGCAAGCACGCCGACAAGGCGGACTCGGCGATCGACAAGACCGGCGACATGATCGACCGCAAGACAGGCGACAAGTACAAGGGCCAGGTCGACTCCGCGCAGCAGAAGGCCAAGGACGCCGCCCGCCAGCTCGCCGACAAGCAGCGCCGCGCCCGCTAGCGCGCGGCCACGCGCCCGTCAGCGCCACACCGCGGCGAAGTAGCCCACGCCGTAGGGGGCCTCGTCGGCGAGCAGCGCGGCGGCGAACCGCCGGCCTCCCGCCGCCCCCGCGAGCACCTGCCACGCCGCCCGCCCGGCCGCCATCAGCTCCTCCGACAGCTTCGGATCGAGTCGGCCGAGCGCGGCGGCGTCGGCCTCACCCAGCGCCCTGGCGACCTCGGCGTCGTAGGGCGCGGCGCGCTCGTCGAAGTAACCCGGCGCCTTCTCGTCCCGGCAGGCCGACCCGTCTCCCATGACGAGCAGGGCCACATCCCGCGCGGCGAGCCTTTCGCCGAGTTCCAGGCACTCCGCTTCGGACGCGTCCGAAGCGATCTCCTGGAACGCCGAAGGCTCCCGTCCGTCCAGCAGCCACCTTCCGACCGTCAAGGACAGCGGCAGTACGGGCGCGCCGTCCCCCACCCGTAGGTCGAGCCCCCAAGGCGCGAACGTGCCCGAGGCCGTCCCCGGGTGCGCTCGGGTGTGCTCGCCTCCGCCGACCACCACGAGGTCGCCCCCGGCCGCGAGCACGGAGTCCACGGCGGTTCTGCACGCCGCGCGGAGCCCGTCGAGTTCCGGGGCGGCCAGGCCCGCGATCTCGGGCACGAGCAGGGGCGGATGCGGGCACACGGCCGCCGCGATCAGCACGCCGTCTCCTTACGGGCAGATCATCAAGGGCAGGTGGAGCAGCCGGACGCCGCCGGTGCGGGCGCGGGCGCGCCGATCTTCGGCATCCCGAGCGGGACCGCCGCTCCGGCGGCCTCAGGAGCCGCCTGACGGGCCTCCCAGGCGTCCCCGGCCCTGGTCCGCCGGACCGACCGCACGGGGGCGTCGGCGAGCAGATGGTGCGGCGCGGCGTAGGTGACCTCGACGGTCGCCATGTCGCCGGGGCGCACCGGCTGGTCGGGCCGGGTGAAGTGGACGAGGCGGTTGTCGGGCGCGCGCCCGGACAGCCGCCGCGTCTCGGCGTCCTTGCTGCCCTCGCCCTCGGCCACCAGGACCTCCAGGGTCCTGCCGACCTGCTTCTTGTTCTCGTCCCAGGAGATCTGCTCCTGCAACTCCACGAGCCGCTCGTAGCGCTCCTGGACGACCTCCTTGGGCACCTGGTGGTCCATGGTCGCCGCGGGGGTGCCGGGCCGCTTGGAGTACTGGAACGTGAACGCGCCGGAGAAACGGGCCTCCCGCACGACGTGCAGGGTCTGCTCGAAGTCCGCGTCCGTCTCGCCGGGGAAGCCGACGATGATGTCGGTGGTGATGGCCGCGTCGGGGATGGCGGCGCGCACCCGCTCGATGATCCCGAGGTAGCGGTCCTGCCGGTAGGAGCGGCGCATCGCCTTCAGCACCGGGTCCGAGCCGGACTGCAACGGCATGTGCAGCGACGGCATGACGTTCGGCGTCTCGGCCATCGCGGCGATCACGTCGTCGGTGAAGTCGCGCGGGTGCGGCGAGGTGAAGCGGACGCGCTCAAGGCCGTCGACGCCGCCGCAGGCGCGCAGCAGCTTGGCGAATGCCTCGCGGTCGCCGAACTCCGCGCCGTAGGCGTTGACGTTCTGGCCGAGAAGGGTGACCTCAAGGACGCCCTCGCCCACCAGCGCCTCGACCTCGGCGAGGATCTCTCCGGGCCGCCTGTCCTTCTCCTTGCCGCGCAGCGAAGGCACGATGCAGAAGGTGCAGGTGTTGTTGCAGCCGACGGAGACCGACACCCAGGCCGCGTAAGGCGACTCGCGACGGGTGGGCAGCGTGGAGGGGAAGACCGACAGGGACTCCTCGATCTCCACCTGCGCCTCCTGCTGCACGCGTGCGCGCTCCAGCAGGACGGGCAGGGCCCCGATGTTGTGCGTGCCGAACACCACGTCCACCCAGGGCGCCCGCTTGACGATCGTGTCCCGGTCCTTCTGCGCGAGGCATCCCCCGACGGCGATCTGGAGGCCGTTCTCCGCCTTCTTCCGCAGGTGTCCGAGGTTGCCGTACAGGCGGTTGTCTGCGTTCTCCCGCACCGCGCAGGTGTTGAAGACGATGACGTCCGGTTCGCCTTCGGCCCTGACGTATCCGGCGGCTTCAAGCAGCCCGGACAGGCGCTCGGAGTCGTGGACGTTCATCTGGCAGCCGTAGGTGCGCACCTCGTACGTGCGGGGAGACTCAACAGTGTTCATGGCGTGCCCCAGAGTACCCCCGGGAAGGGAACACAGCGCTGGCGTCACGGAGGGAAGCGGGAAGTATGACACTGAATGACGGCCTCGCCGGAAGACAACCGGAAGCGAGGGGTATTCCGGAAAAGACGCGGAATGATACGACCAAGGGCCCTTTGGATAACACTGTCGTGATCAGATCGGTATCGGCGTGTCCCTCCCCTCCCGTGATCAAGTGAACTAGCGTCTCGCCGTATGACGGTTAGCGGCGACCCCCTTGTGGTCCTGGAGAACGTCAACAAGTACTTCGGCGACCTCCACGTGCTGAAGGACATCGACCTGGAGGTGGCGCGAGGCGAGGTCGTCGTGGTGGTCGGGCCGTCCGGCGGAGGCAAGTCCACGCTCTGCCGGACCATCAACCGGCTGGAGACGATCGACTCCGGCTCCATCACCCTCGACGGCGTGCCCTTGCCGCAGGAAGGCAAGGCGCTGGCTCGGCTCCGCTCCGAGGTCGGGATGGTGTTCCAGAGCTTCAACCTCTTCGCGCACAAGACCATCCTCCAGAACGTCACGCTCGGCCCCACCAAGGTGCACAGGACGCCGAAGGCCGAGGCCGACGCGGCCGCGATGGAGCTCCTGACGCGCGTCGGGATCGCCGCCCAGGCCGACAAGTACCCCGCCCAGCTGTCCGGCGGCCAGCAGCAGCGCGCCGCCATCGCCCGCGCGCTGGCGATGCGGCCCAAGCTCATGCTGTTCGACGAGCCGACCTCCGCGCTCGACCCCGAGATGGTCTCCGAGGTGCTCGACGTGATGACCGGCCTCGCCGAGGGCGGCATGACGATGATCGTCGTCACCCACGAGATGGGGTTCGCGCGCAGCGCCGCGCAGCGCGTGGTCTTCATGGCCGACGGCCAGATCGTCGAGCGCGCCGCGCCCGAGGAGTTCTTCACCGCGCCAAGCACCGACCGGGCGCGCGACTTCCTGTCGAAGATCCTCCGCCACTGACCCCCCGCACCGACCCCCGCACCGTCCCTTGCCCCCGAGCACCGACCCCCGCTCCCGACCCCATCCGGCCGCCCTCGAGGACACCCCTGAGCTCGCACTCATCGGACCCTGAAGGGACCCCCGTTACATGAGACGTATATTCCTCGCCCTTGCCGCGTTCGCCTTGGGCGCGTCCGCCCTGTCCGCCTGTGGCGGCGACGGCGGCGCGACCGACCTCGTCACCAAGGCCAAAGAGGACAAGAAGATCAAGGTCGGCATCAAGTTCGACCAGACCGCGATCGGCGTGAAGAAGCCCGACGGCTCAGTCGAGGGCTTCGACGTGGACGTCGCCAAGTACGTCGCCGGCAAGCTCGGCGTGCCCGAGAGCGGCATCGAGTGGGTCGAGACGATCTCGGCCAACCGCGAGCCGTTCCTCATGCAGGGCCAGGTCGACATGGTCGTCGCGACCTACTCGATCCTCCCCGAGCGCAAGGAGAAGGTCACCTTCGCGGGCCCGTACGTCATCGGCCACCAGGACATCATGGTCCGCGGCGACGACACGTCCATCACGAAGGTGGAGGACCTCAAGGGCAAGCGCATCTGCCAGGCGTCGGGGTCCAACTCCTACAAGCGCATCACCGACCCCCCGCCCAACGGACGGGAGATCGACGCCGACCTCGTACCGGCGGGCAGCTACTCGGAGTGCATCACCAAGCTGAGCGGCGGCACCCTGGACGCGGTCACCACCGACGACTTCATCCTCGCCGGCTTCGCCTCCCAGGGCGGCGACTTCAAGATCCTCGGCACGCCGTTCACCGATGAGAAGTACGGCATCGGCATCAAGAAGGGCGACGTCGCCTCCTGCGAGGCCATCAACACCGCCCTCGGCGAGATGTACTCCGACGGCACGGCCACCCAGCTCCTCCAGAAGTGGTTCGGCACCGCCAAGGGACTCGAGCTGCCCACCTCCGTCCCCCCGGCTGAGGGCTGCTCCTGATCACGGCGCGGAACGCGGGGTCTTGAGCGCCCGCGTTCCGCGCCCAACCTGAGCGGAGACCGCGCAGATGGAAACGTTGTTCGACAATCCCCTGTTCGACAACCATGACGCCGTACTGACCGCCTTCTGGGCGACCATCCGGCTGACGGTGACCAGCGCCCTGTTGTCCTTCGTGTTCGGGACCCTGCTGGCGGCGCTGCGCGTCTCCCCGGTTCCCGTGCTGCGCGGGGTGGGGACGGTCTACGTGAACATCGCGCGCAACACTCCGCTCACGCTTGTGCTGCTGTTCTGCTCCTTGGGGATCAGCAGCACCCTGCGCCTTAACTTCGACGTCGAGGACCCGTCCTTCAACGGGTACTGGTTCGCCGTCCTCGGCCTCACCGCCTACACGTCGGCGTTCGTGTGCGAGACCTTGCGGGCCGGGATCAACACCGTCCCGATGGGCCAGGCCGAGGCGGCGAGGGCGATCGGCCTCAGCTTCGCCCAGTCGATGCGGCTGGTGATCCTGCCGCAGGCGTTCCGCGCCGTCATCGCGCCGCTCGGCAGCGTCCTGATCGCGCTCACGAAGAACACGACGGTCGCGGCGGTCGCCGGGTACGCCGAGGCGGCGTTCATCATGAAGGAGATGCTCTACGAGAGCACGGGCGGGGCGATCGAGATCTTCCTCGGCTTCGCCGCCGGGTTCGTCGTGCTCACCCTCCCGATCGGCTTCCTCACCGGACGGCTCGCCAGGCGGCTGGAGATCAAGCGATGAAGACCCCTGCCGCTGCGCGGTCCACCTCCGCGCCGCGTAAGCGCGCTCGTCCGACCGGTACCGCGGGGGTCCTCTTCGACGCCCCCGGCCCGAAGGCGCGGATCCGGCACAACGTCCTCACCCTGGTCGGGGTGGTGCTGCTGCTCCTCGTCGCCTGGTTCGTGTGGAGGCGCATGGACGAGGCGGGCCAGTGGGACGGCGACCTGTGGAGCCCGTTCCTCGACCCCCAGGTCTGGACCGGACTCATCCTTCCGGGCCTGTGGGGCACGCTGACGGCCGCGGCGGTGGCTGCGGTGCTGGCCCTCGCGTTCGGGGTCGTCTTCGGCCTGGGACGGCTCTCAGAGCGCGCCTGGATCCGTCTGCCGTCGGCGTGGGTCGTGGAGTTCTTCCGCGCGATCCCCGTCCTCATCATGATCTTCTCGGCGCAGTACCTCAGCTTCTCGGTCGCCGGACAGGTCATGCCCGCCTTCTGGGCGGTCGTCATCGGCCTCACCCTCTACAACGGGTCGGTCCTCGCCGAGGTGTTCCGCGCGGGCATCCTCGCGGTGCCGCGCGGCCAGTCCGAGGCCGCCTACGCGCTCGGCCTCCAGCGCGGGGCCGTCATGCGGCTGGTGCTGCTCCCCCAGGCCGTGACGGCGATGCTCCCGGCGATCGTCGGCCAGATGGTCGTGCTGCTCAAGGACACCGCGCTCGGCTACATCATCAGCTACGAGGACCTGCTGAACGCCGGCTTCCGGATCGTCCCCTCCAACTTCGGCAACCTGATCCCGGCCGCCGTCGTCGTCGCGCTGATCTACATCCTGATCAACCTCGTGCTCGGCTGGGCCGCCGCCCGTCTCGAGGCGCGCAGCCGCCGCGGCCGGAGGTCGGCGGCCGCGCCCGTCACCGCGCCGCCCGCCCCCGGTACCTGATCACGTTACTTTCAGGTGGCAAACGCCCTGTCTTGGTCCCAATGGGCCTCGGCATGCGGGACGATTCCGGTATGACCGCTCGCGTGACCCCCTTCGGCTCTTGGCCCTCCCCGATCTCCGCCGCCGACGTCGCCCGAACGCGCGTCAGGCTCAGTTTCCCCACCGCCGTCGGAGACGACGTGTGGTGGCAGGAGAGCAGGCCGGAGGAAAGCGGTCGCACCACAGTCGTGCGCAACGGACGCGAGGTGCTTCCACCTCCGTGGAACGCGCGCACCAGGGTCCACGAATACGGCGGCAAGTCCTATCTGCCGACCCCTCGCGGCCTCGTCTTCGCCAACTACGAGGACCAGCGCCTGCACCTGCTGTCTCCCGGCGACGCCAGGCCGCGTCCCCTGACGCCCGAGCCCGCGATCCCCGGGGGCCTGCGTTACGCCGACCTCGTCCTGTCCCCGGACGCCTCGGAGGTCTGGTGCGTGTGCGAGGGCCACGTGGCCGCGCCCCCCGCCGCCGAAGGCGAGCCGGTGCCTCCGGCGGGCGTGCGGCGCGCCATCGTCGGCATCCCCCTCGACGGCCGCGCCGCCAACGACCCCGGCGCGATCAACGAGATGGTCACGGGAAGCGACTTCTACGCCTCCCCCACGCCCTCGCCCTCGGGCGGGCACCTTGCGTGGGTGCAGTGGAACCACCCGCGCATGCCGTGGGACGGCACCGAGCTGCGCGTCGGCGTCGTCGACCAGGGCAGGGTCGTGTCCCCGCGCACGGTCAAGGGCGGCATGTCCGAATCCGTCCTCGCGCCGCTGTGGCGCGACGACACCACCCTGTACGTCGTGTCGGACTGGCCCGGCTGGTGGAACATCTACCAGGTCGGCCTGTACGGCGAGTCGCCTCAGGCGCTGTACCCGGCCGAGGAGGAGTTCGCCGGCCCTCTGTGGAGCCTGGGCGGACGGCCTTACGCGCTGCTGTCCGACGGCCGCCTTGCGGTCATGCACGGCCAGGGAGACCAGCGGCTCAGCCTGTACGACCCCGAGACGCTCGAACTGGAGACGCTCGACCTGCCCTACACCGACTGGCAGATGAGCCTGTCGGCCGACGGCACCACGATCGTCGGCATCGGCGCGGCCCCGGCGCTGCCGTCGTCGGTGGTGCGGATCTCCGCGACCGACGGCCGGGCCACGGTCCTGCGCCGCGAACTCGACAGGGTGCCTCCGGAGACCTACCTCCCGGTCCCCCGCGACGAGATCTTCGAGGGCCAGTTCGGCAGGCCAGTCCACGCCCTGGTGTACGAGCCCACGAGCCCCGACGCGATCGCCCCGCAAGGCGAGCTGCCGCCTTACGTCATCTGGGTCCACGGCGGGCCCACCGCGCGCTCGTCCGGCACGCTCAGCCTGGAGCGCGCCTACTTCACCAGCCGTGGCATCGGCGTCATCGAGGTCGACTACGGCGGCTCCACCGGCTACGGCCGCGCCTACCGCGAGCGGCTGCGCCGCCAGTGGGGCCTCGTCGACGTCGACGACGCCATCTCGGTCGCGACCTCGATGATCAAGGCCGGGCGCGCCCACCCCGACCGCCTGGCCATCCGCGGCGCGAGCGCGGGCGGATGGACCACCCTTGCGGCGGTCACCTCCGACACGGTCTTCAAGGCCGCCACGTCGTACTTCGGCGTCAGCGACGCCACGACGCTGCTCGCCGAGACGCACGACTTCGAGTCGCGCTACCTGTTCGGCCTGATCGGCCCGATCCCCGGCTACGAGCGGTCCTACGAGGAGCGCTCGCCCCTGCACAGGGCCGAGCGGACCTCCTGCCCCGTGCTGCTGCTCCAGGGCTTGGACGACCCGGTGGTGCCTCCCGCGCAGTCCGACGCGTTCGCGCGCGCGCTCGGCGACAACAAGGTGCCCTACGCCTACCTGGCGTTCCGCGGCGAGTCCCACGGCTTCCGCAGGGCCGAGACCCTCCAGACCTGTCTGGAGGCCGAGCTGTCCTTCTACGGACAGACCCTTGGCTTCCAGCCCCTGGGGGTACCCGTCCTCAAGCTCACCGAAGGCCAGGCCGCCTGAAACCGGCGCCCTCCGGCGCTCGCCTTGGGCACGTTCGGCGTACGCACCCAAGGGCGGCTGGCAGACTGGCCCGGTGAGGCTGACCGCTTTCTGGGAGAAGATGAACCGCCAGTTCGGCGAGGCGTACGCGCGCAGCGTCGCCGCGGACTACGTCCTGGCCGAGCTGGGCGGACGCACCGCCGACCAGGCGTTCGCCGAGGGCGTCGACACGCGGACGGTCTGGCGTGCCGTCTGCGCCGCCTTCGACGTGCCCGACCGGATGCGGTGACACCCGCCCGGCCGGGGCTCAGATCACCGCGAGCGCGGTGACGAGGCCGATCATCACGTGGGTGACCGCGAGTAGCCAGGTGCCCGGCTGGAGCGTCGTCTCCCGGCACAGCTCCTTGATCTTGAACCCGATGATCAGGTCGAAGACCAGCATCGCCACGACCTGGCCGACGATCCCGACGACGCCGTAGACGGCCGTCGCGAGCAGCCCTTCGAGGAGCACCGCGTCGGTGGCGAAGATCGACGCCGACACGATGACGCCGACCGCGACCATGCCCGCCCCGGCAAGGAGCGTCGCGTTGGGGTTGCGGTCGTGACGGATGACCGAGACGAGCCGTCCAGGGGTCGCGAGGTCCACGACGTAGAAGCCGATCACGAACAGGACGAGGCCCAGGGCCGCGTAGGCGAGGATCGCCAGGACGTTCTGGCCCAGGATCTCGGCGAAGGCGCTGTCGAGGGACATGGTGTGGGTTCCTTACGGGGGATGCGGGGTTCTACGGGGGGATGGGGAGCCGTACTGCGGGGGTCCTGAGGCATCTCACAGGGGATCTTCACAGAGGGAGGTCACAGAGGGATGCGGTGCGGGATGAACGATGAGGTGTCGTCGGTGATGAGTCCTGAGGTCTCCCGGATGCCCAGCCCCGCCGACTCGTCGGCCACCATCCACGCGCCGAGCACGGGGTGCTGTCCGTCGAAGTCGGGAAGCGGGACGAACTCCTGGAAGACGAACCCCTCCGCGCCGTACCCGCCCAGCGTCTCGGTCCGGAACGACGGCGTCGTCACGGTCATGCTCGCGCCCTCCCGGCCGAGCAGCGGCTTGCGGATGTGCGAGGACATGTCGCGGGGGCCGTCGAGGTAGGCGGGCAGCAGGTTGGGGTGGCCGGGGAACAGCTCCCAGAGCAGGACGAGGAGCCCCTTGTTGGACAGGAGCATCTTCCACATCGGCTCCACCCAGTCGGCCTCGTCCACGTGCGCGCCGAACGGCTCGGCGACGATCCACTCCCACGGGTACAGCTTGCAGAGGGTCTTGATCTCCGCGTTGGACATGTCGCGGTAGTACTCGCCGTCCCAGCCGACCTCCTGCATGGAGATGGGGACGCCCTGGCGTCCGGCCTGCTCGGCCGTCTCCTGGAGGTAGGCGATCGTCATCAGCTCCTCGCCGGACTCGTCCATCTCCGTCCAGGCGAAGTGCACGGGACCGGGCCGCAGAGGCATCTCACGCCAGCGGTCCACAAGGCGCTCGTGCAGGGAGTTCCACTGGTCGTCGGCGGGGAAGACCTCCTCCTTCCAGTACCACTGGATGATGGAGGACTCCACGAGGGAGGTGGGGGTGTCGGCGTTGTACTCGAGCAGCTTCGCCGGGCCCGTGCCGTCGTAGCGCAGGTCGAACCTGCCGTACAGGTGCGGGTCCGCGCGCCGCCACGACTGCTCGATGGCGGGCGCGTACCTCTCGTCTATCCGCAGGAGTTCGTAGCGGCCCGTCTTCACGACGTGTTCGGCGGCCTCAAGGCACATCCGGTGGAGGGTCTCGACGTCCTCCTCGAGCCGCAGCACCTCGTCCATCTCCAGCACGTAGTGGACGGACTCGTCCCAGTACGGCCGGGTCAGGTTCTCGGGGTGGGCGGTGCGGTGGTAGGCGAGTCCCTGCGACTCGATGGTCTCGGCCCAGCCGTCACGCGGCCGGGAGCGCTCCCTGCGCAACGGTCAGCTTCCGCCGCCGCCGGACCAGCCGAAGCCGCCCCGCAGCGTGGTGCCCGACTTGGTCTTGATGCTGCCCTTCTTGGGCTTGAGGGTGCTGCCGCCGGTGACGACGCCGCCCGAACTGTTGCCGCCGTAGTACCAGCGGTAGCTCGAGGACGAGGAGTCCGAGCAGTTGGAGTCGCTCACGACGCGATATCCGCCACCGGGCAGCCCTCGGCTCTCGACGCAGTCGGCGGTGTGCGAGCCGCCGCCACAGGCGGTCAGCGACATCGACAGGGTGCCGAGAAGGCCGACCTTGACGGCACGGGAACTCATGCGGCGCTGCGGCATGTGGGGGGTCCCTCCATGGAAAAGCGGTGCTGGGGAAGTCTAGGGGCTTCCATATGTTCCGTGTTATGACGCCACGAGCGAACATTCGGTTTCCCGGTGATACGCCGCTTTCACCCGCGAGCAGAGCGGAGAAAGCAGAAGATTCACCCGGGATCGGGCAGGTGGAAGTACAGGTCGCCGACGTCCGCGCCCGTGTGCAGATCGCTCACCTGGCCGTCGCCGACCTCCACGACCCGCCACGCCCCGTCGACGCGCCGCGCCAGGTCGGTGGTGACGAAGCGGCAGCCCAGCGCGCGGACGGCGGGACGCACCGGGTCGAGGTCGGGGAAGGCGTCCGCGTCGGGGGTGTCGGGGTGCGGGCCCACGAGCACCGGGTCGCCGTCCACCCACCACACGCGCGCCTCGGCCGTCGTGTACTCCTCGAACGCGCGCAGCACGACGCCGCCCGTCAGGAACTCGTCCTGGAGCTCCACCATCCGGTGGACGACCCGGGCCAACGCGGCGGTGTCGGAGGAGTCGGGCACGTAGCACGCCTCGTCCCACTCGTGCTTGCGCGACTTCACGTAGTCCTTGACCACCAGCGGCCCGGGCGGCAGCTCGCGCGCCACGTCGGCGAGCCGTCCTGACGCGGGCAGCTCGCGCGGCATCAGCGCGAGCCACGCGCTCTGCGGCGTCAGCCCGGCGAACGTGTCGTACCAGCCGGGCAGCTCATGAGCGCGCTGGTAGCTGTCCGGAGGGGTCATCATCGGCGCGCCGCGCGCCACGAGCGCCTTGGCCAGCGCGTGGTATTCCGCGGCGCTCAGCATCCAGCCGCGGTACCACAGCGCCCCCGCGCCGCGCGGCACCCTGCGGACGGCCTCGGCCGCGTCGCCGCCGCGCAGCGCCTCGAGGTCGAGCAGGATCGGCGCGCCGCCGGAGGCGCGCAGGATCTCCGCCTCGGCGTGGAAGTGCTCGTCCACGCGACGCGGCCGGAGCGGATCGGCACAGAAGAGGACGGACAGGGTCATCGTGTACCCCACAGTGATCGCCTGCTGCGCCGTCAGGTTACGTCGCGCCACGCCCGCCGCGCAGCCGGATTCGCCGCGAACCCGTCGCCGGGACCGGCCGCGCCACGGGGTTTCCCGAAGTTGTCCACAGGCTCCGGCCCTGATCGAATTTATGTTCGGTAGAGTTTGCGACGCGCGGGGTCCCCGATTCTGTCAGTGGGCTCTCGTAGCGTCGGTCCCGACATGACGAAGAAGCAACCGACCCGACAGGGGCACACGATGGCAGGCAACGACCGCGAGAAGGCGCTGGAGACAGCGCTCGCCCAGATCGAACGGCAGTTCGGCAAGGGCTCGATCATGCGTCTCGGCGACGAGGTGCGCGCCCCGATGGAGATCATCCCCACCGGGGCGATCTCCCTGGACATCGCCCTGGGCATCGGCGGCCTGCCGCGCGGCCGCGTGGTGGAGATCTACGGCCCGGAGTCCTCGGGTAAGACCACCGTCGCGCTGCACGCCGTCGCGCAGGTGCAGAAGACCGGCGGCATCGCCGCGTTCGTCGACGCCGAGCACGCCCTCGACCCCGACTACGCCGAGAAGCTCGGGGTGGACACCAAGTCGCTGCTGGTCTCCCAGCCCGACACCGGTGAGCAGGCGCTGGAGATCACCGACATGCTGATCCGCTCCGGCGCGGTGGATCTCGTGGTCATCGACTCCGTGGCGGCCCTGGTGCCCCGCGCCGAGATCGAGGGCGACATGGGCGACAGCCACGTCGGCCTCCAGGCCAGGCTCATGTCGCAGGCGCTGCGCAAGCTCACCGGCGCGATCAACCAGACCAAGACCACCGCGATCTTCATCAACCAGCTGCGCGAGAAGGTCGGCGTCATGTTCGGCTCCCCGGAGACCACCACCGGTGGCCGGGCGCTGAAGTTCTACGCCTCGGTCCGGCTCGACGTGCGCCGCATCGAGACCCTGAAGGACGGCACCGAGCCCGTCGGCAACCGGGTGCGGGTGAAGGTCGTCAAGAACAAGGTGGCCCCGCCGTTCAAGGTCGCCGACTTCGACCTGCTGTACGGGCACGGCATCAGCCGTGAGGGCGGCCTGATCGACCTCGGCGTCGAGCACGGTTTCGTGCGCAAGTCCGGCGCCTGGTACACCTACGAGGGCGATCAGCTCGGCCAGGGCAAGGAGAACGCCCGCAACTACCTGAAGAACCACCCCGAGACCTCCGACGAGATCGAGAAGAAGATCAAGGAGAAGCTCGGCGTGGGCCCGCGGGTGGACGCCCCCGCCGATGGCGCGGCGGCCCCCGCCGTCCCGCCCCCCGCCGAGGCTCCCGCGGCCCCGGCGGCTCCGGCCCGCCGCACCCGCACCGCCTCGGCCCCCAAGCCAGGCGACTGACCTGCCGCCCTTCGTCGTGTCAGGGCCGCCCCTGTCGGGGCGGCCCACCGGCCCGGGCGCAGGTGCCGTAGGCGAGTGGGACACGAACGGAAGGGGGAGGCATGGCTTATCGAAGAAGGCAGTGGCCTGACCGGGGGGAGGTTCAGCCGCCGGCTGATCCGGAGGCCGCCGCGCGGGACATCTGCCTGCGCCAGCTCACGCTGTCGCCGAAGACGCGGGCGCAGCTCGCCGAGGCGCTGGCGCGCAAGGCGATCCCGGACGAGGTGGCCGAGCAGGTGCTCGGCAGGTTCACCGAGGTGGGCCTCATCGATGACGAGGCGTTCGCGCAGGCATGGGTCCGCTCCCGCCACAACGGCAAGGGCCTCGCGCCGCGCGCCCTGTCGGCGGAGCTGCGCCGCAAGGGCGTTGACGAGGAGACCGTCAAGGAGGCGGTGGCCGACCTCCAGCCGGAGGATCTTGACGCGGCCGCCCGTGCGCTGGTGGCCCGCAAGCTCGCCTCGACCGCGGGCCTCGACCCGGCAAAACGCACCCGCCGCCTTGTCGGCATGCTCGCCCGCAAGGGCTACGCCCCCGGCCTCGCCTACCAGGTGGTCCGCGACGCCCTCGCCGAGTCCTCCTCCGACGACGACTTCGACTCCCCACCCCCCGACGCCCCCCTCTGACCCCCGGGCACGGCCGGGGTGCGGGTCGGGGCGGGTGTGCGGGGGTTGGGTCATGGCCAGCGGTCGGGGTTGGCGGGGTGGTCGGGGTGGGGGCGGTCCGGGTCGCGGCGGGTTTCGGCGCGCCACTCGTCGAAGGCGAGGAAGGCGAAGATGAGGCCGGTGCCGAGCAGGGCCGTCACGGCGATGAGGCTCGCGATGATCGCGCCGCTCACCACCGGACCACCGCCCAGACGACCTTGCCGCCGCGCGTCGAGGGCCGAACTCCCCAGGCGTTGTCGGTGAGGTGCGCGACGAGGGCGAGCCCACGTCCGCTTTCTTCCTCGTCGCCGGCCTTGTCGTGCGCGACCGCGGCTCTGAGGTCCTGCCAGGGGAAGGGGTCCCAGACCTCGGTGAGCCAGCGGTTCACGCCGACGGTGAGCGCGCACCTGGGCTCCGGCCACCCGAGCGCGTGTGCGTACCGGAGCGCGTTCGTGCACAGCTCGCTCACCACGAGCGCGATCCTGTCCCTGGCCTCTTCCGGCACGCCGCGCTCCAACGCGAGCCGCCCCGCGTGATACCGCGCCACCCTCACCCCGGCCCCGCTCCCCACCGACAACCCCGGCCTCTGCCGAGCCCGCACCGGAAGCGATTCGTCTTTCGCAGCCATCTTCCTTCCCTCCGTGCGAATATCTGTGATCCTGTGACGGATCAAACACGCACGGGCTACATTCGTCGCGTAAAACTTTTACTCCCATTACGCGGGGATGGTGATGGCACAGCGTCAGGACATCGATCCGGACCGTTCAATCCGCGAGCGCATCGCGCACGACCTGCGCTTCTTCAGAGAGCGGGACGGGCTGTCACAGAGCGATCTCGGAGCACGGATCGGAGCCGTAAAGCAGTATGTGAGCGCGATCGAGCGCGCCGACCCGAAGTTCAACCTCCAGACGGACCACGCCCGGCACGCCGACGAACTCTGGGGCCTCCCCAACCACTTCCAGCGCCTGGTGAAGGCATCACGGGAACGCTCAGACGAGGACTGGTACGCCGAACACCTACCCCTCGAAGCGAAGGCCGACGAACTTTTCGTCGCCCAACTCGGGCTGATGCCGGGCCTCCTCCAGACGGAGGACTACGCGAGGGCCGTCATGCTCAAGGCCACGGGACCCGCGAGCCTCGACCAAGGACTCGCGGAGAGGATCGAACGCCAGAAGATCCTCAGTCGCCCCAAACCACCACTACTCTGGGTCCTTCTCGACGAAGCGGCACTCCGCCGCGTCGTCGGGAGTCCAGCGATCATGCGCGGGCAGCTCGAAAGGCTGGTCGAGCTGTCGTACCACCCGAACCTGTCGGTCAGGGTGGTTCCGTTCACCGTCGGCTGGCACCCAGGCGTGACCTCCTCCTTCAAGATCATGAAGTTGCGAGACAAGACACACGCCTACAGCGAAACCACCGGCGGCGGTCGGCTCACGAGCAGGCTTGACGAGGTGCGGCACTTTGAGCTGCGATTCCGACGAACAGGCGAAGACGCCCTAAATCGGGATGATTCGCGGTCTCTGCTTAACGCGATAGCGGAAGGGTTCAAGTCGACATGGAACTGAAGTTCTTCAAGTCCTCCTACTCCGAGGGGGCGCACACGGACTGTGTCGAGGCGGCCTTTGGCGAGCAGGAGCGGCACTTTCGGGACTCCAAGAACCCGGACGGCGGCACCCTCAGCCTCAGCCCGGCCGCCTACTCGGCCTTCATCGGAGCCTTGAAGGCGGAGTAGCGGGGGCGGCGGGAGAAAGCGGGAATCCTCGGGGGCCTTGGGCTCCCGGGGGTTTCGTTTTGGGGGGTGTGGGGGGTGGGGTGGGCGTGGCAGAATTCCGCGGTCGGGCCGGGCGGGGTTCTTGTGAGGATTGAGGGCGGTATGGGGCGTTCGCGGGATTCTTGGGTGCGGTGGGGGGCGGTGGGGGCGGCTGCGGTGGTGCTCGCGGGTGGCTTTGTGGGGGCGGCGGGGGCGGCCGGGCACCGGTGGAAGGTGCTGTGGAAGGCGGGCGGGGAGGGCGACTTCGTCGCGGAGATCGTGGCGGCGGGGCCTAAGGATCTGTGGGCGTTTTCCGGGCGATATCCGGACTCCGGGTTCATTGTGCCGAAGGCCAGGCACTGGGACGGGAAGAAGTGGCGGGTGGTGAAGCTGCCCGCGCGGGCCAAGGGCGGGATCGAGTTCGCGGCGGCCGCGTCGAGCAAGGACATCTGGGCGAACTTCAACCAGTCCGTGGACTCCGACGGGTATGCCGGGATTCTGCACTGGGACGGCAAGACCTGGAAGGTGTCCAAGCGGCTGCCCAGGTACTCCTCCTACCGCGCGAACGAGATCCTTCCGTTCGGGGGTGGGAAGGCCGCGGGGTTCTTTGGGAATCGGTTGTGGCTCAATGACGGGCGGTCCTGGACGGAGAGTCGGGCTGATCGGCCGGTCATCAGCCCGTCGGGCGGCTCGGCGCGCGCTATCTGGGCGCTCGGGGAGGATCAGGGCTCCGGTGGCGGTTTCCCGTTCTCCGCGCCGAAGGTCTACCGGTTCAACGGGACCTCGTGGCGGCACGTCCCCGTGCCGAAGGCGCTGCTGCGGACCGACCGCGGCCCCTGCCTGAAGCAGGAGCCGAAGGGCGAGTGCTCGGGCGAGCTCTATCCCAACGCGATCCTCGTGTCGGCCGACCGGGTCCTGCTCACCGCCACCACCTGGGGCTGGCCGACCGACAACTGGCGCGCCCTGGTCTGGCGCGGCGGAAAGTGGCGCGCGCTCACCGGCCTGCGCAGGCACTCCGTGGGCGACGTCGAGTCCGACGGTTCCGGCGGGTTCTGGGCCGTCACTTACCGGGGTGCGCGCGCCCAGGTCGTCCACGTCACCGCCAAGGGCAAGGTCATCCAGTACCCGAGCCCGGCGAAGGGCGCGCACTTCGACCGCATCTCCGTGACGCCGTCCGGAACCGTCTTCGCGGCCGGATACGTCATCGACGCCGCCGACAACTACGCCGGACGCGTCTGGCGGCTCGACCGGTGAACCCGCGCACACCCGAGGCACCCGGAACCCACGACTCACCCGGAACAGAGGCCGCGATGACCCGGAACCGCCGCAGGGCCGTCGTCGCGCTCGCGGCCGCCGTCGCGCTCCTCGCGCCGGCCGGGCCCGCGCACGCCGCGCCGGGCTGGACGACCCTCCTGAAGGACCCCTCCATCGGGTTCGTCACCGCGCTGCACGCCGCGAGCGCCCGCAGCCTGTGGGCGTTCGTCACGGTGGAGGGCACGCAGCCGAACACCGACGTCACCCAGGCCAGGCACTGGGACGGGAAGAAGTGGCGGACGTATCCGCTGCCCGTCAACGGCCACGTCTCCTCCGCCGATTCCTCGTCCCCCTCGGACGTGTGGGCCTACGTCTCACCGGTCCCCGACCAGCCGGAGACCGGCGCGGCGATCCTCCACTGGGACGGCCGGAGCTGGACGGTCTCGCACCGGCCCCGGCGCGAGCAGGCGTCCGAGAGCCTGATCACGGCGCTCGGCAAGGGCCGTGCCGTCACCACGGTCTTCACCCCGAAGGGCACGAGGGTCCTCACCCGTTCCGGCGGCAGGTGGACGGGCCGGACGGCGTCCGGCCTCGGGCTCTCCCCGGTCTGGCCGCTGTCCACCCGGAACATGTGGGCGCTGGGCGACAGGCTGAAGGGCTCGGGCAACGAATACGTCCACCACTTCGACGGCGCGAAGTGGCGGCGTCGTCAGCCGCCCAAGGCCCTGCTCAAGATGGGTGAGAAGGAGTGCCTGCGGATCTGGCCTGGACTGCCGCGCTCCGAATGCCCGACCGGCTGGGTTTCCGCGCTTGTGCCCCACTCCGCGAAGAACGTCCTTGCGGTCGTGCGGTTCATGCACCCCACCGAGCTCACCACGGTCCTGCGCTGGAACGGCTCGCGGTGGGTCCGCGTCCCCGGCCACTGGCCGGTGACCCTCTACCGCACCGAAGCCGACGGCAAGGGCGGCTTCTGGGCCGTCGGAGGCTCCGATGACAAGCTCGTGCGGCACTACCGCGCGGGCGTCATGACCCGGGTCGCCGCGCCCAAGGGGGCGGCCGGGATGCACGGGCTGAGCGTCGCGCCCTCCGGCCGGGTGTTCGTGGCCTCGTCCTACGGCTATGTCTGGACCCGGCCCGCCGCGAGGTGAGGCCCAGAGAAAGCGCCTGCGGGGGTCTTGAGCTGGGGTTTTGGGGGCGGGGCGCGGTTTTGTCGGTGGGGCGGGGGAGGATGGGGGTGAGGGGCGCGGGGCCCTGGCAGCGGGGGGAGTCATGGCGGAGCGAGGTGGGTTCTCGGCGGCGACGCGTGAGTGGTTCGCGGGGGCGTTCAGCGGGCCGACGGCCGCGCAGGAGGGGGCCTGGCGGGCGATCTCGCGCGGGGAGAACACGCTTGTCGTCGCGCCGACCGGGTCGGGCAAGACCCTCGCCGCGTTCCTGTGGTCGCTTGACCGGCTGGCGGCCGAACCCGTCCCGGAGGACCCCAAGGCGCGGTGCCGGGTGCTGTATGTGTCGCCCTTGAAGGCCCTTGCCGTCGACGTTGAGCGGAACCTGCGGGCGCCGCTCACCGGGATCAGACACGCGGCACGGCGGCTCGGGCTGCCGGAACCCGACGTCAGGACGGCGATCCGCTCCGGCGACACCCCGGCCGACGAGCGGCGGCGGCAGCTCACCAGGCCGCCGGACATCCTCATCACCACGCCGGAGTCGCTGTTCCTCATGCTCACCTCGCGGGCCCGCGAGACCCTGGCCGGCGTCGAGACAGTGATCATCGACGAGGTCCATGCCGTCGCCGCCACCAAGCGCGGCGCGCACCTCGCGCTGTCCCTGGAGCGCCTTGACGCGCTGCTCCCCAAGCCCGCGCAGCGCATCGGGCTTTCGGCGACCGTACGGCCACTCGAAGAAGTCGCGGCCTTCCTCGGCGGCGCGCGCCCCGCTACCGTCGTGCAGCCTCCGAGCGAGAAGACGTTCGATCTGCGGGTCGTCGTACCCGTCGAGGACATGGGCGAGATGCCGCAGTCCGGCGAGGACCCGCGCCAGCGCTCGATCTGGCCGCACGTCGAACAAGAGGTACTCGACCTCATCGCGGCGCACCGCTCGACCATCGTGTTCGCCAACAGCCGCCGTCTCGCCGAGCGGCTGTGCGCCCGTCTCAACGAGCTCGCCACCGAGCACCTGTACGGGCCGCTTGAGGAGGACCACTCCCCCGCCGCGATGATGGCGCAGGCCGGGTCCGCGAAGGGGCGACCCGTCCCGTCCGACGTCGCCGAACTCGAAGATCTGTGGGCTGTCCCGTTCGACGCGGCCGAGGCCGTCCCGAAGGAAACTCCCGAGCAGGCCGACGAGCTCGCCGGGGGCGACGGCAGATGGGTCGCCGACGAGGCCGACGCCGCCGAGGAGCTGCGCAGGGTCGACTTCGCCGGCGTCGAACTCGGTGGCGCGGCCGAAGACCCCGAACGCACAAGGCGGCTCGACGCGCTCGTCCGCAGGGTCGCCCACGACGGCGCGGTCGAGGTCGCGCGCGCCCACCACGGCTCGGTGTCGAAGGAGGAGCGGGCCGCGATCGAGGACGCGCTCAAGGGCGGAAGGCTGCCCGCCGTGGTCGCCACCTCGAGCCTTGAACTCGGCATCGACATGGGCGCGGTCGACCTCGTCGTCCAGGTGGAGTCGCCGCCGTCGGTCGCGGGCGGGCTCCAGCGCGTCGGACGGGCCGGGCACCAGGTCGGCGCGGTCTCCCGTGGGGTGATCTTCCCGAAGTACCGGGGCGATCTCGTACAGACCGCCGTGGTCGCCGAGCGGATGCGCGAGGGCGCGATCGAGGCGCTGCGCTACCCCCGCAACCCCCTCGACGTGCTCGCCCAGCAGATCGTCGCCATGGTCGCGATGGACGAGTGGGACGTGGACGAGCTGGAGACCGTCGTCAAGCGGGCGGCTCCCTTCGCGGGCCTTACGCGCGGCGTGTACGAGGCGACCCTCGACATGCTCGCCGGCCGTTATCCAAGCGAGGAGTTCGGCGAGCTGAGGCCCCGACTTGTATGGGACAGAGTGGCCGGGGTGCTGCGCGGCAGACGCGGGGCGCAGCGCCTCGCCGTGGTGAGCGGCGGCACGATCCCCGACCGCGGGCTGTTCGGGGTGTTCCTCGTCGGCGAGAAGTCCTCGCGGGTGGGCGAGCTCGACGAGGAGATGGTCTACGAGTCGCGCGTCGGCGACGTGTTCGTGCTCGGCGCGAGCTCGTGGCGGATCGAGGACATCACACCCGACCGGGTGCTGGTGTCGCCCGCGCCTGGCCGTCCGGGCAAGCTGCCGTTCTGGCACGGCGACTCCGCGGGCCGTCCGGCCGAGCTCGGTCGCGCGCTGGGCAAGTTCACGCGTGAGCTGTCCGCGCTGGCGCCCGAGCGGGCGATGGAACGCGCCGCGGAAGCCGGGCTCGACCCTTGGGCCGCCGACAACCTGGTCTCCTATCTGGCCGAGCAGAAGGAGGCCACCGGACGCGTCCCCGACGACCGCACCCTCGTGGTCGAGCGGTTCCGTGACGAACTCGGCGACTGGCGTCTTGTGGTGCACTCGCCTTACGGGGCCCTGGTGCACGGTCCCTGGGCGCTGGCCATCGCCGCCCGCCTGCGCGAACGGTACGGCGGCGACGCCCAGGCGATGCACGCCGACGACGGCATCGTCCTGCGCGTCCCCGACACCGACGAGCCGCCTTCGGCTGACCTGTGCGTGTTCGACCCCGATGAGATCGAGCGCGTCGTGGTCGCCGAGCTCGGGTCGTCGGCGCTGTTCGCGGCGCGGTTCCGCGAGTGCGCGGCCCGCTCGCTGCTGCTGCCGCGTCACCGTCCCGACCGGCGGATGCCGCTGTGGCAGCAGCGGCAGCGCGCGGCCCAGCTCCTCGCGGTCGCCGCGAAGTACGAGACGTTCCCGATCATCCTGGAGACGGTCCGCGAGTGCCTCCAGGACGTGTTCGACGTCCCCGGCCTGGTCACCCTGATGCGCGACATAGCGGCCCGCCGTACCCGCGTCTCTGAGGTCGAGACCCCTACGGCCTCGCCTTACGCGCAGTCCCTCCTGTTCCGCTACATCGCCGCGTTCATGTACGAGGGCGACTCTCCCCTTGCCGAGCGCAAGGCGCAGGCCCTGTCACTCGACTCCTCCTTGCTCGCCGACCTCCTCGGCCAGGCGAACCTCCGCGAACTCCTCGACGCCGAGGTCCTCGCCGAAGCCGAAGCCGAACTCCAGCGCCGCACCCCCGCCCGCCGCGCCCGCGACGCCGACGCCCTCACCGACCTCCTGCGCGCCCTCGGCCCCCTCACCACCGAGGAGGCCGCCCACCGCGTCGCCCTCCCCCACGAACCCCGCGAAACCGCCACAACCGAAGTCCCCGGCCCACAGCCCCCCGCCGAACCCGAACACCCCAGCGCACACACCACCGCCCCGAACGCCCCCTTCTCAGACACCTCACGCGACACCGAAGGCGCGTCCGACGCCCCGCAACCGCCGCGTCACGACGACCCGGACGACCCCTTCTCAGGCACCTCACACGAGACCGAAGGCGCGTCAGACGACCCGCGAAAGCCGCGTCACGACGACCCGAACGGCCCCTCCTCAGGCACGTCACGCAAGACCGAAGACGCGGCCGACGACCCGCGAAAGCCGCGTCACAACGACCCGGACGATCCCTTCTCAGGCACCTCACGCGAGACCGAAGGCGCGGCGGACAAGGCTGCCTCGGGGGCGGCGCGTGGGGCCGAAAGCGTGGGCGAGGCCCTAGGGGCGTTTAGGGGCGGTGAAGGGGCGGTGGAGGCCGTCTCGGGCGCGGCGGGTGGGGGGCGGTTGGTGGAGGCGGCAGAGGTCGCTGAGGGGTGGTTGCGGGAGCTGGAGGGTGAGCGGCGGGTGGTGCGGGTGCGGGTCGGCGGGGAGGAACGTTGGGCGGCCGTGGAGGACGCCGGGAGGTTGCGGGACGCGTTGGGGACGCCGCTTCCCGTGGGCATCCCCGAGGCGTTCCTTGAGCCCTCAGACGATCCCCTGGGCGGGCTGCTGTTGCGGCACGCGCGTACGCATGTGCCGTTCACCGCCGCGTCGGCGGCGGTGCGTTACGGGCTCGGGGCCGCGGTCGTCGGCGAGACGTTGCGGCGGCTGCCTCAGCTCGTCGAGGGCGAGTTCACGCCGGACTCCTCCGGCACCGAGTGGGTCGACGCCGAGGTGCTGCGGATGCTGCGCCGCCGCTCGCTCGCCAGGCTGCGCGCGGAGGTCGAGCCGTCGCCGCCCGAGGCCCTCGCCCGGTTCCTGCCGCGCTGGCAGGGCGTGGGCGGCCGCCAGTCCGGCCTCGACACCCTCGTCGGCGCGATCGAACGCCTCCAGGGCTCCGCCGTGCCCGCCTCTGCCCTCGAAACCCTGATCCTGCCTTCCCGGGTACGCGGCTACACCCCCGCCCTCCTTGACGAGCTGACGTCCTCCGGCGAGGTCGTCTGGACCGGCCGCGGCTCCCTCCCGGGCGGCGACGGCTGGGTCTCCCTCTACCTCGCCGACACCGCCCCCCTCCTCCTCCCGCCCCCGCTCGACATCACCCTCACCCCCACCCACGAAGCCGTCCTAGACCTCCTGTCCGACGGCTCGGCCCCCTTCTTCCGCACCCTCTCCGACCGCCTCAACACCCCCCGCCCACCCGCCGCCCCCGACCAGCACAACAGGCCCAACACTCCCGAACGAAACAACTCCGACCAAGCCGACAAACTCGGCGCTCCCGGACGTCCCGGCCCCGGCCAACCCGCCGAGCCCAGCGCCACCGAACGTCCCGGCCCCGGCCAACCCGCCGAGCGCAACGCCGCCGAACCTCCCGGCTCCGGCCGACACGACGAGCGCAGCGCCGCCGAACCTCCCGACCCCGGCCAACCCGCCGAGCCCAGCGCCGCCGGGCGGCCCGACCTCGGGCGGGCCGACCTCGGGCGGGCCGACCTCGGGCGGGCCGACCTCGGGCGGGCCGACCTCGGGCGGGCCGACGGGGGCGGCGGCGCTGGGCGGGGTGGAGAGGGCGCGAGTGCGCGGGTTGATGATCGGGAGCTCGTCCAGGTGCTCTGGGATCTGGTGTGGGCGGGGAGGCTCACCAACGACACGCTCGCGCCGCTGCGTGCCGCGTTGGGCGGGGGGCGGCCCGCGCATCGGGCGGCATCGGGGCGTCGGGGCAGGCCCGTGTTGCCGAGCCGCACGGGGCCGCCGACGGCGGCGGGGCGCTGGTGGCTCACGCCCACGGCCGCGGCCGATCCGACGCGCCGCGCGCACGCGCTCGCCGAGACGCTGCTCGACCGTTACGGGGTCGTGCTGCGCGGCGCTGTTGTGGCCGAGCACACACCGGGCGGTTTTGCTGCGGTTTATCCGGTCCTGCGCGCTTTTGAGGAGACCGCGCGGTGCCGTCGCGGCTACTTCGTCGACGGGCTCGGCGCGGCGCAGTTCGCGCTGCCCGGCGCGGTCGACAGGCTGCGGTCCCTGCGCTCCCCCGCCCAGGACGCCCCGCGCGCCGACGTCCTCGCCGCGACCGACCCCGCGAACCCCTACGGGGCCGCCCTCCCGTGGCCGGAGACCGCAGGAGGGCACCGCCCGGGCCGCAAGGCTGGCGCGCTGGTCGTCGTCGTGGACGGCGTCCTGACGCTCTACGCCGAGCGCGGCGGCCGCACCCTGCTCACCTGGAACGCCGACGCCCTGCCCACGGCGGTCGCGGCCCTCGCCGCCGAGATCCGGGGCGGTTCCCTCGGCGCGCTGACCGTCGAGCGCGCCGACGGCGTCGCGATCCTGGAAAGCCCCCTGGCCGAGATCCTCGAATCCTCAGGCTTCGTCCCAACCCCACGCGGCTACCGCCTCCGCCGCTTACCCCCGCCAGCCCCTCAATCAAGCCCGCGCGGCCAACGCCCCCGCCGCTTACCCGCGACGGCGCACCTCGATTAAGCCCGCGCGGCCGACGCCCCGCCGCTTACCTGCCGACGGCACCTCGATCGAGTCCGTGCGGACGACGCCCCCGCCGCTTACCCGCCGACGGCACCTCGATTGAGCCCGCGCGGCCGATGCCCCCGCCGTTTGCCCGCCTACGGGACCCCGGTCGAGGCCGCGCGGCCGGCGCCCCACCGCTTACCCGCCGACGGCACCTCAATTAAGCCCGCGCGGCCGACGCTTGCCCGCCGCCGACGTTCGCGCGGACGACGCTTGCCCGCCGTCGGGATCTCGGTCGAGGCCGCGCGGGCGACGCCGCGCCCCGGGCGTCGACGGTAATTCGGTCGACTTTTGGGGCGGAAGTTTGGGAATCTGCGTGGGGGACATGGTGTTTTCCCCTATGAGTGGCAGGGTCGGGATCATCCGCGCGAGGGATTGCGAAGTCGTCCTCCGGGTTGATGAGACGCAGGCCGAATTCTGTCACTGTGAACTGGTAGGCGTAGAGATCTCCCGGACGGCGTCGCCGTCCGGCCGAAGAAACGGGGAGGCGGCATGACACCTACCGCTCGCTGGGCAGAGGCCCGGCGCCGGAGGCTCCGCACCATCTCCCGGACAGTCCGCGACCGCGCCCAGACCGACCCGCGCCGGACGGAGGCCGCGGTCTCCGAACCCGTCGAGCGCCCGGTGCCCCAGCCCGCCGCCTGACCCGACCTCCACCGAAGGCCGTCCGCCCCGCGGACGGCCTTCGCCGTCCCATCCCCGCAACGCACGGCCTATCTTCCGAGACCAAGCGCGCTAGGCGGCCGCACCCAAAAGACCCCGCCGCGACCACCGTGCAGCGCACCTCACAGAGGCAGCCGCGACCAAGCGCGCTGGAGGCGGTCAAGAAACCCCGTCACGGGCGGCATGCGGCGCGGCTCACACGTGAGCGCCCGGGACCAAGCGCGCTAGGCGGCCGCGTTCAAGAAGACCCGCGGGTGGCGGGCGGTGTGTTGCGTGCGTGGGCGGGCGGGGGCTAGCGCGCTAGTCGGTGGTGGTGGAGAAGACTTCTTCTCGGGCGTGGGCTACGGCGGTGTGGAGGGCGCCCTGGAGGACGGGGGTGCGGGTGAGTTGGCCGGGGACGACGCGGGGGCGGGTCGGGGAGATGCGGGCCGTGGCGTGTTCGACGCGGCGGGCCAGGGGCGCGCCGCCGGCCGCGCCGAGCGCGCCGGTGACGACCACGAGGCCGAGGTCGAGCACGATGTTGACGGCCGCGACGCCGAGGGCCAGACGGGTCGCCAGGGCGTCGAGGAAGTCCGCGGCGGGCCCTGAGTCCACCGCTGCGGCCTCCGCGACGGCCTCCAGGGCCGACTTCCCCGCGATGCCGTGTTCGGCCGCGAGCGCCACGACGGCGTCCGCGCCGACGAGCGAGCCGAAGCCCCCGGCAAGAGCAGGCTGCCCATAGGTGACCGACTCCGTGACGCCCTCGGGAAGGGCCGCCCCCGGCACGGGCAGGTAACCGATCTCCCCCGCGCCCCCGGAGACGCCCCGGTGCAGCCGGTCCCCCATCATCACCGCGAGGCCGAGCCCCCGGTCGATCCACACGAGCGCGAAGTCCGCAACATCCCTGGCGGCCCCGTGCTCACGCTCGGCCACCGCGACGAGGTTGACGTCGTTCTCGATGATGACGGGACGCCCAAGGTCACGCCGCAAGGCATCGAGGACCCCTTCGTGCCACGCGGGAAGGTCGAAGGCGAACCGCACGTCCCCCGTCCTAGGGTCGACCACACCAGGCGTCCCGATGACGAACGCGTGCAACGCCGACACAGGCACCTTCGCACTACGGCACGCCTTCGCGACGGCCGCGTGCACGCTCTGCACAGGATCGGCCCCGTCATCAAGCGCGACCACGGCCCGGGACCGTTCCGCCCCGGTGATGTCAGCGATGCCCGCGATGACCGCTTCGGGCCCGACCTCAAGCCCCGCGACGAACGCCGCGGAAGGCACCACCGCGTACAGCGCCGCGTTAGGCCCCCTGCCTCCCGCCTGCTCCCCGACGACCTGGACGAGCCCGCGTTCCTCAAGCCGTCCGAGCAGCTGGGAGGCGGTGACCTTGGACAGCCCGGTACGGTCGCCGATCTGGGCGCGGGTGAGCGGCCCTTCGCCTATGAGGAGTTCGAGCGCGGCCCGGTCGTTGAGTTCGCGCAGCAGGCGGGGCGTGCCCGGCCGTCTCGCCATGAGGCCACCTCGAGTCATCCAGGGTCCGCGCCGACGGATCAGTAAAGTTTGTTATGAGTTTACCGACTCCGGGGCGCGGCCCCGCCCGCGCCGCGGCCCCTCCGACGCCGGATCGTCCAAGCCTCCCGCAGCCCGGACACGGAAATGATCTCGACGGGATCACGGTTCGCGCGCGGAGCGGTGACCGGTTCGACTTCTCCGCTCTAATCGGTCTTTCAAGGCTGCTCTACCGGGGTGGTGGTGAAACCTGTCCCCGTCACAGGGGATACTTGGTCACATGCGACTGTCTGCCAGGGTTGATTACGCGCTGCGCGCCGCCTCCGAGCTGGCCGCCGCGGCCGAGTCCTCGACGGGGGGACACCCGGTGACGGCCGTCCAGCTCGCCGAGACGCAGGCGATCCCGCCCAAGTTCCTGGAGAACATTCTGGGACAGCTTCGCCGATCCGGCATCATCCGGAGCCAGCGGGGGCCCGACGGCGGCTACTGGCTGGCCAAACCCGCCTCCCAGATCTCGCTCGCCGACATCATCAGGGCCATCGACGGCCCCCTGCTCGGCGTGCGCGGCGAGCGTCCCGAGGACGTCGGCTACAGCGGCGCGGCACGTGCCCTGCAGGAGGTCTGGATCGCGCTGCGCGCCAGCGAGCGCTCGATCCTCGAGGCGGTCACCCTCGAGCACATCGCCTCCGGCGAGCTCCCCGACGCCGTGCAGCGCCTCACCTCCGACCCGGCCGCTTGGAACAGTCCCACCTTCACCTGATCCCACCCCAGATGGCCGCTTCCGGCCCTTCATCCCCTTCTCACCCGGAAGGGGATTTTTCTTCCCTCCGACTTGAACACGTTCAAACTCCCCGACTACGCTGACACCGTCCATATTGAACACGTTCAAAGCCGGTGCCCCATGAGCTTCGCGCTCGCCCTGATCATCTGCCTGGGAATGCTCGCCGTAGTCCCCCTCGGCCTCTCCCTCGCCGACGCCGCACGACTACAACGCCCCTGGCTCGCCGGCGCCCTCCCCGGAGCCACGAGCCTCTTCCTCCCCGTCGGCACCCCGGCCGCCCTCCTGGCGTCCCTCTACGCACTCGCCACTGCGATCCTGCTCGCCGAGGCGGTCCGACGCCTCCCCAGCGCGCTGCGCGACCCGCGTCAGGCGGCGTTCGCGACGGCGCTCGGCACCCCCGCCGTAGCGGCACTCGCCCTTGTCGCCGAACGGGCGGGCCACCCTCTGCTCGGCTACTCCCCGACGATGCTCGCCCTCACGGTCGCCCACTTCCACTTCGCGGGCTTCGCCGCCGCCCTGATCGCCGGTCTCGTGTGCCGTCCCGAGGCGGGAAGGGCGGGACGCTTGGCCGCGCTGACGGTTCCGGCGGGGACGCTCGGCGTGCTCGGCGGCTACTTCGTCGGCCAGTGGGCGGAGTTCGCCGGAGCCGTCGTCCTGACGGCGGGCATGTGGCTCGCCGCACTGCTCTGCTGGCGGACGGGAAAGGCCGCGCTGCGCATCGCAGGGGCGGTGCTGGTCCCGTCGATGCTGCTCGCACTGTGGTACGCGTGGGGTGAGGCGTCAGGGATCGCGCATCCGGGGATCGGCTGGATGACCGCGACGCACGGGGTCGCCAACGCCGTCGGTTTCGGACTGTGCGGGGTGCTCGGGTGGCGTTCGGTCAGGGAGGTTCGCGCATGACGTTCACTTACGCCGAGGTCGGGGCCACCCGCGAGGAGGCGCTTCCTCCCGGTTACTCCCATCTGCGCGTACGTCGCACGATCGGACACGGCGAGGCCGCCTACCGGGCCGCCGCCGAGGCGCTGATGACGTTCGCGATGCACCGTGGCATCCCCGTCGGGGTCAGGGCCGGGGCGGATCGCGCGGCCGAGGGCGTCCCGGTGACGGTGACGCTCGCCGGGCTCGTCCGCGCCCCCTGCCGGATCGTCTGGACGGTCGAGGAGCCGCGCCGCACCGGCTGGGCCTACGGCACCCTCGCGGGCCATCCCGAGAGCGGCGAGGAGTCCTTCGTGGTCGAGCACCACGCCGACGACGCCGTCACCCTGACCGTCACCGCGTTCAGCCGCCCGGCGCTGGCGCTCCTGCGCCCCCTGCAGCCGCTCATCGTGCCGCTCCAGCGCCTGTACGCCCTGAGGTGTGCCGGGGTGCTCCGCAAGACCGCCAGGGCCGCAGCGGCCTCCTGAGACGGCGAAGCCGCGTCCCGCTCGGAAACGGGACGCGGCCCTCGGAGACGCTGCGCCGCCTCCGGTGCGGGGCTACCAGAATGGCTGGTAGGGGTACCGCTGCGTACTGATGCCTACAACGCCGACGGGCCCCCCGGTATGCCCGTGGGGGGCCCGTCGATCAAGCTGAGGTCCTGCTCATCGCGACGCGGGAGGGCACGGCCTGGTTGACGGACCCCGCCCACACCGGCGGGTCCGTCGGACGGTCGGGGCCGCGGCCGCCGTGGCCGCGTCCCGAAGCTGCGTTCGGGTCAGGCCGCGACCATGTCCCCCCGGAAGGCGTCTCCGGCGATCGCTTCAGGCGAGTCGGGTACCGGAGAGGCCGGGATGGTCTCGGAGATGCGCTCGTGCTGCGGAGCGCCGGCCATGACCGGCTCCGCCTGGAGTTCCGCGAGCGCAAGTAGATCGGACACTTCTCGCAGGACGTGTGACAACGGCACGCCCAGCGCCTTGCAGATCGCCGCGAGCAGCTCAGAAGAGGCTTCCTTCTGACCGCGCTCCACCTCAGAGAGATATCCCAACGACACCCGGGCCGCGGCGGACACCTCGCGGAGGGTGCGACCCTGGCGCAGCCGGAGCTGCCGCAGAACGTCACCCAGCAGCTGGCGAAGCAGGACCATCGCTCGCTCCCTCCCCATCGTGCGGACCATCTGACGGTTCCACCGTACCCGTCTCCGCCCTGAGCTTGGCAGAGCCGGGAAATCGTGTTCGCTGCGAACGTAACGCCTTATTCAGCGCAAACCTTCCAGACCTTCCTGATCCTGTTCCCATTCCCGGATCATCGCAACCCTCAAGACTTCGTGTCGAAGCAGGTCGAGAGCGTGAACCACGGTCATGTCACGGACCAAGGAACGGGCTCGTGACCCATCCCGGGGCAAAGTCAGGGTCGGTGTGAAGGATCGCGAGCCCTCCGGCCCGCAGACCCCGATATGCACCGTCCCGACCGGTTTTCCGTCCTGCGGGTCGGGTCCGGCCACCCCGGTGACGGCGAGGCCGCGGGTCGCGCCGAGCCTGTCGCGCGCCCCCTCGGCCATCGCGACGGCGACGTCGGGGTCGACCGCGCCGCGCTCGGCGAGCAGGTCTTCGGGGACGCCCAGGAGCGCGGCCTTCAGCGGCGTCGCGTAAGCCGTCACGCCGCCTCGGAACACCGCCGACGACCCCGCAGGGGCGGTCAGCTCAGCCCCGAGCAGCCCGCCGGTAAGGCTCTCGGCCACCGCGACGGTCTCTCCGCGCTCGCGCAGCAGGTCGAGGACGGCCGCCGCAAGGCTCGTGACGCGTCCTTCGGCATAGACGGCCTGGCCAAGAAGCCCACGTGCCTTCGCGACCGCCGCGTCAAGCGTCCCCGGCGAGTCCGCCGTGATCCGTACGTCGACGTTGGCCGGAGAAGGCAGGTAGGCGAGGGAGACCCCCTCCATCCGCTCGACGGGCGCGAGCCGCCCGGCGAGGACCGTCTCCCACACCCCGGCCGTCCGCAGGGTCAGCACGGCGGGCGCGGCGGGGGTCCGCCACTCGGGAAGGACGGTCTCGGTCATGATCGCGCGCATCTCGTGCGGGACGCCGGGCAGCGCGAAGACGGGTCTGCCCGCGAGCTCCATCCGGATGCCGGGCGCGGTCCCGACCGGATTGGGCAGTTTCGCCGATCCTTCGGGAAGGTCCGCCATGCGCAGCGCCGACTCGCGCAGCCGCACCCCGTACTTCATGCTGCGTTCGCGGATCGCCGCCTCGGTCACCGGGTCGCGCACCAGCTTCACCCCGGCGAGGTAGGCCAGGGCGTCGCGGGTGAGGTCGTCGTAGGTGGGCCCGAGGCCGCCGGTGATGATCAGCCCGTCGGCGCGGTCCAGGGCCGCCGTGACGGCCTCGCCGATCGCCTTGAGGGTGTCGCCGACGACGGTCGAGCGGACCACCTCGACGCCGGCCCTGGTGAGCTCCTGGCCCATCCACGCGCCGTTGGTGTTCAGGGTGTCGCCGATGAGCAGTTCGTCCCCGACGGTCAGCAGTTCCACGCGCACGGGCCTCACCCTAGTGCCGCGCGCCGCCTGGCACCCAGGTACTCGAGGCCGGAGACGATGGTCATGACGACCGCCGCCGTCATGAGGACGCCGTTCAGCGGGTCGAGCCGCACCGGAAGCAGGTAGACGAAGATCGCCAGCATCTGGATCGCCGCCTTGTACTTGCCGAGCTTCTCCGCGGCCACGACGACGTCGCCGCGCAGCAGGAGGAGCCGGTGGACGGTGATCGGGATCTCCCTGGCCAGGATGATCACGGTCGCCCACCACGTCAGCTCGCCGTTGATGGACAGCCCGACGAGGGCCGCGCCGGTGAGGAGCTTGTCGGCGATCGGGTCGACGATCTTGCCGAAGGTGGTGATCTCCTTGCGGCTGCGCGCGATCCTGCCGTCGGCGTAGTCGGTGAAGGCCGCCACGCAGAACAGGGCGAGTGCGGTCAGCCGCCAGCCTGTGCCGTCGGTGAGGACGAGGAGGGCGAAGAAGGGGGGCACGAGCGCGATGCGGAGCACCGTCAGCACGTTGGCGGGGTTCAGCGCGCTCACCCGCCGGTCCTGCGGCGGGGTCACGGCCTGCGGTCCTCGGCGTCCGTCGGCTTGACGGCGTCGCCGAACAGGTCGACGCCCTCGGCGTCGGTGATCAGCGCGGTGACGAGGTCGCCGACGGCGAGGCCGGTTCCGTGGACCGTGGTCGCGCCGTCGACCTCGGGGGCCTGGTGGAATCCGCGTCCCTCCCAGACGCCCGGCTCGGTCTCGCGTTCCACAAGGACGGTGATCTCGGTGCCGATCCGCTCCTCGGCGCGCTGCGCGGTCAGCTCCTCGGCGAGGCCGCTGACCTCGGCGAGGCGCGCGTCGATCTCGTCCTGGTCGAGCTTGCCGTCCAGGTTGGCGGCCTCGGTGCCGTCCTCGTCGGAGTAGCCGAAGACGCCGATGGCGTCCAGCCGCGCGGCCTCCAGGAAGCCGGTGAGGTCGGCGAGCTCCGCCTCGGTCTCGCCGGGGAACCCGACGATGAAGTTCGACCGGACGCCCGCCTCGGGGGCCAGCGTGCGGATCTGGGCGAGGAGGTCGAGGAAGCGCTCGGGGTCGCCGAAGCGCCGCATCCGGCGCAGGACGGTGCCGCTGGCGTGCTGGAAGGACAGGTCGAAGTAGGGCACGACGCCCGGTGTACTCGCGATCACTTCGAGCAGCCCTGGCCGTAGTTCGGCGGGCTGGAGGTAGCTGACGCGTACGACGTCCATGACCTGGGTCAGTTGGGGAAGCAGCTTCTCCAGCGCGCGCAGGTCGCCGAGGTCCTTGCCGTAGGAGGTGGAGTTCTCGCTCACCAGGACGATCTCGCGTACGTCGTGTCCGGCGAGCCACTCGGCTTCGGCGAGGATCTCCTCGGGCTTACGCGAGACGTACGAGCCGCGGAAGGCGGGGATCGCGCAGAAGGTGCAGCGGCGGTCGCATCCCGAGGCGAGCTTCAGCGGCGCGACGGGCCCTCCGCCGAGCCGCTTGCGCAACACCCGAGGCCCGGACGCGGGGGCGAGCCCTTCGGGAAGCTCCGACGGCTCGCCATGACCGGGCACGTGGACGTGCGCGGAAGAACGCTCCACCGGCGTGATCGGCAGCAGGGTCCTGCGGTCGCGCGGCTTGTGCGCGGTGATCGCCCGGCCCTCGACGACGTCGTCGAGCCGCTCGCCGATCGTCGCGTAGTCGTCGAAGCCGATCACCGCGTGCGCCTCGGGCAGCGCGTCGGCCAGCTCCGCGCCGTACCGCTCGGCCATGCAGCCGGCCGCGACGACCTTGGCCCCGGTGTCGTGCGCGGCGAGCAGGGTGTCGATGGAGTCCTTCTTGGCCGCGTCGATGAACCCGCAGGTGTTCACCACGACGACGTCGGCGCTCTCGGACCCCTCCTGGAGCCTCCAGCCGGACGCCTCGAGGCGGGCGGCGAGTTCTTCGGAGTCAGTCTCGTTGCGGGCGCAACCGAGGGTGACCAGGGACACGGTGCGGGGCTCGGGCATGCCTCTAAAGGTAGTGGGTAAAGGTAGTGGGCCCCGCACCCCTCCCGTGACTCAGGAGGCGTCGAGCTTGTCCCCGTCGAAGAACAGCCGGACGACCTGGCCGTCCTTGCCGGGCACCCCGAGGTCCTTGCCGTTGACGGTGAGGACCACTCCCCCGGCGTTGCCGAGCGTGATCTCCACTGTCTTACCCGTCCAGTTGCCTGTCTTGCCCTTGGCGAGGGTGCCCATGAACGGCTTGTCTCCGCCGACCGGCTGCACCCGCACCCACGACTGCGCGGTGGCGCGGATCTGGACGAGCACGTGGCCCTTCTTGACCTTCACCGGCGGCGGGACGGCGGCCACCGCGTCCTGGCCCGGCGTCCCGGCCGCCGCGGGCGACGCGGTGGCCGTCACGGTGTCCTTCGCGACGACGGGGGTGACCCGCTCCTCCTTGCCGCCGCTGAAGAACTGCACGATGCCCCACACGGCCACCAGGGCGAGCACCGCGGCCATCGCGGCGCTCCAGTTGGTCGGCCGCCGCTCCTTGAACTTCAGGGGCGTCTCGGGCTCGAAGGCGGCCGCCGCGCTCACCTGGACGCCGGGCGCGCCGCCATGGGTGTCGTCGTACTCGCGGATCAGCGGATCGGCGTCGACCCCGAGCACGCGCGCGATGCTGCGGATGTGGCCGCGCGCGTAGAAGTTGCCGCCGCACAGCGAGTAGTCGTCCTGCTCGATCCCCCGGATCACGGTCTCCCGGATGCGGGTGCGCTCGGCGACGTGCATGACGGTGAGACCCGAATCACGCCGTGCCTGACTCAGGACTTCACCGATGCTCATGAGAAACCTCCACCGCGAACGCTGTCATGATCAGTCTAGGACCGTGATCTACGCCGTTCCGTAAGGATCGGCCCCACTTCCGAGTCACGAATTGAGCAAGGCGAGGACTTCGGCGAGTCCGTCGGGCTTGACGAGGACGTCGCGCGCCTTCGAGCCCTCCGACGGTCCGACGATGCCCCGGCTCTCCATCAGGTCCATGAGCCGGCCCGCCTTGGCGAAGCCGACGCGCAGCTTGCGCTGGAGCATCGAGGTCGAGCCGAACTGCGTGGACACCACGAGTTCGATCGCCTGGACGAGCAGTTGAAGGTCATCGCCGATCTCCTCGTCGATCTCCTTGCGGGGTCCCGCGTCGGCCTGTACGTCCTCGGCGTACTCGGCCTCCATCTGGGCCTTGCAGTGAGCGACGATGCCCGCGATCTCCTTCTCGGAAACGTAGGCGTTCTGCAGCCGCATCGGCTTTGACGCGCCCATGGGCAGGAACAGGGCGTCACCCTGCCCGACGAGCTTCTCCGCGCCCGGCTGGTCGAGGATGACGCGCGAGTCGGCGAGCGACGACGTCGCGAACGCCAGCCGGGAAGGCACGTTCGCCTTGATCAGCCCGGTGACGACGTCCACGGACGGCCGCTGGGTGGCGAGCACAAGGTGGATGCCCGCCGCGCGCGCAAGCTGGGTGATCCGTACGACGTGGTCTTCGACGTCGCGCGGCGCGACCATCATCAGGTCCGCGAGCTCGTCGACGATCACGAGCAGATACGGGTACGGCGTGTAGACGCGTTCGCTTCCGGGCGGCGCGGACAGCTTGCCTGCGCGCACCGCCTTGTTGAAGTCGTCTATGTGCCGGAAGCCTGACGCGGCGAGGTCGTCGTAACGCCGGTCCATCTCCCCGACGACCCAGCCGAGCGCCTCGGCCGCCTTCTTCGGGTTGGTGATGATCGGCGTGATCAGATGCGGAATCCCCGCATACGACGACAGCTCCACCCGTTTGGGGTCGACAAGGATCAACCTCACCTCGTCGGGCGTCGCCCGCATCAGCACCGACGTGATCAACCCGTTGATGCACGTCGACTTGCCCGCGCCCGTCGCGCCCGCGATGAGGATGTGCGGCATCTTCGCGAGGTTCGCCACGACGGTGCGGCCCTCGACGTCCTTGCCGAGCCCCACCAGCATCGGATGCTGGTCAGAGGCCGCCACCTGGGAGCGCAGGACGTCGCCGAGGGACACGAGGTCCTTGTCGGTGTTGGGGATCTCCACCCCGATCGCCGACTTGCCGGGGATCGGGGAGATGATCCGGACATCCTGCGACTTGACCGCGTAGGAGATGTTCTTGGTGAGCGCGATGACCTTCTCGACCTTGACGGCCGGGCCCAGCTCGATCTCGTACCTGGTGATCGTCGGGCCGCGCGTGAACCCGGTGACCTGGGCGTCGACGTCGAACTGCTCGAGCACCCCGGTGAGGGCGTTGACGACGATGTCGTTGGCCTTGGTGCGCGGCTTGATCGCCGACCCGGCCTTCAGCAGCCCGGGTTCCGGCAGCTGGTAGCCCTCGCCGGACGGGTTGATCTTGAGCTGCTCCGCCCGGGTGGGCGCGGGGCTCGGGTCGGGGACGGTCGGGGCCTCGACGGCCGGGGGTTCGGCGGCGGCCTCCAACGCGGGCGGCCCGCCGTCCTCGTCGCCGAACAGCTCCTCCGACAGCGGCGGGCGCGGCGCGCCCTTGCGCGGCTCCACGACGGGGGTGTCGTACGGCCGGGTGTGCTCCCCGACCTCGAACTCCCCTTCGCCTTCGGCGTCCTTCTTGCGCCTGCGACGGCCGCCCGTGCCCTTGCGGCCGCCCTTGCCGCCGGAGCCCGAGGCCCCGTCGGCGTCCGGCTTGCCGCGCTGGAAGGTGAGCCGCATGAGCTCGTCGAAGCGGTCGGGGATGCGGTGGACGGGGGTCTTGGTGACGACCAGGAGGCCGAAGAAGGAGATGAGCAGCAGCAGCGGCACCGCCACCCACGCCGACAGCAGGGTCTCCAGCGGCGCGGAGACCAGCCAGCCGAGCACGCCGCCCGCCTTGCGGACGTGGTCCATGTCGGAGGGCGCGGGGCTGCCTGAGGCGATGTGGACGACCCCGGCTATGCCGAGGAACAGCGCGCTGGAGCCGATGGCGATGCGTCCGGCGTCCTCGTGCCGGTCGGGGTGGCGCAGCGTGCTCCAGGCGAGGAACGCCAGCATGAGCGGCAGCGCCATCGCGAACTTGCCGAGTCCGCCGCGCGTGATCATTTCGAGGACCTCGGTGAACCAGCCTCGCGGGGTCCACCAGGTCACTGAGGCGAAGACGATGGCGACGCCGAGAAGGCCGAGGCCGGCGCCGTCCCTGCGGTGTTCGGGTTCCAGTTCGCGCGCTCCGTCTCCGTAGGCTCGGAACATGGAGCCGACTCCCCTGGCGACCAGCATCCAGAACCCGGCGAGCATCCGGAAGAAGCCGAGGAAGAGCCTGCTGAGCGGCCCCGGGCCGCTCCGGGGGGGCGGCGCCTGCTTGCGGGGAGGCTTCTGCCCGCCCTTGTGCTGCGCCTTCGCCGGACGGCGGCGTGCTGCGGGGGATTTGCCGGCGGGTCCGGAGGACCCGCCACGCGAGGAGTTCCGCGTACCTCCGGACGCACGTGAGGCCATGCCGCCGAGCGTAACCCGAGGCGCAAGAGCAACCAAGAACAAAACGGGCGCGTGTCGTCACGTGCCACGAACGGGGTCAGCTCTCCCCGAGGAGTTTGCGCAGGCCCTCGGGGTCGAGGAGCACGATCCTGCGCCACCTGGTCCTGATCAGGCCGCGCTGCCGCCAGTCGCGCAGCGCCCTGGCGACCGTCTCGCGGGAGGCGTCCACGCAGCTCCCCAGCTCCTCCTGGGACAGCGGCGGAAGCCTGACGCCGCCCTCGTCGGGGGTGCCGCTCTCCTCGGCGAGCGCGAGCATGAGCCGGGCGAGGCGGGCCGCGCCGTCGAGGCTGCCGAGCGCGACGATGCGCCCGTCGGACTGTGCGAGCCTGCGGCTGGCGGTCCGGTAGATGAGCGGCCACGCCTGCGGGTGGTCGTTCAGGAACGCGGCGAACCTCGGCCTGGTGACCGACAGGGCGCTGACGGGGTGCAGCGCGGTCAGGGTCGCGGTGCGCGGCGAGTCGTTGAGCAGCCCGGTCTCGCCGACGAGTTCGCCGGGGCCGCGCACGGCGATGACGACCTCGCGGCCTTCGAGGTCGCCGACGGCGACCTTCGCCCAGCCCGACTTGATGATGAGGACCTGGTCGGGCCGCTCGCCCTGGAGCAGCAGGTGCGTCCCGGCAGGGAAGGTGCGGACGCGGCCGCCGCGCAGGAGCGCCTCGCGGGCGGGAGGCTCGAGGCTGCTCCAGAAGTTCTCTGGCCGGGAGGGTTCGACGGGGGTCATGGTCTCATTTGACTACGGATTCCCCCCGCGCGATCCCTTCTCTGTAAGGAAATTGCCCACGCGGCTTTCGGTGCGCGTCTTAGGACGGCGTCTTCACAGCGCAAGGCCGATGGCGAGCAGGACCCCGAAGACAAGCTGGACCCTTCCGGCCTCGCCGAGGACTTCGACCAGCTCACCGCCCTGCGCGCCCTGCAGGACCCGCCTGGACGGGGCCAGCGTCAGCGGCGCGGACAGCAGCGCGATGAGCGCCCACGGACGCGCCGCGCCGAGGCCGATGACGAAGATGTACGGCATCGACAGGCACAGCGTGAACAGCACCCGCGACATGGTGTCGCCCAGGACGACGGCGAGGGTGCGCTTGCCGGTCATCGCGTCGGTGTCGATGTCGCGGACGTTGTTGACGACAAGGACCGCGCACGACAGCAGGCCGACGGGGATGGCCGCGGCCCAGGCCGTCCAGGGGACGTACTCAAGCTGGACGTAGACGGTCCCGACGACGGCGACGAGGCCGAAGAACACGAAGACCGACAGCTCGCCCAGCGCGCGGTACCCGTACGGCCGCGAGCCGCCCGTGTAGAACCAGGCGGCGGCGATGGCGGCGGCCCCGACCAGCAGCAGCCACCACGAGGTGACGGCGACGAGGACGAGCCCCGCGACGCCGCCGACGGCGAAGCTGAGCAGCGCGGCGGCCAGCACCTGCTTGGGCGGCTTCGCGCCGGACCCGGTGAGCCGCATCGGCCCGACGCGGTCGGCGTCGGTGCCCTTGACGCCGTCGCTGTAGTCGTTGGCGTAGTTCACGCCGACCTGGAGCGCCAGGGAGACCAGCAGCGCGAGGGCCGCGCGCCACCAGACGGCGTGGCCCTCACCGATGGCGAGGCCGGTGCCGACGGCCACGGGCACGACGGCGGAGGGCAGCGTCCGGGGGCGGGCGCCGGCGATCCACAGGTTCATAGCTCTTTTCCGCGCAGCCGGAGGGTCATGATCAGTCCGACGGCGAGGATACCGGCGGTCACCAGGGCCGCGTGGCCGGTCGCGGTGGCGAGGCTCTCGATCGCGGCGCGCGACAGCTCGGGGTCGAGGGCCGCGATGTTGGTGCCGACGTTGCCCTGGAGCTCGGCGGCGGCCTCGGCGTCACCCGTCCTGGCCTGCATGGCGTGGCCGAGGCTGGTGGCGAAGACCGTCCCGATGCAGGCGATGCCGAGCGCGCTGCCGATCTGGCGTGAGGTCGACTGGGTGCCGGACGCCTGGCCGGACTGGCCGCGCGGCACGTCGGCGAGGGAGACGTTGGTGAGCTGCGCGGACGTCATGCCGAGGCCGAGGCCGTACAGCAGCATCCAGGGCGCGAGGCCGAAGCCGGTGGTGCCCGCGTGGGTCGTCAGGCCGATCGCCAGTACGGCGGCGAACTCCAGCGCCATGCCGTACTGCACGACGCGTGCCGCGCCGATGCGGCGGCCGAGCCGCGCGGCGGTGCCGCCGGACAGGAACGAGCCGATCGCCAGCGGCAGGATCGCGACGCAGATCTGCAGAGGCGAGTCCCCGTGCGCGCCCTGCAGGAACAGCGGGAGGATGAACAGCAGGCCGAGTTCGCCGACGCTGATGAGCGAGGCCGCGGCGTTGCCGCGCCGGAACGTGGCGATGCGGAACAGCCGCAGGTCGAGCATGACGGGTTTGCCCGCACGCGCCCTCGCCCGCTCCACGAGCACGAACGTGATGAGCAGCAGGACCGAGGCGGCCAGCGCGAGCGGCACCGGCGAGATCGGCCAGCCGGGCAGCTCGTCGGACGCCTGCCACCAGCCGTAGGTCTGGCCCTCGATGAGGCCGAAGACCAGCGCGCCGAGGCCGAGCGCGGAAAGGACGCCGCCCTTCCAGTCGAGCCCGCGCGGGCCGGAGGCGTCGCGGGTCTCCGGGATGTACTTGAGCACGCCCGCGATGAGCAGCGCGCCGAGCGGCAGGTTGATGGTGAACGCCCACTGCCAGCCGTGCGAGGTGGCCAGCCAGCCGCCGAGCAGCGGCCCGACGGCGGTCATGCCGCCGATCATCGAGCCCCAGATGCCGAACGCGATCGCGCGGTCGCGGCCGTGGAACAGGCTGTTCACCGTCGAGAGCGTCGCCGGCATGATCATCGCCGCGCCGACGCCCTGGAGCGCGCGCGCCGCGATCAGCTCGCCCGCGCTGCCGGAGGCGGCCACCGCGAGGCTCGCCACGACGAACACGACCGTGCCGACAACGAACATGAGACGGCGGCCGTACACGTCGGCGAGGCGGCCGAAGGTGATCATCAGCGCGGCGAAGACCAGCGAGTAGATCGAGGTCAGCCACTCGGCCTGGGTGGCGCGCAACCCGATCTCGTCGACCACGCTCGGCAGCAGGACGCTGACGATCGTGGCGTCGACCACGATGAGCGAGACCGCGAGGCTGATGACGGCGAGGCCGAGCCAGCGCCCTTTCCCGCCGGGCGGCGCGGCCGCCTCATCTCGCGGGTCGGCGGTCGTCGGCGCGCTCATTCTCATCCCGGGTCTTGGCTTGTGGTGACGGATCTGGCGGACAGATCCCGTGGTGGCAGAACGGGCCCAAGCCTATTCCCGCCTCCCGGACGTCCCGAACGGCCCCCTCCCGGTGCGTCGGAGGAGGCCGGGGACGCTGGTCGGGCGGCGTGCCCGGGGCGTCAGACGAGGGGCCTCCGGTAGCCCTCCACGCGCGCGGCATCCGGCGGGCGGACGCGCGCTGTTGACGGCCGCGTAACGCCCCCTCGGGAAGCGCGCTGGGTCCACGCGACGCACCCCAGGACGGCGAGGGCGGCGACGAGCGTCAGCGGGTCGAAGGGGTCGCCGAGCAGCAGCGCGGCCCAGCCGATGGTGAGCAGCGGCTGGAGCAGCTGGACCTGGCCCGCCTTCGCGATGCCCGCCCTGGCCAGGCCCGCGTACCAGGCGAAGAACCCAAGGAACATCGAGAACAGCGACACGTACGCGAAGCCGCCCAGCGCGCGCGGGGTCCAGTGCGGCTCGGTGGTCGCAAGGAGAAACCCGGTGACGGGGACCGTCAAGGGCGTGAAGAGGACGAGCGCCCAGCACACGACCTGCCATGCGGGACGTGAGCGCGACAGCCGCGCGCCTTCTGCGTATCCGACCGCGCCGAGGACGAGCGCGCCGAGCAGGAACAGGTCGGCGACGGTGAAGGTGCCGCCGCCCTCCCACAGGGTGAAGACGGTCACGCACGCGGTGCCGGTGAGCGCGGCCCGCCAGAAGGCCGGAGACGGCTTCTCCCCCGCGAACAGCACGGCAGCTATGGCGGTCGCGGCCGGGAGCAGCCCGACGATCACCGCCCCGTGCGAGGCGGAGGCACCGAGGTCGAGCGCCAGCGTCGACAGCACCGGGAAGCCGAGGATGATCCCGAGTCCGGTGAGGACGATCCCGCGCGGCTCCCTGGGCAGCGGGGCCCTGGCGCACAGCAGCGCGATCCCGGCCGGGACGGCGACGAACGCGGCACGCCCTATCCCGATCAGGTACGGATCGAGCCCTTCGAGGGCGAGGACCGTGCTCGGGAGCGTGAGCGAGAACGCGAGCACCCCTCCGAAGGCAAGGAGGAGCGCTATCGGGTCGGGGGCAGTAGCGCTATCGTTATCTCTCATGAACAACGATAGCAGTGTCGCTTCCCTCGCCACCAGGCTGCGGGCGGAAGCCACTGGCCTTCGTGCCGGAACCCGGATGCCGTCGAGCCGTACCCTCACCGAGCGCTACCGCGTCAGCCCGGTGACGGTCTCCCGCGCGCTCGCCCTGCTCGTCGCCGAGGGCGTCGTGGTGACCAGGCCCGGCAGCGGCACGTTCGTCGCCGAGCGGCGCGCGGCGGCCTCCGGGGAGGCCGACCGCAGCTGGCAGAACACCGCGCTCGGCGAGCGCAGGGTCGACCCCGAGGGCGTCGCGCTCGGCCTCATCCCTGTCCCCGACGGGATCGTCCCGCTCGTCGGCGGCTATCTGCCCGAAGGGCTGCGGCCCACCCGCGCGCTGGCCGCCGCGAGCGCGCGGGCCGCACGCCGTCCCCAGGCGTGGGGCGCGCCGCCGCCCGAGGGGCTGCCCGAGCTGCGCGCCTGGTTCGCCGGGCTCACCGGCTGCACCCCCGAGGACGTCCTTGTCTCCGGCGGCGGCCAGTCCTCCCTCTGGCTCGCCCTACGCGCCGTCGTAGCGCCCGGAGGGCCCGTCCTCGTGGAGTCGCCCACCTACCCCGGCCTGATCGCGGCGGCCCGCGCGGCGGGCCTCACCCCGGTCCCGGTGCCCGTGGACGGCGACGGGGTCCGTCCCGATCTCCTCGCCGAAGCCTTCGCCCGTACGGGGGCGCGCGCTTTCGTCTGCCAGCCGACCTTCCACAACCCCACAGGCTCGGTCCTGCCTCCCGACCGCAGGGCGGGGGTGCTGAAGGCCGCCAGGCAAGCCGGAGCCTTCGTCATCGAGGACGACTTCGCAAGGCACCTGTCCATGGGCGCGGCCCCGGCCCCCCTGGTGGCCGGCGACGCGGCGGGGACCGTCGTGCACATCGCGTCGCTGACCAAGGCGACCGCGCCGTCCCTGCGGATCTCCGGGATCGTCGCGCGCGGGCCCGTCGCCGAGCGGATCAGGGCCGCGCAGCTCGTCGAGTCGTTCTTTCCCGCCAGACCCCTCCAGGAGACCGCTCTGGAGTTCGTCTCGTCCCCGTCGTGGCCCAGGCACCTTCGGGCGGTCTCGGCGGAGCTGAGGCGGCGGCGCGACGTCCTGGCGGCCGCGCTGGCCGAGCACGTCCCGGAGATCCAGCTTCCCTCGCTGCCGTCGGGCGGGCTCTACCTGTGGGGCCGTCTCCCGGAGGGCCTTGACGACGCCGCCCTCACCGAGACGGCTCGCGCCCACGGCGTCGCCATCGCCCCCGGCAGGCCGTACTTCCCCGCCGAACCCCCGGCCCCGTACCTGCGCCTCAGCTACAGCGCCGCAGCCGACACCGACGCCCTTGTCGAAGGCGTCCGACGGCTTTCCGCGGCCCTGCGCGCGAGCCGGTAGCGTGGCCGCCCATGACGGACGTCGGCGTCAGGGACGCGAGGCTCGGTGACACCGCGGCGGTGGCCGAGATCCAGGTGAGTGCGTGGCAGGCCGCCTACCGGGGCTTCATGCCCCCCGAGCCGCTCGCGGAGATGACGGCGTCGGCCGAGCCGTGGCGCGCGCGCTGGGCCGAGGCGGTGACCGCGCCGCCCTCCCCCCGGCACCGGGTGCTCGCCGCCGTCGCCGACGGGGTCGTGGTCGGCTTCGCCGCGTTCGCCCCGGCCGAGGACCCCGACCAGGACGCCGACGCCGCCGAGGTCGTCACCCTCGCCGTCGACCCCACCCGGGCCCGCGAGGGCCACGGCAGCCGTCTGCTCGCGGCCGTGGCCGACCAGCTCAGGGAGCTTTCCTTCACCACCGCCGTCACCTGGGTCTTCGCCGAGGACGCCGCGCTGCGCGCCTTCCTCGAACCCTCAGGATGGGCCCCCGACGGCGCCACCCGCACCCTCGCCCTCGGCCGCCCCATCGAGATGGTCAGGCTGCACACGTCACTCGCGTGACACCGTTTCCGAGCTGTGACCGAAGATCCGGGAGATTCAGGTAACACGGCGCGGAAGGCACGCGATAGCGGGATAGACGCCGCTTTGATCCGCGTACCCCCGAGCGTGGATCGAAGCGGCGTCTCTCGTTTTTCCGCCCCTCGCGGGCGGGGCGGGGGCCGTTTTCCCCAGGCCGGACGGCTCCGGCTCACCTGACGGTGCCGCGCGGGGGTACGGTTCGGTGCATGGCACCCAGCACAACACCCGACGCCCCGTTCGGCCGGATGCTCACCGCGATGATCACCCCCATGCGCGCCGACGGCTCCGTGGACGAGGCCGGCGCGGCCGAGCTCGCCGTCCGCCTCGTCGACGAGCGCCGCCACGACGGCCTGGTGATCAACGGCACCACAGGTGAGTCCCCCACCACCGACGACGCCGAGAAAGAGCGCGTCCTGCGCGCGGTCGTGGAGGCCGTCGGCGACCGGGCGACCATCGTGTTCGGGGCCGGCAGCAACGACACCCGGCACAGCATCCACCTGGCGAAGGTCGCCGAGCGGGCGGGGGCCGACGGACTGCTCACCGTATGTCCGTACTACAACAAGCCGCCGCAGGAGGGTATCTACCGTCATATGACGGCGATCGCTGACTCCACCGGCCTCCCCGTGATGCTCTATGACATCCCGGGCAGGGCGGGCGTGCCCATCGAGAGCCAGACCCTGATCCGGCTGGCCGAGCACCCGCGCATCGTGGCCGTCAAGGACGCCAAGGCCGACCTCTTCGCCTCGTCCCAGGTGATGGCGGTCACCGACCTCGCCTACTACTCGGGCGACGACAACCTGAACCTCGCCTGGCTGTCCCAGGGGGCCGTCGGGTTCGTCAGCGTCGTGGGGCACGTGGCGGGCACCGAACTGCATGAGATGATTGAGCTCTACCGGTCCGGTGACGTCACCGGGGCGCTGGCGATCCACCGCCGGCTGCTCCCCGTCGTCACCGCGATCATGACGAGGACACAGGGCGTCATCGCGGTCAAGGCCGCGCTGGCCCTGCAGGGACTTCCCAGCGGAGTGGTGCGCGCCCCGCTGGTGGACGCGACGCCGGAGTTCACGGCGCAGCTACGCGAGGACTTGATCACAGGGGGTATCAAAGTGGAGGCCGCTGAGTGAGTTTTACCTGTTTCGAGGGCGCCGTATGAGCCATCCGCATCCCGAACTGGGACCGCCGCCCGCGCTGGCGCGGGGAGCCCTGCGCATCGTCGCGCTGGGCGGGCTCGGGGAGATCGGCCGCAACATGGCCGTCTTCGAGTACGACGGACGCCTGCTGATCGTCGACTGCGGCGTGCTCTTCCCCGAGGAGGAGCAGCCGGGCGTCGACCTGATCCTGCCCGACTTCGACTACATCCGCGATCGGCTCGACCTGATCGAGGCCGTCGTCCTGACGCACGGCCACGAGGACCACATCGGCGCGGTCCCCTACCTGCTGCGCGAGCGGCCCGATCTTCCCCTGATCGGCTCCCGCCTCACGCTGGCGCTGGTGGAGGCCAAGCTGTCCGAGCACCGGATCAAGCCGGTGCTCCAGGTCGTCGCCGACGGCGAGCGCCGCGCGTTCGGACCGTTCGACTGTGAGTTCCTCGCGGTCAACCACTCGATCCCGGACGCGATGGCGGTCGGCATCCGCACCCCCGCGGGGCTCGTGGTGCACACCGGCGACTTCAAGATGGACCAGCTCCCCCTCGACGGGCGGCTCACCGACCTCGGCACGTTCGCGCGCCTCGGCTCGGAGGGCATCGACCTGCTGATGTCGGACTCGACCAACGCCGAGGTCCCCGGCTTCGTCACCAGCGAGCGCGACATCTCCGGCGCGATCGACAACGTGTTCCGCACCGCGCAGGAGCGGATCATCGTCGCGTGCTTCGCCTCGCACGTACACCGCGTCCAGCAGGTGCTGAACGCCGCGGTGAAGGCCGGGCGCAAGGTCGCCTTCGTGGGCCGCTCGATGGTCCGCAACATGGGCGTGGCGCGCGAGCTGGGCTACCTGGAGGTCCCCGAGCACCTGCTGGTGGACCCCAAGGCGCTCGATGAGCTGCCGCCGGAGAAGATCGTCCTGGTCTGCACGGGTTCGCAGGGTGAGCCGATGTCCGCGCTGTCGCGGATGGCCAACCGCGACCACCACCAGATCCGGATCACCGAGCGCGACACCGTGATGCTGGCGTCGTCGCTGATCCCCGGCAACGAGAACTCGGTCAACCGGGTGATCAACGGCCTCACCCGGTGGGGCGCGCGGGTCGTGCACAAGGGCAACGCCCTGGTCCACGTCTCCGGGCACTCCTCGGCGGGCGAGCTGCTGTTCCTGCTCAACCTGACCAAGCCGTCGAACTTCATGCCGGTGCACGGCGAGTGGCGGCACCTGCGCGCCCACGCCAAGCTGGCGTCGCTGACGGGCGTGCCGGACGAGAACATCGTCATCGCCGAGGACGGCGTCGTGGTCGACCTCGTCGAGGGCCATGCCAAGATCGTCGGCGCGGTCCCGGCCGGTTACGTCTACGTCGACGGCTCAAGCGTCGGCGAGATCACCGAGACGTCCCTGAAGGACCGCCGCATCCTCGGTGAGGAGGGCTTCGTCTCGGTCGTCGTGGTGATCGACTCCTCCACCGGCAAGGTCATCGCCGGTCCGGAGATCCACGCGCGCGGCGCGGGCATCGGCGACCAGGACTTCCAGGAGGTCCTCGACCGCATCGACGCGGCCATCGCCGAGGCCGCCGCCGACGGCATCGCCGACGTCCACCAGCTCCGCCAGAAGATGCGCCGCACGGTCGGCAAATGGGTCAGCGAGTCCTACCGCCGCCGTCCCATGATCGTCCCGGTCGTCATCGAAGCCTGAGCCACCCCTTCCGGCGTCCCTCCCAGGACGCCGGAAGGCCGCTCAAGCGGTGTCAGAGCGCGACGGTCCGCGCGACGGCGACGAACAGCGGCGCGGCGACCAGCAGGAAGACGACGGGGAGACCGTCGTACTCCTTGCGCCGGATGTGCACGACCGCCGCGCCGACCATCAGCGCGGCGAGGCAGTATCCGGCGATGGGCGTCAGCACCGGCAGCACGTCGAACGCCCACGGCAGCACGAGCCCGAGCGCGCCGGCGACCTCGGCGAGGCCGATGAGCCTGATCGCGGGCTGGCTGAAGTCGTTCGCCCAGCCCATCTTGGGGTTCTCGAGGATCTTCTCCTTCGTCTGGACGAGCTTGCTCGCCCCTGCCCCGCCGAGAATGAGCGCGACGATTCCTGTGACGATCCACACAGCGATGTCCACTGTCTTGTCCTCTTTTTCTGCTGGTTCACCCGGGGATGCGGTAAGTAAACGGACCTTACCCCGCTTAGTATGTGGTACGCCACCCCGGTTATGCTCGGTGCGACGCCTGCGCCGGAGAGGAAGTACGCGTGACCACTGAGCGGGCCGACGCCGCGCGCAACCGGGCCGTGCTGATCGCGACCGCACGGGAGATGCTCGCCGAGGTCGGCGCGGACAAGATCACCATGGACGCCCTCGCGGAACGGTCGGGCCTGGGCAGGGGGACGGTGTTCCGGCGGTTCAAGACGCGCCCCGGCATCTTCATGGCCCTGCTCGACGACGGTGAGCGCGCCTTCCAGGAGCGCGTGCTGTCCGGTCCCCCGCCGCTCGGCCCCGGCGCTGAGCCGCTCGACCGGCTCGTCGCGTTCGGCAGGGCGCGCCTCGGCTTCCTGCGCGAGAACCGGGAGATCGCCCGCGCCGCGTTCGACGGGCGCACCCCCGTCCCCTTCGGCCCGCCGACCACCATGACCCGGTTGCACATCGGGACGCTGCTGCACCAGGCGGGGGTCGCGGCCGACCTCGACATCCTCGCGATGCAGCTCAACGCGGCGCTCGACGTGCCCGTGCTGCTCTACGCCGCGCCGGAATGCGACGGGCGCGACGACGAGGGCTTCGAGGAACGGCTCGCCTCCGGCTGGGCGGACCTCGTCCACCGACTGACCCGCTGACGACGGGCCCGCATTGCCGTGTGGCGTCAGTCACAATGGGTGGGTGTCCGTGGACGGGCTGCTTCGTTGGGGGTTGTTGGGGTAAAGGTCCGGTCATGACCGCTTCCCTCCGACCGGATGATCCGGTGGCCGTCGGACCGTACCGGCTGACCGGACGGCTCGGGGCCGGGGGGATGGGCACGGTGTTCCTCGGGGCCGCCGACGACGGGCGTGCCGTGGCCGTCAAGGTCATCAACGCGGGGGCGGCGGGCGATCCGCAGTTCCGCGCGCGGTTCCGGCGCGAGGTCGAGGCGGCCCGGCTCGTGCGGCGGTTCTGCACCGCGCCCGTGCTCGACGCCTCGGTGGAGGACGAGCCGTTCTACATCGTCACCGAGCACGTGGCGGGGCCGACCCTTGAGGAGGCCGTCGTCCGGGGCGGGGTGCTGCGGGGCGCGGACCTTGAGGCGCTCGCCGTGGGGACCGCGACGGCGTTGGCCGCGATTCACGACGCGGGCCTGGTCCACCGCGACCTGAAGCCGTCGAACGTCCTGCTGTCGGCTTTCGGCCCGCGCGTCATCGACTTCGGAATAGCGCGCGCGCTTGACTCCGGCGCGGGACTGACCCGCGCGGGCCAGCTCATCGGCACGCCCTCTTACATGGCCCCCGAGATCATCAAAGGAGACGAGCCCTCCGCGGCCTCCGACGTCTTCTCCTGGGCCTGTGTGATCGCCTTCGCGGGCACCGGACGCGGCCCCTTCGAGGGCGGGACCATGCCGGAGATCCTTTACCGCATCTCCCACGACCCGCCCCGGCTCGACGGCCTCGACCCCGCCCTGCTCCCCCTCGTCTCCCGCGCCCTCACCAAGGACCCGTCCCGCCGCCCCACGATCGGCGAGGTCCTGACCGCCTTCACCGGCACGACCGACCCCGGCTTCGAAGCCGTCGGCCACCTCCACGAAAACACCCTCCCCTCCATCGAAGCCACCCCGACCTACCCCACCGACGCGCCCCCGCCCGCCGCCCCCACCCCTCTCCGCTCGCTCCCCAACACCGCCGCCCCTCTCCACGTACTCCCCGACGGCTCCGTACCCGGCTGGCCACCACCAGACGACACCCCACCAGCCCCGTCCCTACCGAACACCCCACTCCGCGAAGGCCCACACCCCAACAAGGCCCTACGCGAAAACGCGCTGCCCGACGAGGCCCTACCTGAAGGCGCGCCGCCCGACGAGGCCCTGCGCGAACGCGCACGGGCCGACGAGGCGCTGCCAGCACTCCGCGAAGGCGCGCTGCCCGATGCGGCGCTACCGGGGTTGCGCGAAGCCGCGCAGGCGGGCGAGGCAGTGCCAGCGCTCCGCGAAGGCGCGCCGCCCGACGAGGCCCTGCGCGATCGCGCACGGGCCGACGAGGCGCTGCCAGGGCTACGCGAAGGAGCGCGGGCCGACGCGGCAGCGCGAGTCCTGCGCGAAGGCGCGCCGCCCGACGAGGCGCTACCAGTCCTGCGCGAAGGCGCGCCGCCCGACGAGGCGCTACCAGTCCTGCGCGAAGGCGCGCCGCCCGACGAGGCGCTACCAGTCCTGCGCGAAGGCGCGCCGCCCGACGAGGCGCTACCAGGGCTCCGTGAAGGCGCGCGGGCCGACGCGGCAGTGCCAGGGCTGCGCGGAGGTGTGCTGCACGACGAGGTGGTGCCAGGGGTGGGTGAAGGTGTGGGGGTGGGTGGGGTGGTGCCTGTTGTGCCTTCGCCGCGTGGGGTGCGGCAGGGGGCCGCTGCCGCGCGGGGGGCGGACGGGTCGCCGTTCGTCGCGGTGTCGCCCGAAGGGCCGGTGCGCGAGGCCGACTCCCCCGCGACGCCGCCCACGCCGACGATGTCGCCGTCACGCTGGACCACCGGCGCGGGCGACCTCACCGGCCCGCAGGACCCCGCCGACGAAGCGAGCGCCGAGGAGCCGACCGACCCCGGCGCGTTCCCCGCCGAGGGCGCGGCCCGGGTGGGCCTGCGCACCGGCATGGTCGCGGGCGTGATCGCCGGCCTGCTCGTGCTCCCCCTGCTCGCGGTGCTCCTGTGGGCGCTGACCGACGGCGGCGACGCCAACGGCGATGCGCCAGCACCGCAGTCCGCAAGCCTCCTCGCGGTCCCCGACGCCTTCCTCGGCACCTGGCGCGGCGAGGTCGTCCGCACCGGCGACAAGAAAGCCGAGTACCCGGTGACCGTCACGCTTACCGGCGGCGCGCTCGGCGAGCGGATCGGCACGAGCGAGGCGCGCGGCTGCACCCGCGACCTCACCCTCACCAAGGCCGACGGCGTGCAGCTGCTCGTCATCGAGAGCGGGACGGGCCAGGGCTGCGCGGGCGCGGCACCGGTGACGCTCTCCCTCACCGGCGCCGACCTCGTCTACGGCCTCGACGACGGCGCGACCACCGCCGTAGGCGCGCTCACCAGGTGATCTCCGGCTGCCCGGAGTCCGCGAGCGCCTTGTTGACCTTGCTGAACGGCTGCGTGCCGAAGAAGGTGCGCGCGCTCAGTGGGCTCGGATGCGCCGACTCGTGCACCACATGCTGCGGGTTCGTCACCAGCGCCGCCTTCTTGCGCGCGTACGCGCCCCACAGCACGAACACCACACGCTCTTCCTTGGCGTTCAGCGCGCGGATCGCCGCGTCGGTGAACTCCTCCCAGCCCTTTTTCGCGTGCGAGCCCGCCTCGCCCGCGCGCACGGTGAGCACCGCGTTGAGCATCAGCACGCCCTGCTCGGCCCACCGGGTGAGGTCGCCGCTCGCGGCCGGGGCGACGCCGAGGTCGGCGTTCAGCTCCTTGTAGATGTTGCGCAGCGAAGGCGGCAGCTTGACGCCCTCGCGGACGCTGAAGCTCAGCCCGTGCGCCTGGCCGGGCCCGTGGTAGGGGTCCTGGCCGAGGATGAGCACGCGCGCGTCGGCAAGGCAGGTGTGCCGGAACGCGTTCAGCAGGTCTTCCCTCGGCGGGTAGACCGTGCCCGCGGTGTACTCGGCCTCGACGAAGGAGCCCAGCGCCGCGGTGGCGAGGGGATCGAGGTCCATGGCGTCGCGCCAGTCCTCCGGAAGCTGCTCGATCAAGTCCATGTGCCGACCCTAGCCACCGCCACCGACAGAAACCTGGGTTACGGGTATCTGGGACGCGGGGCGTGCTTCCTCCCGTTATGGTCTTCCCCATGCGTGCCCTGGTGATCGCCCTCGTGCTGCTCGCGTCCACCGGGTGCGCCGCCGGTTCCGGCGGCCCGGTGACGCTGCGCGTCCTCGCGGGCTCCTCGATGACCGAGGTGCTGCGCGACCTCACCGCCGTCTACCACCAGAACGCCCCGCATGTCAGGTTCCGGCTCGACTTCCGCGGCGCGCAGGAACTCGAGGACGAGATCGACCGCGCCGACGTCGTCGCGGCGGGCGACGTCAGCGCGCTCGACCCGGTCCGCGCCGACCTCGCCACCCCCTACCTGGTGGCCGCCGACTCCCTGACGATCGCGGTCGCGCCCGGCAACCCCCTCGGCCTCACCGGCGTCCGCTCGCTCACCCGCAAGAAGCTGCGCGTCGTGCTCGGCGCGTCGGTCGGCCCGCTCGGCCGCTACTCCCAGGACGTCCTCACCAAGGCGGGCGTCCCGGTCGAGCAGCGCTCGGAGGAGGTCGACTCGCGCGACGTCCTCGACCTCGTGCGCTCCGGCCGCGCCGACGCGGGCCTCGTCTACCTCACCGACATGAAGACCGCGGGCGCGGCGGCGAGCAGCGTCGCGATCCCCGCGGCCTTCAACGTCAAGGCGCAGTTCCCGGTGGCCGCCGTCAAGGACTCCAAGCACCTCCCGGAGGCGACGGCGTTCGTGGAGTGGCTCGCGGGCGCGGAGGCCGGGGGCCTGTTCCACAAGTACGGCTTTCAGGCCCCCTAGTCGAGGCTCGAGGGCAGCCTTCCCGCGCACAGGGTGGCGCGGTCCTCGGCGTCGCGCAGCGCGCTCAGCACCGACGGGTGCGGCTGCGCGAACACCTGCGCGTAGGTCGTCTCCCCCGCCGAAGGGTCGGGCCGGTAGGCGAGGATGTCCTCCTCGGCCGAGAACCATGTCCGCAGCCCGGGCCGGTCCCCGCGCGGATCAAGCCTGATCCACCGGTCTTCCAGCTGGACGACGACGAACCCGTGCAGGACGAACCCGCCCTCATCGTCTGAAAGCCGCTGGTAGCCAAACCCCGAAGGGATGCCCGCGAGCCGCAGCAGCGCCACATACAGGTGGTCCTTGGCGTAACACAGCCCGGTCCCCTGTTCCAGCACGTCCGAGGCGCGCCACGGCACCCTGGGGTCGTCGGCGTCGCCGGAGTGCGTGATCTCGTCCCGCACGTGGTCGAACGCCGCGTGCGCGTAGGCGAGGTCACCGTCCGGGAACCGCGACGACAGCTCCTGGATCGCCGGATGCTCGAAGTCGACGGCCTCCGAGGCCCCCAGGAAGTCCCAGGGCTCCCCGACGAACTCCATGACGCTCACAGGCCGAGCAGCGGTTCGAGGCCGATGGTGAGCGCGTCAGGCAGTCCCGCGACCTTGCGGACGCCCAGCAGCACGCCGGGCATGAACGACTCGCGGTTCATCGAGTCGTGCCGCAGCGTGAAGATCTCGCCGTGCCCGCCCAGCAGCACCTCCTGGTGCGCGACGAGCCCGGCCAGGCGCACGGAGTGGATGCGCACGTCTTCGACGCTCGCGCCGCGCGCCCCGTCGATCTCGGCGGTGGTCGCATCCGGCATCGGGGCGCAGCCCGCCTCGCGGCGCGCCTCGGCGATGAGCTCGGCGGTCCGGTAGGCGGTGCCGCTTGGCGCGTCGGCCTTGTTCGGGTGGTGCAGCTCCACGACCTCGACGGACTCGAAGAACGGCGCGGCCCGGCGCGCGAAGTCCATCATCAGCACCGCGCCGACGCCGAAGTTCGGCGCGATGAGCACCTTCGCGCCGGGCTTGTCGGCCTGCCAGCGCCGCACCTGCTCGACCCGCTCGGGGTCGAACCCGCTGGTCCCGACGACGGCGTGGACACCGTTCGCGATCAGGTACTCGAGGTTGTCCATGACGACGCCGGGGTGCGTGAAGTCCACGACGGCCTCCGCGCCCTTCAGCGCGTCGAGGGAGTCGCCCTGGTCAACGACGGCGACGAGCTCCATGTCCGCCGCGCCCTCGACCGCACGGACGACCTCGGCGCCCATCCTGCCGCGTCCGCCAAGCACCCCGACCTTGATCATGGAACCCTCCGAGCCTTGAACAAATCTCTCAAAAAGTGCACACTTACCAGAGGCGGGAACCGGGTCAACGCGCCGACCCGGCTCCCGCCACACCCCGTCAGACGGGGAACTCCCTGCCCTCGAACGGGCCGATCACCGTCAGCGTCGGCCGCTGCTCGAGCAGCTCGGACGCCAGCGCGTTGACCTCGTCGAGGGTGACGCCGTCGATCCGCGACAGCACCTCGTCCACCGGCATCAGCCTGTCGTAGACCAGCTCCGCCTTGCCGATCCGGCTCATCCGCGACCCGGTGTCCTCAAGGCCGAGCACGGTCGAGCCGCGCAGCTGGCCCTTGCCGCGCGCGAGCTCCTCGGCCGTCAGACCGCCCGAGGCCGCCTTGGCGAACTCCTCCTGGCAGATCTTCAGCACCTCGTCCACCTTGCCCGGCTGGCAGCCCGCGTACAGGCCGAACGAGCCGGTGTCGGCGTGCTGCGAGGTGTAGCTGTAGACCGAGTAGGCGAGGCCGCGCTTCTCCCTGACCTCCTGGAAGATCCGCGAGGACATCCCGCCGCCGAACGCCGCGTTCAGCACACCGAGCGCGAAGCGCCGCTCGTCGGTGCGGGCCAGCGCAGGAACGCCCAGCACAAGGTGGGCCTGCTCGGTGTCGTCAACGATCAGCCGGGTCCCGCCGCCGAGCGTCGGGGTCGGCTCGCCGCCGATCCGCGCGGGCGTCGGCAGGTCCGCGCCGCTGAGCCGGCCCGCGAACGCCTTCTCCACGAGCGCGACCACCTTGGCGTGGTCGACGTTGCCCGCGACCGCCACCACGAGGTTGGGCGCGTTGTAGTGCGAGTGGTAGTAGCGCGCTATGCCGTCGCGCTGGAGCGCGTTGATCGTCTCGACGGTGCCGAGGATCGGACGGCCCAGCGGCGCGTCCCCGTACAGCGCGATGGAGAACTCGTCGTGGATGAGGTCCGACGGGTCGTCGTCGCGCATCGAGATCTCTTCGAGGATGACGCCGCGCTCGGCCTCCACATCGGCCTCCTCGATCAGCGAGGAGGTCAGCATGTCCGACACGACGTCCACCGCGAGCGGCAGGTCCTCGTCGAGGACCCGCGCGTAGTAGCAGGTGTACTCCTTGGCGGTGAACGCGTTGAGGTCGCCGCCGACCGCGTCCATCGTCGCGGAGATCTCCAGCGCGGTGCGGCGCTCGGTGCCCTTGAACAGCAGGTGTTCCAGGTAGTGGGTCGCGCCCGCGTCGGCGAGGTCCTCGTCGCGCGAGCCGATGCCCGCCCAGATCCCGAACGCCACCGACCTGACCGTCGGCATGGTCTCGGTGACGACCCGCAGGCCGCCGGGCAGCACGGTCCGCCGGACGACGCCGACCCCGTCCGCGCCCGGGTGGAGGACGACTGTGCTGCCGGATTCCTGCTCCACGGCTGGGATGCTCAACTGATTTCTCTTTCCGGTCGCCGGTTGCGGTGGCCGCGACGGCGGCCGGGGGGCCAAGCGCGAACCGACCGGTCCGCCGAGGGGCGGAACCGGCCGGTCGACACGCGCGTTGGCGATGGTGCCTGGGGGGTGATCAGGAGTTGCGGTCCCGGTCGCCCCGGTCGCCCCGGTCGGAGGCGGGACGGCGGGTACGGGTGCGGCGCGGCGGACGCGAGCCGCCCTCGCCGTCGGCTGCGCCCTCACCGGACGCGGCCTGCTCGGCCGGGGCGTCGCCGGAGCCGCCCGAGGCGGCCTCCTTCTCGATGACCTCGACCGGGACCAGCGACAGCTTGCCGCGCGGGTCGATCTCGGTGACCTCGACCTGGATCTTCTCGCCGACCTTGATGAAGTCGTCGACGTTCTCGATCCGGACGCCGCCGTGCAGCTTGCGCAGCTGCGAGACGTGCAGCAGGCCGTCCTTGCCCGGCATCAGCGAGACGAACGCGCCGAAGGTCGTGGTCTTGACCACGGTGCCCAGGTAGCGCTCGCCGATCTCCGGCATGTGCGGGTTGGCGATCGAGTTGATCGCCTGCCGCGCCGCCTCGGCCGACGGGCCGTTGGTCGCGCCGACGTAGATCGTGCCGTCGTCCTCGATCGTGATCTCCGCGCCGGTGTCGGCCTGGATCGAGTTGATCATCTTGCCCTTCGGGCCGATGACCTCGCCGATCTTGTCCACCGGGACCTTGATCGTGATGATGCGCGGCGCGTACTCGCTCATCTCGGCGGTGCCCTCGATGGCGTCCTGCATGACGTCCAGGATCGCCAGGCGAGCGCCGCGCGCCTGGCGCAGCGCGGCGGCCAGCACCTCGGCGGGGATGCCGTCGAGCTTGGTGTCGAGCTGGAGCGCGGTGATGAGCTCCTTGGTGCCGGCGACCTTGAAGTCCATGTCGCCGAACGCGTCTTCGGCGCCGAGGATGTCGGTCAGGGTGACGTACTCGCCGCCCTCGTGGATCAGGCCCATCGCGATGCCCGCGACCGGGGCCTTCAGCGGCACGCCCGCGTCCAGCAGCGACATCGTGGACGCGCAGACCGAGCCCATCGAGGTGGAGCCGTTGGAGCCCAGCGCCTCCGACACCTGGCGGATCGCGTAGGGGAACTCCTCGCGGGTCGGCAGCACCGGCAGCAGCGCGCGCTCGGCGAGCGCGCCGTGGCCGATCTCGCGGCGCTTGGGCGAGCCCACGCGGCCGGTCTCGCCGACCGAGTACGGCGGGAAGTTGTAGTTGTGCATGTAACGCTTGGTGCGCTCGGGGTTGAGCGTGTCGATCGTCTGCTCCATCCGGAGCATGTTCAGCGTGGTGACGCCCAGGATCTGGGTCTCGCCGCGCTCGAACAGGGCCGAGCCGTGCACGCGCGGGATCACGTGCGCCTCGGCCGACAGCTGCCGGATGTCCTTGACGCCGCGGCCGTCGATGCGCACGCCGTCGCTGATGATGCGCTCGCGGATGAGCTTCTTGGTGAGCGAGCGGATCGCCGCGGGGATCTCCTTCTCGCGGCCCTCGAAGCGCTCGGCGAGCTTCTCCACGGCGGTGGCCTGGATCTCCGCGAGGCGCTCCTCGCGCTCCTGTTTGCCCGCGATGGTCAGCGCGGCGGCGAGGTCGCCGGACACCTCGGCGGTGACGGCCTCAAGCGCGTCCTCTTCGTAGTCGAGGAAGACGGGGTACTCGGCGGTCTCCTTGGCGGCGACGGCGGCGAGTTCGACCTGGGCCCGGCACAGTTCCTTGATGAACGGCTTGGCCGCCTCGAGGCCCTGCGCGACGGTCTCCTCGGTCGGGCCGACCGCGCCGTCGTTCACCAGGTTCAGGGTCGCCAGCGTGGACTCCGCCTCGACCATCATGATCGCGACGTCGCCGTCGGCGAGGGTGCGCCCGGCGACGACCATGTCGAAGGTCGCGCGCTCGAGCTCGGAGTGGGTCGGGAACGCCACCCACTGGCCGTCGATCAGCGCGACGCGCACGCCGCCGATCGGGCCGGAGAACGGCAGGCCCGCGAGCTGGGTGGACATCGACGCGGCGTTGATCGCGGCGACGTCGTACAGGTGGTCGGGGTCGAGCGACATGACCGTCACCACGACCTGGATCTCGTTGCGCAGGCCCTTGACGAAGGACGGGCGCAGCGGCCGGTCGATGAGCCGGCAGGTGAGGATCGCGTCCTCCGACGGACGGCCCTCGCGGCGGAAGAACGAGCCGGGGATGCGCCCGGCCGCGTACATCCGCTCCTCGACGTCGACCGTCAGCGGGAAGAAGTCGAGGTTGTCCTTCGGCCGCTTGGAGGCGGTCGTCGCGGACAGGATCATGGTGTCGTCGTCGAGGTAGACGACGGCGGCGCCGGCCGCCTGGCGCGCGAGACGGCCGGTCTCGAAGCGCAGCTTGCGGACGCCGAAGGAGCCGTTGTCGATTACGGCTTCGGAGCTCTGGGCTCCGTCGATGCGGACGGCATCTGACACGGGAAACCTCCTGGTTTCGTCGTTCCCCGCTCCACGTCTCCTCGCCCGAGATTCCCCGCCGGTCTTCGATCGAAGCCCGCGGATCCTTGATCCGATGGCCACTACCGAGGACCGGCCCTCGAATGCGTCGGAAGAACGTTCGCGGGCTTGCTTGTTCTTTACTTGTGCTTCGCGCTCGCCGGGCCCGCGGTCAGCGGGTCCGGTTAGCAGGAAGGGAGTGACCCGGCTTGCGGGTCACTCCCTTCCTCGCGCTAGCGGCGCAGACCGAGGCGCTCGATCAGCGCGCGGTAGCGGCTGATGTCCTTGTTCTGCAGGTACTTGAGCAGCCGGCGGCGGCGGCCGACCAGCAGCAGCAGCCCGCGGCGGCTGTGGTGGTCGTGCTTGTGCGCCTTCAGGTGCTCGGTCAGGTCGTTGATCCGCCGGGTCAGCAGCGCGACCTGGACCTCCGGTGATCCGGTGTCACCCTCACTGGTCGCATACTCGGCGATGATCTGGTTCTTGACGGCGGTGTCCAGGGACACGTGACTCCTTAGATGTGCTCGACACCCGCAGCCCCTTCCCGACGGCTTCAGGAGCCCGGGACGGCCGCAGTGTGCGTTCTGTCCGAGGCCCGCCGCTATGAGGGCGCAGCGGGCAGCGCCGGGACCGCGGTCCCGGTGACTACTTACCGTATCACGGCGATCCGGGGGTGGATGACCGTCAGCGGGAGGTCGCCTCGCGGGCCACCGCGACGTCGTGGTTCATCTCCTCGATGAGCGCGTCGATCGAGTCGAACTTCAGCATCCCCCTGATCCGGGAGACGAAGTCCACCGCGACGTGCTCGCCGTAAAGGTCGAGGTCGTCACGGTCCAGGGCGTATGCCTCGACGGTACGGGCCACGCCCTCGAAGGTGGGGTTCGTCCCGATCGAGATGGCGGCGGGCCAGCGCGCGTCGGGGTAGCGCTCGGAGTCGCAGACCAGGAAGCCCGCGTAGACGCCGTCGGCCGGGATCGCGGTGTGCGGCACCGACTCGACGTTGGCGGTCGGGAAGCCGAGCCCGCGGCCCCGCTGGTGGCCGCGCACCACGACGCCCTCCACCCGGTGCGGGCGGCCCAGCTCGTGTGCCGCGTCCTCGACGCGTCCGTCGGCCAGCGCGGCCCGGATGGCGGTGGAGGAGATCGTGTCCCCGTCAGCAAGCAAAGGAACGCCCTCCGCCTCGAAGTCGTATTTCTCACCGAGTTCCCGCAGCAGCGGGACGTCGCCCTTGGCCCGGTGACCGAACCTGAAGTCCTCGCCCACGATCACATGGGCCGCGTGCAGCCGGTCGACCAGCACGGACTGGACGAACTCGTCGGGGCCCATCCTGGACAGCTCAAGGGTGAACGGGATGACCATGACCGCGTCCGCGCCGAGCTCCCCGAGCAGCGCGGCCCTGCGCGCGCCGGAGGCCAGCAGCGGCGGGTGGCTGCCGGGGCGCACCACCTCGTCGGGGTGCGGGTCGAAGGTGATCACCACGCTGGGCAGGCCGAGGTCGGCGGCGAGCCGCGCGGCCCGTCCGACGACGGTCTGGTGTCCCCGGTGGACGCCGTCGAAAACTCCGATGGTGACGACCGATCTGCCCCAGTCTTGGGGGACCTCGTCAAGGCCGTACCAGCGCCGCACCTGCTCGCTCCCTCAGTCCGTCGATCCCGTACACCGGACAAGCCTGCCATGGGGGGTCTGAAGGCGAGTAACCCGCACCCCCCGTCCCGAGACTCTACCGACCGCCGGGGCCCGGCGCGGGACCCTAGGCCCGGTAGACGACCAGGGATACCCCCACGTAGTGGCAGGTGTAGGCGGCGATGGTGAACGCGTGGAAGACCTCGTGGAAGCCGAACCAGCGGGGCGACGGGTCGGGCCGCTTCAGCGCGTAGACGACGCCTCCGGCACTGTACAGGGCCCCGCCCGCGACGATGAGGACGCCCGCGACGATCCCCGCCCCGCTCAGGAAGTCGGGCAGGGCGATGACCGCGAACCAGCCGAGCGCGATGTAGGCGGCGGTGGACAGCCAGCGCGGCGCGCCGAGCCAGCACGTGCGGAAGATCACGCCGGCGATCGCGCCGGTCCACACCCCGGCGAGGATCACGATCCGGGTCGTGCCCTCCAGCGCGAGCAGCGCGAACGGCGTGTACGTCCCGGCGATGATCAGGAAGATGTTGGCGTGGTCGAAGCGGCGCATCGCGGCCTCGCCGCGCGGCCCGAACTGGTTGCGGTGGTAGGTCGCGGAGATGCCGAACAGCAGGCATGAGGTCGCCGCGTAGATCGCCGCGCCGATCCGCGACTGCAGCGTGGGGCCGAACGTGACGAGGACGAGCCCGCCGAGCACCGCGGCGGGGAACGCGCCGAGATGGAGCCAGCCGCGCAACCGTGGCTTGAGCGGCGGCGGGACCATGCGCTCCAACGTGGCGACCATGCTCGGGTGACCTCCCACAAGGTTGACGGCGAAGGCGGCCCGCGCCGTCTAAGCTACGTACCCGTAGGTTACGCCATCGTAGGTTTGGTCGGAAGCCGCATCCGGCCGCCCGGGCAGGGACCTTGGTCACTCCGGGCGGTCACTCCAGGGGGTCACTCCGGGCGGTCACTCCGGGCGGGTCACTCGGCCGCGAAGACCGCGAGGGGCTTGGCCTTGCCGCCCTTCTCCTCCACCAGCGACAGCAGGGTCCCGTCGGGCGCGAAGACGCCGATGGGACCGTCGCCCAGGCCGAGCGCCGGGAGCCTGCCCCCGTGCCGCACCAGGGCCGCCTCCTCCTCGGTGACGTCCCTGCGCGGGAACGCCGCGGAGACCGCCTCGGCTATCGGCAGGATGACGCACTCCTCGGCGAGCTGCTCAAGCGTGCGCGCCTGGTCGATCGTGTACGGACCCACGGCAGTGCGGCGCAGGGCCGTCAGATGCCCTCCGACGCCCAGGGCGGCCCCAAGGTCGCGGGCCAGCGCCCGGATGTAGGTCCCCGACGAACAAGTCACCGTGACGTCGACGTCAACGAAGTCCCCGGTACGGCGGATCTCGGCGATCTCGAAGGCGTGGATCGTCACCGGACGCGCCTTCAACTCGACGTCCTCGCCCTGCCTTGCCCGCTTGTAGGCGCGCTCCCCGTTGACCTTGATCGCGCTGACCTGCGGCGGCACCTGCTGGATCAGCCCGGTCAGCGCCTTGATCCCCACCGCGATCTCGGCGTCGGCGACGTGTCCGGCCGGGGTCGTCCCGGTCGGCTCGCCCTCGGCGTCGTCGGTGTTCGTCGTCTGCCCGAGCCGGATCGTGCCGTCGTAGGTCTTGCTGGTCAGGGCCAGATGGCCGAGCAGCCGGGTGGCCTTCTCGACCCCGACGACCAGCACGCCGGTCGCCATCGGGTCGAGCGTCCCGGCGTGGCCGACGCGGCGGGTGCCCGCCAGCCGGCGCATCCGGGCGACGACGTCGTGCGACGTCCACCCGGCGGGCTTGTCCACGATGACCAGGCCGGAGACAGAACTCACCTTGCATCCTTTAACGAGTTTTGACCTGGGCCGGGCGCTTGAACACGCCCGGCCCCGGGACTGACGGGTCACTTGCGATCGTCGGAGTCCTCGACGTCGGCGATCTGCTCGTCGAGGTCGTCGTCCTCGAACTCGTCATCATCGTCTTCGAGCTCGTCATCTTCGAGCTCATCGTCCTCGAGCTCATCGTCCTCGTCGGACTTGTAGGGGTTGGCGTCGCCCGCGTGGGCCGCGCCGACCGCCTTGGCCGCCACCTCGGCGTCCTGCTCCTTGGCCTTGGCCAGCAGCTGCTCGATGTGGTGCGCGTTCTCGATGACCTCGTCGGGCACGAACGTCAGCGACGGGGTGTGCCGGATGCCGGTCTTGCGGCCGACCTCCGTGCGGATGATCCCCTTTGCGCTCTCCAGCGCCGCGGCCGTCCCTGCCTTCTCCTCGTCGGTTCCGTACACCGTGTAGAACACGGTCGCCTCGCGGAGGTCGTTCGTCAGCTTCGCGTCCGTGACCGTCACGAACCCGAGCCTGGGGTCCTTGACCCGCCGCTCCAGCATCTCCGCCACGATCTGCTGAATCCGGTCGGCGAGCTTGCGCGCCCGCGCCGCATCCACCATGGCTTACTCCTCGTCGTCGTAGATCCGCTGCCGCGCCGACAGCAGGTCGATCTCGGGGCGGCCCGCGACGAGCCGCTCACACTGCTCCATCACGTCGCGGCAGTTGCCCGCAGTCGCCGAGACCACCGCGATCCCTATCTCGGCTCTGCGGTGCAGGTCCAGGCCGCCGGTCTCGGCGACGGCCACCGCCGGGAAGCGCCTGTGCACCTCGGCGATGATCGGCCGGACCACGCCCCGTTTCTCCTTGAGCGAGTGGACATCACCCAACAGGAGGTCAAGCGTCAATGCTCCTACGAACATGTGTTCCCGGTGTGTCTAGGAATGGCCTACGCGTCCGCAGCCCCGGGCCGCTGCCTTCAACGGTAGGCGACATGGGGAACGCCCCGGGGAGAGAACCCCCGGGGCGTTCCTGTGAGCCGTCAGGCGCGGGGCTTCTCCCGCATCTCGAACGTCTCGATGATGTCGTCGAGCTTCAGGTCCTGGAACCCGATGCCGATACCGCACTCGAAGCCCTCGCGGACCTCGGTGACGTCGTCCTTCTCCCTGCGGAGCGAGGAGACGGTGAGGTTGTCGGCGATGACCCTGCCCTCCCGGACCAGCCGCGCCTTGCTGTTGCGGTTGACCGTGCCGGACTGGACCATGCAACCGGCGATGTTGCCGATCTTCGGCACCTTGAAGACCGCGCGGACCTGGGCGGTGCCGAGCTGGGCCTCCTCGAACTCCGGCTTGAGCAGACCCTTGAGGGCCGCCTCGACCTCTTCGATCGCCTGGTAGATGACCGAGTAGTAGCGGATGTCGATGCCCTCGCGGTCCGACAGCTCCTGCGCGTTGCGCTCGGGCCGGACGTTGAAGCCGATGATGACCGCGCCCTCGGAGGCGATCGCCAGGTTGACGTCGTCCTGCGTGATCGCGCCGACGCCGCGGCGGATGATCCGCAGGGAGACCTCGTCGCCCACGTCGATCTTGAGCAGCGAGTCTTCCAGGGCCTCGACCGAACCGGACACGTCGCCCTTGAGGATGAGCAGCAGTTCCTGCCGCTCGCCCTTCTCGAGCTCCTTGAACATGTCCTCGAGCGAGAACTTCGGCCGGCTGCGCAGCAGTTCGGCGTTGCGCTTGCGCGCGGCCCGCTTGTCGGCGATCTGACGCGCCATCCGGTCGTCCTCGACGACCAGGAAGCTGTCGCCGGCGCCGGGAACCGCGGTGAGGCCGAGGACCAGCACCGGACGCGACGGGGTCGCCTCCGACACGTTCTGGCCGTTCTCGTCCAGCATCGCCCGGACGCGTCCGTGCGCGCCGCCCGCGACGATCGAGTCGCCGATCCGCAGCGTGCCGCGCTGGACGAGCACGGTCGCCACGGGCCCGCGGCCCTTGTCGAGGTGGGCCTCGATCGCGACGCCCTGGGCGTCCTGGTCGGGGTTGGCCCGCAGGTCGAGTTCGGCGTCGGCGGTGAGCACGATGGCCTCGAGGAGGCCGTCGATGTTCAGGCCCTGCTTGGCGGACACGTCAACGAACAGGGTCTGGCCGCCGAACTCCTCGGCCACCAGGCCGTACTCGGTGAGCTGGGCCCTGACCTTCGTCGGGTCCGCGCCCTCCTTGTCGATCTTGTTGACCGCCACGACGATCGGCACGCCGGCCGCCGTCGCGTGGTCGATCGCCTCGGTGGTCTGCGGCTTGACGCCGTCGTCGGCGGCGACGACCAGGACCACGAGGTCGGTGGTCTCGGCGCCACGGGCACGCATGGCGGAGAACGCCTCGTGACCCGGGGTGTCGATGAAGGTGATCTTGCGCTCTTCACCCTCGACCTCGGTGGCGACCTGGTAGGCGCCGATGTGCTGGGTGATGCCTCCGGCCTCGCCCGCGACGACGTTGGCGTTGCGGATGGCGTCGAGCAGCTTGGTCTTACCGTGGTCGACGTGACCCATGACGGTGACGACCGGGGGCCGCGCGGCGAGCTGTTCCTCGCCGCCCTCGTCCTCGCCGAAGTCGAGGTCGAAGGACTCGAGCAGCTCGCGGTCCTCGTCCTCGGGGCTGACGACCTGGACGTTGAAGTCGAGCTCCGCGCCGAGCAGCTGGAGCGACTCCTCGCTGACCGACTGCGTGGCGGTGACCATCTCGCCGAGGTGCATCATGATCGCCACGAGCGACGCGGGGTTCGCGCCGATCTTCTCGGCGAAGTCCGTCAGCGTCGCGCCCTGGGCGAGGCGGATGACCCTGCCGTTGCCCCGGGGCGCGTTGACGCCGCCGATGGCGGGCGCCTGCATGTTGTCGAACTCTTGACGCCGCTGCTTCTTGGACTTGCGCCCACGCGCCGGACGTCCACCGGGACGGCCGAACGCGCCGGCCGTGCCGCCGCGACCGCGACCGCCGGGGCCGGGACGGCCACCGCCGCCGCCGAAGCCGCCGCCGGGACGGCCTGCGCCGCCACCGCCACCGGGACCGCCGCCCGGACGGGCGAAGCCGCCGCCACCGCCGCCGGGACGGCCACCGCCGCCACCGGGACGGGCGAAGCCGCCGCCGCCACCGCCGCCACCGGGACGGCCACCGCCGCCACCGCCGGGACGGGGACCACCGGGGCCACCGGGACGCGCGCCCTGCTGCGGGGGACGCGAAGGCATGTTCATCGGGGAGGGACGCGGCCCGCCCGGACGCGGCGGCATGCCGCCGGGGGCCGGACGCGGACCACCGGGACGGTCGCCGCCGCCCTGCGGGCCGGGACGCGGCGCGGCGGGACGGGGCCCGCCGGGACGGTCGCCGTCACGCTGGCCGCCCTGCGCCGGGCCGCTGGGCCTGGGGCCGGGACGCGGACCGGGCTTGGGCGCGCCCATGCCGGTGTTGGTCGAGCTGAACGGGTTGTTGCCGGGGCGCGGGCCACCGGGACGCTGGCCGCCACCGGGGCGCTGGCCGCGCTCCTGCGGGGCCGGGCGCGGGCCGGGACGCGGGCCTGAGCCCGACGGACGCGGGCCGGGACCCGGACGGGGACCGCCACCACCACCGGAGGCGGGGGTGGGCGGGCCCTGCTGCGGCGCCGGGGGGACCGGCGGACGCGGCGCGGCCGGGGCCTGGGGGGCCTGCGGCACCTGGGGAACCTGCGGCGCGGCGGGGGCCGGGGGCGCGGACGGCGCCTGGGCCACCTCGGCGGGGCGCGGACCCGGACGGGGTCCGGGGCGCGGGCCGGGACGCGGACCGCCGCCGGGGCCGCCCTGGGCGGGACCCGGCTTGGGCGCGCCGCCTACGCCGGGCTTGGGCCCGGGACGCGGCGCGGAGGGACGGGGGCCGCCACCGCGGCCCGAGGGAGACTTACCGAACGCTTCGGTGAGCCGACGAACTACAGGCGCCTCGATAGTCGAGGACGCCGACCGGACGAACTCGCCCATTTCCTGGAGCTTGGCCATGACGACCTTGCTCTCTACACCGAACTCCTTGGCGAGTTCGTACACCCGGACCTTGGCCACTGCACTCCCAATCTGGCCCGGGGCGTGTCTCCGGGCCGTCGCTAACCAGTCATCGCCTACTGCTCATCGAGCGCTCATAGCAATCTCGACCTGCTTCCGACTAGATGTCTTACGTTTCTTCGCTTCCCTGTACATACCGGAGCAGAACAGAACTATCGGGCAAAGCTTCCAGGCGCAAGGCCCGGGAGAACGCCCGACGTCGGATCGCCAGCTCCAGACACCGGGAATCGGGATGCACCGAAGCACCCCTGCCCGGCAGCCGCTTGCGCGGATCGGGGACGAGAACGCCCCCCTCCGCGACGACTCGCAACAAGTCAGCGCGGACCGCACGGTCCCGGCAGCCCACACACGTGCGCTGCCTTCGGTGACTCCGCCGATGCCTTCTCCGCCCGGTCTCACCTGGCAGGTCTTCGCCTTGCCGGTACGTGCCGCGCGGGTTGTCACCCTGCAGAGTCATGCCTCGCCTGTGCCGTGGATCGCGGGGCCGAATGGCCACCATGCACCAGTCTACCCCGCCGAAGCCTCGGCGGCGTCTGGGGTCTCGTCGCCGGGTCCGGCCGTACCGTCCCCCGCCTGCGCGGTGTCCGGACGGATGTCGATCCGCCAGCCGGTCAACCGCGCCGCGAGCCGCGCGTTCTGGCCCTCCTTGCCGATCGCCAGCGACAGCTGGTAATCCGGCACGATGACCCGCGCGACGCGCTGCTCGGCGTCGATCACCTCGACGGCGTTAACACGCGCCGGGGACAGGGCATTCCCGACGAACGTGGCCGGATCGTCCGACCAGTCGACGATGTCGATCTTCTCGCCGTGCAGCTCGGTCATCACGTTGCGGACCCGGCTGCCCAGCGGGCCGATGCACGCGCCCTTGGCGTTGACCCCGCTCTTGCGCGAGCGCACCGCGATCTTCGTACGGTGACCTGCCTCACGCGCGATCGCCGCGATCTCGACGGTGCCGTCGAGGATCTCCGGCACCTCCAGCGCGAACAGCTTGCGCACGAGGTTCGGGTGGGTGCGGCTCAGCATCACCGACGGACCACGGTGGCCCTTGCGGACCTGCACGATGTACGCCTTGATCCGCTCGCCGTGCTCGTAGCGCTCGCCCGGCACCTGCTCCTGCGGCGGCAGCACCGCTTCCAACTTGCCCAGGTCGACCTGCACGTTGCGCGGGTCCTTGCCCTGCTGGATCACGCCGGTGACGATGTCGCCCTCACGGCCCGCGTACTCGCCGAAGGTCAGCTCGTCCTCGGCGTCGCGCAGCTTCTGCAGGATGACCTGGCGCGCGGTGGTCGCGGCGATCCGGCTGAAGTCGTCGGGGGTGTCGTCGTACTCGCGGGCGTTGCCGCCCTCCTCGTCGACCTCGGTCGCCCAGACCGTCACATGGCCGGACTTCTTGTCCAGCTCCACCCGTGCCTTGGGGGCTGCGCCCTCGGTGCGGTGGTAGGCGATCAGCAGCGCGTCCTCGATCGCCCTGACGACAAGGTCGAAGGAGATGTCCTTCTCGCGCTCAAGACCGCGCAGCACGTTGATGTCAATGTCCATGAGTCTCCCCTTCCTCGTCGTCGGCCTCGATCCGGCGGAACTCCACCTGGACCCTGCCAGGCCCCAGCCCGGACAGCGGGAAAGCCCGCTCGGACCCGGCGACCTCGATGCGGACCTCGGCCTCGTCGGCGGCGACCACGCGCCCCTCGACGGTCTCGGCCGGCCCCTGCTCGTCCTGGGTGAAGGCGACCTTGACGAGCCTGCCCGCGGCGCGCCTCCAGTGCCTCGGCTCCGTCAGCGGGCGGTCCACCCCCGGGGAGGTGACCTCCAGCACGTACGGGCTCCCGCCCAGCACGTCGGTCTCGTCCAGCGCCTTGGACACGGCCCTGCTCACGACCGCGATGTCGTCGAGGCTCACGCCGCCGTCGGCGTCCACGATGACGCGGACCACCCGGCGTCTGCCCGCCTGGCTGATCGCGACGTCCTCAAGGTCATGGCCGGACTCGCCCACCACGGGCTCGAGCAACTCGACCAGCGCGGCCTTCTGACGGTCCCCTCGAACGCGCCCGTCGCGCGCTCCTGCGCTCACGGGACCCTCCTCGGCTCTACTTATCGGCTCTATCGGTAGCTATGCCTACGCTCTGACCAGACAAGACTATCGACAGCCGGAGCCCCGAGTGTGTATTCGCACTCGGGGACCCCCCGTGTGGCATGCTTGCAGCCACTCCAAGCCGTATCTCGCCGTCTTCCCCGCGCCGTCCGTCCCGGTGTCGTCGCCCATCGGGAAGGCGTGGAAGGAGCCCGCGTGGCCGTCCCCCTGTCCCGTCGGTCGGTGCTCGCCGGATTGACGACCGCGGGACTCGTTTCGGCCTGCGCGGCCCCGGACTTGACGCCGGAACCGGATGTCGCGGTCCTGCTCGGCGCGATCTCCGACGAGGAGAACCTGATCTCCCTGTATGAGAAGACGGCTTCGCTGCACGCGGATCTTCCCGAGTCGTGCGCGCTGGCGTTGAAGGACCACCGCGCGCACCTGGAGACCCTGCGCAAGCACTACCTTCCGGGCACGGGCGGCGTCACCGCGACCCCGTCGGTGGCCTCGGCCTCCCCCGCCGAGCCGCCCGCCGAGCGGTCGGCCGCGCTGGCGCTGCTGCGCCGCACCGAGCGCGCGGCGGCGGCGTCCCGGCTGAAGGACGTCACGGCGGTCGCGCCGGGGATGTCCCAGCTTCTGGCAAGCATCGGCGCCTGCGAGTCAGGCCACGCGACCGCCCTGTCCCTGGGCTGAGGGATTCCGCATGTCCGCAGTCACCGCGCTCCAGACCGCCCTCGCCGCCGAGCACCGAGCCGTCTACCTCTACGGCGTCATCGGGGCCCGCTCGGCGATCTCCGCGCGTCCCCGCGTCACGCGGCTGTGGGAGCGGCACAAGCTCCGCCGCGACGACCTCATCGCCTACCTCCAGGCCCGCAAGGCAGAGCCGGTGGCTTCCGCGGCGGCCTACCCGGTCGCCGACGGCAAGACCCCGGCCGAGCTGGCCGCGCAGGTCGAAGCCGACGTCCTCACCGCCTACGTGCCCCTGGCGGGCGCGCCCTCCAAGGCCCTGCGCACCTACGCGGCCACCGCGATGCAGGACGCCGCGGCCCTTCAGACCCGCTGGTCGCGCACCGCCCCGACCACGCCCTTCCCCGGCCTCACCCCGTCGGACCTGACCCCCGACGCCTGATCCGCGCGGGTCAGGCGGGCTTTCTGGCGATGACGATGTCGCGCAGGATCGCCTGGTCCACGCGGTGGGCGAAGTCACGGTAAGGGCCGTCGTTCAAAGGCGTCAGGCCCGCTGAGGTCAGGATCGCCAGGGCGTCTTCGCGGGGCGTCACGTGGGTGTTCCAGGAGATGCCCAGGGTGCCGCCCGGCTTGAGCAGACGGGTCCACGCGGGGACGGCCGCGCGTAGGAGCTCGGAGGGGCTGCGGGAAAGAGAGGTCTGGGTACGGGCTCCGTGCTGGACGCCGTAGGGGGCGTCGGTGACGATCGCGTCGAAGGAGTTGGCGGCGAAGAACTCGGGGGCCCGGACGGTGTCGGCGTTGACGACCGTGAGACGGCGTTTGTCGCCCGCCTTGTAGTCGTCCTTGGACAGCCCGAGGGTGAGGTCGAGCTTGCGGCCGACGAGCTTGCGCTCGCGCCGCACCGGGACGAGCTCGACGGTGTGCTTGAGCCGCTTGCGCTTCAGCCAGGTCTTGAGGAAGCCCGCGTACGCCTCGAAGTCCTTGGTGTCGATGTCCATGCCGTCGGCGTTGAAGCCGTACATGAGGGCCTGGTTGAGGGTCGTGCCGCGCCCGCACATCGGGTCGAAGATCCGCAGCGTCTTGCCGCGTCCCTCGGGCCCGGTCATGTCCGGGCCCGAGGCCGCCGCCCAGACCGTCACGTTGAGCAGCATCTTGGTGAACTGCTCGTTCGTCTTGCCGGGGTACTTCTGGATGGTCAGGAGGTCGTCGTCGAGCCGGTCGAGCCGGTGGACGGCGACCGGGTGCAGGCCGCCGTCGTCGGCGATCCTGAACAGCGCGTACAGCGCCGACAGGTTCGACAGGAACGCGATCTCGCGCTCGGTCGGGTCGGGCAGCGTGAACGTCAGGTAGGGCACGCCGCCGAACGCCTCGGCGGCCAGGTCGCTGATCCGGCCGCCGAGGATCTCGCGGTCCAGGACGCCGAGTTCGGCGGACATCAGGCCGATCGAGGCGTCGGCGTACACCCGGTTGGCCGACGGCAGGACGAGGACGCCATAACGCTGCTTGCTCACCGGGGAATTCTAGGGCTGCGGCATCAGCGGTCGCGGACGGTGACGATCCCGCCGATGACGCCCACGTGGGCCGCGCCGTCGGGGGTGAGGGTGACCGGGGCCCAGTTGTTGTCGAAGAGCTTGCCGGTGCCGGTGAGGACCTTGTAGGCGGTCTTGCCGGTGTGGAAGTCGATGGCCGTCAGGTACCAGGCGTCGATGCCGTCCTTGCGGGGTTCCTTGGTGTAGGCGTACACGAGGCCGCCGGGAACGCTCGCCTTGGCGACGGTGGAAGGGCTGCGTTCCTTGCTCGTCCAGACCGTCTTGCAGCCGGAGTCGGTGATGTCGATGCGGGACAGGCCGCCGTGGGACGACGCGCCCGCGGCGAGTTCAACGAAGTTGCGGTAGCCGGAGTTGTTCTCCACCACGAGACTGCGGCCGAACCCTATGAGGGAGTTGTCGGTGGCGGACTTGCCCGGCTTGAACACCGGCGTCTTGCACAGCCGCTTGCCGTCCTTCATCCGGTAGACGAGCACGTTCATCCTGGGCTCGGCGTTGTCGGTGATGGCTACGAGCCCGCCTTGCAGCAGCGTGGGCGTGGTCCCCGAACCCTGGTCGAGCTGGCCGGACTTGCGCCGCGTGCCACGGTCGTAGGTCTTGCGCCAGACGACCTTCGGCGTGCCCTTGGCGTCGGCGCGGAACCGGTACAGGGCGTGGTCGCTGACGACCGAGACCCCGTCGCGGCTCGCGGCGAAGGAGTTCTGGATCTGCTCGCCCCTGAGCCGGATCACCTTGACCTTGCCGGTCTTGGGGTTGATGGTCCCGATGCGCCCCTTGCGGGTGACCCACCAGATGTTGCCCTTCCAGTCGGGCTGGACCGAGGTGATGGGGTCGCAGACGCCCTTCGGCTTCGGCTTGCTCCACGTCGGGCAGGAGTGCGGGACGTACTTCTTGAGGTTCCAGTCGTCGGTCACCTTGAACTTCCAGCCCTTGCCGTCGCGTACGTGCGCGAAGCGGCGGACGTGGAAGTTGGAGTCGGCGAGGACCGCCCTGTCCTTGTTGTCCAGGTAGTAGTACGCGCCGCCGGAGGTGTCGGTAAGGACGGCGTCGAGATCGAGGCTCGTGACGGCGTCGACGGTGGAGGGCCGGGCGGGCAGCGCGTACGTCGCGAGGTCCTGCATCGTCTTCGGGTCGATGAGGCGCAGCGTGAAGGTGCCGACGTTGGTGCACTGCGCGACGATCAGCCGTGTGCCCGCCGCGTAGTTGACGGTCGAGCACAGCGCGGGCAGGCCGCCGGCCTTGGCGGTGGAGACGACCTCGGGGTTCCGCCCGAGCGGCCCGAGGAACGGATAGGTGTCGGACGCCCAGCTGTCGGCGTGCATGGCCGCCGTTCCCGGCTTGGCCATGTGCGGGTTGGCGGGGACCGGAGAGCCCGGGATGGGCTTGGGATGCGCGGGCGAGCCGATGTAGGCCGGGACTTTGTCCTTGCCCGGCCCGTCGGGAACTGGCGCGGCCGACGCTGCGGTCGCGCCGAGTACCGGGGCCAGGATGCCGGAGATGACCATGATCCACCGCATGGGGCGTCACCTTAACCTGTTTTGTCGATAGGAAAAAGCTGCTATCGCACTCCCCGCCGCGCGACTTGTTCGGACCGGACGGCCGCTGCTAGTCTACCAAGCGAGCGCTTGGTTAACACAAGAGAGCGGAGGCGGGGCATGACCCTTCGGATCAGCGTCGGGTACGAGCTGGAGGTACGCGGACGCAGCCGCGAGGTCGAGAGCCGGGCGTTCCGGAACGTGCTCGACCAGGTCGTCCTCGCCGACGAACTCGGCATGGACACCGCCTGGTTCGTCGAACACCACTTCACACGCGGGTTCTCCCACTCCTCGGCCCCCGACCTCGTCCTCGCGGCGGCGTCGCAGCGGACGAGCAACATCCACCTCGGGCTCGGGGTCGTGCTGCTGCCGTTCCAGTCGCCCATCCGGACCGCCGAACGCGTCGCCACCCTCGACGTGCTGTCCGGCGGCCGCGTGGAGTTCGGCACGGGACGCGGCGCGTCACCCCTGGAGTACCAGGCTTTCCAACGGCCGTTCGAGCAGTCGCGGCAGCTGTGGGAGGAATCCCTCGAAGCCGTCCTGGCGATCTGGAACGCCGACGGACAGCCGATCACCCGCAGCAGCGAGTACTTCGAGATCCCCAACGTCTCGGTCTACCCGCGGCCCACCCAGGAGCCGCACCCGCCCGTCTGGGTGGCGTCCACCTCCCTCGAGGGCTTCCTCGCGGCGGGCAAGCAGGGCTACAACCTGCTCGGCATGACGATGCTCAAGGGCATCGACGACGTCGCCGAGGACATCGCCGCCTACAAGGCGTGCCTCGCCGAGAACGGGTTCGACCCCGAGTCGCGGCGGATCGCGATCATGATCCCCTGGTACGTCGGCCAGACCCGGCAGGAGGCCGTCGAGACCGCCTCCGACCCCGTCCTTTGGTACCTGCGCCGCCAGGTCAACCTGGTTGCGCCCCCGAGCTACACCGACGCCAGGCACGCCACCCACCGCGTCCTGGGGCAGCAGGCCGTCGCCATGCCGCCCGAGGAGGCCATGGACATCCTGCGCGACAACCTGATGGTCGTCATCGACGACGTCGAGGGCTCGCGCAAGGCGGTCGAGCGGCTCGAGGCGGCGGGCGCGACCGACCTGATCCTGCAGGCCCAGGTCGGCGGCCTCGACCACGAGCACGTCACCGACTCGATGCGGCGCTTCATGAACGAGGTGATGAAGTGAGCTGGCTCACCCGCGAGAGTCTGCCCGCGGGCGCTTCCGCGCGCGGACTCCTGCTGGTCTCCCCCGACGCCGACGCCGTCGTCCCGCTCTCCCCCGCCGACCGGGCGGCCGCCCTTGAGCTGACCGCCCAGACGCTCGCGGCCGCCGGGCTGCGCGCGTCCGACCGGGTGGTCGTCGCGCTGAACAGCGACGGCGAGCTCCAGGGCTCGTCGCTGGCCGAGGCGGTGCTCCCCGTCGCGGCGGCGGCCGCCTCGGTGGGGCCGCGCGGAAGGCTGCGGCTGCACCGCGCGCTTGAGCAGACCCGGGCGAACGTGCTCATCACCACACCGTCGGGCGCGATGGACTTCCTCGCGCGGCTGCACCTGGAGTTCCTGCTCGACCCGCTCGACCTGGAGCTCGACCGCATCCTGCTCGTCGGGGAGATCCCGTCGCGCAACTGGCTGCGGCAGCTGGAGACCGAGTTCGAGGCCGACGTCGTGCAGCTGTTCGCCGACCCGTTCTTCGGCGTCCCGGTCGCGTACGGGCCGGCGCTGACGCCGGTGCGCGACGGGCTGATCGGCCTCGCGCCGCCCGCCAAGGACGAGCTCGTCGCCGACCACTCCGGGCCCGCCGAGATCGTCGTCACGCCGACCTGGCACAGCACGCTCGGCGGCGCGCACCTGCGGACCGGCTGGTTCACCGCGGGCGGCGCGACCCAGCCCGTCCACACCGCGGGCGAGCACCTCGTCGTGCGCGGCCGCTGGCTGTCGCTGCCGCGCGTCACCGACGTGCTGTCGCGTATCGACGGGATCAGCCACTGGAACCTCGAGGTCTCCCGCGAGGGCACCCTCGACCGCGCCGTCCTGCGCGTCACGTTCGCCCGCGACAGCCTCGTGCGCAATCCGATGTGGTCGGGCCGGATCTCCCAGGCCCTCGTCGGGGTGACGCCGGTGGCGATCGAGGTCGCCGTCACGCCCGAGGCCGTCGAGACGCCGGTGCCGCCGACCGTGACCGACCTGCGCGGCCACCACCTGGGCCGCGACCGCGCGTCCCTCTGATCCGCGACGGGCCCCCGGAATCCCGGGGGTCCCGCCCGTCCCCCGGCCGGGTCCTCCTGGCGGGCTCCCGGCCGCCCCCCGCGAGCCCGAGGAGCTGACGATGGAAGTGGAGCCGGTACCGGACTGGGGCACGATCCCGCGCATGCTGCGCGACCGCGCGCGCACGCACGGCGCGGTGGAGGTCGTGTCCGCCGACGACGTGACGCTGACGCTGGCGGAACTGAAAGACAGGGCCGCGCAGGTGGCCCGAGGGCTCATCGCCCTGGGCGTCGAACCCGGAGACCGCGTAGCGATCTGGGCGCCTAACACCCCCGATTGGGTCGTCACCTGTTACGGCCTGTGGGACGCCGGAGCGGCCGTCGCGCCTCTGTCGACGCGCTTTCGCGGCATCGAGGCCGCCGAGGTGCTGCGCAAGACGGGGGCCAAGGCGCTGTTCGTCGCCGAGGGGTTCATGGACACCTCCTACCTGGCGATGCTCGAAGGCCACGACCTGCCCGACCTCAAAGCCGTCGTCCCGTACGGCGGCCCGGAGTGGGCGGAGTTCTTGGCGCGCGGTGAAGACGTCTCCTTGGAGGCCGCCGAGGAGCGCGCCCTTTCCGTCAAGCCTGACGGGCTCGCGGAGATCATGGCCACCTCCGGGACCACGGGCACGCCCAAGGGCGTCATGCTCCAGCACTGGCAGCTCCTGCGCGGGTACTGGGACTGGTCGGGGCTGGTGAGCGTCCGCGAGGGCGACAGGTACCCGATCATCGCCCCCTTCTCGCACGGCTTCGGCATCAACGCGGGCCTGCTCGCGTGCGTGCTGCGCGCGGCGACGATGATGCCGATCCCGCTGTTCCAGCCCGACCGGCTGCTCGACCTCATCGAGACCCGGCGCGTCAGCGTCATCGCGGGCGCACCGGCGATGTTCTTCAAGCTGCTCGACGAGCTGCCCGGCCGCGACGTCTCCTCGCTGCGGGTGGCGATCTGCGGGGCCGCCGCGGTGCCGCCCGAGCTGATCCGGCGGATGCTCGCCGAGGCCGGCGTGGAGCGGATGATCAACGCCTACGGCCTCATGGAGGGGACCGTGGTGTCGATGACGCGGCCCGGCGACCCGATCGAGGTCATCGCCGGGACCACCGGCCGCGCGGTCCCCGGCGTCTCGCTGCGGATCGTGGACGACGAGGGCAAGGACCTGCCCTCGGGTGAGCGCGGCGAGATCCTCGTCGGCGGCTACGGCGTCATGCCGGGCTACTGGCAGGACCCCGAGCGCACCGCCGAGGCGGTCGACGCCGAAGGCTGGCTGCACACCGGCGACATCGGCACCCTCGACGAGCACGGCAACCTCGCGATCGTGGACCGCAAGAAGGAGATGTTCATCGCCAACGGCTTCAACGGCTACCCGGCCGAGATCGAGGCCCTGCTTCTGCGCTGCCCCGGCGTGTCCCAGGTGGCCGTCGTGGGGATTCCCGACGCGGCGATGGGCGAGGCGGCGTGCGCGTTCGTCATCGGGAGCGCGTCGCCGGAGGACGTCAGGGCGTGGGCGAAGGACAACATGTCGAACTACAAGGTGCCCCGACGGGTCGTGCCCGTCGAGGCGCTTCCGTTGAACGTCAACGGGAAGGTGGACAAGCTCGCGTTGCGGGCCTCGGTCTCCTGAGCCGTACTACTCGGCAGGGGTCCACTGGACAAGGCCGTCGATGAGGACCGCGCGTAGGCGGAGGCCGGGGACGAGCGTCGCAGGGTCGGCGGCGTTCCCGGCCTCGTCTACGAGGTTGCCGTACATGAGGATGTCTTCGCCCTCGTCCAGGCGGACGCACACGACGGCGTACGGCACGGGAAGGTTCGGCATGAACCTCTGGTGGTTGACGATCCAGCTGTACACCGCGCCCGTACCGCGCGCCGGTATCCAGTCGCTGTCACGCGAGCGGCACCTGTTGCACAGGGCGCGCGCGGGGAAGCGCGGCACGCCGCACGCGGTGCAGCGCTGGAGCAGCAGTTCCCCCCGGTCCACCGCCTCCCACCAGGGCGCGGAGTCGCGGTCCGGGTCAAGCCGTGCGGTCATCGCTCGCCTCGCAGGATCAGGGCCGACGTTCCGGCAAGCACGTAGCCGGGTTGCGCGGTCGACAGCGCGACCTGCGCGCCCTCGACCTGCCGGTCGCCCGCCGTCCCGCGCAGCTGTGCGACGGCCTCGGCGACATGGTTGATGCCGTGTACGTACCCCTCCGACAGGAACCCTCCGTGGGTGTTCACCGCGGGCCCCTCCCCCGACTCGACGTACGGGCCGCCCTCTCCCTTGGCGCAGAACCCGTAGTCCTCGAGTTGCACCAGGACGGAGTAGGTGAAGCAGTCGTACAGCTCCGCTACGTCGATGTCCCCTGGACCCACTCCGGCCATCGCGTACAGGCGGGGAGCCATACGGGCCGCCTCGGTGACCGTGAAGTCGGTGGGTACGCCGGAGAAGAAGGAGTCGCCGCCTCCCCAGGCCGCCCCGGAGATGAGGACGGTCGGCTGGGCGAGGTCGCGGGCGCGTTCCGCCGACGTGATGACGACCGCGCAGGCGCCGTCGGTCTCCAGGCAGCAGTCGAGCAGCCGGAACGGCTCGGCTATCCAGCGGGAGGCGAGGTAGTCGTCAAGCGTGATGGGGTCGCGCTTGAGCGCGCGCGCGTTCTTCACCGCGTAGGCGCGTTGGCGTACGGCGATCGCGCCGAGCTGTTCGTGCGTGGTGCCGTACGCGTTCATGTGCGCGCGCGCGTACATGGCGAACTGCTGCGGCGGAGCGAAGTAGCCGTACGGGGCCTGGTACTGGGAGTCGAAGATGGGGGCCGCTCCCCTGCCCGTCCCGCCCATCCGGAACTCGCTGCGCGCGTTGATGGCCCGGTAGACGACGACGGTACGGGCCACCCCGGAGGCGACCGCCATCGCGGCCTGCCCTATGACGGAGTGCGAGACGCTGCCTCCGCCGAACTGGTCGAGGTACCAGGAGACGTTCGTCAGGCCGAGCGCGGGGGCGACGACCCAGGGCGGGGTGGAGTCGCCGACGCGGTGGGTGGCCAGGCCGTCGACGTCGTCGAGGGTGAGGCCGGCGTCGTCGAGTGCGGTGAGGATCGCGTCCATGGCGAGGGTCAGCGTGGAGACCCCTGAGTTCTTGCTGAACGGGGTGTATCCCACGCCGACCAGGGCTGTCTTGTCGCGGAAGGTCACACCCCAGAGGTTAACCGAGCAAGCGCTTGGCTGGCTAGTTGACAGTCGGGTACGGCGGCTTCTACATTCGTAAGCAAGCAAGCGCTTGGCTAATACTCCTACCGACCGGAGGGCAGCGCCCGATGACCACCGCATCCGTGAGCGATCTCAACGGCCGTCGGCTCCGGGACGTCCTCGGGCACTTCGCCACGGGCGTCGTCGCCATCACCGCGATCGACCCGGCGAGCGGCAGGCCCACCGGCCTTGCGGCCAACTCCTTCACGTCGGTCTCGCTCGACCCGCCGCTCGTCGCGTTCTGCGTCGCGCACACGAGTTCGACCTGGCCGCTGCTGCGCCGCGCCGACCGGATGTGCATCAACGTCCTCAGCGAGCCGCAGACGGCAGTGTGCCGCCAGCTCGCGGTCAAGGGCGGCGACAAGTTCGCCGGGGTCTCCTGGGGCGCCTCACCGCAGGGCACGCCGGTTCTGGACGGCGCGCTGGCCTGGCTCGAGGTGTCGGTGGAGGCCGAGCACCGCGCGGGCGACCACGACATCGTCGTCGCGCGCGTGCACCATCTCGACGTCCACCACGACGGCGAACCGCTGGTCTTCTACCAGGGCCGCTACGGCCGCTTCGAGGGCTGAGCGTTGAGCGAGGCGTTCCGCGCCGAGGTGCGCGACTTCCTCACCGCCGGCCTTGACGGCGACTTCCGCGACGCGCGCGGCCTCGGCGGCCCGGGACGCGAGCACGAGGGCTTCGACATCAGGCTCGCCTGGGAGAAGCACCTGGGCGCGCACGGATGGACCTGCCTCGGCTGGCCCAAGGAGTACGGCGGCCGTGACGCGACCCTCGCCGAACAGGTCGTCTTCTTCGAGGAGTACGCCCGCGCCCACGCCCCGCACAGGCTGGGCCACATAGGCGAGGGCCTGATAGGCCCGACCATCATCGACTACGGAACCGAGGAACAGCGCGCGCGCTTCCTGCCGCCGATAGTGCGCGGTGATGAGCTGTGGTGCCAGGGGTACTCGGAGCCGGACGCCGGGTCCGACCTCGCCAACGTGCAGACGAAGGCGGTCCTCGAAGGCGGCTCATGGGTCGTCACCGGGCAGAAGGTGTGGACGTCGCTCGCGCACGTCGCCGACTGGTGCTTCGTGGTCTGCCGTACCGAGCCCGGCTCACAGCGCCACAAGGGCCTGTCGTATCTGCTCGTCCCCATGCGGCAGGACGGGATCGAGGTACGTCCGATCATCCAGCCGACCGGCACGAGCGAGTTCAACGAGGTCTTCTTCGACGGCGCGCGCACCGACGCCGCCCACATCGTCGGCGCGCCCGGCGAGGGCTGGCGCGTCGCCATGGCGACCCTCGGCTACGAGCGCGGCGCGTCGACCCTCGGCCAGCAGATCGGCTTCCGCCGCGAGTTCGACGCCGTCGTCGCCGTCGCCCGCGCCCACGGCACCCTCCCCGAGCTCCGCGACAGACTCGTCCGCTCCTGGACCGAGCTCGAACTCATGCGCCTCAACGCCCTCCGCACCATGCGCTCTCTAGGCGCGGGCGAACCGGGCCCCGAGGTCGCCGTGGCCAAACTCTTCTGGTCCGAATGGCACAGGAGGCTGGGCGAGATCGCCCTCGACGCAGCGGGCCCCTCCGGCCTCCTCGCCGACGCCGCCCCCTACGACCTCTCCGAACTCCAGCGCATCGGCCTCTTCAGCCGCGCCGACACCATCTACGCCGGCTCAAGCGAGATCCAACGCAACATCATCGCCGAGCGGACGCTGGGGCTTCCCAAATAGTCGTGGTGGCGATTCGGATTTCCACCCCTAAACCCGGGACCTCGCAATACGCTCGGTTTCGAACGGACGGTCACCGACCGAACACCACAGAGGGGTGGTGGTATGTCGCAGATTTTCCAGATTCCCGAGGAATCGCCGGTACCCGAGGCTCAGCACAACCTGCATTCCCACTTCGCGGACACGTTGCGGGTGCTGCGTCAGCTCAAGGGCGTGACGCAACTCGACGTGGCCCGGGGGATCTTCGTTGCGCGGGAGACGTACACCGGATGGGAGAACCAGCGGGCGCTGCCCGACAACGACAACTGTGAGTCGCTCGACGGGTTCTTCGGCACCGGCGAGTACGTCCTGAACCTTCGGGAGCAGTGCCGACGGGAACACGTCGCGAGCTGGTTCGAGGCGTTCTCCGAGTACGAAGCCAAGTGCCGGGAGCTCCGTAGCTACGTGCCCTTCTACATCCCGGGTGCGTTGCAGACCGAGGGCTACATCCGCGCGATCTCCGGGGCACCGGTAGACGAGGAGCGCTTGGCCATGAGGCTCGCGAGAAAGGACAAACTGCTCAGACCAGAGAATCCCGCGCACTTCTTCGCGGTTATCGACGAGGCCGCGCTCATCCGAACGTGGCGACGGCCCGCCGCCATCCGGGAACAGCTCGCTTCTCTTCTTGAGATGGGAGCCCTCCCGAACGTCCACATCCAGGTCACTCGCCTGGACGTCCCCGCGCACGCCGGTGGTGCCGGTGCGCTGACCATCGCCACGATGCCGGATCGCAGCCGCGCCGGCTGGGTCGAGGCCCAGTTCGGCGGACGGCTAATCCAGGACCACAACGAGATCTGCGACCTGGCCCTGGTGTTTGATGAGATCAGGGGAGTCGCCCTTTCCGAGGAGGCTTCCCTGGCTTACATCGAACAGATCATGGAGATGATGCATGGCGATCGAGTGGCGTAAGAGCAGCTACAGCGGCGGAAACCTCGACAGCGAGTGTGTCGAGCTCTCCACGAACACCCCGGACGCCACGCTCGTCCAGGACTCCAAGAACCCCGGCGTGTACCTGACGCTGTCAGCGGGCGAGCTCGCCTCGTTCGTCAACCGCGTCAGATCAGGCAACCTCGACCGCTGACCCCGATCCCGGAAGCAGTTTCCACCTCGCAGATGGAGATGATGCATGACGATCAACTGGCGTAAGAGCAGGCGCAGCCAGGACGACCTCAACAGCAACTGCGTCGAGCTTTCCACGAACACCCCGGACGCCACCCTGGTTCAGGACTCCAAGAACCCCGGCGTGTACCTGACGCTGTCAGCCGGCGAGCTCGCCTCGTTCGTCAACCGCGTCAGGTCAGGCAACCTCGACCACTGACCCCCGATCTCGGAAGCGGTGTTCCACCTTGTGTGTGGAACACCGCCTGATCGTCTACTGGCCCTGGTCGGCCGAGAGCACCTGGGCGACCCTTTCCGCGGCGGCGGGCACGTCGCTCGCCTGCGCGATGCGCTCGGCCCACGACCACCAGAACCACCAGCCGTCCGCGCCCTGCTCCGCAAGGATGTTCTCCGTCAGAGCCGAGGCGGCCGGGTTCATCACGTGCAGGCTCGGCTGGGTGCCCAACGGCACAGTCAGCCTCACCCGCAGCCCACGCCCGACGAGTTCGTCGCCGAGCTTCTCCAGATATGCGATCCGCGTCTGCGTCGACGCGGACGTCCCCGTGGTGTCAGGCATTCCCGTTGCTCACTTTCCACACAGATTCGCGTGGCCCGACTCCGCACACGATTCCGCCGTCGGCGCGAACCCGCAAGCGCCATCGCCGCATCTAGTTCACGGACCCCCCTAAGGAACTAGGACGGGCTGCCGAACGGCCGTCCCCGATATAGGTTCTTCACGGCGATACAGACGAAGGGCAAGGCGATGGCGACCGACCCGTACGAGACCAGGAGCGACACCCCCCTCCCCCGCCAGGGCACTCCCACCCCGGAGCCCGCGGAACCCGACAAAACGGTCCCCGCTCCCCTTCCCGCTCCCCCGGCGTCAGACGAGTCCCCGGCGCCCGAGACCTCCTTCGACGTCCAGGTCTCCCCGCCCGCCAACGACCCGCCCCCCGCCACGTCCTTCGACGTCCCCGTAGCGGGCTCCCCCAAGCCCCCCCAAGGCTCCTCCCAGCCTCCGGCCCAGCCCGGCCAGTTCGTCCTCCCCCCGGACTCCCCCTACGCCCAGCCCGCAGGCTCCTACGGCTCCCAGCCCCCCGCCCCCCAGGGCCAGTCCCTCTACGAGACCCGCCAGGACCCGCCCCAGCAGGGCGCACAGCAATCCGTGCAGCAGTTCCCCCTGCCCCCGCAGCAGGGCTACCCTCCGCAAGGCCACCACCCCCAGGGCGCGCAGCCTCCAGGCCCGGCACAGCACCCGCAAGGCCCGCCGCCACAGCAGCCCCCCGGCCAGCAGCCCTACCAGGCCCAGTACGCGCCGCAGGGCCAGCAGCCGTATCCCCAGCAGCCTTATCCGCAGCAGTACGGGGTGCCACAGCAGCAGGGCGTACAGGAGCCCCAAGCCAAGCCGGTGCCTCCGTCCTGGCACCGCCAGCACTACGCGATCGGCCTGTTCCTCATCGTCTTCGGCATCATCAACCTCGCCCTGGGCTTCCTCGGCTTCGCCGACCGCGAGAAGGAGATCGCCGAGTACCTCTCCGACGGCATCGCGGCCCCCGTCCTCATCGCCGTCAAGGTCGCGCAGGCGGTGCTGCTCGGCGTCGCGGTCATGGCGGTCGTCCGCAGGCGCAGCGTCCTGTTCCTGCCCGCCCTCCTCGCCTGGACGGGCGGCTTCGCCGTCCTCACCGTCCTCGACCTGGTCTCCGGCACCTTCACCACCCTCATAGAACACCTCATCTACACCGCCGCCTTCGCCGCAGCCCTCTTCCTCTCCTACGCCCTCAGCGTCAAAGCAGGCACCACCGCCACCACCGCCACCCCCAACCCCGCCACCCCCACCCCCCAAAGCCTCTCCCGCACCCAAGAATTCGCCCTGAACACCCTCAACCGCCTCCACCGCTAACCCCCCGCCCGCACACGCCCCCGCGCGCGTGCGGGCAGGCGGGGGTCAGGCGGGGAGTGGGGGGCGGGACAGGGCCAGGACGACGGTGACCACGGTCAGCAGGATGCCGGTCGCGGCGATGACCACGAGGACCGCGGGGACGCCGGACACGAAGAAGGCGGGCAGCGCCGTCAGCGCCGAGAGCACCCGCGACGCCGCCATCACGCGGATGCTGAGGCGGCTCCCGGTCCGCCACGCGTGCACGACGGCCACGAGCGTGACGACGCCGAGGACGGCGCAGGTGATGAGAATCCCTTGCGGGGGCGCCTGGTCGCCGGCGTCGTCGGGGACGGTGAAGACGCCGATCGCGTCGCCGAACCCGAGGAACGCCCCGAGGCCGAGCCCGATCTTGTTCTTGACGCCGAGGGGAACGCGCTCCATGACGTGACTCCTTCTGCTCCGGAGGGCCGACGGCGTCCGGTGACGCCGCCGTCGCCAAGAAGCGTCCGTCGCACGCCGTTCCCCGCGCCCGGGTGGATGTTCCCGACATTCCGGGAGAATCACCCGGGCTCTCCGGGAGGATTCCCCCTGAAATCCCGGCGCTGTTCCCGCATCATCGGAGCATGGGTCCTCTGCGCGTCCTCATCGTCGACGACCACCCCGTGGTGCGGCGCGGCATGGGCGCGCTGCTCGGGTCGTTCGAGGGCGTCACCGTCGTCGCCGAGGCCGCGACGGGCGCGCAGGCACTGCGCGAGGCGCACCTGACCCGTCCCGACGTCGTCGTCATGGACCTGGCGATGCCCGAGCTCGACGGCGTCGAGGCCACTCGCCGCCTCCTCGCGCTGCTCCCCGACACCGCGGTCCTCGTCGTGACCATGTTCGAGGACGACGACACACTCGTCTCCGCGATCCGCGCCGGAGCCCGCGGCTACCTCCTCAAAGGCGCCGACCAGGACGAGATCCTCGCCGCGCTCCGCTCGGTCGCGGCGGGCCACCTCGTGGTCGGCCCGGGCGTCGCCGCCCGCCTCGTCGGCAGACTCGACGCCCCCGCCCCACCCCCCGCCTTCCCGGGCCTCACCCCCCGCGAACACGACATCCTCGCCCGCCTCGCCCGCGGCCTCGGCAACGCCGCGATAGCCGCCGACCTCGGCCTAGCCCCCAAAACCATCGCCAACCACATCTCCACCCTCCTCACCAAACTGGGCGTGACCACCCGCGCCGAAGCCACAGCCCTGGCCCGCCAAGCCGGCCTATCCCCCCACCCCACAACAAGCTCTCAACCCAAAGAATCCTAGAACCAAGAGACACAGAGCAGAGAGGCTTGGAGTTGAAAGGCTTTGGGATGAGAGATTTGGGGTTGAGGGACTTGGGGGTGAGGGTTTTGGGGGCGAAGGTTGAGGGGTGGGAGGTTTGGGGGTGGGGGGTTCTGGCGGGGGTTGGGGTTGCGGGGGCTGTGGGTGGAGTTTGGGAGGGGTGGGGGGCGTTCGGCGAGGTTTGGGGGGTTGTGGTGGCTGTGGTGTTGGGCGGGGGGTGCGCGGTCTCGGGGTGCGTGGTGTTGGGGCGGGTGCCTGGCGACCCGGCTGGGCGGCTGCTGGCCGCGGCGGGGGCGGGGCTGCCCTGGGCGGGCGTGGTGACGGTGTGGGCGGGGCGGCCGTGGGGGGAGGCGCTGCTCTACGCGGTGGGCGGGACGCTGATACCGGCGGCGCTGCTGCGGGTCGTGCGGCCCAGGCCGTCGCCGGGGGTGTTGCGGGCGGCGGACGCAGCTGTGGCGTGCTGTGCCCTGCTCTGCGCGGTGGGGACGGCGGCCGGGTGGCCGTGGGTCGTGGGAACCGCGGCCGTCGCGGGCCTCGGCGTCCTGGTGTGCGCGGGGTGGCTGCTGTACGAGGTCACCTCCGGGGACGACAGGCGGCGGGTGCTGTGGGTGGTGCTCGGCGCGGCGGCGGCGATCCCGCCCGCGCTGGTCTTCCAGGCGTCGGCCGACACGCTGCCGCTCGGCGAGGCCGCCGTCGGCGGGGTGTTCGCGTCGCTCGTGCTCGTCCTTCCGCTCGCGGCGGCGGTCTCGCTCGTCTCGCCCCGGGCCTTCGACATCCGCGCCGTCATGCACGCCGCCTGCGTGCACGGCGTCATGCTGCTGCTGACGGTCGCGGTCTATCTGGGCGGCGAGGCGCTGGCGACGATGCTGCGCGGCGGCCCGCCCACCCAGGGCACAAGGCTCCTCCTCGTGGCGGCCGTCGCGCTCGGCTACGAACCCGTGCGCCGCAGGCTCGGCGCGACCATGGACGAGCTGCTGTTCGGCGGGAGCGCCGACCCGGTCTCCACGATGACGCTGCTCGGCTCGGACCTCGCGGACGGGTCGGAGCCCGCGCGCTGGCTGCACACCCTGCGCGAGGCCCTGGGTGTGCCCGGCGTGGCGCTGCGCGTAGGCGACGGGGTCGTCGCGATGTCCGGCGAGGTCGGGTCCGAGGCCGTCGCGACGCCGCTGCGGGTGGGCGCGGGACATGTCGGCGAGCTCGTCGTCATGCCCCCGGCCGAGCGGCTCGGCCTGCCCGCGCCGACCGCCGCGATCGTCGCGCTGGTCGCCGCGCCGCTGGCGCAGGCGCTGCACGCGATGCGGCTCAGCGAGGAGCTGCGGGCCTCGCGCGGCAGGGTGGTGGCCGCGCTCGAGGAGGAGCGCCGCCGCACCCGCAGGGACCTGCACGACGGCCTCGGCCCCACCCTCACCGGCATCGCCTACGCCGCCGACGCCGCCGCGAACCTCGTCGCCGCCGACCCGGCCCGCGCGCTGGAGACGCTGCGCCAGTTGCGCGCCGACGCCGGCGACGCGATCGCCGAGGTGCGCAGGATCGTCTACGGCCTGCGCCCGAAGGCCCTCGACGAGCTCGGACTCACCGGCGCGATCCGCCAACGCGTCTCGGGCCTGCACACCGCCTCCGGCGTCCCCCTTGACGTCGCCGTAACGGCCCCCGAAAGGTTCCCGCCTCTACCGGCCGCCGTAGAAGTCGTCGCCTACCGCGTCGCCGTAGAGGCCCTGACGAACGTCGCACGCCACGCCCCCTCCCCCACCGCCTCCCTGACCCTCGCCCTAGACGACGGCCACCTGCACATCACGGTCACCGACCCCGGCTCCGCCCCCGCCCCCTGGACCCCCGGCGTCGGCCTCACCGCCATGCGCGAACGCATCGAGCACATAGGCGGAACCCTCTCCCTCCACCCCTCCCCCTCCCACATCCACGCCCGCCTCCCCCTCCACCTCCCCCACGCCCCCACCTAACCCCCATTCCCAACCCCACCCAAACCACCCCGACACCCCCGCGTCAGAAAGCAGCACGCCGCCGCGCACACGTCGCCCCGTCAGAAGGCGGCACAGCGCCAGGCAGAAGTCGCCGCGTAAGAAGGCGGCGCGGCGCAGGGCATACGCCACCGCGTCGGGAGGCCGCGCAGCACAAGGCGGCCGACGTGACCCGTCAGCAGGCGACGCGACGCGGGGGCGGCCAACATCCCCCGTCATGAGCAGCACGACGCTGAGCAGACGACGTGACGCCAGGAGGCGACGCGACGCCGAGGCGGCCGACGCCACCCCGTCAGAAGGCGACGTGACGTCAGGAGGCGGCGCGACGCCGAGGCGGCCGACGTCGCTCCGTCGGGAGGCGGCGCGGCAGGGGCGGCGGGGCGTCAGGGGGTGAGGAGCCAGGTGACGGCGGTCATGGTGCCGGGGGCGACCTCGGTGTAGCCGGCGTCGCGGATGTGGACCGTGGCGCGGGCGACCGCTTCGGGCCAGGGGAAGGCAAGGAGGTGGACGGGGGCGCCTGCGGTCAGCCAGGCGGCGCGGTCGCCGGGTGGGAGGGTGCGGTAGAGCAGGTGGGCGGCGTGGCCGGATTGGGCGGCGGCCTTGCCGGTGCTCATCTTCGCGTCCGGGTTGTGGACCAGCACGGCGTACGGCTCGGCCGGGGGTTCGGTCTCGGCGTGCGCGAGGTCGGTGCCCGCGATCTGGAGCTTGGCGATCGCGGGAGGCACCTCGGTCACCGGCCCCGGCGGGAACGCGCGGACCTCAGCCCCGCCGCGCGCGACGGTCACCCCGGGCAGCGCCGCCAGATCGCGCCAACGCGCCCCTCTGGCCCGCCGGGTGACCTTGCGGATGCGGCCCTCCTCCCAGCGTGCGACGGCGTCAGCGAAGCGCTCGTCGGCGAGCAGGTGCACCACGGCCGACGCGGCGGCCTCGCAGACCGCCTCGTGGGAGGGAGGGTCGAGTTTCTCCGCCCGGATCGCGAGTTGCATGGCCCAGGGCGGCTCGCCTTCCGGGTCGTCGTGCACGACGGGCGGATGGTCGCTCATCCCCCGAGATTAGGGCAGGATGAGGCGCGTGCGGACAGAGAGTTCACGTGAGATCTACCGGAACGCCTGGATGAGCCTGCGCGAGGACCACATCACCCACCCCGACGGCTCCCCCGGCCTGTACGCGGTCGTAGACAAGCCCGCGTGCGTGTGCGTCATCGCGGTCGACGGCGACTCCTTCCACCTCATCGAGCAGTTCCGCTACCCGCTCGGGCGGCGCTCGTGGGAGTTCGTGCAGGGCACCTGGCCGCACGAGGGCCCTCCCGGCGAGGAGCTCGCGCGCGCCGAACTCGCCGAGGAGACCGGCCTGCGCGCCGACACGCTGCGCCACCTTGGCCGGATCTCCGTCGCCGCGGGCCTGACCAGCCAGGAGTGCGACGTGTTCGTCGCCGGCGGCCTCACCCAGGGCCCGCACGCGCGCGAGAGCACCGAGCAGGAGATGCAGCACGCGGTCTTCACCCGCGCCGAGCTCGACAAGATGCTCCGCGACGGCGTCATCGCCGACGGCATCACCCTCGCCGCCTACGCGCTCTATCTCCTGCACACCCCCTGAATCCCGCGCCTTGTGCCGGAGTGAGGCACCCGATTTCTGGGGAGGATTCGGGGTTTCCGCGTCATAGAACCGCCGCCCGTGGGTAGATGAGGCGGTGACGGGGGGGCGAGCGCAGCGGGAGGCGGCGTGGCCGGAGAGATTCCCGGGACGGGGACGTTCTTCGTCGGGATCGACGTGCAGCCGGGCCGCTACCGGTGCGCCGAGGGCAAGGGCGGCTGGTGGGTGGTGTTCGGCGGGCCGTCCGGCGACGAGCCCACGGGCGCGTGGCCGCTGGAGCCGGGCCCGGCCGAGGTGGAGATCTCGCACGACGACTTCGCTTTCGAAACCCGCGTGCCGTCGACCTGGACCATGGTGTCGCCCGCGTCGCCCGACCGGGCCGAGCGGCAGCGGCCGCGGCCGGTCGCCGATCCCGAGCTGCGCGGCGAGCTGGACGCGGCGGTGGCGCGGCGCGGTCCCGTCGCCCGGTCCGCGCCTTTTGTGCTGGCCACGCTCGGGTTCCTCGTGTGCTTCCTGTTCCAGGACGAACAGTGGCTGCTCGGCCTGCCGCTGATCGCGCTGGCGTTCGGCGCGCGCAGGCTGCTCGACGAGGTGCGGCGGGACGGCGCACTGCGCGCCAGGGGCGACAAGTACCTCACCGAAGACGATTTCGACACCGAGGCGGCCGCGCTGCTGGTGCGCGCGCAGCGGGCCGCCGACATCGTCAAGGGGTCGCTCGTGGTGCGCGAGGGCCTGCTGGAGGAGCTGGACCCCGCGCTCGAGCTGCCGCGTCAGGAGTGGGAGATCGCGCAGGTCCTGGCCCGCCAGACCAGGCTGCGCCGCGACGCCGACGCGCTCGCCACGGTCTCCGGCACCGCCGAGGTCGCCGCGGTGAACGCGGCCCTCGCCCCACAACAGGCCAAACTCGACATCTCGGTCTCGGCGGTGACGCGCAGGGTCGAGGCGCTCGAGCGGTACGCGGCGCGCACCCGCGAGGCCGACGCCGCCCTGCGCGCCTGCCGCCGCCTGGAAGACCTCGGCGCGCACGCCCGTGAGTACGACGACCTCGTCGCCGACGCCGTGCGCGACGACCTCGCCCTGCCGACGATCGAAAGGCTCACCGCGCAGAGCGACGAGCTCCTGCGCACCCTGCGCGAGCGCCTCGAGGAGTCAGCCGGCGCCGTAGACGGGCTCGGGGGCTTCGGCCTCGTCGAGCAGCCCGTCGACGGCCGCGCCGACCTCGGCGGGCGCCCAGCGGGCCCCGCGGTCGAGGCGGGGGCCGTGCCGCCACCCCTCGGCGACGCCGATGACGCCGCCCTCGACCTCGAAGACCCGCCCGGTGACGTGCGCTGACGCGGCGCTGCCCAGCCACACCACGAGCGGCGAGACGTTGCCGGGGTGCATGGCGTCGAAGCCGGAGTCGGGTTTGGCCATCATGTCGACGAACACGTCCTCGGTCATGCGGGTGCGCGCGGCCGGGGCTATGGCGTTGACGGTGACGCCGTAACGGGCGAGTTCTGAGGCGGCTATCAGGGTGAGGGTGGCGATGCCGCCCTTGGCCGCGCCGTAGTTGCCCTGTCCTACCGAGCCGAGGAGGCCCGCGCCGGAGGAGGTGTTGATGACGCGCGCATCCGGCTGCCTGCCTGCCTTGGCCTCCTCGCGCCAGTAGGCGGCGGCGTGCCTCAGCGGGGCGAAGTGGCCCTTCAGGTGGACGCGGACGACGTCGTCCCACTCGGTCTCGCTCATCGACACGAGCATCCTGTCGCGGACAAAACCGGCGTTGTTCACCAGGACGTCGAGGCGGCCGAAGGTCTCAAGCGCGGTCCTGACGAGCCCGGCCGCGCCGTCCCAGCTGGCGATGTCGTCGCCGTTGGCGACCGCCTCGCCGCCGAGGTCCTTGATCTCGGCGACGACCGACTCGGCGACGTCGCTGGTGCGTCCGTCGCCGTCAAGGGCGGTGCCGAGGTCGTTGACGACGACCTTCGCGCCCTGCCGCGCGAACTCCAGGGCGTGTTCGCGGCCGATCCCGCGTCCGGCCCCGGTGACGATGACGACCCGGCCTTCACAGAGCATTGGGCGCTCCTCCTGTCTGGTTGCGTTGCACGAGGTACTGCCAGGCGGCCTGTTCGCCGCCGCCGTCGAGCGTCAGGGTGCTTCCGGTGACGTGCGGGGCGGACGCGAGGTAGAGGCAGGCCGCGGCGACGTCGTCGGGGCCTGCGAGGCGTCCTGCGGGCACGGTCTCCCGGATGGCGCGCAGCGTCTCTTCCCCGCCGTAGTGCTCGGCCTGGTCGTCGCCGCTCTCGGCGAGCCCTACGACGACGGTGTTGACGCGCACCTTCGGGGCCCACTCGGCGGCCAGACACGCGGCCAGGTGGTGCAGCCCCGCTTTGGCGGCCCCGTACGCGGCGGTACCGGGCGACGGCCTTGTCCCGCTCACGCTGCCGACCATGACGATCGCGCCTTCGTCCATCAGGGGGTAGGCCGCCCGGGCGACGTACAAGGGTCCGAGCAGGTTGAGTTCGATGACGCGTTGCAGAAGGCGGGGAGGCGCCTCCGCAACGGGTGCGTAGGGTCCGCCTCCGGCGTTGTTCACGACGACGTCCAGGCGGCCGTACTCGGCGCGGATGTCGTCCATGAGCCTTGCGACGTCTTCCGGGTCGCGTACGTCGCACGGAAGGAAGTGGCCCGGGGCGTCCCCGGTGTCCTTGCGGGCGCAGACGACGACGCGGGCCCCGGCGGCGGCGAAGGCCCGCGCGACGCCCGCGCCGAGGCCCCGCGTACCGCCGGTGACCAGCGCGACCCTGCCGGTGTAGTCGTGGACAAGCGTGCCGACGCTCAACTGACCCTCCTCGTTCGCCGCGTGCTACCGTACCAAGCAAGCGTTAGGTGAAAACAGTGCCCCGCCCCCGGTGAGTCGGGCCGTACGCAGAGGGATGTGCATTGGGGATCACGCATGGGACGCCCGCGCCCGGGGTGGCCGAGGTCGTCATGGACGCGCCGCCGGTGAACGCGCTGACCGTCAAGGGCTGGTTCGAACTGGCCGACGCGATCACCGCGGCCGGACGGGACCCGCAGATACGCGCGGTCATCCTGCGCGCCGAAGGCCGCGGCTTCAACGCGGGCGTGGACATCAAGGAGATGCAGCGCACCGAGGGATTCGAGGCGCTGCTCGGCGCGAACCGCGGGTGTTACGCGGCGTTCGCGGCGGTCTACGACTGCGAGGTCCCGGTCATCGCCGCGGTCCACGGGTTCTGCCTGGGCGGCGGCATCGGCCTCGTCGGCAACGCCGACGTGATCGTCGCGGCCGAGGACGCCACGTTCGGGCTGCCCGAGGTCAACCAGGGCGCGCTGGGCGCTGCCACGCACCTGGCGAGGCTCGTGCCGCAGCACCTGATGCGCGCGATGGTCTACACCGCGCGCACCGCGACGGCCGCGCAGCTGCACGCGTTCGGCTCGGTGCACACCGTCGTGCCGCGCGAGCGGCTGCGCGAGGCCGCGCTCGAGGTCGCCGGGCAGATCGCCGAGAAGGACCCGCTGGTGATCCGGCGGGCCAAGGAGTCGCTGAACGGCATCGACCCGGTGGACGTCAAGCGGTCCTACCGGTTCGAGCAGGGCTTCACGTTCGAACTCAACCTCGCGGGCGCGGGCGACGCGCACCGCGACGCCTTCGTCTCCCGGGAGCGCTGATGGGACGGCAGATGACGGTCGAGGAGATCGTCGGGTCGGTGGAGAGCGGCATGACGCTCGGGATCGGCGGCTGGGGCTCGCGCCGTAAGCCGATGGCGCTCGTGCGCGCGCTGTGCAACTCGCCTGTGCGGGACCTCACGGTGATCTCCTATGGCGGCGCGGACGTCGGTCTCCTTTGCGCGGCCGGGAAGGTGCGCAAGCTCGTCGCGCCCTTCGTGACGCTGGATTCGATCGCCCTCGAGCCGCACTTCCGGCAGGCGAGGCAGAACGGGACCATCGAGTTCGAGGAGTACGACGAGGGCATGTTCATGTTCGGCCTCTACGCGGCCGCGCACGGGCTCCCCTTCCTGCCCACCCAGGCGGGCCTCGGCTCCGACGTACTGGCGACCAACCCTCGCCTGAAGACGGTGGCCGACCCCTACGGCGGCGAAGAACTCATCGCCGTCCCCGCGCTAAGGATGGACGTCTCCTTCGTCCACCTCCAGCGGGCCGACTCCCGGGGCAACGCCCTGTACCTCGGCGGCGACCCCTACTTCGACGACCTGTACGCCAAGGCAGCCGACCGCGCGTACGTGTCCTGCGAGAAGCTCGTGGACACCGCCGACCTGCTGAAGGAGGGGCCGGTCCAGGCCCTGCTCGTCAGCAGGGCGCAGGTCACGGGCGTGGTGGAGACCCCGAACGGGTCGCACTTCACCACCGGCGACGACGACCGCCGCGACGAGGCGTTCCAGCGCCACTACGTCGAGGCCGCGGCCTCCCCCGAGGCGTGGGCGGCGTTCCGCGCCCGCTTCCTCGACGGCGACGAGGCCGCCTACCAGGCCGCCGTCCGCGCCTGGCGCGAAGAGCAGTGAGCGGAGAGGAGAGGGCGATGGGCGAGACCCTGACGGCCACACGGGCCGAGGTGTGCGCGGCGGCGTGCGCCGACATGTTCCGGGGCGACGGCGAGATCGTCGCCGCCGCGGTCGCGGGCATGACCCCCGCGCTCGGCGCGCGGCTCGCGCGCGCCACGTTCGAACCCGGCCTGCTCACCACCGACGGCGGCCCCTACCTGACGGCCGAGCCTGTGCCGCTCGGCGCGCCGGCGGGCGACGTCGAAGGCTGGCTGCCGTTCCGCGAGCACCTGTGGCTCGTGTTGAACGGGCGGCGGCACGTGTGGCTCGGCCCGTCGCAGATCGACCCGTTCGGCAACTGCAACATCAGCCACATCGGCCCCGCCGACCGGCCGAAGTCCCAGCTCCTCGGCTCGCGCGGCGCACCGGGCAACACCCGGCTGAACCCGACGAGCTTCTGGATTCCGCGCCACTCCACCCGGGTTTTCGTGGAGAAGGTGGACTATGTCTCGGGTGTCGGCAACGACCGGGGCGCGTTCCAGCTGCGCGGGGTCGTCACCAACCTCGCGGTCCTCGACTTCGCGACGGCCGAGGGCAGGATGCGGCTGCGTTCGGTCCACCCGGGCGTCACCGTCGACGACGTCGTCGCCGCGACCGGGTTCGCGCTTGAGCTCCCCGCCGACGTGCCCGAGACCCGCACCCCGACCGCGGAGGAACTCCGCATCATGCGCGAGGTGCTCGACCCCAAGGGCATCCGTGAGCGGGAGGTGCGGGCGTGAAGACCGCGCTGACGGAGCTCACCGGCATCCGGTACCCCATCGTCCAGACCGGCATGGGGTACGTCGCGGGAGCGCGCTTGGCGGCGGCCACCTCCGCCGCCGGAGGGCTCGGCATCATCGCCGCCTCAACGCTCACCCTCGAGGAGACCGCGAAGGCGATCCGCGCGGTCAAGGAGCGCACCGACGCGCCCTTCGGCGTGAACATCCGCTCCGACGCCGACGACGCGGCCGAGCGCGTCAAGCTGATGATCTCCGAGGGGGTGCGGGTCGCCTCGTTCGCCCTCGCGCCCTCCCAGGCGCTCATCGGGACGCTGAAGGACGCGGGCGTGGTGGTGATGCCCTCCATCGGGGCGCGCAGGCACGCGGAGAAGGTGGCGGCCTGGGGCGCGGACGCGGTCATCGTGCAGGGCGGCGAGGGCGGCGGCCACACCGGGCCGGTCCCTACGACGGTTCTCCTTCCCGACGTCGTGGACGCCGTGGACATCCCCGTCATCGCGGCCGGAGGGTTCTTCGACGGACGCGGCCTGGTAGCCGCGCTGTCGTACGGCGCGGCGGGGGTGGCGATGGGTACGCGGTTCCTGCTGACCTCCGACTCCCCGGTCGGCCAGGACGTCAAAGACGTCTACCTGGGTAAGGGCGTGCGCGACACCGTCGTCACGACGCGGGTGGACGGGATGCCGCACCGGGTCCTCACCTCCGACCTCGTCACGCGGCTCGAATCAGCGGGGCCGGTTACCGGCCTCGTACGCGCGGTCGCCAACGCCGCGCGTTTCAAGCGCCTTTCCGGCCTTTCCTGGGCGGCGATGCTGCGCGAGGGAAAACGCATGAAACACGGCAGGGAACTGACGTGGGCGCAGGTCCTCATGGCGGCCAACACGCCGATGCTGCTGAAGGCCGCGATGGTCGACGGCCGCGCGGACCTCGGCGTGATGGCGTCCGGGCAGGTGGTCGGGCTCATCGACGACCTGCCGTCCTGCGCTGAGCTCATCGACCGGGTGATGAAGGAGGCCGAGGACGTCCTCGGCAGGCTGCCCCGCTGAATCCGTCACGGGTGCCCGGAGAAGGACTTTTGAACTTCCGGGCACCCGCCGGTGAATTCCCTGAATTCTCGGACATGAGACGCCGGTCGTTGTGGAAACCTCCTAAGGAGAGATCACCTGCGTCCCGGTATCTAGGGTGAATCGCCACTGTTCCCAACCTTTGGGGCGAAGCATTCTTGCGCTGGAGATCTCCCCCGCCTCCGATGCCCCCAAGGAGATTCCGTGGCAACCCCTCACGCGACGTCCACCCGGACGTCACGTCTTGCCTGGCTGCTCGCCGCCGCGAGCCTGCCCGTCGCCCTTGCCGTCGCGCCGCCCGCGCACGCCGCGTCGGCCGACCTCGTCATCGCCGAGGTCTACGGCGGCGGCGGCAACTCGGGCGCGATCCTGAAGAGCGACTTCATCGAACTCGCCAACGCAGGGACCGCGCCGTTCGATCTCACCGGATACAGCCTCCAGTACGCGCCCGCCAACCCCGGCGCGAGCACCACGTGGCAGGTCACCCGTCTGACGGGCTCCGTCGCGCCCGGCAAGCGCTTCCTGGTCAAGCAGGCCGACGGCACCTCGACGACGTCCGTGCCGCTCCCCTCGCCCGATCTCACCGGCACGATCGCGCTCGCGGCCGGCGCGGGCACCGTCGCGCTCGTCGCGGGCACCGCGCCGCTCACCTGCAAGACCGCCGCCGACTGCGCGGCCGACGGCTCCATCAAGGACCTCGTCGGCTACGGCGCGGCAGTCATACGTGAAACGTCCCCCACCGGGGCGCTCGGCGCGAACGCGTCCGCCGCGCGCGGCCCGTCCCTCGCCGACACCGACGACAACAGCGCCGACCTGCGCGTCCAGCTGCCCAACCCGACGAACGCGGCGGGCGAGACCTACCAGGTGACCCCCAACGGCGGCACCCCGCCCACCGAGCCCGGTGACCAGCGCATCCGCGACGTCCAGGGCAAGGGCAGGATCTCGCCCTACGACGGCAAGCGGGTCGAGGGCGTCCCCGGCGTGGTCACCGCGGCCGCCGCCGACGGGTTCTGGATCCAGGACACCGCGCCCGACCGCGACGACGCCACAAGCGAGGGCATCTACGTCTACACCGGCGCGTTCCCGCCCGGCGTCCTTCCCGGCGACTCCGTCCTGGTGTCGGGGACGGTCAAGGAGTACTGGCCCACCACCGACGCCAACCAGACCCTCACCGAGCTGACCGACCCGGCCTCCACCGTGCTGTCGGAGGGCAACCCGCTGCCCAAGCCCGTGCCGGTCGCGCTGCCCGAGCGTTACACCGTCAACGGATATCTCGACAACCTCGCGCTGAAGCCCTCCAAGACCGCGCTCGACTGGCTTGAGGCGCGCGAAGGCATGCTGGTGTCCGTCGCGGACGTCAGGGTGGTCGGCGCGACCGCGTACGGCGAGATCTGGGTGCAGACCAAGCCCAAGCAGAACCCGAGCGAGCGCGGCGGCACCGTCTACGCCGGGTATGACAAGCAGAACAGCGGACGCATCCAGCTGCACGCACTGGGCACCGCGCCGAAGGTCGACGTCGGCGACACGCTCAAGGGCGTGTCCTCGGGGCCGCTGCACTACCAGAACTACGGCGGCTACTCGATCCACACGACGGTGTTCGGCACCGAGAAGGACGGCGGCATCAAGCGCCAGGTCGTCGCGCCGCTCCCGGCCAACAGCAAGGCCGTCGGTATCGCGACCTACAACGTGGAGAACCTGTCCGCGCGTGACGCCGCGAGCAAGTTCGAGCAGCTCGCCGAGGGCATCGTGCACAACCTCGGCTCGCCCGACATCGTCGCCCTTGAGGAGATCCAGGACAACACGGGCACCCTGAACGGCGTCGAGGACCCGACCGTCGCGGCCGACCAGACCCTCGCGAAGTTCACCGCGGCGATCCAGGCGGCGGGCGGCCCGGCCTACGAGTGGCGGCAGATCGACCCCGTCGCGCACTCCGACGGCGGCGCGCCCGGCGGCAACATCCGCCAGGTGTTCCTGTTCAACCCGGCGCGCGGCGTCACGTTCGTCGACCGGCCCGGCGGCGACGCGACCACGCCGGTGAAGGTCGTGACGACCAAGACCGGCAAGGGCGGCAAGGACGTCAACGTGTCCCTGTCGGTCTCGCCCGGCAGGATCGACCCGGCCAGCACCGCGTGGAACGCCAGCCGTAAGCCGCTCGTCGGCGAGTTCACGTTCCAGGGCAGGCAGCTGTTCGTCATAGCCAACCACTTCAACAGCAAGGGCGGAGACCAGCCGCTGCACGGCCGCAACCAGCCGCCGGTACGGATCACCGAGGCGCAGCGGCTCCAGCAGGCCGCGCTGGTCAACGCGTTCGTCGACGACCTGTCCAAGGCGAGCAAGAACAAGGCCGAGGTCGTCGTGCTCGGCGACATCAACGACTTCGAGTTCTCGCAGGTCATGGACGTCCTCACCGGCAAGGGAAAGGCGCTCAAGCCGCTCATCGAGACGCTGCGGCCCGACCAGCGTTACAGCTACATCTACGACGGCAACTCCCAGGCGCTCGACCACATCCTGCTGAGCCCGTCGATCCGGAACTTCGGCTACGGCATCGTGCACATCAACGTGGAGTTCGCCGACAAGGCGAGCGACCACGACCCGCAGCTCGTCAGGCTCCTTGAGCCGGGCAAGCCCGGTAAGCCGGGCAACTCCGGCCTGCCTTACCTGGTGAAGTAACCCCTCTACAAAGCCCGGAGAGCGAGCGCGCTTGAAGCGCGTTGCTCTCCGGGCTTTTCGCTTCAGCTGTCCGGTGAGGAGCCGATGAGGGCTTCCACGCCGGTGAGGATGCAGGAGAGGCCGAAGTCGAGCGCCCTGTCCTGGCCCTCCGGGGACGCCAGGGCCGCGGTGAGGGCCGGGTAGCGTTCGGCGCGCTCGGCGAGCAGTGCGCCGATCGTGGCGGCCATGTGGCGCTCCACGGCGCTCTCGGGGACCGCCGCGCCCTGCTGGGCGACCATGCGGACGTGGCCGGTGAGCGTGGCGGCGACGTCGAGGATCTGCGGACCCGTCAGGCCGGTGCCGGTGAGCGCGGCGGTGGCCCGCTCCATCCAGTCGAGCTCGTTGGGCCCGATCGGGCGCGAGCCCACGGTCGCCTCCAGCGTCCACGGGTGCGCGGAGAACCTGGCGAACATGTGCCGCGCCCAGGCGTCAAGCCCGGCCCGCCAGCCGCCCGACGGGAGCTGCGGCGGCACGCCCAGAGCGTGGTCGGTCATCAATGCGACGAGCTCGTCCTTGCCGGGAACGTACCGGTACAGGGCCATTTTGGTGACGCCGAGGCTTTCGGCGACCCGCTGCATGGTCACCGCGGCGAGCCCTCCGGCGTCGGCGAGCTCGATGCCCGCGGCGGTGATCGCCTCGAGCCGCAGGGTGGGCCTCGGCCCGCGGGTCGGCGGAACCGGCCGCCCCCACAGCAGTTCGATCGCCGTCGATCGCGCGGTCATCACTGTCCTCCTCGCACCGGACTCGCACCGGACTCGTGTCGAGCTTCCCACCGAAGTCGCCGCACACCCGCATCGACCCCGCACACACCCCGGCGCACACCGGCTCACACCTCAACTCGCACCCGGCTCGCACCCGGCCCGCACCTCAACTCGCACCCGGCTCACGCCCCGGCTCGCACCCGGCCCGCACCTCAACTCGCACCCGGCTCACGCCCCGGCTCGCACCCGGCCCGCACCTCAACTCGCACCCGGCTCAGACGCCGGATCGCGGCCCGGATCGTGCCTCGGTTCGACTCTGGGTCGGGGTGGGGTTGCGCGGGGCAGAAACTGTGTCTAGAGTAAACAGTGTCCGACAGACACAGTTTCTGAGAAGGGAAAACGATCATGCGTACCTCCGAACTTCGCGGGTTGCGGGTGCTGATCTCCGGCGCGAGCGTCGCCGGGCCCGCCGCCGCTTACTGGCTCGATCATTACGGCTGCGCCGTCACCGTCGTGGAGCGCGCGCCCGGCGTCCGGCCGGGCGGCCAGGCGATCGACGTGCGCGGTCCCGCGCTCGACGTCGCCGAGCGGATGGGCATCCTCGAAACGCTGCGCGCCAGGGCCGTCGGCATGCGCGGCATGTCCGTGGTCGACGGCGACGGAACCGAGCTGTACCGCAGCGAGGAGCGGACCGTCAGCGGCGGGGAGCTCGCCAGTCCCGACATCGAGATCCTGCGCGACGACCTCGCCCTGGCGATCGTCGAGGCGGGCGGCACCGGCGTCGAGTACCTCTTCGGCGATTCGATCGCCGCGCTGGAACAGGACGAAGACGAGGTCCGGGTGACCTTCGAAAGCGGGCTGCGGCGCACCTTCGACCTTGTGGTCGGCGCGGACGGGCTGCACTCGAACGTGCGCCGCCTGGTGTTCGGCCCCACCGAGCGGTACCTGCGGCCGCTCGGCACCTGTATGGCGGTGTGCACCGTGCCGAACTTCCTCGGCCTCGACCACTGGCAGGTCATGCACCAGATGCCGGGCGGCGGCATGCGCGGCGCGATGGTGATGAGCGCCCGCGACAACACCGAGGCCCGCGTCTACTTCATGTTCGACCCCGACGATTCCTTCACCTACGACCACCGCGACGTGCCGGCCCAGAAGGAACTCGTGGCCCGCGCCCTGGCCGGGGACAGCTGGCACATGCCGCGGCTGCTCGAGCTGATGCGGGAGTCCCCGGACTTCCACTTCGACTCGGCCGCCCAGATCCGCCTCGACGCCTGGTCGCGCGGAAGGGTCGTCCTGCTGGGCGACGCCGCCTACTGCGGCTCACCGCTGTCCGGCCAGGGCACCACCATGGCCATGGTCGGGGCCTATGTCCTGGCCAGGGAGCTGAGCGCGGCCGGGGGCGATCACACCGCGGCCTTCGCCGCCTACGAGAACGATCTGCGCTCCTACGTCGAGGCCAACCAGGCGATGGCGCTGTCCACCATGGCCGCCCGCCGCGCCCAGGTCGAGCAGGAGACCGCCGGCGACAAGGAGGCCGCCGACGCGCTCGCCGCGGCCGACGCCGAGTCCTTCAACGAGATCGTCTCCTCTTACCGGCTGACCCCACCCCGGGGTCAGGATGGGGTGGGGGGTTCGGGGACTCGGGAGGGGAGCGTTCGGGCGTTAGTCGTTGGGCAGGTGGAGGCGGGAGGCCGCGGGGACCCGGTAGGTGAACTTGCGCTTCAGTTCGACGGCCTGGCGCTTGCGGCTCTCGCCGAGGCGGCGGCTGCGGATCTTGCGCAGTTTGCGGAGCTTCTCCTTGTCGGGCTGCGCGCCGGCGGGGGCCGCGAACTCGTAGCCGTGCTTGGAGATGAGCGAGCCGGCGACGTGGTCGACGAACGCGAGGTCCTCGGCGGTGAGCTCCTTCTCCCAGGTGCGCATCGCGTCGGTGTTCACCGGCTTGGCGACCTCGGTGAACGGGGTGCCGGTCGGGATGTCCTTGGCCTCGTGGTGGTGCAGCATCGCGTCGGTCCCCGCGGGGTCGAGGCCGAGGAAGGAGATGAGCTGGGCGACCACGACCTCGGGGTTGGTCACAAGGTCCTCGTAGTAGATGTTCATGAACTGGTCGGGGCCGAGCCGACGCCGCCAGGTGTCGGCCGACTCGACCGAGCGGGTCCACATCTCCGTCGCCGACGGCAGGCCGCCCCAGCTCCAGCCGATCCGCTTCATCGAGGAGATCGCGCCGCGCGGGTCGCGGATGATGTTGACGAACTGGGCGTTGGGGAACAGCCCGTACACCGCGTTCATGTTCAGGATGTAGTGCGGGCGCTTGTCCCCCCAGCGGGGTTTGCCCTGCTTGGCGGCGGAGGCGGCGAAAGCTGCCGCGATGAGGGATCCGATGGTGGGCGGAGCGGCGGCGAGAGCGTCCGACAGCTCGTCCTCGGTCAGCGAGAGCCTGGGGTAGCGGGTCTTGGGGGTCTCCACGATCCACTGGGCGACCGCGCGGCGCTCACGCTCCACGGTCAGGTCCCCGAACGCGTCACGGCGACGCCAGGCCGGGACCACGAAATACGTCTCGTGCGGCATGGCGAGTTCGGGATGGCTGTTCAACATGCTGCGCAACAGGGTGGTGCCGGACCTCGGGCACCCCCCGACGAAAACGGGCCGCCGCGCCTCGCTCACATGCCCGGACACCTGAGCTTGACCGAAGGTTGCACGAGAGGCGGAGGAATTTTGGAACATGGCACGCGAGGATAGGCGCAAATACCTGTAAACCCAAGAAGATCCCGATGAAGTTTTCCTAAAGGGTAAAACCTCTATGCCAAGTAGGAAATATCCGTAAAGCCTCTCAACTCGACTCGCGCACCACGAGATAGGTGTCGAGGATCACTGCCGGAGAGGAGATCTCACGCCCCTGGATTCTTGCCACGAGAAGCTCGGCCATCGCCCGGCCCATCTCCTCGACGGGCTGGTGGACCGAGGTGAGCGGCGGCACGGTGAGCCGGGCCGAGGCGGAGTCGTCGAACCCGACGACGGCGACGTCGCCGGGCACGGAACGGCCCGCGAGGCGCAGTTCCCGCATGGCGCCTATCGCCATCGGGTCCGAGGCCGCGTAGACCGCGTCGAGGTCCGGCACGCGCGCGAGCAGGTCGCGCATCGCCGCCGCGCCGCTCTCCTCGGAGAAGTCGCCGAACGCGACGTCGCCGGGCGCGCCGAGCACCTCGCGGTACCCCTCGAGACGGTCGACGCCCACGCCCATGTCCTGGGGTCCGGCGATCGTGACGATGCGGGACCTGCCGCGGTCGAGCAGGTGCTCGACCGCCAGGCGCGCGCCGCCGCGGTTGTCGGCGTCCACGTAGGCGACCGGGGTCTCCCCCGGGGTCGTGCCGGCCCTGACCGTCGGCAGGCCGCCTTCCTCGAGGTGGCGCGGCAGCGGGTCGTCGCCGTGCAGCGAGAGCAGGAGCGCGCCGTCGACGTGCTGGCCCGTGAGGTAGCGGGTCAGGCGCTCGTGGTCGGCCTCGCTCTGCGCCATCGCCAGCAGCAGCTGGAACTCGGTCTCGGCGAGGCCCGCGCTGATCCCCCGGATGATCCCCGCGAAGAACGGCTCACCCCAGATCCGCTCCTCCGACTCCGAGACCACGAGGGCGACGGTGTCGGTCCGGCGGGTGACGAGCGTCCTGGCGGCCGGGTTGGGCACGTAGCCCAGCTCCTCGATCGCCTTGCGCACGGCCTCACGCGCCTGCGGGCTTACCTTTGGGGAACCGTTGATCACCCTGGAGACGGTGCCGCGCCCGACTCCGGCGCGCGCGGCGACCGCCTCAAGGGTGGGGCGCTGGTTGTTCACGACAGACCATTGTGCCGGGCCACCCCGCCGTACCAGCGCGCGCTGGCCTTGGGGGTGCGGACCTGGGTCGTGTAGTCGACGTGCACCAGGCCGAACCGCTTGCCGTAACCCCAGCCCCACTCGAAGTTGTCCATGAGGGACCACGCGAAGTAGCCCTTCAGCGGGACGCCCGCGGCGATCGCGTCGTGGCACGCGGCGAGGTGCGCGGCGATGTAGTCGAGCCGTTCGGTGTCGGCGACCTCGCCGTCCACGAGCTCGTCAACGTACGCCGCGCCGTTCTCGGTGATGTACAGCGGGACGGGCGGGTACTCCTTGGCGACCCTGGTGAGGATCTCGTACAGGCCCTCGGGGTCGACCTCCCAGCCCATGTCGGTCACCGGGCGGCCCGCGTTCACGAACGCGACGTGCTCGGCCCCCGGCCACGGCGACGCCGACGCGAACGGCGACGTCGCGACGAGCCCCGCCGCGTCCGGGTCGGCGGTGACGGTGTGCCGCGAGTAGTAGTTGACGCCGAGGAAGTCGACCTTGCCCCCGATGGTCTCGAGGTCGCCCGGCAGGACCACGTCGGAGAAGCCGAACGGTTCGAGGTCGGCGACCACGTCGGCCGGATAGGAGCCGCGCAGGAGCGCGTCGAGGAAGAACCTGTTCTGCAGGCCGTCGATGCGGCGTGCCGCGTCGAGGTCGGCCTCGGTCTCCGAAACCGGGGAGACCGCGTACAGGTTCGGCGCGGCCCCGACCAGGCAGCCGTTGCCGCGCAGCGTGGGCGCGGCGAGGCCGTGCGCGAGCAGCAGGTGGTGCGCGGCCCGGACGGCCTGTTCCGAGGAGCGCAGGCCGGGCGCGTGGTCGCCCGAGCCGTAGCCGAGGAACGCCGCGCACCACGGCTCGTTCACCGTCATCCAGTGCTTCACCCGGTCCGACAGCGCCTCGTGCGCGAGCTGGGCGTACTCGGCGAACCGGTACGCGGTGTCGCGCTCGGGCCAGCCGCCCGCGTCCTGGAGCTCCTGAGGCAGGTCCCAGTGGTAGAGCGTCGCGTACGGGGTGATGCCCTTGGCGAGCAGCTCGTCGACGAGCCTCTTGTAGAAGTCGAGGCCCGCGCCGTTCACGCCGCGCCCGCCCGGCTGGACGCGCGGCCACGACAGGGAGAAGCGGTAGGCGTTGAGGCCGAGCGACCCCATGAGCGCGACGTCGTCGGCGTACCGGTTGTAGTGGTCGACCGCGACGTCGCCGTTCTCGCCGTTCAGCACCCGGCCCGGCGTGTGGGCGAAGGTGTCCCAGATCGACGCGCCGCGGCCGTCGGCCGTCACGGAGCCCTCGATCTGGTAGGCGGCGGTGGCCGCGCCCCAGGCGAAACCGTCAGGGAACCCCCGAGTGGCCATTACTTCACGGCTCCTTCCATGATGCCGCCGACGATCTGGCGGCCGAACAGTACGAAGATGACGATCAACGGCAGCGTGGACAGGGCGGTCCCGGTGAACACGAGCGTGTAGTCCTGGAAGTGCGCGCCGTTGAGCGCGGAGAGGGACAGCTGGACCGTCGGATTCGACGGGGTCAGCACGACCATCGGCCAGATGAACTCGTTCCAGGTCTGCATGAAGGTCAGCAGGCCGAGGACGGCGATGGCCGGGCGCAGCGCGGGAAGGACGATGCTCCAGTAGATCCGCAGGGTCGAGCAGCCGTCGACGCGCGCTGCCTCGATCAGCTCGTCCGGGATCGCCTGCTCGGCGTACTGCCGCATGAAGAAGACGCCGAACGCGTTGACCAGGAACGGCAGGATGACGGCCTTCAGCTCGCCGGCCCACCCGAGCTTCACCATCATGATGTAGAGCGGGATGATCCCCATCTGCTGGAGCGGCACGGCCATCGTCAGCAGCACCACCACGAGCAGCTGGTTGCGGCCCTTGAAGCGCAGCTTGGCGAACGCGAACCCGGCGAGGCTGCTGAGCAGCACCACCGACACCGTCACCGTCGTGGCGACGATCGCGGAGTTGGTGAGGCCGAGCAGGAAGTTGGCGTCCCGCATCCCCCACAGGCGTTCCAGGTTCTCGCCGAGGTTGCCGCCCGGCAGCAGCGGCGGCGGCACCTGGCCGACGACGTCGTTGCTGCGGGTGGCGATGATGAACATCCAGTAGATCGGGAACGCCGACAGCACGAGCGCGGCGAAGAGCGCGAGCCTGGTCAGCACGGTCGCCTTGGGCAGGGTGTCTTTCACTTTGCGCCCCCGATCCGCCGGGTGAACAGGAAGCTGATGAACGAGACCAGCAGGATGAGCAGGAAGAGCATCCAGGCGACGGCCGAGGCGTAGCCGTAGTCGCGGTCGCGGAACGCGTTCTCGTACATGTACATCGCGACGGTCTGGAACTGGCCGAGCGAGCCGCCGCCGACGTCGCCCTGGGCGAACATGACGGGCTCGGTGAACAGCGACAGGCCGCCGATCGTTGACGTGAGCGTCGTGAAGATGATCGCGGGCTTGAGCATCGGGACGGTGATCTGCCAGAACTGGCGGCGCGACGAAGCGCCGTCGATGGACGCGGCCTCGTACAGGTCGCGCGGGATGGCCTGCATGGCGGCCAGGTAGATGAGGGCGTTGTAGCCGGTCCAGCGCCAGTCGACCATCACCGAGATGGCCGTCCATGACGTCCATTTCTCGGCCTGCCAGTCGAGCCCGTCGGTGCCCAGCAGCCAGTTGAACGCGCCGTAGTCGCGGGCGAACAGCTGGCCGAAGACCACCGCGACGGCGACGATCGACGTCACCATCGGCACGAGGATGCCGAGCCGGTACAGCAGCCGGAACCGCATCCGCTTGTTCAGCGCGTTGGCCAGCATCAGGGCCAGCAGCAGCTGCGGGACTGTCGCCAGGACGAACATGCCGAGGGTGTTGAAGACCGCGTTCCAGAAGTCGGCGTCCACGACGAGGTCGCTGTAGTTCTGGAGGCCGAGCCACTCGCGGTCGCCCGCCAGCTCCCAGTCGTGCAGCGACACCCAGACGGTGAAGCACAGCGGGAACAGGCCGAAGATGGCGAAGAGTATGAAGTAGGGCGAGACCAGGAGATACGGGGCGGCCTTGAGGTCGAGCCACGTGGCGGCCCGGGCCAGGGGCCGGTTCTGCTTCATCGGGGTGCCTTTCGCGGACATGGGAAACGGCGCCGCCCTTCGTCAAGGGGAGTGGGCGGCGCCGTCTCTCGGGCCGGAGTGGTTACTCGGCCTTCTTGCGGCCGTCCTCGATCGCCTTCGTCCAGCCGTCGGCAGGCGAGAGCTTGCCCTGGCCGATGGCGATCAGGATGTCCTCGAACACCGTCCTGACCTCGACGTTCTTGACGCCGAGCTGAACCGGCTGGAGGGAGCTCGCGCCCGCCGCGAAGATCTCGCCGACCGGGGCGTCGTTGAAGTAGTCGTTCTTGGCCTCGGCGACCTGCGGGTCCTTCAGGGCCTGCGGGGACGTCGGGAGCGCGTTGACCGCCTTGAACGCCGTGATCTGCGACTCGGGGCTGGTCAGGAACTTGGCGAGCTCAGCGGCCTCCTCGGGGTGCTCGCTCTGCTTGGGCACCGCGAGGTAGGAGCCGCCCCAGTTGCCGCCGCCGCCGGGCACCGCGGCGACGTCCCACTTGCCGGCGTAGGCGTCGCCGGAGTTCTCCTTGATGACGCCGAGCATCCAGGCCGGGCAGGCCATGGTCGCGAAGGAGTCCTTCTTGAAGCCGGTCTGCCACTCGGGCGTGAAGCTCTTCAGGCCCGCCGACAGGTCCTTGGCCTTCAGGGAGTTGACGGTGTCGAACGCGGTCTTGACGGCCGGGTTCTTGTCCGCGACGTAGGCGTCGGAGGCGTCGAAGTAGGTGTAGTTGCCGTTCTTCGGGGCCTCCTGCGACAGGATCGCGTTGAACAGCGCGGCCGGGCCGTCGACGAACTTGGTTCCGGAGACCTTGCCCTGGAACTTCTCGCCGGTCGCGGTGTAGTCGGCCCAGGTCGGCCAGAGCTTGCCGACCTCGTCGCGGGCGGTGGGCAGTCCTGCCTTCGCGAACAGGTCGGTGCGGTAGCACATGGCGAGGCCGCCGACGTCGGTGCCGAGCGCCATCAGGCTCGAGCCGTCGAGGCTCTTGCCGAGGTCCCACTTCCACTTGATGAAGTTGGACTCGAGCTCCGCGCCGCCGTAGGAGTTGAAGTCGATGAACCTGTCGGACTGGCCGCGCAGGCTGGTGAGGATGCCCTCCTCCAGTGCGACGACGTCGCCCGCGCCGCTGCCCGCCTCGAGGTACTGGAGCAGCTTGGGCACGTAGACCTTCTCGTGCTCCTTCTCGTTGCGGTGCTCGATCTTGACGCCGGGGTGCGCGGCCTCGTACTGCTCGAAGAGCTCCTCGTACCCGAACGCGCCGAACGTGTCGACGGTCAGGGTGATGTCGCCGGAGGCGCTGTCGTCGTCGGAGCCGCCGCACGCGGTGCTCGCGGCGAGCACGCCGGCGAGCACGGCCGCCAGGGCTGCGGACTTACGGCTGAACTTCATGGGGGTGTTCCTCCCGGGGTGGGGATGGGGGGTGGTCGAAGCTGTGGGAGCGCTCCCACGCATCACAGCCCCAGGACGCGGGTCGCGTCAAGTGTCCGATATGTAACCGTTATTTTTCGTTTCGGCGCACACTCGGCCGCGATTTACCCAAGCAAGCGCTTGCCCTTGAAGCTGTTTCGCGTTAGCTTGCTGGCATGCCCTCGGGACCGTCCTTCCAGAAGATCGCGCAGGTGATCGCAAGGCTCTCCCGGGACCGGGCCCGCCGCCCGCGGTGGATGGATCGCGCCCCTTCCGCCGCGGACGGCGTCCGCGTTCGCACCGCCGCCGGACGGCGGCGGTGACCGCGCGCCAGTCCTTTTCGGACAGGACTGCGGTGGTCGGTATAGGCATGTCAGAAATTACCCGTGCCTCAGGGGTGACCCCGCTCGCGCTCGCCCTCACCGCCGCGCGCGCGGCGCTCGCCGAGGCCGGGATCGAGCGGCCGGACGCGATCCTCAGCTACCACCTCGGCGACTCGGCCCCCGTGCTGTATGTGGCCCGTGAGCTGGGCGTCACCGAGATCGGGTGGCACAACGAGCTCTACGGCGGCGGCACCCAGTGCGCGTCGATCCTCGGGGACGCGGCGCTGCTGGTCTCGTCGGGAATCGCCAGGTCGGTGCTGGTGTACCGGGCGCTCAACGGCCGCTCGGGCAAGCGAATGAACAACCTCGGGCTGAAACTCGGCGAGGGAGCCGAGGAACAGTTCACCCACCCGTACGGCATGGCCGGGCCCGTGCACCAGTTCGCGCTCGCCGCCCAGCGCTACCTGCACGACCGCGGGCTGACCGAAAACCACCTCTCGACGGTCGTCCGGCGCTCGCGCGCGCACGCGCTCGACAACCCGCGCGCCCTCGTGCGCAAGCCGATGACGCACGCCGACTATCTCGCCGAGCCCATGATCGCCTCACCCCTGCGCCGCGCCGACTGCTGCCAGGAGACCGACGCGGCGTGCGCCCTCGTCGTCGCCGCGCCGCGCCCCGGCGCGCCCCGCATCCGCGCCGTCGTGCGCGGGGGCGGGCCGGGCTGCTCGACCATGGACCGGGCCGACGACGTCACCCGGACGTTCGGCCACTACCTGGCCGGGCCGCTGTACGACGCGGCGGGCATGAAGCCGTCGGACATCGGCGTCGGGCTCCTGTACGACGCCTACAGCTGGCTCGTCCCGCGTCAGCTCGAGGACTTCGGCCTCCTGGCCCGCGCGGACCTCGCCGACGGCCTCGCGGACGCCCTGGACCGCGTGAACCCGCACGGGGGCCTGCTGTCGGAGGGGTACGTCCATGGGTTCAACAACACCGCCGAGGCGGTCCGGCAGGTCCGCTCGGGCGCGGGCCCGGCCCTGCTGACCGGTTTCGGCGGCTCCTACGGCTCCGCCGCGATCCTCACCCCCGGTTGACGTCCGGGCACGCCGAAGTCCCGCCGCCTGGTCGGCGACGGGACAGGGTGGAACGGGCCCGGCTAGTGGGTGACGATGCCGTCGAAGAGGACCTTGAGGTAGTGCTCGGCCAGGCCCTCGGTGTCGAGGCGGCCGCCCGGCTTGAACCAGCGGACCGCGACCCAGATGGTGTCGCGGATCATCCGGTAGGTCAGCTTGGGGTCGATGTCCTCGCGGAACAGGCCGCTGCCCTGACCCTCGGTCAGCGCGGTGACCCACATCTTCTCGACGTCGTCCTCGGCCTTGGTGAGGTAGGCGAACCGCTCCTGGTTCTTCAGGTAGTTCCAGTCGTTCTGCATCACGGTGATCGCGGCGCGGTGCGGCTCGAGGGTGCCGAACGCGATGCGGACCAGCGCGGAGATCACCTCGCGCGGTGTGCCGCCGCGCTCGATCGCCGCCCGGTTGGCCGCCATCAGCTCGTCGAAGAAGGTCGACAGGATCTCGTCCACGATCGACTCCTTGGAGTCGAAGTGGTGGTAGAGGCTGCCCGACAGGATGCCCGCCTCATCGGCGATGTTCCGGACCGTGGTGGCCTGGAAACCCTTCCTGGCGAACAGCTCGGCCGCCAGGCGCACCAGATGCTCGCGCCGCTCGGAGGCCAGCGCCTGGCCGCCCCGAGCACGGCGGCGACCGCCGGCCGCTTCGCCGGCGGGCACGCCAGCGCCCTTGGCACGTCCGCTGCTCGTCGTCGTAGTCACCCCCTCATTATGCCGCGATACCCAAGTGCTTGTTCGGGAACACAGATTGTCATCATGTTAAATCCAGAGCAAGCGCTTGTTAAGACGTGTCAGGGGCTCACCTCATATTGCGCCCTGGCCAGGTCCGCGACGATCGGGGTGACGAACGCGGCGATGAACGCCTGATGGGCCGGATGGTCGCGGTAGGTGACGAAGCTCTCATCATCGTCGAAGTCCGCGACCAGCGCGAAGTCCTTGTTCCCGGGGTTGAGCCCCGGCCCGAACTCGTAGCTCCGGATCTCCGGGATCAGCCCCGGCAGCTTGGCGAGTTCGACCGGAATGGCGGCCTTCTGCTCCTCGGTCGCCTCGGGCTTCCACGTGAACATCACAACATGCCTGATCATGCCCCAACTTTAGGCCGTCCCCCCTTCCACCCCGCCCGCAGCCCGACGATCACCACACCTCGCCGCGAGCCCCGCCGACTGCTACGCTACCAAGCGAGCGCTTGTTTAGATAATCGGCGTGCCGGCCACGGTAAGGAGCGTCACGGCCCATGAAGTTCTCGACCTTTCACCTCTTTCACCGCTTTCCCGGGCAGAGTGCGAAGGAGGTGTACGACTACCAGATCGAGGTGGTCGAGCTCCTCGAGGAGCTGGGGTTCGACGGCGTCTGGATCGCCGAGCACCACTTCCGCGACTACGGCCAGGTCAACAACATCTTCACGATGCTGGCCAACCTCGCCGCGCGCACCGAGAAGCTGCGGCTCGGCACCGGGATCGTCGTGCTGCCGCTGCACAACCCGATCCACGTGGCCGAGGAGGCCGCGATGGTCGACCTGCTGTCCAACGGACGGCTCCAGCTCGGCGTCGGGCGCGGCTACCAGAGCGTCGAGTTCGAGTCGTTCGGGCTGTCGCTGAGCGAGGCCCGCGACAGGTTCGACGAGGCACTCTCGATGATCCTCGAACTGTGGACCGGCGAGGACGTCCACTTCCAGGGCAAGTTCTACGGCTCGGGCAACCCCGTCACGCTCCAGCCGAAGCCGGTGCAGACCCCGCACCCGCCCGTGCACGTCGCCGCGGTCTCCCCCGACACCGTCGAGATCTACGCCGCGCGCGGCCTGCCGATCCTCGCCGACCCCGCCGCGCCCTTCCGCAAGATCGCCAAGGCCGCGGAGACCTGGCACGCCACCGCCGCCGCGCACGGCGTCGACACCTCGGGCGTCGAGCTCGTCGCGTCGCGGGCGGTGTACGTCGCGCCGACGATCGAGCAGGCGCGCGCCGACCAGGAGCGGTTCGAGTCGTCGTTCGACCGCAGCCGGATCTTCAACACGCAGAGCGCGCCGATCGACTCCAAGACCGGGCAGGTCGCCAAGGGCTTCGAGTACTGGCAGGACAAGTACCTCAAGGGCGGTTCGGTCGGCAACGACTTCCGCTGGGAGCAGCTGGAGGTCATCGGCGACCCCGAGCGGGTCATCGCGCAGATCGAGATGGTCAAGGAGATGGGCTTCTCCAACCTCATGTGCGACTTCGGCTCGACCCGGCAGGTCCCGATCGAGGACATGCGCAAGACCCTGCGCTTCTTCGCCGCCGAGGTCATGCCCGCGTTCCGGTAGCCCGTCAGTCCACGCCGCGAGGAGGCGCACCCCCATGTCCCCCAACCCTGAGACCGCCCTGGCGCACGACCTGACCCTCGGCGACGTGCTCGGCGAGCACCGGCGCGGCCGTCCCCTTGACGTCGCGGCCGTCGACGGTTCGGTTCGGCTCACCTATCCCGAGCTCGACTCCCGGGTGAACCGGCTGGCGGGCGCGCTCGCCGCCGCCGGGACGCAGCGCGGCGAGCGGGTGCTGTGGCTCGGCCAGAACTCGTTCCGCATCCTCGAGCTGCTGCTGGCGTGCGGGCGGCTCGGCGCGGTGCTGTGCCCGGCCAACTGGCGGCAGAGCGCCGACGAGCTCGGCTTCGTCCTCGCCGATCTCGAGCCGAAGGTCGTCGTCTGGGAGGAGTCCGAGGCCGTCGCGCAAGCGCGCGAGGAGAGCACGGTCAAGGCCACGTGGGTGCGTGCGGACGCCGAGTACGAGGCGTTCCTGGCCGCGCACCCCGACGCCGAGCCCACCGGACCCGTCGACGGGTCGGCGCCCGTCCTCGCCCTGTACACCGCGGCCTTCGACGGACGCCCCCACGCCGCCCTGCTCTCGCACCGCGCGCTGATCGCGCACGCCGAGTCGCTGCTGCACCAGCGCGAGATGCGCGACGGGTTCGCGTTCCTCGCCTGCGGCCCGATGTTCCACGTCGGCACCACGATGTTCGTGCTGGCGACGTTCCTGCTCGGCGGCAAGAACGTGTTCACGCCCGCGTACGAGCCGCGCGAGGTGTGCCGCCTGATCGACGCCGAGTCCTGCACGCAGGCGTTCCTGTTCGGCCCGATGATCGACGGGCTCGTCGCGGCGAACGCCGAGGGCGAGTTCGACCTGTCGTCGCTGCGGTTCGTCGCGCACTCCCCCGCGTGGGACGCGATGATCACCGTTGACGACTCGCCGTGGTGCACGTCCAAGATGGGCGGATATGGGCAGACCGAGGTCGGCGGGATGCTGACGTTCCTCGGCCTCGCGCCCGGCGGCGCGGGCCCGGCCGGGCGGTCCGGCACGCTGGTGTCGGTGCGGCTGCTGGACGACGCGGGCCGCGAGGTGCCGCCCGGCGAGGTCGGCGAGATCTGCGCGCGCGGCTGGTCGGTGTTCAGCGGCTACCACAACCGGCCCGAGCTGAACGCCGCCAAGTTCCGCGGCGGGTACCACCACACCGGCGACCTGGGCCGCCGCGAGCCCGACGGCACCCTGACCTTCATCGGCCCGAAGCTGCGGATGATCAAGTCGGCGAACGAGAACATCTACCCGGCCGAGGTCGAGCGCGCCTTGAAGAGCCACCCGTCGATCGCCGACGCCGCCGTCATCGGCGTCCCCGACGACCGCTTCGGCCAGACCGTCAAGGCCATCGTCGTCCTCACCGAAAACGCCTCGGAAACCGAGGACTCGATCATCGAACACGTAAGGGCCGAGATCGCCTCCTACAAGAAGCCCCGCCACGTCGCCTTCGTCACCGAAATCCCCAAAAAGGGCTACACCCCGGACTACGACGCCCTAGACGCCACGCATGGCGGCGGAAATTACCCCGGCACTGCTTAATTGCCGCGGCTCCGCCGCGGCGGTGATCGGGCGCCGGGAAGTCGCCGTCTTCCCTCCGGACTTGCTCGCCTGGCGGCTCACAAGTCCTCCGGTCCAGACGGCGACGCGCCCGATCACTCTGCGGACTAAGGCACGAGGCCGTGGCCCCGGTTGAGCTGGAAGCTCTCCGGGGCCGGGCGGTTCAGAGGATCGCGATGGGGGTGATGGGGCTTGCGGTGCCGCCCTGGATGTTGAGGGGGGTGGCGATGAAGAGGAAGTGGGTGCGGGCCGCTTCGGAGAGTTCCTCTAGCCAGAGCATTTCGGCGAGGTGGATGCCGTGCCGCCACAGGAACAGCAGGTGGAGGTCGTCGTCCAGGGACTCGTCCGCGCCCTGGTGGGGGTTGAGCGCGCTGATGGCGGAGTTGTCGGAGGCGACCATGGCGATGTCGTGGGCGGCGAGCCAGCGGCCCGCCTCGGCGGACAGGCCGGGCTGGCCCGACCAGTACTTCTCCGGCGAATCGGACCAGGCAAGCGGCCAGCCCGTGCGGATCACCGCGACGTCGCCGGGGCGGACGTCGGCCCCGCAGGACTCGAGGTCGGCGACCGTGATGCGCTCCTCGGCCGCAAGGTGACGGACGCCGCGCCGGGCCGGGACGTCGAAGAACGACGCCCGCGCGACGACCGGCCCCGCCTTGTCGATCCCGCAGCGGGTCGCCCCGTACGAGCGGACGCGGTCGGCCGGATGCCCGTTGTAGAGGGCGTCGCCCGCCCACATGTGGCACAGCGCGTCCATGTGGGTCGTGGTGCCGTGCGGGGTGACGATGAGGGCGTCGTCGGCCATGCGCAGGCCCGCGCCGACGGGACGGGTGCCCGCCGCGTAGTCCGCGCCGTCGACCGACATGAAGTGCTGCGGCAGCGGACGCCCCCGCAGGTGCGGCACGGTGGTGGGGGCGGGGCTCGACGTGGAGCCCTTGATCGGCAGGGCGAGCGGGAGCACGCGTCCCTCGGTGACCGCGCCGAGGGAGGCGAGCACGACCTCGGGCGTGAGCAGGTTGAGCGCGCCCTTTTCGTCGCCTTCGCCCCAACGACCCCAGTTATGCGATCCCTGGGGGGTCTGCCGAGCTTCTGGCGGTGTCATGATGTGTCGACCTTTCGAGGAGGAGAGATGGGCGTCGTCGAGGGACCCGTCGTCGAGGGACACTGCGATCCGGCCTTCCGTGCTGTCCGTGAGGTTTTCGCCGAGCAGTTCGCCGCGGGCCGCCAGGTCGGCGCGGCGGTGGCCGTCTACGCCGACGGCAGGCCGGTGGTCGACCTGTGGGGCGGCCTCGCCGACGGCCGCGCCGGAAAGCCCTGGCAGCGCGACACGCCGTGCGTGGCGTTCTCCTGCACCAAGGCCGTCACCGCGACCGCCGCGCTGCTGCTCGCCGAGCGCGGCGAGGTCGATCTCGCCGCACCCGTCACCGGGTGGTGGCCGGAGTTCGGCGCGCACGGCAAGGAGGGCGTGACGGGCGAGCACCTGCTGTCGCACCAGACCGGCCTTCCCGCGTTCGACCGGCCGATCACCCCCGAGGAGGCCGCCGACCCCGCCGCGATGGCCGCGCAGCTCGCCGGGCAGGCCCCCGAGTGGACGCCGGGCGACGGCCACGGCTACCACGCGCTCACCTACGGCTGGCTGGCCGGCGAGATCGTCCGGCGGCACGCCGGGACGACGGTCGGCGCGTTCGTGCGCCGCGAGTTCGGGCCCGACCTGTGGATCGGGTCGCCGCCCGAGGTGATCGCCAGGGCCGCGCGGCTCGGCGGCCGTCCCGTCCCGTCCGGCGGGGCAGATCCCGTCGCCAAGCACGACGGCCTGCTGCACCGGCTCGCCGAGGCATACATGGACCCCGAGTCCCGGCTGAACCGCGCGCTGCACAACCCGAAGGCGTCCTACAACAACCCGGTGGTCCTGTCCGGCGGGTGGCCGGCCGCGGGCATGGTGACGACCCCGCGCGACCTCGCCGCCTTCTACGACAGGCTCATCCGCGGCGAGATCCTCCGCCCGGACACCCTCGCCGAAGGCGTACGCACGCGCGTGAACGGGCCCGACAAGGTGCTTCTCGTGGACACCTCGTTCGCGCTCGGCTACATGCGCCCGAACGTCAACTTCCGCACGCCGGGACCCGGCCGGGCGAGCGCGTTCGGGCACTCGGGCGCGGGCGGCTCGATCGGGCTCGGCGACCCCGAGGCGGGCCTCGCGGTCGGGTTCATCCCGAACCTGATGGGCGACGGGCTCGGCGGCGACCTGCGCTCCTACGAGCTTCTGAAGGCCGCCTACGCCGCCCTCGGCTGACCCGCCTTCGATCGACCACACGCGTCAGTGCATGGTGATGCCGCCGCTGACCGACAGGGTCTGGCCGGTGACGTACCCGGCCCTGTCGGTGCAGAGGTAGGCGATGAGGCCCGCGACGTCCTCGGGGGTGCCGATGCGGCGCAGCGGGATGCCCTTGGCGAGCTTGTCGAGCAGCCCGGGGTGCGCCTTGGCGACCTCGCGGACCATGGGGGTGTCGGTCGGGCCGGGACAGACGACGTTGCTCGTCACCCCTCCTCTGGCGGCTTCACGGGCGAGCGTCTTGGCGAGGCCGAACAGACCAGCCTTGGTCGCGCCATACGCGCCCTCTCCTCCGGAGCCCGCGCGTGCGCCGTCACTGGAGACGAAGACGAGCCGTCCCCAGCCGCGCTCCACCATGCCGGGAAGCAGCGCCTTGGTGAGCTGCATGGGGGCGCGGAGGTTGACCTTCCACATGAGGTCCCAGTGCTTCGGGTCGCTCTCGGTGAACGGCTCGACGATCGAGATCCCGGCGTTGTGGACCAGGACGTCGACGGGTCCTGCGCGCCCGGCCAGGGCGTCGATCGAGTCGGGGTCGGCGAGGTCGACCGGGAGGGCGACGGCGTCGGGGAGCTCCTTGGCGAAGGCCGCAGCGGCGTCGGCGTCGAGGTCGGCGACGATGACGCGGGCGCCGAGGGAGGCGAGGTCGCGGCAGATCGCGCGGCCGATGCCGCCCGCGCCGCCCGTCACCAGGGCGGTGCGGCCGGTCAGGTCGAGTCCGGCGAGGGTCACGTGGCGGCTCCGTCGGTCGGGGCCTCGGACCATGCCTTGGCCAGGTCGTCGGCGGTCGTGCGGGTCGCGAGCAGCGACAGCGTGTTGGCCAGGACGGCGTCGCCGTACTCGGCGGGGATGCCGGCGACGGCGTCGACGGGGATGACGACCCGGTAGCCGAGCGCGACGGCCTCCGAGCACAGGCCCGGGATGGCCAGGTTGGAGGAGACGCCGACGCCGACGACGGTGCTCACGCCGAGGGAGCGCAGCACCTGGTCGAGCGTGGTCCCGGTGAAGGGCGTGAAGCCGTGGTAGCGGCGGTTCTCCAGGTCGCGCGGGTCGGCGAGCTCGGGCAGCACCTCGACGGCCGCCGTTCCCTCCAGCATGTGCGCGGGATCGCGCAGCAGATTGCGCAGGAACGGCGTGTTGTCGGTGTGGCTGCCGGCGCGGTCGGCGCGGAAGGCCGCGGTGCACTGCACGACGGGCACGCCCGCGGCGCGCGCGGCGGCGAGCACCCGCGCGGCGGCCGTGACGGTGCCGCGCGCGGCGCAGATCTCCCGGAGTTCGGGGAACTTCGCGATGTCTCCGAGGACCCCGCGCTGCATTTCCATGACCAGGACCGCGGTGCGGCCGGGAGCGGCGAGTTCGGCGAGTTCAAGGGGCACCCTGGCAATCTACGCGCCCTAGCGCTTGCTTGGGTAGCCCCTTGTCCGACTACCAAGCGTGCGCTAGTTTGGCCGCGATGGACCCCGCACGCCCCGTCCCCGCGCCGAGCCCGCTGACAGAGCCCTACTGGGCGGCCTGCAGGCGGGGCGAACTCGCGTTGCAGCGGTGCGCCGACTGCACCCGGTTCGTCCACTTCCCTGAGGCTTCCTGCCCCTACTGCGGCGGCCGGAACCTCGCGTTCGAGACCACCTCGGGACAGGGCGTCGTGCACACCTTCACCACGGTCCACCGGACGTTCCTTCCGGGCTTCGACCCGCCCTACACCGTCGCCTGGATCGACCTCGCCGAGGGCGCGCGCGTCTTCGGCGGCCTGCACGCCGCGGAACCCGCGATCGGCATGCGCGTCCGCGTCGCCTTCGACGACCTCCCCGGCTTCGGCCCCATCCCCTCATGGAGACCCGCGTGACCCGCATCGGCAACGTCATGTACCCCGCCAAGGACCTCGGCGCGGCCGTCGCCTTCTACCGCGACGGGCTCGGCCTCACCGTCAAGTTCGCCGACGGCGACCGCTTCGCCGCCCTCGACGGCGGCGGCACGACGTTCGCGCTGGTCGGCGCGGAGGAGGACCTCGCCGGAGCCGTCGCGGCCTCTTTCAAGGTCGAGGACGTGCCCGCTACCGTCGCGCGCCTTACCGAGGCGGGGGCCGAGCTCGTACGCGGGCCGGAAGAGGGGCCGCACGAGGTCCGCGCCCTTCTGCGCGACCCGGCCGGGAACCCCTTCGTCGTCTACGCAGCCCTGTAAGCCCCCCACCCCGCTTCGCGGACAGGAAAGGAGACCGCTGTGACGCACTCCCCGTTCTCCAACTACGCCTACGCCATCCTCACGGCGAACGCCCTGCGCACCCCGAACAAGACCGCGCTCACCTACTGCGGCACGCGCTCCTTCACCTACGAGGAGCTGAACCGCAACGTCAACCGGGTCGCGCACGCGCTGCTCGCGGCGGGCGTCGCGCCCGGCGTCCGGGTGGCGTCGCTGATGAACGAGACACTGCACGTCGCCGAGGTGTACCTCGCGCAGATGAAGATCGGGTCGGTCGTCGCCGCGCTGAACCCGTACTGGCCGGTGGACACGCTCCGCAAGGTCGTCGAGGCGTCCGAGGCGACGGTCTTCGTCTACGACGCGACGGTCGAGGAGCTCGTCGGGCAGGTGCGCGGGTCGCTGCCGAACGTGAAGCTGTGGATCAAGGTCGGCGGAGCCGGAGAGGAAGCCGTCGACCTTGACGCGCTCGCCGTGGGCGCGTCCGAGGACGAGCCGCCTTACGGCGGGTACGGGTCCGACCCCTTGGCGCTCTTCTACACCAGCGGTACCACCGGCCTGCCCAAGCCGGTCGTGCACACCCACTTCTCCGCGATCTCCATCGCACAGATCTGGACCGACGTGGCCACCGCCGAGGACTCCGTCACCGGGACCGGCGCGATCATCTGGGGCATCGGCTTCCCCGCCCTTGTGGGGCCCGCCTTCTACGCCGGACAGAAGCTCGTCCTTGAGCAGGACTGGAGCCCCGCTACCTTCACGCAGGTAGTGCCGCGTGAACGCGTTACGCACGTGTCGGTGATCCCGTCGTTCTTCTCGGCGCTGCTGGGCAGCGACGACCACGAGAGCGCCGACCTGTCGTCCCTACGCGCGATCATCCTCGGCGGGGAACCCCTGCTGCCCGCCTTGCGCGACCGCATCAAGGCCCGCTTCCCCGACGCAGCCATCTACTCGTACTACGGGCAGACAGAAGCGCCGTACACGGTCTTCGGCAGGCAGGACGACGGCTCGCAGCCCATCACCGCCTCCGGACGCGCCCGCAAGGGCTGCGCGGTCAAGGTGACCGGCCCGGACGGGGAGCGCCTCGTCGGCGAGGTCGGCGAGATCAACCTGACCGGCCCGAACGTCATGACGGGCTACGACGGCCTCCCGGAGAAGACCGCCGAGTCCCTGCACGACGGGTGGTTCATCGGCGGCGACCTCGGGATCATCACCGAGGACGGCACCCTGTCCGTCCTGGGCCGGCGCGACGACTCGATCCTCAAGGGCGGGCAGTGGTCGCAGCCCGCGCAGATCGAGGAGAAGGCCGTCGAGGTGCCCGGCGTGGCCGAGGCCGGGGCCGTCGGCGTCCCGGCGCACGCCGAGGGCGGCGCGGCCGAGCAGAAGATCCTGCTCGCGGTCGTCCCGCGCGCCGGGGTCGACCTCGATGGCGACTCGGTTCTCAGCGCGCTTGCCGAGGTGCTTCCCGCGCACCAGGTGCCCGACGCCGTCGTCGTCGCCGCCGAACTCCCGCACACCACCGACGGATCGGGCGGACCCGGCAAACTGCTGCGCCGCGGCATCCGCGACGAGTTCGCCGGGGTGCTCGGCTAGATGGGGCGCGCTTCCACCGGGCACCTGCCCGAACACGAGGTCAAGGCGCTCGTCTCCGGGTTCGGCGTGCGCGTCCCGCGCGGCGCGCACGTGGCCGTCGGCGGCGACGTGCGGGCCGCGGCCTCGGAGCTGACGCCGCCGCTCGTCGTCAAGGCATACGGGCCCGCGCTGCTGCACAAGAGCGACGCGGGGGCCGTGGCGCTCGGCAACGCCTCAGCCGAGGCCGCCGCCGACGCCGCCGCCGCGATGCTCGCGCGCGGGGTGCCCGCCGAGGGGTTCCTCGTCGAGGAACAGGCCGCGCCGGGCGTCGAGGTGATCATCGGGGCGGTCCGCGACCCCGCGTTCGGTCCCGTGCTGCTCGTCGGGCTCGGCGGGGTCCTCACCGAGGTGATGAACGACGCGGCGCTGCGGCTGCTGCCCGTCACCGAGGCGGACGTCCGCGACATGCTGGGCGAACTGCGCGGCAAGGCGCTCCTTGCGGGGTATCGGGGACGGCCGGGCGTCGATGTCGACGCGCTGGTCAAGACGGTCCTCGCCGTCGCCGACGCGCTTGACTCGCCGGAGTTCGCCGGATTCGCGGAGTTCGAACTGAACCCGGTGATCTGCTCGCCCGACGGCGTCATCGCGGTGGACGCCAGGCTTGTCCCGGGAAGCGAAGAGGGGACGAGCCACCGCGCCGCGGCCGTCCCCTCCCAAGAAGGGACGCACCAGACGTTCACTTCGGCGGCTCACCAAAAGGTGACATTCGACGCACTCTTCGCGCCGCGTGCCGTCGCCGTCGTCGGGGCGTCCACCCGGAAGCCGAACTTCGGGAACATGTTCCTCGGGTTCTACCAGAAGGTCTTCTCCGGGCCGATCTACGCGGTCCACCCCACAGCGGAGTCTATAGACGGCGTTCCGTGTGTTAAGTCGCTCGCGGAAGCCGACGTGGACTACGCGCTCGTCGCCGTGCCCGCGTCGCAGTGCGCGGAGGTCGTCGCGCAGGCGTCGGGGATTCCGTTCGTGCAGGTGATGAGCGGAGGCTTCGGCGAGACCGGCGACTCCTCCGCCGAAGACGCGCTGCTCGCGGCGATCCCGTCGGGGACGCGGCTGCTCGGGCCGAACTGCATGGGCGTGTACTCGCCCGCCGGAGGACAGACGTTCCTCGGCGGCGTGCAGGGGCCGCCTGGCAGCGTCTCGGTGGTGTCCCAATCCGGGGGGCTCGCAGGAGAGGTCATCAAGGTCGGCGAACGCAGGGGCCTCGCGTACGCGAAGGTCGCCACCGTCGGCAACAGCCTCGACGTCACGCCCGCCGACCTTCTGTCCTACCTGGGCGAGGACCCCTCGACGTCGGCCATCGGGCTCTACCTTGAGGACCCGAGAGACGGCGTCGCCCTGCGGGCCGCGTTGGCGGGATGTCCCAAACCGGTCGTGGCGCTCGTCGGAGGACGCAGCGCGCAAGGGCGACAGGCCGCCGCCTCGCACACCGGCGGGATGATCGGCGACGGACGGGTGTGGACCGCGCTGTCCCGGCAGACCGGGCTCGCGCTCGTCACCAGCCAGGACGACCTCGTCGGCGTCCTCGACTTCTTCGACCAGCACGCCGGAAGGGACGCCCCCGGCGAAGGCGTCCTGGTGATCGGGCCGTCGGGCGGGGCCAGCGTCCTGGCCGCCGACACCTTCGACGCGGCGGGCCTCACGCTCGACGGATTCCCCGCCGAGGCGCGCGCCGCGCTGCGCGCGCTGGGCCTCGGCGCGGGGACCTCGCTGGCGAACCCGTTGGAGGCGCCGGTCGGGCCGCGCGCCGACCCCGCGCTCGTCGCCAGGGCCGTCACCGCGATCCTCGAGCACCGCGCCTACCCCGACGTCGTCGCGCACGTCAACGCACAGAGCTTCTTCACCTTCGGCGACAGCGTCGAACCACTGCTCGCCTACACGCGCGCCATAGCCGACCTCCAGCGCGCGCTACCGCGCACCCGGATAACGCTCGTGCTGCGCAACGGCGAGTGCGCGCCCGCAGGGGTCGAGGACGCCGTCCGCGCCGCCGCGCGCGAAGGCGGCGTGCCCCTGTACCGGGGCATGGAGGCCGCCGCGTCCGCGATCTCCGCCGCGACCGCCGCACTGCGCCGGACCGCCGGACCGAACACAGCTCAGCAACCGAACGGAGACCACTGATGGGCCAGCTCGACGGGAAGGTCGTCCTCATCTCGGGAGGGGCGCGCGGCATGGGCAAGGCCCACGTACGCCGTCTCGCCTCCGAGGGCGCGAAGGTCGTCTTCGGCGACGTCCTCGAGGACGAGGGCGCGGCGCTCGCCGCCGAGGTCGGCGACAGCGCGGTCTTCACCCGCATGGACGTCACCAAGGCCGAGGACTGGGACGCCGCGGTGGCCGTCGCGGTGAAGACGTTCGGTGGGCTGCACGCGCTGGTCAACAACGCGGGCGTCATCAAGGTGAAGTCCATCGAGGACATGGAGCTCGCCGAGTTCCAGCGCGTCCTTGAGATCAACCTCGTCGGCCAGTGGCTCGGCATCAAGGCGGTCATCCCGGCGATGCGCGAGAACGGCGGCGCGATCATCAACATCAGCTCGACCGAGGGGTTCGTCTCGGCAGCCGGGTACTCCGCTTACAGCGCCAGCAAGTTCGGCGTCCGGGGCCTCACCAAGACCGCGGCCCGCGAACTCGGCAAATACAACATCCGGGTCAACTCGGTCCACCCGGGCGGCATCTTCACCGCGATGTCCCTCGACCCCGACGTCGTCGCCCACGCCGCCCCCAAGGCCGACGCCTTCCTCGCCAACCTCCCCCTCGGCCGCCTCGGCAAGACCCGCGAAGTCTCCGGCCTCATCTCCTACCTCGTCTCCGACGACGCCTCCTACGTAACCGGCGCCGAAATAGTCGTAGACGGCGGCATGATCACCGGCGCCGGCCACTAACCCCACAAAGCCCAGGCCACCCCCCACAGGACCCAAGGCACCGCCCCGTCCCCCAAGGCCCGAGGCACCGCCGCTCCCCACAAGGCCCGAGGCACCACCCCGTCCCCCCAAGGGCCGGGGCACCGCCGCTCCCCGCAGGGGCCGAGGCAACGCCGCCTCCCGCAGTCCCGCGAGAGGCCCGGCGCACCGCGCGCCCCCCACAAGGGCTGTGGCATCGCCCGCTCCCCGCAGAGCCGGGGTACCGCCGCTTCCCGCAGTTCCGCGAGAGGCCAGGGGCGGCGCCCGCTCCCCACAGGGCCGGGGGACCGCCGGTTTCCGCAGGCTTGCGAGGGGGGCGTCGCTCGTTCCCCGCAGGGCCGGGGTAGCGGCGGTTTCTGCGGGCTTGCAAGGGGACGGGGCGGCGCTCGCTCCCCGCATTGCCGGGGGTAGCGGCGGCTTCTGCGAGCTTGCGAGGGGGGTGGGCGGCGCTTGTTCCCTGCAGTCCCGAAGGGACTGCAGGGAAGGGGTTGGCGGGGGTGGGTGGCTAGGGTCGGGGCGTGGAGATCGGTGAGGCGTACGCGGGGCCGGGGTCTGTGGAGGAAGCCGTCGCGTTGCAGGAGGAGCTGCGCGGCCGGTTGAGGGTCGTGCCGCTGGAGTCAGAACCCAGGACCGTCGCGGGGCTTGATGTGGCGTACTCCGAGGAGCACGACCTTGTTGCGGCGGCCGTCGTCGTCTTGGACGCGGCGACCTTCGCGGTCGTCGACCAGGCGGTATCCGTGGAGCGTCCTTCCTTTCCGTACGTGCCCGGGCTCTTCGCGTTCCGCGAGGTGCCCTCCCTCCTCTCCGCCCTACGCGCGCTCAGAACCGAGCCGGACGTGCTCGTCTGCGACGGCCACGGGCTGGCCCACCCCCGGCGGTTCGGCCTCGCCTGCCACCTGGGACTCCTCACCGGAAGGCCGTCCTTCGGCGTCGCGAAGACCCCGCTCCTCGCGTCGACCCTCCCGGGCGACGAACGCGGCGCGTCCACACCGCTGCTCCTCGACGGCGACGAGGTGGGCCGGACCCTCCGCACCCAGACGGGCATCAGACCCGTCCACGTCTCCCCCGGCCACCTCATCGACCTGGGCTCCTCCGTCACCCTCACCCTCGCCCTGAGCCCCCACTACCGCCTCCCCGAAACCACCCGCAAGGCGGACTCACTGTCCCGCCTCACCCTCCGGGAAGCACTCGCAGCCTCCTAGCGCGCTCAAGGCCGACGCCCTATCCCACGTCACCCTCCGGGAAGCACTCGCAGCCTCCTAGCGCGCTCAAGGCCGACGCCCTATCCCACGTCACCCTCCGGGAAGCACTCGCAGCCTCCTAGCGCGCTCAAGGCGGACTCACTGTCCCGCCGTCACCCTGCGGGAAAACCTCGCCGCCTCCTAGCGCGCTCAAGGCAGACGCCCTTACGCGTCCCCCACGGGAAGAGCGCGCGCTAGAGGGTCGGGGCCTTGTCGTGCCAGCGTTCGGCTTCCTGGAGTTGGGCGGCGAGGGTGAGGAGGGTGCGCTCGTCGCTGTCGTGGGCGAGGAACTGCGCGCCGATGGGCAGGCCGGCGGCGGAGAAGCCCGCGGGGACGCTGATCGCGGGCCAGCCGAGCACGTTCCAGGGCCAGGCGAGCGGGCACAGGGCCGCGACGCCGGACTGGGTGCGCTGGTAGCCCGCGCCGTCGAACGCGCCGACGCGCGACGGGAGCTGCGCGGTCGTCGGGGTGAGGACGAGGTCGGCGGCGGCGAAGACCCGTCCTACGCGGTGCCGCAGGTACGGGTCAAGACGACGGGCGAGCGGCAGAAGGCGGCGTCCGACGAGCCGCCCGATCCGCGCCTCGACCTCGGTGCGCTTCTCGGGTTCCGGGTCGGGCATCGCGTCGAGCCAGTCGGCGACGCCCGACGTGCCGCGCGGGACCAGGCCGAGCGCGACGGGCCCGTAGTCGGGGTCGAAGGGGAAGACCTTGTGGCCGAGGTCGGTGAGTACCCGCGCGAGCCGTCCGATCGCGGCACGCACCTCGGGGTCGATTCCTCCCGGAACGCCCCACGCCGTCTTGAACGAAACTGCGATGCGCAGTTTGCCGGGGTCCTTGCGGGTCGCGTCGATGAAGGGGGTGCGGGGAGGGTCGAGCTGGTATGCGTCGTCCGGGTGGCTGCCGGACAGGACGTCGAGGAGAAGTGCCGCGTCCTCGACGGTTCTGGCGAGGGGGCCCCAGACCGTCAGGCCGTGGAAGGGGTCGGTGTGCGGGTAGCCGGAGACGCGGCCGCGCTGCGGCTTGACGCCGACGAGGTTGGTCCACGCGGCGGGGATGCGGATCGAGCCCGCCCCGTCGGAGCCGACGGCGGCGGCGACCATGCCCGCCGCGACGGCCGCCGAGGACCCGCCCGAGGACCCGCCCGGGGTGTAGCCGAGCTTCCACGGGTTGCGTGCCGCGCCGAACCCGGGCGACTCGCTGAACGGCCACAGCCCGATCTCGCACGTCCGGGTCTTGCCGACGACGATCGCGCCCGCCGCGCGCAGCCGTCGCACCTGCTCGGCGTCGCGGACGGCGGGTCGGTGCGCGCCGCGCACGGCGAACGGGGTCGTCTCGCCCGCTATGTCGGTGTCGTCCTTGATCGCGACGGGCACCCCGAGCAGCGGCAGCCGCTCCCCCGCGGCGATCCTGCGGTCGGCCTCGGCGGCCTCGGCGAGCGCCTGTTCGGCCCGTACGACCCGGAACGCGCCGACGCGGCCGTCCACCTCGTCGATGCGCCGCAACGCCGCCTCGACCAGCTCAGCCGCGCTCGCGCCGCCCCTGGCCACAAGCTCGGCCTGTTCGGCGAGCCCGGGGAATCCGCCCATTCCAGCCTCCTCGTTCGTTCGAACGAACGATAGACTGGGCGGTACCTTCCGGGGAAGACCCGGAGCCGGACGAGTGCGCGAGGATGGCCGCATGAACGACGCGCGTGAACGCATCCTCGGGGCGACCCTGCGCCTCGTCGTCGAGCACGGCGTCGCCGCCGTCACCAACCGGCTCGTCGCGGCCGAGGCAGGGGTCTCGCTCGGCACGCTCACCTACCACTTCGCCGCGCAGGGCGACCTGCTGCACGCCGCGCTCACCCGTTTCGTCGACGTCGAGATCGAGCGGATCTCGGCGCTCGCGCTGTCGTTCGCGGGCGCGGCCCTCACCCCGCGCGAGGCCGCCGAGGAGGTCGAACGCGCGATCGTCGCGCTCGCCGGGACCCGCGAGCAGATCGCCGCCCTCGAACTGCACCTCCAGGCCGCCCGCGACCCCGCACTCCAGGACGCCGCCGCCCGCTCCGTCGCCGCCTACGACGCCCTGGCCGCCGCCATCCTCGACGCCCTGGGCGTCCCCGACCCCACCACCCACGCCCCCGTAGTAGTCAGCCTCCTCTACGGCCTCGCCATCCGCCGCCTCTCCACCGGCGACCCCTCCGCCAAAGGCACCGCCACCGCCCTGACCACCCTCCTAACCGGCATAACCTCCCCCCTCAACCCCCTAACCCCTTAACCTCCGGCCTTCGGCCTCCGGATGCAGAGTTCGGCCTCCGGCCGTCAAGCCCAGGGTTCAGCCTTCGGCCGCAGGGCTCGGCCGTCGGGCGCAAGGTTCCGCGTTCGGGCGCAAGCTTCCGCCGTCAGGCGCAGGGCTCGGCCCCGAGTGCTGGGTTCGGCCTTCGGCAGCAGGGCTCGGCCGTCGGGCGCAAGCTTCCGCCGTCGGGCGCAGGGCTCGGCCCCCGTGTGCTGGGTTCGGCCTTCGGGCGCAGGGCTCGGGGTTCGGGCGTCGGCCTTCGAGCGCGGAGTTCGGCCGTCGGCCGTCGGTCCGGGAGTTCGGGCTCCGGGTGCAGGGTTCGGCCTGCGGCCGTCGGGCCGGGAGCTTCGGGTGCAGGGTTCGGTCTTGCGGACTTGGGTTCGGTCTTGGGGGGCGGGGGGTTAGGGGGTGGGTGGGGTTATGCCGTAGGCGGTTGCGAAAGGCTCGAGGGAGGCTATGGCGTCGCGGGAGCGGGTCCAGGGGCGGACGATGAGGCGGTCTACGCCCAGGGACTGCCAGGAGGGGATTTCGGAGGGGGAGGCCAGGGAGTAGGCGTGGACTGTGGTTTCGAAGGGGGGGCGGGTGGTGCGGTCGACGTCGGCTTCGGCGCGGAGCTTCGCTAGGAGGGCGAGGCGGGGGGCGATGGCGTCGAGGGTCTGCGGCATGCTGATCCAGCCGTCGTTGCGGGCGGCGCGGCGCAGCGCGGCGTCGGACTCCCCGCCGACGGTGACGGGGATGACGGGCTGGACGGGCTTCGGCTCGAAGGCGACCTCGGGCAGCGTGAAGTGGCGGCCCTCGTGCGCGACGACGGGTTCGGTCCACAGCCGCCGCGACAGCTCAAGCGCCTCGTCAAGCCGTGACCCCCGAGTGCGGAAGTCGACGCCCGCCGCGTCCCACTCGCCCCGGTACCACCCGCTCCCTACGCCGACGATCGCGCGCCCGCCCGAAAGCTGGTCCAGCGTCGCGAAAGCGCGCGCGCTGATAAGCGGATGCCTCAACCCGTACAGGTAGACGGCAGTACCGAGCCGCACATGCCGGGTCACCGCCGCGAGATGGGACAGGTACCCGAGCGCGTCGAACAGAGGGGTCTTCGGGTTGATCCCCGGATCGGACGTCCCCGGATAATTCGCCGTGGAAAGGTCAGTCGTGAACACAAGGTGCTCGGGAATCCACACCGAGTCGAACCCGAGCCGATCCGCCTCGACCGCGAGGTCCTTCCACAACGCGGGATGAACAAGCCCAAGCGGAACACCGAATCTCATCTGTGCCTCCTGACCCCGAAATCCCCACTTCGGGGGCACGGGCCTGACGGGTGCGGACTGCGCGGCCCGGATGCGGACTCCGGACCACACGTGCGGGGGTGGGACGCGGGGTGCGGGGTCGGTCAGGGGGTGGGCGGGGTGGTGCGGCCGTCGGCGAGGTCGCGGGCGCGGTCGGCCTCGGCGCGGGCGGACGGGGGCCCGTAGCCGCCGCCGCCTGACGTCTCCAGAACGAACGCCTCACCGGCGCGTAGAGGCTGCCGGGTCGCTTTGGTGTCGAGGGGTTCCCGGGTGCCGTCGGCCAGTTCCCGGAAGTAGCCTCCGGGACGCCCGGGCATCCCGCCTTCCGCGCCCGGAGGCGGCCGGTGCAGGCGGTCCCCCCTGGTGTCGACGCGGGCGTCCTCCAGAAGGCGGATCACCGTACGCGTGCCGAGGCCGCCGCGCCGGGAGCCGTCGCCTCCGGAGTCCGGTATCAGCTCGACGGCTTCGATCCGGACGGGCAGCCGCGCCTCCACGGGTTCGGTCTGCGGGATGATGTTGCGCCCGCCGCCGAACAGCGCGCCGGTGGCGTCGGGCCCGTCGCGGTGCGCGCCCGCGCCCATGCCGCCGAGGTCGAACGACATGTGCAGCCAGGGCCGCCCGACGCCGCTCAGGCTGAACCCCTGAAGGATTCCCGACGCCGCGACGCCCCGGCCCGGTAGCGCGCTGGTGAGCGCCGAGAAGATCGCCTCCTCCGCCGCCGCGACGGTCCCGAACCGTCCGCCGCCCGGGTAGGGCCGCGTGCAGTGCACAAGGCTGCCCTCGGGCATCACGACGTCAAGGGGTGCGAAGCAGCCCTCGTTGAGCGGCAGCGTGGGGTCGACGTAGCAGCGGATCGCGTACATGACCCCGCCCAACGTCTGGGAGAAGCCCGAGTTCACCGGCAGCGGCACCTGGGGGTCGGTCCCGGTGAAGTCGATCGTCGCCGCGCCATCGTCAAGCGTGACGGCGACGCGTACGGTGAGCCCGTCATCGAGCGTGTACGAGCCGCTGTACGTCCCGTCAGGTATCTCCCGCAAGGACGCGCGCATACGCCGCTCGGTATCGGCGAGGTAAGCCGCGACCCCGTCGGCGAAGCGTACGTCGATCAGTTCTTCGATCCGCCTTGCGGCGACGTTGGCTCCGGCGATAAGCGCGCGCAGGTCCCCGACGAGCTTCCCGGGCGTCCGAGAGTTCGCCGCAAGGATCGCGACGACGTCGTCAACAAGCCCCGACGAGGTCGCGATCCGCACGGGCGGAAGCTGAACCCCCTCAAGGAACACATCGGTAGCGTCGGAAGCCATCCCCCCGGCCGACAGGCCCGACAGGTCCGCCACGTGGATAAGGGTCCCCGTGAAGTACGCGGCCCTGCCCTCGCGGAACACCGGCCGGAACACCAGCAGGTCGTTGGCGTGGATACCGCCCTGGTAGACGTCGTTCATGAGGAACACGTCGCCCGGCGTCATCTCGGCGGCCGGGAAGCGCCGCAGCAGGTAGGGCAGCGCGCTGCGCAGCGACGCGCACTGGATGATCGCGGTCGACGTCGAGTGCGCGATCAGCCTCCCCTCGGCGTCCAGGACGGCCGCCGCCGCGTCCGCGCCCTCGACGATGAACGTCGAGTAGGCCGACCGGACGACGACGATGCTCGCCTCCTCGGCCGCCGTGCACAGCGCGTTCCGCAGGATCTCGGCGGTCAGGTCGTCGCTCACCGTGCCTCCAGGGGTTCGGCGGGAAGGCGTTCCAGGAGGGTGGCGCCCTCGGGGGTCGCGGTGGCCCGCCAGCCGGGCGGGACGAGGACCGAGCACTGGGCGTCGGTGAGGATGCGCGGCCCTTCCAGGGGCGTACCTGGCGGGCATGACGCCCGGGGATGCGCGGGGATCTCCCGGCGCTCCCCGTCGAGGTGCACTACACGAGCTGTCTCCTCGGCTCGTACGAGCTCCATAGGCGCGGGCGTAGGGTGCGGCGCTTCTACGGTGACGCGTACGCGCGCAGTGGTGAGTTCGGCCGGGTCCCGCAAAGGAATCCCGTAGGACTCCTCGTACTTCTTGTAGAAGTCCTCGGTGACGTGCTCGATCAGCGCGGTCGTCAGCGGCCCGGGCGGCAGATCAACGGTGAACGCATGCGCCTGACCAATGAATCGGACGCCGACGGACCGGTTGACCTCCCCTCCCGTCGAAGCCGACAGGTCGGCGCGTGCCACGTGCTCCAGATGGTCGAGCAGCGCCGCGAGCCCGGCCAGGGCCTCCTCGGTGAGCGACGCAGTAGGCCGCAGGAACGTCCTTGCCCGCTCGACCGACAGGTCGGCCCGCAGCAGCCCCGCCGCCGAGCCGACGCCCGAGTTCGGCGGCACCAGCACCCGCGTGATCCCGAACCGCTCCGCGAGCCGCGCGGCGTGCGTCGGGGCCGCGCCGCCGAGCGCGACGAGGGTGTACCCGCGCGGGTCTATGCCGCGCCGTACGGTGACGACGTGTACGGCGGTTCCCATCTGCGCGTTGGCGATGTCGTGTACGGCCGCCGCAGCCGTCGCCACATCGACGCCCAACGGGTCGGCCACCTTGCGCATCGCCTCCTCGGCGAGTTCACGCGAGAGCGGGAACGCGAACTCGTCCGGCGACAGATAGCCGAGGATGAGGTTGGCGTCAGTGACTGTCGGCTCAACGCCGCCGCGTCCGTAGCACGCGGGCCCGGGGTCTGCCCCCGCCGAGCGCGGCCCGACCCTGAGCGTCCCGCCGGAGACCGACGCGATCGACCCGCCGCCCGCGCCGACCTCAGCGAGGTCGATGGCCGGGATCTTGATCGGCACGCCGGAGCCCGGCCGTCGCCCGCCGAAGCTGCCCTTGCCGCCGACCTGGAACTCGTGGGTGATGCCGGGACGGCCGCCGCGCACCAGCCCCGCCTTGGCGGTGGTGCCGCCCATGTCGAAGGAGATGAGGTCGGCGAGGCCGCGCGCCGCGCCCGCGTCGGCGGCCGCGATGACGCCCGCCGCAGGGCCCGACTCGATGGTGTGGACGGCCCGCGCCGCGGCGAGTTCGACCGGCAGCACCCCGCCCGCCGACTCCATCACCTGGACCGGCGCGCCGATCCCGAGGTCGCGCAGCCGTCCGGTGAGCCGCCGCAGATACGAGTCCATGACGGGTCCGACATAGGCCGACATGAGCGTTGTCGTCGCCCGCTCGTACTCCCCCATCTCCGGCCATACATCGCTCGACAGAACAACCGGGACATCCCCGAGGCGCGCCCGCAGGATCTCCGCGAGCCGCCTTTCGTGCGCGGGCTCGGCGTAGGAGTGCAGCAGGCACACCGCGACCGCCGCGACGCCGAGCCCCGCGATCTGCTCCGCGACGCGCGCCGCGCCCGCCTCGTCGAGCGGCGCGACCTCGCCGCCCGAGGCGTCGATCCGCCCGCCGACGGTGAACGTGTGGGTGAGCGGCACGGGCGGCTCCGGCTGGGCGAAGCCGAGGTCGAACCGCTCCTCCTCGACCCGCGCCTGCCGGCCGAGCGCGAGCAGCGCCCGGAACCCCTCGGTCGTCACGAACGCGACGGGCACGCCGCGCCGCTCGAGGATGACGTTCGTCGCCAGCGTCGTCGCATGGACAAACCGGGTCACCTCGGACGGCGCGACCCCCGCGAGGGCGAGCACGTCGGCGACCCCGCGCAGCAGGCCGTCGCCCGGATCGTCCGGGGTCGTGAGGGTCTTGACGACGTGGACGCGCCCGTCGCCCCCGGCGAGCACCACGTCGGTGAACGTGCCGCCGACGTCGGTGGCGACGGTGACGCCCGTCACCGCGCCCCCAGCAGCGCGGCGCGCAGCCGCGCCCGGTGGAAGGCCGGATCGCCCCAGGCGGGGACGAGCGCCCACACCCGCGACAGCCACAGGTGCAGGTCGAGTTCGTCGGTGTAGCCGATCGCGCCGTGCACCTGGAGCGCGACCCGCGCGGCCCGGTGCGCGGCCTCGGCGGCGGCGACCTTCGCGGCGGACACGTCGCGCGCGGTGTCCGGACCCGGGTTGACCAGCGAGTACGCCGCCCGGTGGACGAGCGGCTCGGCGAAGCGCAGCCCGACCGAGACGTCCGCGAGCAGGTGCTTGACCGCCTGGAACGAGCCGATCGCCTTGCCGAACTGCCTGCGCTGCCCGGCGTAGGCGACGGCGGCGTCGAGCAGGTGGTCGCCGAGCCCGAGCAGCTGCGCGGACACCGCGACCGACGCGTGGTCGGCGGCGGCCCCGCCCGGGGACGTCTCGCCCTGGACGGTGAACAGCCGCCGTGTCCCGTCGGCCGAAGACGCCTCTACCGGCGACGCCGTCGCCTCCTCGGGCAGGAGCAGCAGGTCCGCGACGTCGGCGTCGAGCAGGTACGGGTTCTCGGCGCAGCGCACCGAGGCGGCGGCCTCGCCCGAGGCGATGCGCGCGAGCCACGGGGAGCCCTCGGGCAGCAGGAGCGGCGCGGCGACGGCCGTCTCGACGAGCGGGCCCGGCGCGCACGCGCGGCCGACCTCCACCCAGGCGAGCACGGTGTCGAGCGCGGTGAGGCCGAGGCCGCCCCGGTCCTCGGGGACCGTCGCGCCGAGCAGGCCGAGCCCGGCGAGCGCGGCCCACGCCTCGCCGCGCCGCACTGCCGGATCGGTGCGCGCGGCCCGCACCAGCGCGGGCGGACACGACTTGGCAAGGGTCTCGGCGACGGTCGCGGCGAGCATCCGCTGGTCGTCGGTGAAGGCGAATCTCATCGGGGCAGCCCCAGGACTCGTTCGGCGATGATGTTGCGCTGGATCTCGTTGGTCCCCGCGTAGATCGGCCCGGCGAGGGCGAACAGGAACCCGTCCATCCAGCGGTCGGCGAGCGCGGCGTCGGGGCCGCGCAGCGCGAGCGCGAGTTCGTGCAGCTTCAGGTCGAGCTCGGACCAGAACACCTTCATCAGCGACGACGCCGGACCGAGTTCGATGCCCTCTTCCAAGCGCGCTACTGCCGCCCAGGTGTAGAGGCGGTACGCCTCGGCGTCGGACCAGGCGCTGACGGCGGCGTCCTGGAGGGTCTGGTCGCCGGACTCGCGGGCGAGGGCGAGCAACCTTTCGGCAACGGCCAGGAACCGTCCGGGGCTGCGCAGGGTGAGGCCGCGTTCCGACGACGTCGTCGCCATGGCCACCGACCAGCCCTTGCCGACCTGTCCTAGGACCTGCGAGGACGGCACGTACACGTCGTCGAAGAAGATCTCGGCGAAGCCGGTCTCCCCGTCGAGCTGTGCGATCGGCCGTACGGTGAGGCCGGGGGCGTCGAGGGGGAAAAGGAAGTAGGTGAGGCCGTGGTGGCGCTCGGAGGCGGGGTCGGAGCGGAACAGGCCGAAGCCCCAGTCGGCGAAGACCGCGCGTGAGCTCCACGTCTTCTGGCCGCTGAGCCGCCAGCCGTCGCCGTCGGGGGTGGCGGTGGCGCGCAGGGAGGCCAGGTCGCTGCCTGACTCGGGCTCGGACCACGCCTGCGCCCAGACCTCCTCGGCCGTGGCCATCTTCGGCAGGAAGCGCGCCTTCTGCTCGGGGGTGCCCCAGTGCAGGAGGGTCGGTGCGAGCAGGAAGATCCCGTTCTGGCTGACCCGGCCGGGCGCCCCGGACGCCCAGTACTCCTCCTCGCAGATGAGCCATTCGACGAGTCCGGCGGCACGGCCCCCGTACTCGGCGGGCCAAGACGGGACGCTCAGGCGGGCCTCGGCAAGCGCGCGCTCCCAGGCGCGGTGCTTGGCGAACCCCTCGGCGGTGTCCATGGACGGGAGCGGCTCGGCCGGCACGTGGGCCGCGAGCCACTGCCTGACCTCGGCGCGCAGCGCGTCATGTGCGGGGGTGAAGGTGAGATCCACGTCCGCACGGTACCAAACAAGCAATCGCTTGGTACAGTGCGCGCATGGTGCTCGAAGGCAAGATCGCGATCGTCACAGGGGCCGGACCTGGGCTCGGCCGTACCCTCGCGCGGCTTATGACGGCCGAAGGCGCGAAGGTGGCTGTCGCGGCGCGTACCCCCGCGACCCTTGCGGCGATCGCGGCCGAGACCGGCGCGCTGGCCGTCCCGACCGACGTGACCGACCCCGACGCCGTCCAAGCGCTCGCCGCCGCCGTGCACGAGCGGTACGGGCGGATCGACGTGCTGGTCAACGCGGCGTTCCCCGGCACGCACCGCAAGAACGTCCTCGACATGGACGCCGACTACCTGCACAAGTGGCGCGAGGTCGTGGACATCGCCGCCTACGGGACCCTCCTGGCCTGCCGTTACGTGGCGCCGTACATGGTCGCGCAGGGCTCCGGCTCGATCGTCAACATCACGTCGATGTCGAGCCGGGCCGGGTACGCGGGACGCAGCGACTACGCCGCCGGCAAGGCCGCGGTCCACCTCCTGTCCCACTGCCTCGCCGACGAACTCGGCCCCGACGGCGTCCGCGTGAACTGCGTCGCCCCCGGCTGGATCGCCAGCCCCGTCCTCGACGACTGGATGGCCGCCCGCGCCTCCGCCGAAGGCGTCCCCGTCGAGCAGATCCGAGCCCGCGACGTCTCCGCCATGGCCCTACGCAAAATCGCCTCCGAAGAAGACGTAGCCCGCGCAGTCCTCCACTTCGCCAGCGACGCCTCCTCCTCCACCACCGGCGCCGTCCTAGACGTAAACGCCGGCCACCACTTCACCTAACCCCGCAGTCCCCGAGGGACGCTTTCGCCGCAGTCCCGAAGGGACTGCGGCGAAAGAAGAGGGGTTAGGTGCCTGTGTAGATTCGGTGGACAAACTCGGCCAGTTCGGTGTCGGGCAGGTGTTTGGCGAGGTCGGCCTCGCTGATCATGCCGATGATCTTGTTGTCGTCGATGACGGGGAGCCGCCGGATGCGGTGCTCCTCCATGATCTCCAGCGCCTGCTGGACCGTGGCGGTCGGCGGGCAGGACCACAGGCCGCCCGCGAGGTCGGACGCGGTCACCTTGGCGGGGTCGTGCCCCTCGGCGACGCACTTGAGCACGATGTCCCGGTCGGTGAGTATGCCCTCATACCTCCCGGAAGGCCCCACGATGGGCAGCGCCCCGACGCCCTCCTCGCGCATGAGCTGCGCCGCGCGGTCGAGCGTTTCATGCCCCTCGATGGTCCGCGCCCCGGGACTCATCAGGTCCCGAGCATTCTTCTCATATCCCATGACTTCCCCCTGAAGCCTACGATTTCCCCCATCCCTGAACGCCCTACCCGATCGACGCCGCCCTACCCCCCACCAACCCCCCAAAACTCAACAACACCCGCATTTTACCATCCAACCGGAATAGCAGACAAATCCCAGCAATTCCCAACACCGAAGCCCGCTCACTTTTCCTGTCTTTTTCCGCAAACCCGATTACCAGCGTAGAAGCCGCGAAAGCGAATATTCCCCTTGCTGTCCTGTCTGCCATCACCCACGGCGATGACCCCGCCCACCGACCCCTTCTCAGAACTGTTGTGGAGGCCCTGAGCACTCTTCCCGACCTCGACAAAGCCGCGCGATACCATAACTTCATCGCCGGATCGCTCGCCGACCCCGCCCGCACCTACCTGGAGAGCCTCATGCAGCAAATGCCCTTCAGCTACAGCAGCCCCTGGACCGACTCCATCCGCGCCGAGAACACCGCCAAGGCCATCATCACGGTCCTCGCAGCGCGGAGCATCCTGGTCACCCAGCCCGCGCGGGAGCGCATCCTCGCCAGCACCGACCTTGAAGAGCTCGACCGGTGGCTGGTGCGGGCCGCGACCATCGCGCACGTTGAGCAGCTTTTCGTGGACTGAGCGCGGGCGGGACCCCGTTTGGGCGGCGGTGGGGCCGCCGCCCAAAGGGGGTTAGAAGGTGATTATGGAGCGGGCTACTTGGCCGGAGCGGACTCGGGTGATGGCGGCGTTGACGTCGGTGAGGGAGACGCGTTCGGTGGCCAGGGAGTCGAGGTTGAGGCGGTTTTGGCGGTAGAGGTCGACCAGGAGGGGGAGGTCGCGGGCGGGGTTGGCGTCGCCGCCCTGGGTGCCCATGAGGCGGCGTGAGGAGAACAGCGCCGAGGTGGGGACGTCGAGGGTGGGGGCGGAAGGGCTGCCGACCATGACGGTGGTGCCGCCCGGCTGGGTGGCGGTGAACGCCGAGGTGAGGGCGTTGGGGTTGCCGGTGACGTCGAAGGCGTAGTCGACCCCGCCCCTGACGATCTCGCCGACCTGCTTGGGCAGGTCCTCCGACAGCAGCGTGTGGGTCGCGCCGAACTCCTTGGCGAGGTCGAGCTTGGCGGGCACCACGTCGGCCGCGATGACGGTCGTCGCGCCCGCGAGGACCGCGCCCTGGATGACGTTGAGGCCGACCCCGCCCGCCCCGACGACCAGCACCGACGACCCGGGCTCGACCCGCGCGGTGTTGAGCACCGCCCCGACCCCGGTGACGACGCCGCAGGCGGTCAGCGACAGCAGGTCGAGCGGCACGTCCTTGGCGACCCTGACGCACATCGGCTCGGCGACGACGGCGTACTCGGCGAACGACCCGATCCCGATGTAGGGCGTGACGGCCTCGCCGTCAAGCGAAAGCCGGGTCGACCCGTCCGGCATCATCCCCATGATCGCCGCCATCCGCGCCTTGCCCGAGCACAGGTGGACCCGCCCCCGCGTGCAGTTGCGGCACCGCCCGCACGGCCCGTTCATCGCCACGATGACGTGGTCGCCCTCCTTCACCCCCGTAACGCCGGGCCCTACTGCCGCGACGACCCCCGCGCTCTCATGTCCGGGAATGACGGGAAGTTTCCTGACGACGGGGCTCTTGCCGTCCAGCGTCTTCAGGTCAGACCCACAGATTCCGGATGCGGCGATCTTCACCAGGACCTCGCCGGACCTGGGCTCCTGCACGTCAACCGAAAGGATCTCCAAGGGGGCGCCGAACTCTCGGAGCACGGCCGCGCGCATAGTCGTCATACCGAGCACCGTAACACCAAGCACTTGCTTGGTACGAGACCCGCGCGTACCCTCCGGATCAAGCGAGCGCTAGGTCAGTTAGCGCGAACTCCGTACGGGAGTCCACCCCATATGCGCATGAAAACCCGGGCCGCGGTCACCGTGGCCCTCACCGCGAGCCTCCTCACCGCCTGCACGACAACGGACAAGACGGGCTCGGGCGACGGGGCCGCCGGCGTCACCGACTCCACCATCAAGATCGGCGGCATCCTGGCCAAGACCAGCGCCACCGGATACTCCACCGGCGCAGCCGAGATCGGCGCGAAGGCGAGGTTCGACCGCGCCAACGCCGAAGGCGGCGTGCACGGCCGCAAGATCGAGTTCGTCGGGGCCGAGGACGACGGCATGGACCCGGCCAAGGGCGCGACCGCCGCCCAGAAGCTCGTCCAGAAGGACGGCGTCTTCGCGCTCGTCCCGGTCAGCTCGCCGTCGTTCGGCGGCGGCAGCTTCCTGGAACAGCAGGGCGTCCCGTGGTTCGGCTGGGCGACGGGTCCGCAGTGGTGCGGCCTGACGACCGCGTTCGGCTACAACGGCTGCCTCGCGCCCTCCCCCGGCGCGGGCACGCAGACGTGGTGGGGCGAGCAGGTCGCGGCCGAGCTCGGCGGCTCCGACGGCAAGACCGCATGGATCCAGGGCACCGACTCCACCGCCTCCAAGACTGGCGTCGGCACGATCAGCCAGTCGTTCACCGCCGCCGGGTTCAAGATCGCGGGCACCTCCGCCGCGATCCCGGCGACCGCGCCGCCGCAGGACTGGCTGCCCTACGTCAACAAGATCATGAACGCCGAGGGCGGCGCGCCCGACGTCGTCGTGTCCATCATGGCCGGGGCCAAGCTCAACGCCGGGCTGTTCGGCGCGCTGCGCAAGGCCGGGTACAAGGGCGCGATCAGCGACGCGACGAGCTACGACCCCGTCGTGCTCAAGGACCCGGCGCTCAAGGCCGGTCTGAACGGCGTGCTGTCGTCGCCGCAGTTCGAGCCGTTCGAGTCGGATCTGCCCGAGGTCGTCAAGATGCGCGACGACATCACCAAGGCGTCCGGCGGCGCGACGCCCGAGTTCACCCAGCACATGGCGGTCGGCTACTGGGCCGCCGAGGTGTTCCTGGCCATCGCCGAGAAGGCCGGCAAGGACCTGACGCGTGAGTCGTTCCTCGCGGCGGCCGCGACCTTCGTCCACGAGAACCCCGGTTTCGGGCGGATCGAGTACCCCAAGGACAAGAAGGAGCCCAACGGCTGTGGCGCGCTCGTCCGGCTGAACGGCGACGCCTTCGAGGTCGCGCAGCACCTCAAGTGCACCGAGAACACCCCGCTGAAGTGATGCCCTGGGCGTCGTCCGGCCACGGCCGGGCGGCGCCCGTTCCCCGGGAGCCGTCTTGACCGAATTCACCGGACTTGTACTCAGCGGACTCGTGACCGGCGCGATCTTCGCCCTGCTCGGTTCCGGACTGACGCTGTCGTACGCCGCCACCGGCGTGTTCAACTTCGCCCACGGCGCGGTGGGGTTCGTCGCCGCGCTGCTGTACTTCGAACTCACCTCCGGCGCGGGCTGGCCCGCCTGGCCGGCCGTCGTGCTGACCGTCGGGGTGTTCGCGCCGCTGCTCGGCTACACGCTGCACCGGCTGATGTTCCGCGGCCTCGCCAAGGCCGGGGAGACGCAGGCGATCGTCGCGACGATCGGCCTGCTGATCGCGCTGCCCGCGCTCGGGCTGTGGCTCGTCGAGGTGTTCGGCCTGCCCTCGGTGACGGAGGGCGCGTCGGCGCGCGGTCTCGGACCGCAGCCGCCCGCCTCGTTCGAACCGCTCGACGGGGTGCGCCTGGACTCCGACCAGCTCGTCGTCTTCGGCCTCGCCGCGGCGGCCGCCGCCGTGCTGTGGCTCGTCATGCGGCACACCACGCTCGGCCTGCGGATGCGCGCGACGGTCGACCAGCGGTCCCTCGCGACATGGCGCGGGGTCGACGCCGACGCCGCGTCCGCCCAGGCGTGGATGCTGTCGTCGGCGCTCGCCGCGCTCGCGGGCGTGCTCGCGGTGCCCGCGCTCGGCCTCGACCAGAGCGCGTTCACCGTGCTGATGTTCACCGCGGCGACCGCGTCGGTGTTCGGCCGCCTGCGCTCGATCCCCTGGACGTTCGCGGCGGGCCTCGCGCTCGGCGTCGTGCAGAACCTCGTCGCCGGTTACGGCGGCTCGCTCACCGAGCAGGTGACGGGCCTTGCCACCGGCGTCCCCGCGCTGCTCCTGCTCGTCGGGCTCGTGGTCCTGAACCGCTCCCGCGCGCGGGTCGCGGGCACCGTCGCGGAGGACACGCCGCCGCCCGACTACCTCGCTGACCTGCCGCGCTGGCGGCGGGTGCTGCCGTGGGCGGTCGGCGGGACGGTCGGGCTGGGGTGGGCGCTGTTCTTCGCGGGCGACTACTGGGCCGGGCTTGTCGCGACCGGCCTGGTGTTCTCGCTGATCTTCTGCTCGTTCGTCGTGGTGACGGGCGTCGGCGGCATGGTCAACCTCGCGCAGGCGTCCTTCGCCGCGCTCGCCGCGCTGACGGCCGGGCTCGTCGTCGGGCACGGGATGCCGTTCGGGCTCGCGGTCGTGCTCGGCGTGCTCGCGGCGGTCGCGGCGGGCCTGATCGTCGCGCTGCCCGCGCTGCGCCTCGGCGGAAAGGTCCTCGCCCTCGCGACGCTCGCGCTCGGCCTGCTCGCCGACCAGGTCCTGTTCCAGATCGACGCGTTCAGCAACGGCACCCTCGGCTGGAAGTTCCCCGCGATCGTGCTCGGCCCGACCGACACCACCGACCCGCGCACGCGGATCGTGCTGCTGCTCGCGGTGATCGCGGTGGTCGCGCTGCTGATCCGCAACCTGGAACGCTCCCCCTCCGGACGCGCGATCCTCGCCGTCAGGTCAGCGCCGACCGCCGCCCAGACGGCGGGGGTCTCGGCGATCCGGACCAAGCTGACGCTGTTCGCCGTCGCGTCGGGCATCGCGGGCCTGGGCGGTGTGCTGTTCGCGACGTTCGCGGGCCAGATCTACGCCAGCGACCTGCGCGTGAACCTCGGGTTCTTCTGGCTCGCGGTCGTGGTGCTGCAGGGCGTCCGGCGGATCGGCGGCGCGGTCGTCGGCGGCCTGATCGTCGGGGTCTCGCACGAGATCCTGTCGTACGTCACCGACTCCGCGCACGTCGAGGCGATCCTGTTCGGCCTCGGCGGCGTGATCCTCGCCAAGCACCCCGACGGCGTCCTCGCCCAGTTCGCCGAGCAGCGCTACCGGCGCAGACGGAAGGGGGCCAAGGCCGACGAGGCGCGCGAGGCCCAGGCGACGGAACCCGTGCCCGCCCCCGACGACGCCGCCCTCGTCCTGGAAGGGATCGTCGCCGGATACGGCGACACGACGGTGCTGCGCGGCGTCGACCTCGCCGTGCGCCCCGGCGAGGTGCTGGCGCTGCTCGGCGCGAACGGCGCAGGCAAGTCGACGGCTTGCGCGGTCGCCGTCGGCGAAGTGACGCCGACGGCAGGACGTGTCCTCCTCGGCGGCGTAGACGTCACCGCCCTATCGGCCGACAAGCGCGCACGTGAAGGCATGTACCTGGCTCCCGAGGGCCGAGGGGTCTTCCCCGGCCTGACCGTAGAAGAGAACCTGACGCTCTGGCTGCCTACGGCGTCCGACAGGGCGAAGGCTTACGAGCGGTTCCCCCGACTCGCCGAGCGCAAGGACCTCCCGGCGGGCTCCCTATCCGGCGGCGAACAGCAGATTCTCGCGCTCGCCCCCGCGCTGGTCAGGCCGCCGAAGGTGCTCATCGCCGACGAGCCGTCGCTCGGCCTCGCCCCGCTGGTCGTCAGGCAGGTGTTCGACCTGTTCGGCGAGCTGCGCGAACGCGGCGTCGCGCTGCTGGTGGTCGAGGAGAAGGCGCACGAGGCGCTTGAGCTCGCCGACGTCGTCGCCTACATGCGGCGCGGCACTCTGACCTGTCTCGGCCCGCGTGACGAGGTCGACGTCGAGGATCTGCTGACCGCCGCCTATCTGGGCGGAAGGCCCGCCGCGAGCGAGGAGGGAAGCGCGTGAGCCTGGAACTTGAGGGGATCGGCGTCGGCTTCGGCGGCGTGCGCGCGCTTGAGGGCGTGTCCTTCGCCGTCGCGCGAGGGCAGGTCTGCGGGGTGATCGGCCCCAACGGCGCGGGCAAGACGACGCTCTTCGACGTCGTCACCGGGCTGCGCAGGCCGGATTCCGGGCACGTCAGGGTGGACGGCGTGGACGTGACCGCGCGCGGCGCGGTGCGGCGGGCGCGCGAGGGCATGGCCCGCACGTTCCAGCGCCCGCAGGTGTTCGGCCGCCTCACCGTGCTGGAGAACGTGCTCACCGCGCTCGAATGGCACGGCGGTGGCGGCGGCCTGGCCGCCGACCTGCTGGCGCTGCCGTCGCGCCGCGCCCGCGAGCTGGCCCGCCGCGAGCGCGCCGAGCACGCGCTCGAGCGCTGCGGCATCGCCGACCTCGCCGGGCTCTACGCGGCCGAACTGCCGATCGGCCGCCGACGCCTTGTGGAACTCGCCCGCGCGCTGGTCGACTCCCCCAAGATCCTGCTCCTCGACGAGCCCACGTCGGGCCTCGACCCCGCGCAGGTCGCGGTGTTCGCCGAGGTGCTGGCGTCGGTGGAGGCGACGGTCCTGCTGGTCGAGCACGACGTCGGTTTCGTCATGGACACCTGTGAGCGGATCGTGGTGCTCGACCTGGGCAAGGTCATCGCCGAGGGTGACCCCGCCGACGTGCGGGAGGACCCCACGGTGCGGGCCGCGTACCTGGGCTGACCGAGGGACTGTCTAGAATGCGATTCTAGGATTCCCAGTGCAGGAGTGACCCATGACGACCGCCCTTCCCCCGACCGTCAACCCCAAGGACCGGTCGTTCCTCGGCGAGGCGCGGGTCGCCGAGCGCGCGCGCCTCGCCGAGGACGTGCGCGCCCTCATCGACGCCGTCGTGCTCACCGACGTCCCCGACGACGAGGTCGCGGCGGTCGCCGAGCAGGTGCGGGCGCTCACCGCGCGGCTGAACGCCACACGGCTGCCCGCGCCGCCGATGGCCGACACCCCGCTCGACGGCCTGCCCGCGAGCGGGATGTCGATGCAGCTCGGCAACCCCGTCAGCGGGGTGCTGAACCCCGTCGCGCCGCCCGTCCCGTTCGAGGCGCTGCCGGACGGGACGGTCCGCTCGGTCTTCACCCTTGACGACGTCTACGAGGGCCCTCCCGGGCTGGTGCACGGCGGCGTCAGCGCGGCGATCTTCGACCAGGTGCTCGGCATGACGGCCGGTCTGTCCGGTGTGCCCGGCTTCACCGCGACCCTTGAGCTGCGCTACCGCAGGCCGACGCCGCTGCGCGTCCCGCTGACCCTGCGCGCCGAGATCACCCGGCGCGAGGGCCGCAAGAGCTGGGCGGAGGGCACGATCACCGGCCCCGACGGCAAGGTCACCATCGAGGCGACGGCGATGTTCGTCACGCCACGGCACCTCATGCCGGAGCAGACGGCCTAGAGGAACCTGGCGTGCGCGTCGAGCTCGCGCAGCACGGCGTCGCGCGTCCCCGACGTCACCCGAAGGACGGTCTCGGTGACGCCCAGGGCGGCGAAGTGCTCGAGCTTGCCCGGCGTCGGCAGCGTCCCGAACGGGATGACCGACGCCGTCGCCGGGTCGCGTCCGGCGGCCTCGAAGGCCGCGCTGAGCTTGGGCAGCGCCTCGGCGACGCCCGCGCCGCCGATCGGCATCCACCCGTCGCCGAGCTCGGCGATCGCGGCGAACAGCTTCGGCCCGCCGCCCCCGCCGAACAGCACGGGCACGTCGGCCTTCGGCCAGGCCCAGCTCGGGCTGAGCACCTCGAACTCGCCCTTGTAAGCGGCCACCTCGTCGCGCCACAGCGCGCGCATCACCCGCAGCCGCTCCGCGACGAGCGCGCGCCGCTCGCCCCACACGACGCCGTGGTCCTCGGCCTCCTCGACGTTCCAGCCGTACCCGACGCCGAGCACGACCCTGCCTCCGGACAGGTGCTGGAGGCTCGCCACCGCCTTGGCCGTCACGATCGGCTCGCGCTGGGCGAGCAGCGCGACGCCGGTGCCGAGCGTCAGCGTCGAGGTGACGGACGCGGCCATCGCCAGCGACACGAACGGGTCGAGCGTGCGGGCGTAGGACTCCGAGAGCGTCTCGTCGCCTGAGTCGCCGCGCAGGAACCCTGAGGCCCCCACCCCCGACGTCTCCAGGGTCGCGGCCGAAGGGGTCCGCCGCGAAGTGGGGATATGGGTGTGTTCCGGGAGGTACAGCGAAGAGAAGCCGCGTTCTTCGGCGGCGATGGCCAAGGTGTGGGGCGGCATGGTCTGATCTGTGGCGAACATCGTGATGCCGAGGCGCATATCCGCTACTCTACCAAGCAATTGCTTGCTCAAGGAGCCGCACATGCCGTTCGCCGAAGTCCGCGACGTCCGCCTCTTCTACACCGACGACGGCCCGCGCGACGCCGCGGTCCTGCTGCTCGTGCACGGCATGGGCGCGGACTCCCACGACTGGGTGTGGCACCTGCCCGACCTCGCCCGCGACTTCCGCGTCATCGCCCCCGACCTGCGCGGCCACGGCTACAGCTCGGTCCCGGAAGCGGGCAACGTGCCGCGCGAGATGGCCGCCGACCTCGCGGCCCTGCTCAGCCACCTGGGCGTCGAGCGGTGTGTGGCCGTCGGGCACTCCCTGGGCGGGCAGGTGGTGAGCGTGCTCGCGGTCGAGCACCCGGCGCTGGTGCGCGGGGTCGTCGCGATCGACCCCGGCTACGGGCTCGGCGAGGACGTCGCGGCCTTCATGCCCGGATACGCCGACGCCCTGCGCGCCAAGACCCACGAGACCGCGCTGGCGATGGACGCCACCCTCTACACCCCCGCGACGCCGCCCGCGATCAGGGCGTGGCACGAGCGCAAGCTGCTCGGCACCGCCCCGCACGTGCTCGCCGAGGTGTTCCACGCGCTGTTCGTCGCCGAGGGCCAGCTCGGGGTCAGGCCGCAGTCCGAGGCGTACCTCGCGCGCAGGACCCAGCCGGTGCTCACCTTGTGGGCCGACCCCGAGCGGGCCGAGTGGGAGCGCGCGAAGCTCGGCGCGGAGACGCATGTCTTCCCCGGCAACGGCCACCGGCTGCACGAGGAGAGCCCCGGGGAGTTCCTGCACGTGCTGCGCACCTGGCTCACCCGGCTTGCGCGCCGCGAGCGCAAGGCGGCCGCGCGCGGCTAGCCGCACCAAAAGTACGGAATGTCGTTATCGTCCGGTTATCCGATGGGCTGACAGGAACCTCGGGAAAGCGCGACCATGCTGCGTTCGCTCCCGAAGATCATGGAGGCCCGGTCGATGTCCCGTCAGCTCAAGAGGGCGCTCGTCGGCGCCGCGGCGGCGCTAGCGCTCGTCGTTTCCGGCGGGACATCCGTCGCAGCCGCGATAGGCACTGCCGCGACCGGCGCAGGCGCGGAGACCATCGAGTCGGTCGCCGTCGCCGCGCACCTGCGCGCCGCCAAGCCCAAGCCCGCCGCCGTGACGTTCGCGGTGAACCCGCTGGTCGGCGGCAAGAAGACGACGGGCACGGTACGCCTCTCCGCGCCCGCGCCCGCCGGCGGCGCGAAGGTGATGCTCGCCTCGAAGAACCCCGCGTTCGTGAAGGTCCCGGCGTCGGTGAAGGTCAAGGCGGGCAAGCGGACCGCCACGTTCACCGCGAAGACCAAGGCGACCGCCAAGAAGCGCGCGGTGGCCGTCACCGCGACGCTCAACGGCAAGAAGGCCGTCAAGAAGCTCAAGCTGACGCCGAAGCGCTTCCTCAAGGGCATGACGCTCAGCCAGGCCACGGTCCCCGGCGGCACCGCGCTCACCGGCACCGTCACGCTGAACTCCCCCGCGCCCGCCAAGGGCGTCGGCGTCAGGCTGGAGAGCTCGAGCTTCCGCGCCGAGGTCGACGTGGCGGTGACGGTGCCCGCGGGCCAGCGCACCGCGGTCTTCAACATCGGCACCCAGAAGGTCGCCGCGCAGCAGAAGGTGAAGATCAGCGCGGCGTACGGCGGGGTGACCCTCAGCCGCACCCTCACCCTGACGGCCGGGGCCGCCGCCGCGCCGGAACTGTACGACATCGTCGTCCACAAGGACGCGGCCTTCGTCGAGGACACCGTCGAGGCCGACGTGGTCCTCACCGGTCCGGCCCCGGCCGGTGGCGCGGCCGTCGAGGTGACGTCGAACAAGCCGGGCAACGTGGTCTTCGACGCCCAGGGCGCGACAAAGGGCATCGCACTGATCCCGGCGGGGCAGCCGAACGTGAAGTTCTACTTCGGCTTCAAGAACCTGACCGGTCCGCTCACCTTCACCATCAGCGCGACCTACAACGGCAAGACCGTGGTCGACGCCCAGACCTTCACCGTCACCCCGCTCGCGGCCGGGTAGCACGGCACAGCTCCCCCACGGCCCCCGCCCGGCACTTCCGGCGCGGGGGCCGTGGCGTCTCCGGCGACGGGTGTGCGGCGGGTCACATCCGGGAATGCAGTCGCCCAAGCGCTTGCTTGTTCAAGCAGGCTTTGCCAGACTTGCGACAGCCGAATCCCACTCGGACGCCGTCGACCGCGAGGAGCATGCGCCGTGAAGTTCTCTATCTTCCTCAACCCGCAGATCCCGGGCTCGGGCTGGGCCGCTGAGGAGAACGCGGTCGCCAAGCGCCCGATCGGCCGGGACGTGGAGTCATACCAGAACCTCCTCAACGAGGTACGTGAGATCGCGGTGCTGGCCGACCAGGTCGGCTTCCACGCGCTCATGATGACCGAGCACCACTTCCACTCCGAGGGCTTCGAGTTCTCGGTGAACCCGCTGATGTTCCTCACCGACCTCGCCGCCCGCACCGAACGCATCCTGCTCGCCCCGCTGGGCATCGTGCTCCCCGCCTGGGACCCGATCCGCGCCGCCGAGGACGTCGCCCTGCTCGACCACTTCTCCAAGGGCCGGCTGCGCCTGGGCGTCGCGCGCGGCTACCAGAACCGCTGGATGCAGGTGCTCGGCCAGCGCTGGGACGCCGTCGCCGCCCGCTCGGACGGCTCGGCCACCGACAACCGCAACTTCGACGTCTTCGGCGAGGTGCTGAAGATCATGAAGCTCGCCTGGTCGGAGGACCTGCTCCGCTACAAGAGCGACGTCCTGGACTACGAGGTCCCGCGCCCGTTCTCCGGCATCGAGGGCTGGCCCGCGCAGGACTGGACCAAGAAGTTCGGCACCCCCGGCGAGATCGACGACGACGGCGTCATCCAGGGCATCTCGGTCTGCCCGAAGCCGTACCAGTACCCGCACCCCGAGCTCTGGCAGCCGTTCACCGTCTCGGACCGCTCGGTCATCCGCGCCGCGCAGGAGGGCATCCTGCCCTGGATGTTCACCCCGAACCCCGACGAGCACGCCAAGAAGGCCAAGCTCTACCAGGACGAGTGCGCCAAGCTCGGCAAGATCTACAAGCTCGGCGAGCACACCGGCATCCTGAAGATCGTCGGCATGGCCGACACCAAGGAAGAGGCCATCGAGACCTTCGGCAAGGGCATGCAGAAGGACTTCGCCTCCTTCTTCGGCCCGTTCGGCTACCTGGAGGTCCTCCGCAAGAAGGAGGACGACAAGTTCAAGCCGATCAGCGCCGAGAAGGGCGACTTCAAGCGCATGAACGACGTCGAGATGGCCCTCCTGGGCACCCCCGACGACGTCAAGCGCGGCATCCAGCGGATGCTCGACCGGATGCCCGACCTCGAGTGGTTCGGCCTGTTCATGCAGGGCCAGCAGGGCGTCCTGCCGCTCGACACCGTCAAGCGGAACCTGGAGATGTTCGCCGAGCACGTCATCCCCGAGTTCTCCGACTGACGCCGCAGAGACCGAGGCAACGCAGATGCGCTTCTGGCTCGGGGCGTCCTTCGCCGACGCCGACGAGTACGTGCCGCTCGCCCAGGCGGCCGACCGCCTGGGCTACGACACCGTCACCCTGTCCGACCACATCTTCTACGCCGACTACGAGGCGGACTACCCGTACTCCAAGACGGGCGAGCCGCCTTACGCGCCGGAGACCCACTGGCCCGACGTGTGGGTGACGATCGGCGCGATGTCGGCGGTCACCCAGCGGGTCAGGTTCGCGCCGAACGTCTACATCCCGGTCGCGCGCGACTTCTTCACCGTCGCCAAGGCCGTCTCGACCGCGGCGTACCTCTCGGGCGACCGGGTGCGTTTCGCCGCGGGCGTCGGCTGGTGCAAGGACGAGTTCCTGCAGACCGGGCAGGACTTCCACACGCGGGGCCGCCGCTTCGACGAGATGGTCCCCGCGCTGCGCGAGGTGTGGCGCGGGGGCGAGGTGGAGCACCACGGCGAGTTCTTCGACTTCGGCCCGCTGCGGATCGCGCCGGTGCCGCGCGCGCCGGTCCCGGTCTACATCGGCGGGGACAGCGACCACGCGCTGCGCAGGGCGGCGCGGATCGGCGACGGCTGGATCGGCAACCGGGTCTACCGGGAACCCGATCTCGAAGCGCTGCTGGTCCGTCTGGAGGGCTTCCTCGCCGAGCAGGGCCGCTCCCTGGACGGCTTCGACGTCGTCGCGCCCATCGGGGCCATGCCGTCGGCCGACCTCTACCGCAGATGGCGTGACCGGGGCGTCACCTCGACGCTCGCCGCCCCCTGGTGGACGGCGACGCCGGAGGAGCGGGAGAAGTTCGGCGACGGCGTCGAGTTGAAGATCGCGACGATGGAGCGGTTCGCCGAAGAGGTCATCGACCGGATCTGAGTCACGGCGTCGAACTCTTCGGGACGGCTCCGCATCAAACGCCCCAGAAATACCTCACGATTGGGATCAGATGCGGAAAATCCTCACCGTCGTCGCGTCCTCCGTCCTGCTGCTGGCCCCGCTCGCGGCCCCCGCGAGCGCGGCCGGCAAGGGGCTCTGCTCCACCGACAAGATGCCGTCGTTCAAGAAGGTCATCGACGTGCGGCCCGGCGGCGTCGGCAAGGCCACCAAGAAGCGCCCCTACGGCTCGGTGACCGGCCGGTACGCCAAGCTCAAGAAGAACGAGTTCAACGACGGCTACTACGCGCCCTACGGCGGCAAGCACACCGTCGCGTTCGCCAAGAAGGCCACCATCTGCGTGCTGTACAGCCCCAAGACCGGCGGCGTCGCCATGCGGAAGGTGGGACTGCCCGGCCTGCGCAAGGCCGTGGACAAGCCCAAGATGAACCCGCAGTGGGGCCTGCGGTTCAACGCCAAGGGCAGGGTGACCCTGGCCTACCAGATCTACGCGCCATGAGGCCGCGCGCACCGCAGTAGCCTTGTCGGGTGTTGCCGACAGTCCAAGCCACCAGGTACGTCCTGCCGCTCCGTGAGGGCGGCTCCCTGCCGGGGCTCGTCGAGGCCGCCGACCTCGGCACCTACGTAGCGAAGTTCACCGGCGCGGGCCAGGGCCGCAAGGCGCTCAACGCCGAGATCATCGCCGGGGAGCTCGCCCGCCGCCTCGGCTTCGACGTGCCCGAACTCGTCATCCTGGAGTTCGACCCGGTGATGGCCAAGCACGAGCCCGACGAGGAGGTCCAGGACCTCCTGGACGCCTCCCCCGGCTGGAACCTCGGCGTCGACTTCCTGCCCGGGGCGCTCGGCTACGACCCCCTCGCGTGGACCCCCGAAGCCGCGTTCGCCAGCCGCGTCCTGTGGTTCGACGCGTTCATCGGCAACGTCGACCGCAGCTGGCGCAACCCCAACATGCTGGTGTGGCACGGCGACGTCTGGCTGATCGACCACGGCGCGAGCCTGTACTTCCACCACGCGTGGGCCTCGGCGGACAAGCTCGTCAAACGGCCCTACGACGTGGACGACCACGTGTTCAAGCCGTGGGCGTCCGAGGTGAAGGGCGCCGAAGCCGTGCTGCTGCCGAAGATCACCGAGGAGCTGCTGCGCGACGTCGTCGCCCAGGTCCCCGAACGCTGGCTCGTCGGCGAGCCGGGCTTCGCCGACGCCGACGCCGTCAGGGACGCCTACGTCCGTCACCTCCTCGCCCGCGCCGCCGACCCGAGAGCGTGGCTGCCGTGAACCCTTACGAGTACTCGGTCCTGCGTTTCATCCCCGACCTGGAACGGGGCGAATGCCTCAACGTCGGGGTGGTCGTCTACTGTCAGAAGAATGACTACCTGGGCGTCAGGTTCACCTTCGACGAGGCGCGCCTCGCCGCGTTCGCCCCTGCCGTCCCGCTCGCCGAGCTGCGCCGCGCCCTCGACGGCATCCGCGCGCACTGCACCGGCGACGAGCACGCCGCGGGCGAGTCACTCGGCCGTCGCTTCCGCTGGCTCACCGCCCCCCGCAGCACCATCGTCCAGCCGGGCCCGGTCCATCCGGGCATGACCGGCGATCCGGACGGCACGCTCGACCATCTCTTCGAAAGGCTGGTCAGGTCATGATCGGTGTGACGGGCGCGACGGGCAACGTCGGCGGGAAGACCGCCCGGCTGCTGGCCGACGCGGGCGAGCCGACGCGGCTGCTGGTCAGGGACGCCTCCCGCGCGCCCGAGCTGCCCGACGCGGAGGTCGTCGGCGGGTGCGACTACGCCGACGCCAAGGCGCTCACCGAGGCGTTCGCGGGGGTCACCACACTGTTCCTGGTCTCGGCCAAGGAGGCGGCCGACCGCGTCGCCCAGCACCGCACCGCCGTCGACGCGGCGCGCGAGGCGGGCGTGCGGCACCTCGTGTACCTGTCGTTCCTCGCGGCGGGACCCGACGCCACCTTCACGTTCGCGCGCGACCACCACGCCACCGAGCAGTACATCAAGGCGTCCGGGCTCGACTTCACCTTCCTGCGGCCGAGCCTCTACCTCGAGGCACTGGTCGGCTTCCCGATCGACGGCGTCATCAAGGGCCCGGCCGGGCAGGGGCGCTGCGCGTTCGTCGCACAGGACGACGTCGCGGCGGTCGCCGCGTCGGTGCTGCGCGCGCCCGACGTCCACCGGGGGCGCAAATACGACATCACGGGCCCCGAAGCGGTCTCGCTGGCCACCGCCGCGCGGCTGCTCGGCGTGCGGTACGTGGACGAGACCATCGAGGACGCCTACGCCTCGCGCGACGTCTACGGCGCGCCGGAATGGGAGGTCGAGGGGTGGGTGACCTCCTACCAGGCGATCGCGACCGGCGAGATGTCGGCGGTCAGCCCGACCGTCGAGCGCGCGACGGGACGCGCCCCGATCGGCCTCGCGCGGTTCCTCGCCGAGCGCGGCTGAGGCGTCATCTGACGAGGTCGTGCCGCATCGCCACGAACATCGGCAAGAGCCTTGCCAGGCCGGGTTCGGTGTTCGCCGCGCCGTCGAGGGTGATGACGCCCGCGGTGTCGGCGTCGGACCAGGCGCAGACCACGTCGTTGTCCTCGGGAGCGCCCAGGAAGCCGCAGTAGGAGACGCCGCCGAGCGGGCCGGGGGCGTCGCGTCCGGTCTCGGCGATCAGCGCGTCGCCGCCGACGACCTCGCGCATGAGCCGCTTGCGCACCTTCTCCGCCTGGGCCTCGCCGCCCTCGACCTCGGCGGCGACGACACGGTTGAACTCGGCGCGGTCGTCGGCGGAGATGCCGGGTCTGCGGTAGTACGCGTTGACGGTCTTGCCGACGCCGTCGCCGAAGTCGACGCGCGGCGGCTTCACGCCGCCGACCTTCGTGAAGCCCACGACGTCCTTCGGCGCGACGATCCGCCGCTCGCCCGGGGCCGCGGTCGGCCGCCGGGGCTCGGGGGCCTCGTCGGGGTAGTCCACCACGCATCCGGCGGTCGCGGCGAGCGTGAGGACCGCGAGCATGACGCGGACGCTGCGGCGTGCGGCGGCTGCCGTCGTCTGGTTGCGCACGCCGTCATCACAGCGCACGCGCCGCGCGCCGGACAGGGACCGCCGTCCCGACCGGCACCGGGACATCGCATGTCCGGTTAGTCCACCCTCGGTGTGAGTTGCCGGAGTCGGACGGGTTAACTTAGGCTTACCTAACCAGCCACTCCGGCCGGATTTTCTCCCGGTTCCGGTGTGTCCGAATCCCGGCTCGCCCGGTTTGTTCGGCATGCCACGGGAACGCACGACCCCCGAGACAAGGACCCCCATGCTCAGCCTCCGTGCCCTGCGCCGCCCCGCCGCCGTGGCCGCCGCCGCGTCGCTCACGCTCCTGCTCAGCGCGTGCGGCGCCACCGACGCCGACGAGACCACCGGCCCCGCGCAGGAGACCGCGGCCTTCCCCGTCACGATCACCAGCTCACTCGGCGACGCCGTCATCACCGAGGAGCCCAAGAAGATCGTCACGCTCGGCCAGGGCTCCACCGAGACCGCGATCGCGCTCGGCACCGTGCCGGTCGGCATCGAGGAGTACAAGTGGGGCAGCGACGACAGCGGCTACCTGCCGTGGGTCCACGAGGCGGTCAAGGCCAAGGGCGCGGAACTGCCCAAGCAGTTCACCGGTGGTGAGGAGCTCGACATCGAGGCGATCCTCGAACTCGACCCCGACGTCATCCTCGCCGCGTGGTCCGGCGTCACCAAGGAGCAGTTCGACCTGCTGAGCGACATCGCCCCCGTCGTCGCCTACCCGGGCCAGGCGTGGAGCACGCCGTGGCAGGACCAGATCAAGATCGTGTCCAAGGCGCTCGGCAAGGCCGACGAGGGCGAGGACCTCATCGGCGACATCAAGAAGCAGCTCGCCGACGCCGCCGCGACCCGCCCGAACTACGCGAAGTACACGTTCTCCTACATCTACAACACCGGCCCCGGCAGCCTCGGCGTCTTCTTCCCGACCGAGCAGCGCGCCGAGATGGTCGCCGCGCTCGGCCTGAAGCCCGACCCGATCGTGGAGACCTTCGAGGAGGTCGAGGGCACCGAGTCCGCGTCCATCGGCCTGGAGAACGCCGACAAGCTCAAGGACACCGACGTCGTCTTCACCTTCTACAGCGACGCCAAGAACCGTAAGGAGATCGAGGCGCAGCCGCTGTACCAGGCGATCCCGGCGATCAAGAACGGCGCGATCGTCGCGCCGACCGAGCAGCCGTTCGTCACCGGCTCGTCCATGATCAACCCGCTGACCGTGCCCTGGTCGATCGAGCGCTTCCTGCCGATGATCGACGCGGCCATCGCCAAGGTCAAGTAACACCGCACATGGCAGTGACCGCCACCAAACCGCGCGGCGCGGGGCCCAGGAAGCCCGGCGCCGCGCGGCTTGCGTTCGCCCTGCTCGGCGCGCTCGTCCTGCTGGCCGCCGCGCTGCTGGCCAGCGTCCGGTACGGCAGCCTGCCGACCTCGTTCGGCGCGGTCTTCGACGTGCTGCGCGGCCAGGGCGACCCGTACATCACGACGGTCGTCGAGAGCCGGTATCCGCGTACGGTCCTGGGGGTGCTGGCGGGGGCGTCGCTCGCCGTCGCGGGGTGCCTTATGCAGGGCGTGACGCGCAACCCGTTGGCGGAGCCGGGGATGCTGGGGATCACGGCGGGGGCGTCGGCGAGCATCGTCGTCGCGACCGCGTATCTGGGCATGTCGGGGCAAATGGCGACGCTGCTGTGGGCGCTGCCCGGCGCGTTGCTGGCCGGGCTCGTCGTCTACGCCGTCGGGACAAGGGGCGGCGGGTCGGGGATGGTTCGGCTCGTGCTGACCGGGGCCGTGCTCTCGGCGGTGCTCTCGGCGTTCATCCAGGCGGTGACGCTCAGCAAGCCTGCCGTCTTCGACAGCTACCGGTACTGGGTCGTCGGGTCGCTCGGCGGGCGCGGCTTCGACGTCTTCTGGACGGTGCTGCCGCTGGCCGGGGCCGGGCTCGTCGCGGCGCTGCTGCTCGGGCGCGCGCTCAACACCGTCGCCCTCGGCGACGACTCCGCGACCGCGCTCGGCGCGAAGCCCGCGCGGATCAAGGCGGCCGGGCTGCTCGCCGCGACCGTGCTCGGCGCGGCCGCCACCGCAGCCGTCGGACCTATCGCCTTTGTCGGACTCGCTGTGCCGCATGTGGTGCGGGTGCTCGTCGGCGTGGACTTCAGGTTGCAGCTGCTGTTCTGCGCGCTGTTCGGGCCGTCGCTGCTGCTGTTCGCCGACGTGGTCGGCCGGCTCGTGCTGCGGCCGCAGGAACTCATGGTCGGCGTCGTGACCGCGTTCGTCGGCGCGCCCGCGCTGCTGATCGCGGTCCGCAGGATGAAGGGGAACGCATGAGCGCGCGGGTCAGGGCGGTCGCGCCGTCCGGGCTGCTGCTAGTGCGGCTCGCGCCCGGCGTCGGCTTCCCCGTGCGGCCGCGCAGCCTTGGCGTCGGGGTGCTGCTCGTCGCGCTGACGCTCGCGGCGTCCGTCGCGACGCTGACGCTCGGCCGCCTCGGCATCGCCCTCGCCGACCTGCCTTCGGCGCTCGCCGGGAACGCGACCGGCAAGGACGCGTTCGTGGTGAACCGGCTGCGCGGGCCGCGCCTGGCCACCGCCGCCGCCGTCGGCGCGGCCTTCGGCCTGTCCGGCGCGCTGTTCCAGTCGGTCACCCGCAACCCGCTCGGCTCACCCGACGTCATCGGCCTCGGCGCGGGAGCGGGCGCGGGCGCGGCCGTCACCGCGCTGCTGCTTCCGGGGGTGCTGCCGGTCTCGGCGGGCGCGGTCCTCGGCGCGGCCCTGGCGATGGCCCTGGTCTACGTCGCGACCGGCAAGGGCTTCCGCAGCCCGGGCCGTCTCGTCGTCGCGGGCATCGGCGTGACGGCGATCGCCAACGCCCTCATCGAGTACGTCGTCTACGCCGTCGAACGCGACAAGGCGAGCGTCCTCAAGTCCTACGTCAACGGCAGCCTCAACGCCTCGGCCTGGGACGACGCCGCCACCGCCGCCCTGGCCCTTGTCCTCTGCGCCCCCGTCGTCGCGGCCCTGGCCCGCAACCTCACCGCCGGCGAAATGGGCGACGACACCGCCGAATCCCTGGGCGCGTCCCCCGACCTCACCAAAACCCTCGCCGTCCTCGCCTCGATCGCCCTGTCCGGCGCGGCCGTCGCGGCCGCGGGCCCCATCGCCTTCCTCGCCCTCTGCAGCCCCCAAATAGCCAAACGCCTCACCCGCGCCTCAGGCCCCCACCTGACCCTGTCCACCCTGACGGGCGCGCTCCTCCTCATCCTCGCCGACCTCGCCTCCCAACACCTCCCCCTCTTCGAGAACCTCCCCGTCGGCATCTACACCATGGCCCTGGGCGGCGCCTACCTCGCCTACCTGTTGGTCCACGAATGGCGCAAAGGCGCACTGTAGGGCTCACCGCTCAAGGTCATGCCGCACAGCGAGAAACGTCGCACAAATCCGCCCGAACACCCGATTCTCCAACCGCGACTCCGCACCGGTGGACCCCGTGTTCGGAAACGACACGGCCCCCGCGGTGTTCACATCCCGCCAAGCACAAATGATCGTCTCCGCCTCCTCCGGCGCATACCCGCACACCGAAACCCCACCCAACGGCCCGCTCGCGAGCTCCGAAACCCCCACCAACTCATCCTGCCCATACCCCCCGGAAATCCGCTCCACCAGCACATCCCGCACCTCAAGCGAAGGCCCAGGCTCCGCGACAACATCATCAGACACCCCCCTCTCCGTCTCCACAGCCACCACAGCACTGAACTCCGAAACCGGCGCATCCCCCTCCACAGAGGGCAACCGATAGTAACCAGTCACCACCTTCCGCACTTCCCCAGGCAACCCCACCCCCAACTCCCCCGGCTCCCTCCCCTCAACCTTCACCAATCCCCCCGCCACCCCCGGCACCCCCACAACCCTCTCCCCCACCCGCGACTCCGGCTCCCGAGGCTCCCCCGCCTCCGGATACCCCCCACCCCCACACCCCACAACAAGCCCCAAAGCCCCCACCACAATCCCCACCCGAACCCCCCGCACCCCAACCCCCTCCCCGAGCACGCCACCCGCACTCCCACCCCCACCCCACCCCACTCCCCGCCCACCCACCAGTGACCCAACTCCCCCCACCCCCGGGACCCCCCTACCGCCCAAGAGGCAGGGGCACGATCAGTGAGTCGAAGTTCGGGGAGCCAGAGCGGGCCGCGGGACCTGTGGGATGAGGCCGAACGCGTCGTCGCCCAGTGGGCCCGGCTCGGACGGCCCGGGCGCGACCGGTACCGGATGCGCGTGACGCCCGACGGGCAGCGGCTGGAGAGGGTCGGGACGTGAGTCAGGCGCGGGGTTGTGAGGTGGGGTGGGTTAGGTGGGGGAGGAGCAGGAGGTAGTAGAGGCCGGTTAGGAGGGGGCCGCCTAGTTGGGAGAGGGGGATGGTGAAGAGCCAGGTCAAGGGGAGGGCGGCGGTGTGGGGGCGGGGCAGGGACTTGGTGCGCCAGAGGGCTGCGGCGAGGGTTAGGGAGCCTGCTAGGAGGGTGAGGTTGGCGGGGAGGGCTACTGCGGGGAACCAGGGGAAGTCTTCGCCGTTGAGGTTGGAGGAGGTGGCGCCGAAGGCGAGGAGGGCGTTGCCGGTGGTGATGAGGGATGCGCCGATGGTGGCGGTGCGGGTGGAGTGGGCGGCAAGGGTCCAGATGAGGGGGATGACGAGGATCAGGCCAAGGGCGAAGAGGGCGAGGATGATGTGTTCTTCGCCGGTCACCAGGGGGTTGGTGTCCTGGGGGCGGACCGCCTGCATGAGGCCGAGGACGATGAAGGCGAGGCCGCCGACCACGGTGCTTGCCGCCGCCGGGCGGGTGATGCGTGCTGTGTTCATGTACGGAACGGTAGGAAGCGGGGCGTCCCGGTCACATCCGTCCATGAACGCTTGTACCTACGCCGATTCGGTGAAGGGCGTCATCCCGGTGGGTGACGCCTTGTCCCGGCACGTTCAGGTACTTTGCCCACGTGAACCCCCCGAAGCCCGCGTTCCGGCACGAAGTCCCGGCCGGGACGTTCTGGGAGTCGGGGCGGATCGATCTGGCGCTGGCGGGGCTGCTCGCCGTCTGGGCCCTGCTCGAAGTACTCCCCGACGGGCCCGATCCGTTCGTCGTCGAGGCCGCGTTCGCGCTCGCGGTGACGCTCCCGGTGGCGCTGCGCAGGCACGCGCCGCTGCTGCTGCTCGCCGTCGTGGTCGCGGCGTTGCTCGCCCGGGCCGCGACGGCGACGGGCCCGCCCGCGACCGTCGCGCCGTTCCCGTCGATCCTCGTCGGCGTCTTCTCCGCCGCACTGCACGCGCGGTCGGGCCTCGGCGCGGTGGTCGGGTGCGCGCTCGCGCTCGGCGGGATGCTCGGCGCGGAGGCGCTGCGGTTCTACGGCGCGCGCTCGGACTTCTCCTCGCTCGCGGTGATGGTCTTCTTCATCGTCGGGGCCTGGGGCGCGGGCCTGCTCCTCAGACGGCGTGACGCCGCCGCCCGCGCGGCCGACGTCCGGGCCCGCGAGCGCGCCAGGGAGGCGGTGGCGGCCGAGCGGCTGCGGATCGCGCGCGAGCTGCACGACGTCGTCGCGCACTCCCTTTCCGTCATCGCGGTCAACGCGGGCGCGGCGCGCGAGGTAGGCGGAATCGATCCGGAACTGGCGCGCGGCCACATGGACGCCGTCGCCGTCACCGCGCGCGAGGCCCTCGCCGAGATGCGCCTTGTCCTGGAAGCCCTACGCGCCGACGGTGACGAGTCCCTCGCGCCCCAGCCGACCCTCGACCTCCTCCCCGACCTCATCGACCGCGCGAGAGCCGACGGCCTCCCCGTCCGCCTCACCACCGAAGGCGTACGACAAGACCTCTCCGCGGGCCTCGAACTCGCCGTCTACCGGATCGTGCAGGAGGCGCTAACGAACGTCCGTAAGCACGCCGGACATCCCGAGACGGAAGTACGCCTGACGTACGGGCCAGCCGAAGTGACCGTAAGGGTCCACAACGCCAAGGGCGACGCGACGACCCCGTCAGACGAGCCCGGTTACGGCCTCCCCGGTATGCGCGAACGCACCCGCCTGTACGGCGGCACCCTGAACACCGGCCCTACGCCCGACGGCGGCTACCTCGTCCTTGCCCGACTCCCCTTGGAGGCCCCGTGAACGACGGCGTGATCAGAATCCTGGTGGCCGACGACCACGCCCTCGCCCGCTCGGGCCTGGCGACGATGCTCGGCGTCCAACCCGACCTGGAGATCGTCGGCGAGGCGTCCGACGGCCTCAGCGCGGTCGCCGAGGCCCGCAGACTCGCCCCCGACCTCGTCCTCATGGACATCCGCATGCCCGGCCTGGACGGCATCGAGGCCACCCGACGCATCCGCGCCGCCCCCGGCCCCTCGGTCCTCATCCTCACCACCTTCGACCTCGACCGATACGTCTACGAGGCCCTAAGGGCGGGCGCGGGAGGCTTCCTCCTCAAGGACGCCCCTCCCGGCCAGCTCGCCGAGGCGGTGCGCACCGTCGCGGGCGGCCAGGCCCTCCTCGCCCCGGCCGTGACCCGCAGGCTGATCGAGCGATTCCTGTCCGTCCCGCCGACCGGCGGCGACGGCCTCGCCCCGCTCACCGGCCGCGAGCGCGAGGTGCTGACCCTCCTCGCCCGGGGCGGCTCCAACGCCGAAATAGCGGCCCGCCTGCACCTCTCGGAGGCGACGGTGAAGACCCACGTCTCCCGCATCCTCACCAAGACGGGGCTGCGCGACCGCGTCGCGGCCGTCGTCTTCGCCTACGAGCAGGGCCTAGTCCGCCCCGGAGACCCGTCCGGGACCGGTCCATTGTGGAGCGATACCGAGCCATAGTGGACAGTGGGCGCGCACCCCGGCCCGGGGTTAGCGTGGGGACATGAGCGCTACTCCTTTCTGGCTGGCCGGGCGGGCCGCCACCGGTGATGACGAGATCGTCGTGACGCACCCGTGGGACGGGCGGGAGGTCGGACGCGCGTCCGTGCCTACCGAGGCGCAGGTGGAGGAGGCGGTAGCGGCGGCGTACGCGGTGCGTAAGGAGGCCGCCGCCCTTCCGATCCACGTACGCGCCGAAGCCCTCGCCCACGTGGCACGCCGCCTGGAGGAGCGCAAGGAGGAGATCGCAAGGCTGATCACCGGCGAGAACGGCAAGCCGCTGCTGTGGGCGCGCGGCGAGGTGGGCCGCGCGGTCTCGGTGTTCAGGTTCGCCGCGGAGGAGGCGCGCCGCTGGAGCGGTACCGCGCTGCGGCTCGACACCGACCCGGCCGCCGAAGGCAGGCTCGCGTACGTCGCCAAGGTCCCGCACGGCGTGGTCCTGGCGATCACCCCGTTCAACTTCCCGCTGAACCTCACCGCGCACAAGGTCGCGCCCGCGATCGCGGTCGGCGCCCCGGTGATCGTGAAGCCCGCCCCGAAGACCCCGCTTTCCGCGCTGATCCTCGGCGAGATCCTCGCCGAGACGAACCTGCCCGAGGGCATGGTGTCGGTCCTGCCGGTCCCGAACGAGCGCGCCGCGGCCCTGACGGCCGACGAGCGCCTGCCCGTCGTGTCGTTCACCGGCTCGGGTCCGGTCGGCTACGCCATCCAGGACTCGGTGCCGCGCAAGCACGTCGTCCTCGAACTCGGGGGCAACGCCGCTGCCGTCGTCTGCGGCGACGCCGACCTCGACTGGGCCGCCCAGCGCACCGCCCTGTTCTCCAACTACCAGGCCGGCCAGTCCTGCATCGCCGTCCAGCGCGTCTACGCGGTCGACGGGATCTACGACGCGTTCGTGCCGAAGCTCGTCGCGGCCGTCGAGGGCCTGGTCACCGGCGACCCGTGGGACGACGCCACCCAGGTCGGCCCGCTCATCGACGAGGACGCCGCCAAGCGCGTCGAGTCGTGGGTGGAGAGGTCGGGCGGCACGGTCCTCACCGGCGGCAAGCGCGAGGGCGCGAACTACGCCCCGACGGTCCTCGCCGACGTCCCCGAGACCGCCGAGGTGTCCTGCGAGGAGGTCTTCGGCCCCGTCCTGCTGGTCCAGCGGGTCGCCGACGTGGACGAAGCCTTCGCCAAGGTCAACTCCTCCAAGTATGGCCTCCAGGCGGGCGTCTTCACCCGCAGCCTCGACGTCGCGTTCAAGGCCCAGAGAGAGCTCGAAGTGGGCGGCGTGATCGTAGGCGACGTCCCGTCTTACCGGGCCGACCAGATGCCGTACGGCGGCGTCAAGAAGTCCGGCGTAGGGCGCGAGGGTGTGGCGAGCACGATGGCCGACTACACCTACGACAAGGTCATGGTCCTCACGGGTCTCGACCTCTGAGCACCCCGAAGGCCGGGGCGTAACGCGCCCCGGCCTTCACATGCGTTCGGCGCGCACATACAACTCGCGTATGGCGTCGCCGAAGTAGGGGCCGTACATGGTGGCCCCGTCGTCGGCGTACTTGAAGCTGCTGACGGACGTCACGGTTCCGGTGCCCGTCGCGGGGTCGAAGCCGGTGAGCCAGGGGCCGCCGCTCGATCCCTGGGTGAGGTCGCAGCGCAGTCCCTGCGCGACGGTCGCGTGGTGCGGGTCGGGCTTGGGGGTGCCCGCGCAGTAGGCGAGCCGTTCGCCGTCGTAGCGGCCTTCGGCCGGGTAGCCGAACGCGTGCACCGCGCGTCCCCTGGGCTGGCCGAAGGCGATCGCGTTGGCCCCGACGAGGTCGGCGGCCCGCCCGGCCGGCGACGGGTGCAGGGCGACCATCGCGACGTCGTAGTCGTCGTCGGAGGTGGACGCCCACTGGTCGGGCACCGCCATGAGCCGCGCGGTGAACCCGCCCTGCGGCCCGCCCCCCTCGCGGTAGCCGGGCACGAAGATCCAGTTGTCCGCCCAGCGCCCCCGCGTCCCGTAAGCGCAGTGCCCGGCTGTCACCACAAGGTCGCGTCCCGTACTGCGCACGGTAGCGCCCGAGCACAGGTAGTCCCGCCCCTCCATGGTGAAGAAGACCTTCCCCACCGACGGGACCACGCCGCCGCCCAACGGCCACACCGCCCCGTGACTCCTGCGCGCGACGGCCTGCGCGCCGTGCGCCGCCCGGCGCGAGCGCGGCACGACGGGGCTGACCGCCCCCACCATCCGGTCGGCGGTCCAGTACCGCAGCACCCGTTCCCGGTGCGCGGGCCCGGACGGCAGCGCGCGCGAGACCACGGGTTCGGAGGACGGGATCGCGGTCCCCCCTGCGGGCGCCATCGGCGAAAGACCGACCAGCGCGACGACCCCCGCCGCGATCCAGCCCCCCTTACCCATGACGAGACAGTGTGCAGCACCAAACGTGTTTGCGCGGCTACTTTTGGTGAACTTGCATGACGGGTGCGTCCCCCCGGCACAATGAGGGCCCGCGGTCGGGGATCGAGAAGGGTGCACCAGTGGCGCAGACGGCTGTGCAGGAGATCGTCGTACTCGGCTCGACCGGGTCGATCGGCACCCAGGCGCTGGACATCGTGCGCCGCGAGCCGGGCAGGTTCCGCGTCGTCGCGCTCGCCGCGGGCGGCGCGAAGGTCGAACTGCTCGCCGCGCAGGCGCTGGAGTTCCAGCCCGAGGTCGTCGCGGTGGCCAAGGCGACCGCCGCGCAGGACCTGCAGCTCGCGTTCTACGCCGAGGCCGCCAAGCGCGGCTACAACAAGGGCGAGTACCGCATCCCGAAGATCGTCGCGGGTCCCGACGCGGTCGCCGAGGTCGCCGCGCACCCCTGCGACGTCGTCCTCAACGGCGTCACCGGCGCGCTCGGCCTCGCCTCGACCCTCGCCGCGCTCGACGCGGGCAGCACGCTCGCCCTCGCCAACAAGGAGTCGCTGATCGTCGGCGGCCCGCTGGTGAAGGCCAAGGCCAAACCGGGGCAGATCGTGCCCGTCGACTCCGAGCACTCCGCGCTCGCCCAGTGCCTGGTGGGCGGCAGGGCCGAGGAGGTGCGCAGGCTCGTCGTCACCGCGAGCGGCGGCCCGTTCCGCGGCATGTCGCGCGCCGAACTGGAGAAGGTGACCGTCGCCGACGCGCTCGCGCACCCGACGTGGGCGATGGGCCCGGTCATCACGGTGAATTCCGCCACTCTGGTGAACAAGGGACTTGAGGTGATCGAGGCCCATCTCCTGTTCGACATCCCCTTCGACCGGATCACCGTGATGGTCCATCCGCAGTCGGTCATCCACTCGATGGTCGAGTTCGTCGACGGCTCGACCCTCGCCCAGGCGAGCCCGCCGGACATGCGGCTGCCGATCGCGCTGGGCCTGACCTGGCCCGACCGCATCGACCGGCCCGAGTACGGCGTCGACTGGACCAAGGCGCACACCTGGGAGCTCTTCCCGCTGGACGACGAGGCGTTTCCGGCCGTCCAGCTCGCCCGTCAGGTCGGCGAGGAGGGGGGAACGTCACCTGCTGTCTACAACGCTGCGAACGAAGAGTGCGTCGATGCTTTCCTGAAAGGCCACATCTCATTTCCTTCCATAGTGGACACCGTCTCGGATATCGTCTCGGCACATCAGACAATCCGGACGCCAACGCTCGAAGACGTGCTCACGGCTGATCGGTGGGCTCGCGAGAGCACGCGGCAACGACTGACACAATAGGAACATGAGCGTCGAACTCGGTCTGCCGAAGATCCGCCCCCAAGCCCCTCAGGTCTCCTCCCGCCGTAAGTCGCGTCAGATCATGGTCGGGAGCGTGCCGGTGGGCGGCGACGCCCCCGTGTCCGTCCAGTCGATGACGACGACCCTCACCTCCGACGTCAACGCGACGCTTCAGCAGATCGCGGAGCTCACCGCCTCCGGCTGCCAGATCGTCCGGGTCGCCTGCCCCTCGCAGGACGACGCCGACGCGCTCCCGCTGATCGCCAAGAAGTCGCCCATCCCGGTCATCGCCGACATCCACTTCCAGCCCAAGTACGTCTTCGCGGCCATCGACGCCGGCTGCGCGGCCGTCCGGGTGAACCCCGGCAACATCAAGAAGTTCGACGACAAGGTCGGCGAGATCGCCAAGGCCGCCTCCGACGCCGGCGTGCCGATCCGCATCGGCGTCAACGCCGGGTCGCTCGACAAGCGCCTGCTGGAGAAGTACGGCAAGGCCACCCCCGAGGCGCTGGTGGAGTCCGCGCTGTGGGAGTGCTCCCTGTTCGAGGAGCACGGCTTCCAGGACATCAAGATCTCGGTCAAGCACAACGACCCGGTGATCATGATCGAGGCGTACCGGCAGCTCGCAGCCAAGTGCGACTACCCGCTGCACCTTGGCGTCACCGAGGCCGGGCCCGCGTTCCAGGGCACGATCAAGTCGGCGGTCGCGTTCGGCGCGCTGCTGTCGCAGGGCATCGGCGACACCATCCGCGTCTCCCTGTCGGCCCCTCCCGTCGAGGAGATCAAGGTCGGCAACCAGATCCTCGAGTCGCTCGGGCTGCGCGAGCGCGGCCTTGAGATCGTCTCCTGCCCGGCGTGCGGCCGCGCCCAGGTCGACGTCTACACCCTCGCCGACCGCGTCACCGCGGCTCTTGAGGGCTTCCCGGTGCCGCTGCGCGTGGCCGTCATGGGCTGCGTCGTCAACGGGCCCGGCGAGGCGCGCGAGGCCGACCTCGGCGTCGCGTCCGGAAACGGCAAGGGGCAGATCTTCGTCAAGGGCCAGGTCATCAAGACGGTCCCCGAGGACCTCATCGTGGAGACCCTCGTCGAGGAGGCCATGCGGATCGCCGAGGAGCAGGGCATCTCGGTCGATCCCGACGACGAGTCCGGCCCCGGCGTCTCGGTCGTGACCAAAGCCTGACCCCCGGAATCGACCCGCAGCCCTTGATCGCCGGACCTCCTCCCGCCTCCTCCGCGCCCCGGCCGGAGGCTTAGGCTGGTGGGGTAAGCGCCGAGCGATGTCAGGTGGGCTGCCGATGCGGATGCTGGGTTCCCTCCCGGTGCGGGTCTTGGACGACCGGCACCGGGCTGAGGTCTTGGCGATCCTCGACGCCGATCCGGTGGGCAACGTGTTCGTCGCCTCCCGGGTGCACCAGGCCGGGCTCGACCCGGCCAGGCTCGGCGCGCAGATGTGGGGCTACTGGCACGACGGACGGCTTGAGTCGCTGTGCTACGCGGGGGCGAACCTGATCCCGGTGGCGGCGGGTTCGCACGCCGTCCGGGCGTTCGCTGAGCGGGCCCGTGGCCAGGGCCGCCGGTGCAGCTCGATCGTCGGGCCGGTGGCCGCCGTGCGCGAGCTGTGGGACCTCCTGGAGCCCTTCTGGGGGCCGCCGAGGGCGATCCGCGCGATCCAGCCGGTGATGGCCACCTCGCAGCCCAGCGACTTCCCCCCGGACCCCTATGTGCGGCGTGCCAGCATGTCGGACTTTGACACGCTTTATCCGGCGTGCGTGGCGATGTTCACCGAGGAGGTCGGCGTCTCACCCGACGCGGGCGACGGCGGGATGCTCTACCGCGCGCGGGTCGCCGAACTGATCCGGGCGGGCCGGTCGTTCGCGCGGATCGAGGGCGGGCGTGTGGTGTTCAAGGCGGAGATCGGGGCGATCACGCCTTATGCCTGTCAGGTCCAGGGTGTCTGGGTGAATCCGGAATCGCGCGGGCAGGGGCTGTCTGAGTACGGGATGTCGGCGGTGGTGGCCATGTCGCTGCGGGACATCGCGCCCGTGGTGACGCTGTACGTCAACGACTTCAACACACGGGCGCGCGCCGCCTACCACCGGGTCGGATTCGTCGAGGTCGACGAGTTCATGAGCGTCCTGTTCTGAGCCTCGACCCTGTCCCGAGGCAGTTAAGGCCCGGCCCTGTACCGGCTAGCGGCCCGGGAGCGCGTCCTGGGCGACCCTTGCGGCGTCCTGGGCGATCTGGCGTGCGGTGCCGCGGCCTGCGGGCGGGACGGGCTCGGGAAGGGCGGGCACCCTCGTCGTCGTGCCCTGCGGGAGGCGTCCGGTGAGCAGGTAGCGCTCGAAGATCCGGTCGAGCGCGCGGTTGCCGCGCTGCAGAATGCCGTGGGTGAGGCCGCGTTCCTCCACGACGAGGTGGCCGCCAAGCCGACGGCGCATCTCCGGACCGCCCCGGAACGGCGTGGCGGCGTCGAGGGTCGCCTGGAACAGCAGGACGGGCGGCAGGCCCGCGCGGCGGCGGATCTCCACCGGGACGCCCGGGGCTGCCTTCCAGTACCGGCACGGCAGGTTGTACCAGGCGTTGCTCCACGTCATGAAGGGGTACCTGCGGGCCAGGGCGGCGTGGTCGCGCCGCCAACGGGACCAGCGCGACGGCCAGGGCGCGTCGGTGCACTGGGTGCCGGTGTAGACCGCGTAACCGCCCGACTCCTTCTGCGCGCCCAGGTACTGGTAAGCCAGGACGATGCCTCTGTCGTCGCCCTCCTTGCGGGCTTGCAGGGCCTGTCCTAGCAGCGGCCAGACGCCGTCGCCCGCACGGTAACCGGCGGCGAGGAAGGCGTCGTCGAGTTCGTCGGGGCCCACGCGGACGAGCTTGTTCTCGGCCTCGGCGGGCTTCTTGCCGACCCGTCCGGCGACCGGCTTGCGGGCGAGCGCGGCGCGCGTCCTGCGGTAGAAGGCGCGGACCTCGGCGCGGGTGCTGCCGACCCCGAACACGTCGTCGTGACGGGCGACCCAGGCGAAGAAGAGGTCGAGGTTGCGGTCGAACGTGCGGTTCTGCCGGAGGTTCGCCTCGTACCAGACGCCCGTGGGCGAGACGTTGGAGTCCAGGACCATCCGGCCTACGCGACGCGGATGCAGCGTCGCGTACACGCCGCCCAGGTAAGTGCCGTACGAGACGCCGTAGAAGTTGAGTTTGTTGTCGCCGAGGGCCTTGCGGAGGGACTCCATGTCGGCGACCGTGTCGGTCGACTTGAGGTGGTCGAGCAGGTCGCCGTACTTGGCGTGACAGGCGGCGGCGTATGCGCGGGCGCGCTTCTTCCAGTAAGAGAAGTCCTCGGGAGTGCGCGGGTTGTAGTCGCGGCGTACGGGGTCGAAGTAGCCCGGCGCACAGCTCATCGGGGCGCTGCCGCCGGTACCGCGCGGGTCGAACCCGACGATGTCGTACGCCGCGCGCACCCGCTTCGACGCGCGTCCGGCGACCGCGACGGCGAAGTCGGTGCCCGTCCCGCCAGGCCCACCCGGATTCACCACGAGACTGCCCCGAGGCTTTCCGCCTGTCGCGGGGATGCGCGACACCGCGATCTCGATCGTCCGCCCGCCCGGCCTGCTCCGGTCGACGGGCACCCTGAGCTTCGCGCACTCCACCCGCACGCCCTTCAACGACTCGAACAGCCCCGCATAAGCGGGCAAAGCCGACCGACACGCCTTCCACGCGAGCTCGGGCACCGGCGCGGCCTCGGCCCTCCCGGGCACCGCCGCCCCGGCGAGCAGCAACACGACGACGGTCGGCACACCCGGAGTCCTCATCCCCCGATGATCGAACGCCCCCGCCTCTCCCCCACCCCGCGAAACACCCCCATGGCGAACCCTGGCACTCCAACAGACCCCCCTTTCCCCTCCCCCGAAGCAGCCCCGCCAGGCGCGAGCCGCCAAGCGCTTCCGCCAAGCGCGCGCTATACGCGAACCGCCAAGCACGCACTACACGCAAGCCGCCAAGCACGCGCTACACGCGAACCGCCAAGCACGCGTTATACGCGAGCCGCCAAGCGCGCGTTATACGCGAGCCGCCAAGCGCGCGCTACACGCAAGCCGCCAAGCGCGCGCTACACGCGAACCGCCAAGCACGCGCTACACGCGAACCGCCAAGCGCGCGCCGCTGCGCGCGGGCCAGGGGCGTGGGGTTAGGGGTTTGGGGGTGGGGGGTCGGTGAGGGTGAGGGCTATCCAGAGTTCGGCGCGGGTGGTGGGGTCGTCGAGGTCGCGGGCCAGGAGGTCGGCGGCGCGGCGCATGCGGTGGCGCAGGGTGTGCCGGTGGACGCCAAGGGCGCGGGCGGCGGGGTCGCCCTGGCCGTGGTGGGCGAGGTAGGCGTGCAGGGAAGCGCGCAGGGACGGGTCGAGGGGGGCCAGGAGGTCGGCGGCGGCTTCCCGCGCGGGGTCGCCCAGGTGGCCGAGGACGCCGCCCGGGAGGTCGCTGTGGCGGCGGACGCCCTCGGCTGGACGGGCGCGTTCGGCCTGCGCGAGGGAGCGTGCCGCCTCCGTCAGCGGAACCGCCTCGCCGACCCCGACGGGCCCCGCCGCGACGGCCAGGGCGGCGACCCGCTCGACGAGCGCATCCGGCGCGATGACGGCCGTGAGCGTGCCGTGCGGGGCCGTCAGGCAGCGATCGGCCGCCGGGTCGCCTTCGAGGGCGTCGGCGGCGTCCTGGCCGCACAGCAGCACCCTGACGGGCTCGTCGGGGAAGCCCGGAGCGCCGCCCAGCAGCATCCGGCCCAGCGCCTCGCGCACCCGGTGCTCGCCCGTCTCCGAGAGCAGGCTGAGCAGCGACACAGCCGCCCCGACCACGGTGTGCGCGACCGGCCGCAACTGATCCGGCGTACCGACCGCGAGGTACGCGCGCGGCCTACGACCCAGCCCGACGGGCTGCACCACGACCGGCCCCGGCAGCGCGAGGCTCGCGGCACTTGCCAGCCGCGGAAGCTCCACGGCTATCTCCGGCGCGCGTACGCGAGCCGAATCCGGCGCGGCGTAACGCACCTCCCCGGCCGGGTCCAAGAGAAGCGCCCACCCACGCAGCACCCGCGCGAGCACAGCCAAGACCGCGTCCGGGCCGCGCAAGGCCGCCCGCGCAAGCTCCCGCTGTGCCTTGGCCGCCCGTGTGACGTCCTCATACTGCTCGGCCGCCAGCATCCGTGACACGGCCTTGCCTATCGCGACGAACGGGGTCGGCCTGGGCACCTCGAGCAACGGAAGCCCATATACGCGGGCCGCCTCCACCAGCGCGGGAGGCACCCTGTCATGTCCGAGTCCTACGCCGAACCCCAACCCCGCGACGTCACGGCCCACAAGGCGCGACACGTACGTCTCGGCATCCTCCAGCCGCATCCCCGTCGTCAGTACCAGCTCGCCGCCTTCGAGGAACGGCGTCGGGTCGGCGAGCTCGCTCACCGCGACCCAGCGGACCGGCACGTCAAGGGGCGCTTCGGTGCGCGGGAGCAGCCGCAACGCGGGCAGGGCCGCCACCGCGGCGAGGGTCGGTGCCATGATCGTCCAGAGCGGGTGTGGATGTTCCAAGGTGTCCAGTTCGGACGGCCCAGTTGTCCGGTGTGGACCGTCCCCAGCCTAGGTCTTCCCGCCTAGGGTCGAGCCATGAGCGAGCCGATGAACGGCGGGCCCGACCTGCCGCAGCAGCGCAAGATCGTCACCGAGATCCCCGGTCCGAAGTCGCGGGCCCTCCAGGAACGCCGCCTGAAGGCGGTGCCCCCGGGCGTCGGCTCGACCCTGCCCGTCTACACCGTCGCGGCGGGCGGCGGCGTCCTCGTCGACGTGGACGGCAACAGCCTCATCGACTTCGGCTCCGGCATCGCCGTCACCAACGTCGGCAACGCCCACCCGGAGGTCGTCCGGCGGGTGCAGCAGCAGGTCGCGGCGTTCACCCACACCTGCTTCATGGTCACCCCGTATGAGCCCTATGTCGAGGTTTGTGAGCGGCTGAACGCGCTCACCCCCGGCGACCACGAGAAGCGGACGATCCTCGTCAACTCGGGCGCGGAGGCCGTCGAGAACGCGGTGAAGATCGCGCGGTACGCGACGAAGCGGCCCGCCGTCGTCGTCTTCGACCACGGCTACCACGGGCGCACCCTGCTCACGATGACCCTCACGGCCAAGAACATGCCGTACAAGGAGGGATTCGGGCCATATGCGCCCGAGGTGTACCGGGTGCCGATGGCCTACCCGTTCCGCTCCCCCGAGGACGGGCCCGCGACCGCCGCCCGCGTCATCGACCAGATCACCAAGCAGATCGGCGCGCACAACGTCGCCGCCGTGCTGGTCGAGCCGATCCTCGGCGAGGGCGGCTTCATCGAGCCGTCGCCCGGCTTCCTGCCCGCGATCGCCGAGTTCGCCAAGGACAACGGCATCCTGTTCATCGCCGACGAGATCCAAACCGGCTTCGGCCGCACCGGGCACCTGTTCGCCAGCGAGCACGAGGGCATCGTCCCGGACATCATCACCACCGCCAAGGGCATCGCGGGCGGCCTGCCGCTCGCCGCCGTCACCGGCCGCGCCGACGTCATGGACGCCGTCCACGGCGGCGGCCTCGGCGGCACCTACGGCGGCAACCCCCTCGCGTGCGAAGCCGCCCTGGCCGTCTTCGACGCCCTCGACGCCGACGACATCACCGCCAAAGCCGCCCGCATCGGCGACATCATGCTCCCGGCCCTGCGCGCCCTCGCCGCCGCCGACCCGCGCATCGGCGACGTCCGGGGCCGCGGCGCGATGATCGCCATCGAACTCGTCAAGCCCGGCACCACCGAGCCCGACCCGGCCCTCGCCGCCTCCATCGCCAAAACCTGCCACGCCAACGGCCTCATAGTCCTCACCGCAGGCACCTACGGCAACGTCCTCCGCTTCCTCCCACCCCTGGTCATCCCCGAACCCCTCCTCCACGAGGGCCTACAAATCCTCACAGAAGCGTTCTAATTGCCGCGCTGTGTTTTGTGGGCCTCGCTCCGCTCGGCCGGTGATTGGGCGCCTCAAGCCGCCGTCTTCCCTCCGGACTTGCTCGCCTAGCGGCTCACAAGTCCTCCGGTCCAGACGACGGCGCGCCCAATCACTCCCAGCGTTAGGACCCACGGCCGTGGCCCCGGCTGACCTGGAACCCTCACACAGCGCTAAGTCCCGAGGCCGTGGCCACGGCGGACGTGGTCAACGACGCGCCCGATCACTCTCAGCGTTAAGCCCGAAGGCCGTGGCCCCGACTGGGGCTCGCTCTGTGGTGTTCTGCTGAAGGTGCGGTCTCGGCGGGCGTGGGGGCCTTGCGCGGTGCTGGGTGCCGGGGGCGTGGTCTCGGGGGTGGGGTGGGGGTGGGGGCAAAGCGACACAGGGGCTTTTGCCGAGTGCTGACCGGGGGGTGGGACGGGGCAAAGGTGGGGGCACGTACAAAGGAGGAGAACCGAGGAACGGTCACCGCGAAGGGGGAGAGCAAATGAGCCGCACGACCAGCCGAGAGGGCATGGTCCTCGGCGCCGGCGCTCGCGCCCGCATGCCGGGCGGCTCAGGGGTGTTCGCGCACGCTTCGATCGGCGTGCCCGCCCTGCGACCCGGCGATGGCCGTTCACGGTTCCCCGGAGGGACGCGAGCGTCCTGAAGGGTGAGGCGAAAGACCTCACTGGATAAGCGGGGCCCCTGGCTTTCGGGGGGTTGGCCAGGGGCTCCCGCTCCCACAAAGGGATGCGAAGTAGGCGGTTCTCGCCCACGCGTCCGCGAGACGGGCCTGACTGGGGGCGGTCGGGCCCGTTCTCGTTTCCCGAAACTCGCCAGAGGCGAGAAACTCAGAGACAAGATTCTTAACACTAAGATTATTAGGACCTCGGATAAGATTCTTAGGACCGAGATTCTCAGGGCTCTGTCGTGACGCGGGTCCAGGCTTGGGTCCAGGCGTCCCAGCGGGCGCAGTCTTCGCAGTCCTGCTTCGGGGAGCGGGCGAAGACCAGGGAGTCGAGGTAGGAGCGGTCGCCGACGTGGTAGGCGGTGCAGAAGCCGGGGCGCAGTGAGCCGCACGCTTCGCCGTTGGCGGGGGCGACGCCCTTCCACTCGGCCATCAGGCGCTGGACGCCGGGGGTCGAGACCCACTCCATCCAGCGGTACATGCAGCCGGGGTGCCGTGCCGTGGCGCTCATCATCCAGGCGTTGGCCCAGCCGGTCCTGCCCTCGCGCGGCCCGGCCTCGGCGACGGGACGGCCGCCCTTGAGGAGCACGTCGAGCGTGTGCGCGTCGGCCATCGCGATCTTCGCGCCGCCCGTGGCGAGGCCCTCGACGGGCTCGGAGCCGTCACGCCAGACCGTCCGCACGTTGCGGCGCTGCTCAACCAGGACGTCGGCGACCGCGTCGAGCTGCGGGACGGTCAGCGCGAACGGGTCTTCGATCTTCAGTTTGGGGCGGCGTTCCTTCAGCCAGAGGGCGGCGAGCCCGAGCGTCGCCGGGGAGTCGCGCCACAGGACGGTGCCGCGCTGCTCGTCCTGCGGCGAGAACACCTCACCCCACGATGACGGGCTCGCCGCCCTCGGGTCGTACAGCAGCAGGTCCGCGCCCCACGCGTTCGGCACCCCGTAGACGGCGTCCTTCGCGTCCTCGTCGTCCTCGTCGTCCTCGTCGGCCTTGACGGTGACGAGCGCGCGCAGCTCGGGCGCGATCGACCGCAGCACCGGAAGCAGGTCGGGGTTGAGCGGCGCGGCGGCGTCGCCCGCGATCAGCTCGCCCGCGACCTCGACGGGCACGAGCCCGCCGTCGTAGCCGCCGGCCGCGAGCCTGTCGCGCACGTCCTTGGCGGTGCCGACGGTCCGGACGGTGACCTCGCAGCCCGTCGTCTTCTCGAACGGCGTCACCCAGTCGGCGGCCTGGTCGACCGCGCCGCGCTCGGCGTACCCGGGCGGCGCGACGAGGGTCAGCGCGCCCTCCCCCGCGGCGACCGAGGCGGCCGGGGTGACCGCGCCGCGCGGCCGCGGGTCGTCGCCGCTGCACCCGGCGAGCGCGAGCGCGAGGAACACGCCGACCGCGCAAGGCCGAAGAAGACTCATGACCGCGCAGCCTAACCGTTCTCCCGCCCCGTCCGCGCCGGGCCCTCAGGCCCCGGGCCCCGCCCGGCCCCGCGCCCGTCGGAGCCGGGTGCGCGGGACGCGGGGCGGGCGGGAAGGTGACGACCCCGGGGGCGGGGCCGGGCGGGTGCGCTCGTCAGGGGCTTGGAGGAAACGAGTGCGTCCGCTTGCCCTCCGGGGTCGTCGTGGGCCGTTGGATGTGGCGGGGCTGGGGTACAGCTGTCACCTTGCGGGGTTGCCCGGCCGGGTCGCCAACGGCACCGGTCGCGCCGGGGGTGTGCCGAGCCGGAGGAAGCTCGGTGCGGTCCGGAGCGCCGGGGTCTCTGACTGGATGAGGTCAATCCGGGAGACGAGGCCCTCGACGTCGAGGGCCTCGACGAAGTCGCCGATGTCGCGTTCGCGGGGCGGCAGCGCCCACCACCTTCGCGTCGCGGGACCGAACCAGATGGTCCAGCGCGGATATCGGCGGACCAGGAAGGACAGTTCCGCGACGTGTTCCGCAGTGAGCCCTTCCGCGTCCGACATGTCCGCCTCCCCTTTCCCCGTCCATTGTCGAGTGTGTCCAGAGAAACAATTCAGGTCAAGAGTTGTAGGAATGTTCCGCAATGCCGTGGGATACCGGAAAACCGCTTACCTTCGGCATGCCGATCCGGGTTACGGAAATGGCGTGCGCCGGGGTCGCGGGCGGATTCTTCCCGGGTGGGCCGCGCCACACCGTGATTCGGCTGCCGGAGGACGGGAAGACCGCCCAAGTGAAGGACACGACCGAAGAACAGACCGCGTGGCTGTGCGGCCTCGCGGAGCTCCCCCCGGTCCCCGTCGCGTTCGGCGGCGCCACCGACCTGCTCCCGTCGGTGTACCAGGTCGGCACGGTGGCCGCCGCGAGCGTCGGCGCGGCGACCGCCGCGGCGGCCCTGCTGTGGGAGCTGCGCGGGGGGCCGCCCGCCGCCGCGACCGTCGACCGCGGGCACGCCGAGTTGGCGTTCCTTTCCGAGCGCGTCTTCAAGATCGCGGGGCGGCCGCTCCAGCTTTGGGCGGAGTTGTCCGGCGATTATCGGACGCGTGACGGGTGGGTGCGGCTGCACTGCAACTTCCCCGCGCACGAGGCCGCCGCCCTAAGCGCGCTAGGGTGCCCGCCCGAACCCGACGCCGTCGCACGGGCGTGCGCCGCGCTCGACGCGGTGGACGTCGAGGAAGCCGTGCTCGCCGCCGGAGGGGCCGCCGCGGCGCTGCGCGACAGGGCCGAGTGGGCGGCGTTCGCGCACGGGCCGCTGCTCGCGCTGAACCGGATCGGCGACGGGCCGGTCGTCCGGCCGTCCGCCGCTGAGCTGCCGCTTGAGGGCCTGCGGGTGCTCGATCTGACGCGCGTCATCGCCGGACCCGTCGCGACAAGGCTGCTCGCCGCCTACGGGGCCGACGTGCTGCACGTCGGCGCGCCCGCGGTGCCCGAAGTGCCGGGTCTCGTGCTCGACATGACGTTCGGCAAACGGGTCTGCCGGCTCGACCTGAAGACCCCCGAAGGCCGCGCCGACCTGCGCGCGCTCGTCGCCGACGCCGACGTCCTCGTGCAGGGCTACCGGCCGGGCGCGCTCGCCGCGCTCGGCTTCGGCCCCGAGGACCTGCGCGCGCTCAACCCGTCGCTGGTGACCGTCGACGTCCAAGCCTACGAGCCGGGCACGCCGTGGGCCGCGCGCCGGGGGTTCGACAGCCTCGTGCAGTTCTCGACGGGCATCGCGCTCGAGTCGCAGCGCGCCGCCGACGCCGACTCGCCCGGCGCGCTCCCCGCGCAGGCGCTCGACCACGCCACCGGCTACCTCGGCGCGCTCGCCGCGATGGGCGGCCTCGTCCACCGCGCCGCGAGCGGCGGCTCGTGGCACGGCACCGTCTCCCTCGCCGCCACCGCGCGCTGGCTCGACGCGCTGGGCCGCACCGCGGTACGCCCCGCCGGAACCCCGCCCGACGACGTCCTCGCCGCCATGGACAGTCCGCACGGAGTCCTCAGCTTTGTGCTTCCACCCGGCATGGTCGGCGATTTCCGTCCCTTCTGGGCGACCCCGCCCCCCGGCGACGCGCTCGATCCCCCGAAGTGGCGCTGAAAACCATTTTTTCCCCCGCTCCGTAATCTGTCCGCATTCTTCTCCCCCCGAAGCAAGTAATAGGTGTCCTGCAGTTCCGGCAACCTTTCCTGATTCGGGGGGAAATAGCTTGTCCACCACCACACCGCCCAACCCGTCAGCGTCCGCGCGCGGCCCGCGCCGCGCGGCCTCCGCGGCACTCTCGGTGGCCCTGACCAGCGCCTTGACCGGAGCCCTGACGGCGGCGCCGTCCTACGCGGCGGCTCCTCCGCCTCCCCCGCCACAGCCCGCACGCCACCCCATCGTGATCATCCTCGACCCGGTTTTCATCCCGTACACACCCGTCGCACCCGCCGTTCCCGCCCAGCAGCCCGCTTCGGGACCCGCACAGCAGGGCGACCCCTTCCCGAGCCCGATGCCCGTCCCCGCTGACGCACCCGTCGGCGACGCGTCCGACTCCGCGCCCTACTTCGGGGAGGGCGCGCCCTTCGTCCCGGGCCAAGCCGAAGGCCAGGATTCTGCAGGAAGGCCCTACTTCGTCCAGGAACCGGGGACTGACTCCGCAGCACCCGACGCCTACCTCGTCCCCGGCCTCGGCCTCACCTCCGACGCCGACAGCCGCGACCCGTTCCCCGCCGACGTCTACGGCACACCCGATCCCCGCGGCACCTCACTGCCCGCTCCGGAAGACCCGGCTGACCAGAAACCCGCGGTGAAGCGCCCCGCCGCACCCGCCCCGAGCCCCACGACTCCGAGCCCCGCACCCACCGCCTCAAAAACCGCGAGCCCCGCGCCGAAGACCCCGAACGCCGCGCCCACAGCGATCAAGTCCCCGAGCCCCACACCGACGGGCTCCAAGACCGCAAGCCCCGCGCCCACGGGCTTTGCGACCCCGAGCGCCGCGCCCACGGGGGTCAAGTCCCCGAGCCCGACGCCGACGGGCTCGAAGACCGCGAGCCCTGCGCCCACGGGCTTTGCGACCCCGAGTCCCGCGCCGACGAGCCCGACCCCGACGTCTGGGAGTGACGCTTCCGCTGAGCCTGTGAGCCCCTCCCCTGCGGTGGACGTGCCCGCGTCGCCGACGCCCGTCCCGTCGGTGCCCGGGGTTCCGAGTCCGGCTGTGCCGTCGAGTGCGGACGAGCCCGGTGCGGCGCGGCCGGGCTCGGTCGGCAGGCCCTGGATCGCGGACGCGATCCTCGAGGCGCTCGCCAAGGGACCCAAGCGGAACAAGGCGAAGACCCCGGCCGACGACCCGCTGCCCCCGGGCCTCGACGCCGAGAAGCCCGAGGCGGTCGGCGCTGAGCCGCACATCCCCGAGCCTGACGAGCCAGGCGTCACGCGTCCCGGCTCGGCAGACCCGGACACGGACGTGCAGGACACCGGGGACCCCGGTACCGAAGCACCCGGTACTGACGCGCCCGGCGTCGGGGAGGTCGACGGCGAAACCCCTGACGAGCCGGGTGTCGAAGACCCGGGCGCCGAGGAGCCTGCCGACGAACTCCCGGCGACTGACGAGCCCGGATCGGAGGAGCCCGGGACCGACGTGCCCGGGACCGACGTGCCCGGTGCGGAGGAGCCGGGGACGGAGGAGCCAGGGGCCGAAGACCCGGGCACTGAGGAGCCCGGATCGGAGGAGCCCGGATCGGAGGAGCCCGGAATCGAAGGGCCTGGGGCTGAGAAGCCTGGTGCTGAGGAGCCCGGGACGGAGGAGCCGGGCGCGGAGACGCCGGGGTCTGAGGAGCCCGGGGCTGAGGAGCCTGGGACGGAGGAGCCTGGCGCGGAGACGCCGGGGTATGAGGAGCCCGGGGCTGAGGAGCCCGGGGTTGTGGGGCCGCGGATGCCGGTGGGGACGACCGTGGCGACGTCGTTCTGGGATGCGCGGACGGCGTCGGGCAAGCCGATGCGGTATCGGACGCTCGCGAGCCCGTACTGGCCGCTGGGGACGAAGGTGCGGATCACGTATGGGGATCGCAGTGCGATCGGGTATGTGGAGGACTTCGGGCCCGCGCAGTGGGCGGTGCGCCAGCACCGACCTCCGGCGATCGTTGATCTGTCGGAGAAGATGATGCAGCGGCTGACGGGCAGGCGGTCCCACGCCGTCAAGGTGAAGTTCGAGGTGCTGCGCTGGGGCAAGGGCCGCCGTTACAAGACCGCGGGCATCGGCTACGCCCTCGCGATGGGCGACCACGACCGCGCCCGCCCGAACAAGTCCGCCGACGACCGCTGACCGACCGGGCTGCCGGGAGCCCGCCTCCCGGCAGCCCGACGCACCCAACGCGCTGTCCCGGGCGCGCCACCTCCCGGGACACGCGCCGAAAAGCGCGGCGATCCCGACCAGGGCCCCGAAGCGCAGGCCGGAGGGGTGGGGTTAGGGGGATTGGGGGCGGCGGAGGGAGGTTAGGGCCAGGAGGGCCACGTGGAGGGAGGTGCAGGTCTCGATGTCGTCGAGGTCGGTGTTGAGGATGCGTTCTATGCGGCGGAGGCGTTCGTAGAGGGCGGGGCGGGACAGGTGGGCGCGTTGGGCGGCTTCGGCTTTGTTGCGGCCGGCGTCGAGGTAGAGAGAGAGGATGCCGGTCAGGTCGGAGTCACGTTGGGCGTCGTATTCGAGGAGCGCGCCGAGTTCGCGTTCCACGAACGTCTGGAGGCGGGCGTCGTCGCGCAGGAGGTGCAGGAGGCCGCGCAGGCGCAGGTCGGGGAGGCGGTAGAAGGGGCGGTCGCCGGGGCCCCGCGCGGCGACGTCGGCCACCTGCTCGGCTTCGAGGAACGATCTGCGGACGTCGCGCACCGACTCCACGACCGACCCGCACGCGACGACGGCGTCCGGCGCGCTCTCGCGCAGCGCCCCCGCCAGCGCGGTCAACGCCCGCTCGACCTGGGTGCGGTGCGGCAGCGACGCGAGCACCCCCACCCTGGCCTGCTCGGTGCCCTCCCCCAGCACCCCGACGAGCGCCGCGAGCCCGGCGGCCCGGCTCGCCGCCGCCGTCGCCTCCGCCAGATCCGCGACGGCCTCCGGCGCGGTCCGCTCACGCGGCCGGATCACCACCCCGAGCAGCCGCCGCCCGGAAAGCTGGACGCCCAGCGCGCGGGCCCGCGCGGCGGCCTCCTGCGGGTCGGAGTAGGCGTGCGCGAGGATCGCGCTGATGATCGTCCCGTGCGCCTGCCGCTCAAGTGACGCCTCGTGCCGATCCAGCAGCCGCCCGAGCGCCAGCGTCGTCGCGGCCCGCTCCATCAGGACGGTCTCGCGCGGCGTCGGCGCGGCCCCCGCGAGCATGATCAGCCGCCCCCAGTCCTCCCCCCGCGCCCCGACCATCGTGACGAGCCAGCCGGTCGCGTCGTCGTAGGCGGTCCGTTCTGCGGGCCGCACCGACCGCGACCGCGCCTCCCATGACGACAGCAGCTCGGCCGGGTCGCGCCCTGCCGCGTCGGCGGCGAGGACCTGGTGCGCGAGGTTCTCCAGCACCACGGGCCGCCCCGCGAGCACCGCGACCTGCCTGACGACCTCGTCGGGCCCCGCCCCCTCGACGCTGAGCTGGGTGAAGATCTCGTGCAGCTGTTCCGACGCGCGCAGCTCCTCGAGCTGGGCGTCGAGAATCCGCGCGTGGACCGCCTCGGTGACGTCGACGAAAAGCGTCTCGCGCTCCAGCACGATCACCGTCACGCCGAGCTTCTCGGCCTCCCTGACCAGCGCCTGCGGCAGTTCGCCCCGGTAGCGGCGGCCGAGTTCCACGATCAGCCCGCTCACCCCGACCTCGGCGAGCGCGCCGATGTAGTCGCGCAGCCTGGACGCCTGGTCGGGCAGCGCGATCCCGGTGGTGAGGACGAGTTCGCCGCCGCGCAGCAGCGGCGCGATGTCGGCGATCTCCGCGACGTGGACCCAGCGCACGCGGGAGTCGAGGCGGTCGCGGCCCGCCACCACCCGGGGCCTGCCGCGCCGCACCGGTTCGAGGTCCAGGACGTCGGCAAGGGTCGGCATCATCGCCCCATCATCCTAGGTGACCTGCATGAACATGCTGTAAAGGGTTCGGTCGATTCGCCGACATGTTGCAGCTGGCCGGACGGGCGCGGCCGGACCCAGACTTGGCGGCATGTCGGAACTCCTGGCGCGGCACCGCGCGGTCATGCCCCACTGGATGAGCCTCTACTACGAGCAGCCCATCGAGATCACGGGCGGCAAGGGCAACCACGTCGTGGACGCCGAGGGCAAGTCCTACCTCGACTTCTTCGCCGGAATCCTCACCAACATGATCGGCTACGACGTGGCCGAGGTGCGCGAGGCCGTCGAGCGGCAGATCGCCACGGGCGTGGTGCACACCTCGACGGTGTACCTGCTGCGCGGCCAGGTCGAGCTTGCCGAGAAGATCGCTCGGCTTTCCGGCATTCCGGACGCCAAGGTCTTCTTCACCAACTCCGGCACCGAGGCCAACGAGCTCGCGCTGCTGCTGGCGACGGTCGCGCGGCGCAGCAACCAGATCCTCGCGATGCGCCAGAGCTACCACGGCAAGTCCTTCGGCGCGACGGCCGTCACCTCGAACCGGGCCTGGAAGAACAACGGCCTGAGCCCGTTCAACGTGAGCTTCCTGCACGGCGCGGACCGCCACCTGCCGCAGTTCGCGCGGCTGTCCGACCACGACTACGCGGCGGTGTGCGTCGAGGACCTCCGGCATGTCCTGGCCACCGCGACGGGCGGCGACGTCGCCGCGCTGATCGCCGAGCCGATCCAGGGCGTCGGCGGGTTCACCATGGCCCCCGACGGCCTGTTCGCGGCCTACAAGGAGGTCCTCGACGAGCACGGCATCCTGTTCATCGCCGACGAGGTCCAGACCGGCTGGGGCCGCACCGGCGAGAACTTCTGGGGCATCGCCAACCACGGCGTCGTCCCGGACGCGATGACCTTCGCCAAGGGCCTCGGCAACGGCTTCGCCATCGGCGGCGTCGTCGCGCGCGGCGACCTGATGGACGGCCCGGGCGCGATCGGCCTCGCGACGTTCGGCGGCAACCCGATCTCGACGGCCGCCGCGAACGCCACCCTCGACTACGTGCTCGACAACGACCTCCAGGCGAACGCCGCGGCCCGCGGCGCGGAGATCATCGACGGTCTGCGCGCGGCCGCCCCCCGCTTCCCGTTCGTCGGCGACGTGCGCGGCAAGGGCCTGATGTTCGCGCTCGAACTCGTGGACCCCGAGACCGGCCGTCCGGACCCCGCGCTGGCGGCCCGGATGATGGAGGAGACCAAGGCGCGCGGCCTGCTCGTCGGCAAGGGCGGCCTGTACGGTAACGCCATGCGGATGGCTCCGCCGCTCACCCTCACGCAGGCCGAGGCCGCCGACGGCCTGCGCATCCTCGTAGAGTCGCTGGAGGCGATCGCCTGATGGGCAAGCACGTCACGCACTGGATCAACGGCAAGCCGTGGAGCGGCCAGGCGCAGCGGACCGGAGACATCTACAACCCGGCGACGGGCCTGGTCACCGGAACCGTCGACTTCGCCTCGACGGCCGACGTCGATGAGGCCGTCGCGTCCGCCAAGGCGGCGTTCCCCGGCTGGCGCGACACCTCGCTGTCGCAGCGCGCGAAGATCCTGTTCCGCTTCCGTGAGCTGCTCGTCCGCGACTCCGCCGAGGTCGCCGCGCTCATCTCCGAAGAGCACGGCAAGGTCCTCTCCGACGCGGCGGGCGAGGTCGCGCGCGGCCTCGAAGTCGTCGAGTTCGCCTGCGGCATCCCGCACCTGCTCAAGGGCGGCTTCTCCGAGAACGTCTCAAGCAAGGTCGACGCCTACTCCATCCACCAGCCCCTCGGGGTGGTCGCGGGGATCACGCCGTTCAACTTCCCGGCGATGGTGCCGATGTGGATGTTCCCGATCGCGATCGCGTGCGGGAACACGTTCGTGCTGAAGCCGTCGGAGAAGGACCCGTCGGCCGCGCTGAAGATCGCCGAGCTGTGGGCCGAGGCGGGGCTTCCCGAGGGCGTGTTCACCGTCGTGCACGGCGACAAGGTCGCCGTTGACGCGCTGCTCGAGCACCCGGACGTCAAGGCAGTCTCGTTCGTCGGCTCGACCCCGATCGCGCGCTACATCTACGAGACCGCCGCCCGGCACGGCAAGCGGGTGCAGGCGCTCGGCGGCGCGAAGAACCACATGCTGGTGCTGCCGGACGCCGACCTCGACCTCGCGGCCGACGCGGCGGTGAACGCCGGGTTCGGCTCGGCGGGCGAGCGCTGCATGGCGATCTCGGTCCTCGTCGCGGTCGACCCCGTCGGCGACGAGCTCGTCGCCAAGATCAAGGACCGCATCTCCGGCCTGGTGACGGGCCCCGGCGACGACCCCGCCTCGGAGATGGGCCCGCTGGTCACCCGCCAGCACCGCGACAAGGTCGCCTCCTACCTGACCTCCTCGGTCGAGCAGGGCGCGACCCTCGCCGTCGACGGACGCGAGGGCCTGCCGTCCGGCGACGGTTTCTGGCTCCGCCCGACCCTCATCGACGGCGTCACGCCGGAGATGGACTGCTACAAGGACGAGATCTTCGGCCCGGTCCTGTCGGTCGTCCGGGTGCCCAGCTTCGATGAGGGCATGGCCGTCATCGACGCCAACCCCTACGGCAACGGCACCGCGATCTTCACCAACGACGGCGGCGCGGCCCGGCGCTTCCAGAACGAGGTCGAGGTCGGGATGGTCGGCGTCAACGTGCCGATCCCGGTGCCGATGGCGTACTACAGCTTCGGCGGCTGGAAGGCGAGCCTGTTCGGCGACAGCCACGCGCACGGCACCGAGGGCGTCCACTTCTACACCCGCACCAAGGCGGTGACGGCCCGCTGGCTCGACCCGTCGCACGGCGGCGTGAACCTGGGCTTCCCCACCAACGGCTGACCCTGTGCTGACGCCGCCGCGCGACGCGGCGGCGTCAGCAGTAAGCGCCGGGCCCGAGCATGCCCGGGTAGTGGTGCAGCGTCTCGTCGAGCCAGTCGTAGACCCGCTGGTCGAGCCGCGACCTGTTCCACAGCTCCAACGGGCCCGCCGCGCCCTCCGCGCGGGTGAAGACGGTGAAGGTCTTCTGGCATTCCAGGGCCTGGTAGAACCGGGCGGCGCGGTGTGAGAACAGGTCGGCCTCGGCGGCCGTGACGAAGGTCGGGCAGCCGATGTCCCCGACGATCTCGGTGAGCCGGTAGCGCGCGAGGTCTTCCACGTAGGCGTCGAGGTCGTGGAAGCCGTGCGCCCACATCCCGGCCCGCTGGTACAGCCACCGCATGACGGGGTCGGCGAACGCGTCATCGTCGGGCGGTTCCGCGCCGAGGTCCCACGGGCCCGGGTCGGTGACGAGCGCGGCGACCTCCGGGAACGCGGCGGCGGTCCGCGCGGCGAGGAACGCGCCGAACCCGACGCCGACGAGCGCGATCCTGTCCGGATCGACCTCGGGACGGCGGCGCAGGTCGGCAAGGACCGGCGTCATGACGTACTCCCAGTCCGGCCGCATCGGCAGGCCGAGTTCGATGAGGCCCCTGCCCTGGCCCGGGCCGTCGAGGAGCAGACAGTGGTAGCCGCGCCGCACGGCCGGCAGCCCGTGCATCCCCCACCGCTCGTGCAGGTTGGTGCCGACCCCGCCGACCGACACCACGACCGGCCTGCGCTCGGCCTCCTCCGGACCCTGTGCCGGACACAGGTAGCCGCGCAGCTTCACCCCGTCGAAGGGGACCTCGACCTCACGCAGCTTGCGCAGCTCGGCGAAGCGCCGGAAACTCTCCTCCTCGCGTCGGAACCCCAGCACAAGACGCGGATCAACCGGAGTGCCGTAAAGCGGGTAATAGGCCGTACGGTAGTAGGTGGCGGCCTTGAGCCAGGCGTCCGACGCGCTCAGATAGTGCCCCTTGTCGTCGCTCACCGCCGCCCACTCCGCGACCGTGTCGCCGAGCGTGGTCCACGAGCGGTACCAGCTCGCGTCATCACCCTCGACGATGTCGGCCGCGGCCGCCTGGCACTCCCCGTACTCCGCGCCGCCACGCGGGATCATCGCGAGGGCACGCGCCGCGAACAGCTGGAGCAGCGGGTTCTCGAACAGACGCATGATCGGCCCCTACCCTGTTTGATGGTCGCTCGCGCATTTGGGTCGCTCCTTCGTCGCTCCCGGGTTCGGGCGCTTGAGAGCCTCAGGCTCGGTTCGAGCGCTAGGGCGCTCAAACCGAGCCTGAGGGCGCCCGAACCGAAGGCATCGGGGTGGAAGGCCCTTGTCCGTGGCTCGGGTGGAAGGGGGCTCGACCAGACCTGAGGGTGCCCGAACCGCGCATCGGGGCGGAAGGCCCCTGTGGTGGCTCGGGTGGAAGGGGGCTCGACCAGACGTGAGGTGCCCGAACCGCGCATCGGGGCGGAAGGCTCCTGTCCGTGGCTTGGGTGGAAGGGGCGCCGGGAGGCGTGGGAAGTGTCGTGTTCGTTGGGTCGCCGGGGAGGCGGGCCGGGTAAAGGGGGTAAAGGTGGGGTGGTGGGCGGGGCATCGGGCGGTGATGGTTTGTCCGTGTGGGGGGAGTGAGTTTCCCGCGCCGGAGTTCGCGGGGCGGGCGGTGCGGCAGGTGGTGCATCTGCAGCGGGGTGGGACTCGGTTGCGGGTGTGGTTCAGCAATCAGTTCGGGCGGGGGGCTGTGCGGTTCGGGCGGGGGCGGGCGGGGCTTCATCTGGGGGGTGGGAGAGTTGCGCCGGGGGCTGCGGAGTTGCGGTTCGGCGGCGGGGAGGGGGTTGAGATTTTGCCGGGGCTCGATGTTGTCAGCGACCCCGTCGACCTCGATGTGCCGGATGACGCGGAGCTTGCGATCACCGTCGCGGTCCTGGACGACGGGGGCGCGGCCACGCAGCACCCGGAAGGTCTCCAGACGGGGTATGCCGCGCCGTTCGCGTCGGTGGACTCGCCCATCCTGCCCGGTGCGCGCGAGTTCACCGAGCTGCACTGGATCAAGGGCGTCGACATGTCCGGGGAGGCGGCGCGCGGCGAGCCCGTCATCGTGGCGTTCGGCGACTCGCTCACCGACGGGTCGGGCACCACGCCCAACGCGCACCAGAGGTACCCCGACCACCTGTGGCGGCGGCTCGGCGTGCCGGTGCTGAACACCGGGATCGGCGGGAACCGGCTGCTGGCCAACGGCTTCGGCCCGGCCGGGGTGCTGCGCTTCGCGCGGGACGCGCTCGGCGTCCCCGGCGTGACCCACGTGATCATCGCCCTCGGCGTCAACGACCTCGGCCTGACGGGCCGTCCGGTGACGGCGTCGGCGCTGATCGCGGGCTACACCGCGCTCGCCGCGCGGGCGCGCGAGGCCGGCGTGGTCCCGGTCGGCGCGACGCTGCCGCCGTTCGGCGGCGCGGTCTACCCCGGCTACCACACGGGCCACGGGGAGCAGACCCGCGCGGAGTTCAACGCCTGGATGCGCGCCTCCTCGGGGAAGACCGGCCTGTTCGCCGCCCACCTCGACATGGACGCCGCCCTGCGCGACCCGGCCAGGCCCGTCCTGCTGCGCGAGGACCTGCACTTCGGCGACGGCCTGCACCCGAACGACGCGGGCGCGCGGGCGATCGCCGCTGCGGTCTCCCCCTCCGCCTTCGGTCTGTGACGGGCCGCCCGTGACGCCGGACTGCCTTACGAAGTCGGGATTCTCACCGGGCATCCCGTTCCCGGTTTTCCGGACGTGCCGGGAGGTGCCTTAGCGGCGTCCGTGACCCTGTGGTTTTTCGCATGATGCCCACCTGATTGAACCGGTTGCGGGAATCTCGCATCCAAAGAGGAAAACGGTGGTCACGGACGGTGTACCGGCGGAGGCGGGGTGGGGGTAAACAATACCGAAAGGCGGCGCTTGTCCGATAATGGGGAATTGATGGACCACAAGCCGACCGTCGCGGACGACGGGTTCCCCAGGACGGGTTCGATCAGGCCGCCCGCGGCATGGTCGGCGCCCGCCCAGCCGGGTTCCACAAGCGGCAGGTCACGGCGCGGACTGCTCGGCGCGGGGCTCGTCGAGGTCCCCCCGGTGCCCTACCGGGACCCCGCCGAGGCGGTCCTGGACAATCCGATGGTCGCCGAGCGGCGCAGGTTCTGCCGGTGCGGCGAACCCGTCGGCCGGGGCAGGGGCGGTGGGCCCGGCCGGACCGAGGGGTTCTGCCCGCGCTGCGGCGCGGCCTACTCGTTCCTGCCGAAGCTGCGGCCCGGCGAGCTCGTCGGCGGGCAGTACGAGGTGCTCGGCTGCCTCGCGCACGGCGGGCTCGGCTGGGTGTACCTGGCCCGCGACCGCAACGTGAACGACCGCTGGGTCGTGCTCAAGGGCCTGCTCGACACCGACGACCCCGCCGCGGGGGCCGTCGCGGCCGCCGAGAAGGCGTTCCTGGCCGAGGTCGAGCACCCCAACATCGTCAGGATCTACAACTTCGTCCAGCATCCCGAGCCCCGGACTTTCGCGCCGGTCGGCTACATCGTCATGGAGTACGTCGGGGGGCGCTCGCTCAAGGACGTCCTGCTGGAGCACCGCGACAAGCACGGCCAGGACACCGCGCTGCCGCTCGGCCAGGCCATCGCCTACGCCCTCGAGGTGCTGCGCGCGATGGGCTATCTGCACGCGCTCGGCCTGCTGTACTGCGACCTGAAGCCCGACAACGCCATCCAGGCCGAGGAGCAGCTGAAGCTGATCGACCTGGGCGGGGTGCGCCGGATGGAGGACTTCACCTCCGCGATCTACGGGACGGTCGGCTACCAGGCCCCGGAGATCTCCGGGCTCGGCCCGTCGGTCTCCTCCGACCTGTTCACCGTCGGACGCACCCTGGCCGTCCTCAGCTTCCCGTTCCGCCACTTCACCACGACCTACGCGGCCGACCTGCCGCCGCGCGAGCAGGTCCCGGTGCTGCGCGACAACGAGTCCTACGACAGGTTCCTGCGCCGCGCCACCGCGCGCGACCCGTTCGCCAGGTTCACCGACGCGGGCGAGATGGCCGAGCAGCTCACCGGGGTGCTGCGCGAGGTCCTGTCGGCCGAGGACGGCGAGGCGAGGCCCGCCCCGTCGGCGCTGTTCGGGCCGGAGCGCCGTACCGTCTCGGGCGATCTGACGCCAAGACGCGCGGTGCGGGCGCTGCCCGTCCCGATCCTCGCGCCGACCGGCGAGGGCGTCCCCGCGCCCGCCGCGGGCGACGACGATCCCGTCGCGGTCCTCGCCGCGCTTGCCTCGGCGAACCTCGCCGACGCGCCCGTCGAGCTGCTGCTGCGCAAGGCGGTCGCGCACATCGAGCTGAGCGGCAGGGACGAGGCGCGCCAGGTGCTCGCCGGACTGCCGCCCGGCGACTGGCGCGCCGACTGGTGCCACGCGATGGCGGCCCTGTCGGCGGGCGAGGCCGCCGAGGCGCGCGCCGGATTCGACGCCCTGTACTCGCTGCTGCCGGGCGAGCTCGCGCCCAAGCTCGCCCTCGCCTTCTGCTGCGAACTCCTGGGCGATCTGCCCGCCGCCCAGCGCTACTACGAGGCGGTGTGGCGGACCGGCCGCTCCCACGTCAGCGCCGCGTTCGGGCTGTCGCGGGTGCGCCTTGCGGCGGGCGACAGGCCGGGCGCGGTCGGCGCGCTCGACTCGGTGCCGCCGGTCTCCAGCCAGCGCCAGGCGGCCGGGATGTCGGCGATCCGCGCGCTCGTGCTCGGCCGCTCCCCCGCGAACCTCGCCGAGGACGACCTCCTCGACGCCGGACGCCGTCTCGACCGGCTCAGGCTCGACGCCGAGCGGCACGGCACCCTCGCCGCCGACATCCTCGACGCGGCACTCGGATGGGTGCTCGCCGGGCACTCCTCCACCGCCGTCCTGCTCGGCCATCCCCTCACCGAGCGGGGTCTGCGGACCGGGCTGGAGAGGACCTACCGGACCCTCGCCCGCCTCTGCGACGACACACCCGAACGCCACAGGCTGATCACCCGTGCCAACGCCGTCAGACCGAGAACCCTCCTGTGACCGGGACCGCCGCGACAAGCGGCCCCGCGCACGGGAACGGCACGGCGACCAGCCGCAAGCTCCCAGCGAACGGAACGACATGCACTGCCCGATCTGCTCCGCACCGGTCATGCCCGGTGACGTGTTCTGTGAGGTCTGCGGCCACCGCCTGCGCGGGCGGGAGGCCGAGGCCGGCGGGACCTCCCGGCGCGCCCCCGCCGACCACATGGAGATAGACCTGGGCCACGACGCGGCCGCGGTGAGCGACCGCGGCCTGCGCCACCCCACCAACCAGGACGGCATGGCGCTCGCCCGCACCTCGGCGGGGGTCGTCGCGGTGCTCGCCGACGGGGTCTCCGCCTCGCCCCGCCCCGAGGAAGCCTCCCGGGCGGCGGTCGAGACCGGCCTCGCCGTCCTCACCGCCGAGCTCGAGGCGGGCGCGGACCCCCGTGACGCCACCCGCACCGCCGCGCTGGCCGCCGCCAAGGCCGTCGCCTCGCTCACCTCCGACAAGACCTCGGCCCCCGCCTGCACCTACATCTCCGCCGTCGCCGGACGCACCGGCGGCCGCGACACCCTCACCCTCGGCTGGATCGGCGACAGCCGCGCCTACTGGGTCGGCGCGACCGGCGACGAGCTGCTCACCGAGGACGACTCATGGGCCGAATGGGTGATCGCCCACGGCAAGATGTCGGAGGAGGAGGCGTACGCCGACCGGCGCGCGCACATGCTCGTCGGCTGGATGGGCGCCGACGCCCGTGAGATCGACGTCCACGTGCGCGTCTACGCCCCCGAGGTGCCCGGCGTCCTCGTGGTCTGCACCGACGGCCTGTGGAACTACATGGCCTCCCCGATCGCGATGGCCGCCGCCGTCGCCGACCCGCTCGCCGACCCCGTCTCAGGGCCGCTCACCGGGCCGCGCGGCCAGCGCAGGACCCCGCTGTCGGTCGCGCGGGAACTGGTCAGGACGGCGTTGCACGGCGGCGGGCACGACAACATCACCGTCGCGGTCGTCCCCGTCGAGGCCGACGGGCTCGACCTGTGAAGGGCGCGCCGTGACGGACACGATCACCCCGCCCTCCGAGCCGGCGCGCAGGGCCGTCAGGTCGCGGCGGCGCAGGGTGCGGACGCCGCGCCGCCGTCCCGCGCCGCGCACCGTGCCCGCGCGGCTGTACCTGTGGACGGCCGCCGTGGCCGTCGGCGTCGCCGGGCTGTTCGGCGCGGTGCACAGCGGCATGGCCGAGTCGCGCGAGGGGCTCCAGGTCGTCGGGGAGGGCGCCGGGCCCCAGGCCGTCAACACCGGGGGGCTGTACCTCGCGCTCAGCGACATGGACGCCCAGCTCGCCGGCATCCTGCTGATCGGCCGCGAGCACGGGCTCGGCCAGGGCAGGGACGCGTCCATGACGATGTACGAGGAGCGCCGCAAGCAGGCGGGCAGGGCGGTGCTCCAGGCGTTCGACATCGCGGGACGCAACGAGCAGGGCCGCGAGACCGTCCAGTCGGTGCTCGACAACCTCGGCGAGTACGAGCGGCTCGCCGCGCGTGCGATGGTCCTCGCCGAACGGACGAACCAGAGCGCGGGCCCGCCGCCCCGCGAGGTCCTCGCCGTCTACCGGCGGGCCACCGACCTCATGCGCACGAGGCTCCTCCCCCAGGCTTACAACCTGACGCTGGAGAGCGCCGCGATCGTCCGGCGCACCTATGTCTCGGAGACCGACCGGGCCACCGACGCGCTCGTCCGCGTCGGCGTCGCCGCCGTCGCGCTGCTCGCCCTGCTGGCCGGGCTCCAGGTCTGCATCTCGCGCAGGTTCCGCCGCGCGGTCAACCCGCCGCTCGCGCTCGCCACCGCGGCCGTCCTCGTGCTCTCCGGCCTCGCCATCGCCTCGCTTGCCAGATCCTCGGCGCATCTGCGCCAGGCCAAGGAGGCGGGCTTCGACAACGCGCTCACCTACACCAGGGCGCGCGCGATCAGCAGCACGGCCGCCGCCGACCAGCTCCGCTGGCTCCTCGACCCCGACAGGGCCGAGACCTACGAGCAGGTGTACTTCGACACCTCGCAGACCATCGCCTATGTGCCCGCAGGCAACCTCCCCACCTACTACGCGGCGATAGCCAAGTCCCCGCTCAAGGGCGGCTTCCTTCAGGACGCCGACGCCTCCGACCCCGTCCTCGTGCGCTACCGGGCGTTCCAGAAGACCGACCGGAACCTTCGCGAACTCGTCGGGGCGGGGAGGCTCAGGCAGGCGATCGTGCTGCGCACCGGCTCGGCGGCCGGGACCTACGCCGCCTACGACCAGGAACTGGACAAACTCGTCAACGCCGGACGCACCTCCTTCGACGCGGGCGTCACCCGCGCGGGCGAGGCGCTCGACGGCTGGGACACCGGCCTGCCCGTCAGCGTGCTCGCCGTCCTCGCCCTCGTGCTGCTCGGCATCCGCCCCCGCCTCGCGGAGTTCCGATGACCCCCACCCCGCGCGGCCTCGCGCGCCGCGTGCTCGCCCCCGTCCTCGCGGGCCTGCTCGCCCTGACCCTGACGGCCTGCGCCGAGGAGGCCCCCCAGGGCGTCGAGGGCAAGAAGACCCTCCGGATCGGCGTCAAGTTCGACCAGCCCGGCATCGGCCAGCGCACCTCGAACGGCGAGTTCGAGGGGTTCGACATCGACGTCGCCCGCTACGTCGCCGCCTACCTCGGGGCCGAACCGGACTTCGTGTCGATCACCTCCGGCGACCGGGAACGGCTGCTGCGCGAACGCAAGGTCGACCTCGTGGTCGCCTCGTACTCGATCACGCCCGACCGGCGTCTCGAGGTCAACTTCGCGGGCCCGTACATCATCGGCCACCAGGACATCATGGTCCGCGACGACGACGCCGACATCCACAGCGTCCACGACCTGCGCGGCAAGCGGCTGTGCAAGGCTGGCGGCTCGATCTCCTGGCAGCGGGTCACCGTCGAACTCGGCATCAAGGCGCGGCTCGTGCCCGCGACGACCTACGGCGAGTGCGTGGAGATGCTCGAGGCGGGCCGCCTCGACGCGCTCACCACCGACGACGTCATCCTCGCCGGGTTCGCGCTGCGCAGGCCCGAGGCGTTCCGCCTGGTGAACGCCAAGTTCACCGACGAGAAGTACGGGATCGGCATCCACAAGGACGACATAGGCGGATGCGAGGCGGTCAACCGCGCCCTGACCGAGATGTACCAGGACGGGACCGCAGGGAAACTGCTCGCCCGGTGGTTCCAGCCGACCGGGCTGAAGACCACCGGGCATGTGCCGCAGTTCGAAGGGTGCAGCTAGCGTGCCGCGCGCTGGCGCATCGCGTGCTGCACCAGCGTGATCAGGACCTCCTTGGAGGACTCCTTGGAGCGGGCGTCGCACAGCACGACCGGGATCTCCGGCGGGATCTGCAGCGCCTGCTTGACGTCGCCGACCTCGTAGCGCTGCGCGCCCTCGAAGCAGTTGACCGCGACGATGAACGGGGTGCCGCGGCGCTCGAAGTAGTCGATCGCGGGGAAGCAGTCGGCGAGCCGCCGCGTGTCGGCGAGGACGACCGCGCCGAGCGCGCCGAGCGCCACCTCGTCCCACATGAACCAGAACCGCTCCTGCCCGGGCGTGCCGAACAGGTACAGGACGAACTCCTCGCCGAAGGTGATCCTGCCGAAGTCCATCGCGACGGTCGTGGTCTTCTTGGCTTCGACGCCGTCGAGGTGGTCGACGCCGACGCCGCGGTCGGTCAGGATCTCCTCGGTGCGCAGCGGCTTGGTCTCCGAGACCGCGCCGACGAGGGTCGTCTTGCCGGCGCCGAAGCCGCCCGCGACGAGGATCTTGATCGCCGTCGGCATCCGGCGGCGCGTCCCCGGAGCGCTAGAGGGCGCGGAGGCCATCAATCACCGCCTGGTACATCCTGAGGTCCTGCATGTCGATCTCCGGTGTGGGTTCCTGGACGGTGACGTGACCCTTGTCGAGCAGGTCTCCCAGCAGCACCCTGACCGTCCCCGAGGGAAGGTCGAGGTGCGCGGTGAGTTCGGCCACCGACATCATCGTCTGCGCGAGGCGGAGGATCGCCAGATGCTCGGGTCCGAGCCCGATGACGTGCGCCGGGACGGGTCCCGTCGCCTCCACCAAGGTGATCAGGTCGAAGGTGCCGCGGACGGGCTGAAGCCGTCCGCCGGTCATCACATACGGCCTGACGAGGGGACCGGCGCCGTCGTCGGTCCAGCGGTCGGGATCCTGCCCCTCCGGCGGGTAGCTCACGCCGACTCCGTCACCCGCGCCGGGGTGGAGAGATGGTGGCCGAGCTTGGTGACCATCATCGCCATCTCGTAGGCGATCAGGCCGACGTCGGCGTCCTCGGTGCTGAGGACCGCAAGACACGCGCCCTGACCCGCCACCGTGACGAGCAGGAACGCCGACCGCATCTCCACGATGGTCTGGCGGACCGCTCCGCCGCCGAACCTCTCGCCCGCGCCCTTGGCGAGGCTCTGGATTCCGGCCGAGACCGCCGAGAGGTGCTCGGCGTCGTCCCGGCTGATCGCGTGCGACTGGGCCATGAGCAGGCCGTCGGCCGAGAGCACGATGGCGTGCTCGGCCTCGTTGACCCGCTTGACCAGGTCGTCCAACAGCCACGCCAGATCGGCGCCGGCCCCGGTCTTCTGCATCACTCGGTCTCACTCTCAACGGAGGCGGCCCTGCCGCGCAGTGTGCCGCTCTGGAACGCGCCCACGATCCTGCGGATCTCCTCGGGCGAACGGCCTGGATCGTCGTCGACGGTTGCCTCGTTGGGTTCCTCCCGGAGCTGGGAGGCGAGGCTGGCCTGCGGTACCCGCACCGGCAGTCCCGACTGCGTCGTCGGGTTCTGCGGCGGCGCTTCGGCGGCCGGCGGTGCGTTCACCGGCGGCGCCTGCTCGGGGGCGGGCGGGGGAACCAGGGCGGGGGCGCTGAACAGCTCCCCGTTCCGGCTCGGCGAGTCGGTGCTCTCCGGCATGGACGCCCCGACGACCGTCAGAGGCTTCGACGGCGCGCCGGACTCTCCTTCCTCGATGAGTTCCCGCGGGATGATGACCACCGCGGTCGTGCCCTTGTAGGGCGAACGCTTGAGCATCACCTGGATGCCGTACCGCTCGGCGAGCTTGCCGACCACGTAGAGGCCGAGCTGGACCGAGCTGGAGAGGTTGAACTCCGGCGGGTCGGCGATGCGCTGGTTGATGAGTTCCAGGTTCTCGTCCGACATGCCGAGGCCGCGGTCCTCCACCTCGATCGCGTACCCCGACGCCACCATGTGGCCGGAGATCTGCGCGTAGGTGTAGGGCGGCGAGAACGACACGGCGTTCTCGATGAGCTCGGCGAGCAAGTGCGCGATGTCGGCGACGGCGCGGCCGACGAGGTGGACCTCGTCGATCGGCATCACGGTGACGCGCGTGTAGTCCTCGACCTCCGAGACCGCCGAGCGGACCACGTCGACCATGGGGACGGGCCGCCGCCAGCCGCGCGCGGGGGTCGCGCCGGAAAGGATGATCAGGTTCTCGGCGTTGCGCCGCATTCGGGTCGCGAGGTGGTCGATCTTGAACAGGTCTTCCAGTTCCTCGGTGTCGATCTCGCGGCGCTCCATGACGTCGAGCAGCGTCAGCTGACGGTGCACGAGCGCCTGGGTGCGGCGGGCCAGGGACAGCAGGATGTCGCGGATGCCGCGCCGCAGCTCCGCCTGCTCGACGGCGGTGCGGATCGCGGTCTCCTGGACGGCGTTGAACGCCTGGCCGACCTTGCCGATGTCGTCGTCGCCGAACTCCAGCGGCGGGGCCTCGGCGTTGACGTCGACTGTCTCGCCGTGGCCGAGCCGCTCGACCACGTTCGGCAGCCGGACGTCGGCCAGTTCGTGCGCCGCCTCCTTCAGCCGTTCGAGCTGCTGCACGAGGTGGCGGGCGGTGGTGATCGACAGGACGACCGACGCGACGACCGCGAGGAAGCCGAGACCACCGGCCAGGATCAGCCGGATGATGACGCCCGCGGCGATCGGGATCGAGTCCTCGACGAGGCCGTCGCCGGAGTCGCGCATGATGTCGTAGGTCTCGTCGAACCAGGTCTTGGCCGCCGAGTTCCACTCCGCGAGGGTCACCGCGCGGATCTGCTTGCGCGGGTTGACCAGCGCGATGAGCTGGTCCTCGAGGCCGCTCGTCTTGATGCGCGCGGGCGCGGAGGAGATCCGCTCGGCGGCGTCGGGGAACGACTCCTGGAGGTTCTGCGCCACCTCGGCGTAGGCGTGCCGCTGCGCGCCGACCAGCTGCATGAACTCGTTGAACGAGCCGGTGGTGAACCGGCCGGAGGCCAGCACGCCGGCGACCAGCGCGTCCTCCTGGGAGAACAGCTCGCGGGCCCGGTTGATGCTCACCAGGACCCGTGTGTCGTTGGCGAACTGGTCGTCGTCGAGGGTCGCCATGCCGTCGTACACGCGGAACATCGCGGTGACGGCGTCGGTGTAGTTGGACCTGGCGTGGTCGGCGTACTGCTGGGTCGGGCTGTCGAACCAGCCGCGGGCCTCCTCCAGGCCCGCGAGCGCGGTGAAGGACGCCTCGATCCTGCGCTCGAGGATGTCGTCGCCGGCCAGCCGCACCATCGTGGAGTCGGCGAGGCGGGTGTACTCGGCGACTGCCGCGTCGGTCTCCTGGCGCTTGTCCCGCACCGCCTTGACGTTCTCCGGCGTGCGGTCGCCGGCGAGGATCATCGACAGCCGGCGCTCCTCCTGGAGCTTGATGACCAGCACGTCACCCGGCTTGGAGATCCGCTCGTCCATCTGCTGGACCCAGAGCAGGTTGACGCCTTCACGCAGGGTGACCCATGCGGCGAAGACCCACAGCGCGGCGAGCGAGAGCAGGAGTGCCGTGATTTTGGTCCGCACCCGAGAATTGCGGAGGCGCATATTACAGCCGCTCCATCGCACATAGACGGGGGATCGCCGAGCTCGGCCCGGCGTCCCGTTAACAAAGTCGAATCACACGGACCTGGATGTGCGGTACCGATTCAGTTCGACGGTCAGACACGATAGCAACCCCGGTCCGTGAGCATCGCAGTAAACGACAACATCACAGCATCTTCCAGATAAGTCGCAGAAATGCGTTCCGGAGTATGAGGATGCTTCTACGTGACCAACACGTCGTCCAGGCGTCGCCGGGCGCCCAGGACGCGCTCGGCGAGCCGCCGCGCGGCGAGCACGGTGGCCTCCACGATCGCCTCGGGGAGGTACAGGTCCTTGTCGTGCCACAGCGCGGGGTGGTCGTTCCCCGCGGCCTCCAGGAAGTCGGCTCCGGCGCGCGCGTCGGCGTCGCCGGGGCCCGTCGCGGGGTCGGCGAGCAGCAGGACGTGCAGGGCCAGCGCGGTCTCCTCGGCGGTCGGGCCCCAGACGCCCCAGCCGCCGTCCGCGCCGCGGGTGGCGCGCACCCAGGAGACGGCGCGCGCGACGGTCTCCGCGCTCTCCGGGCCGCCGTATTCGGCGAGGGCGAGCGCCGCGGACATCGTCGCGTAATACGGGGAGACGTGCCAGCGGTCGTCCCAGAAGCCCTCGGGCCGCTGCGTCTCGCGAAGGAAGCGCGCGGCTTTCGCGGCGGCGTCGGCATAACGCGGATCGGGGCCGTCGGCCAGCGCGCGTCCGAACGCTTCGAGGACATGCGCGTTGGTAGTCACCGATTTGCCCTGTTCGCCGGGCCACGTGCAGAAATGGGTATCTGTCGCGTATCCGAGCAGGCAGTCCGGCGCGACGGGGCTGCCGAGCAGGGACAGCGCGTGCAGGGCCCCGGACGTGGTGTCGGCGTCGGTCGGGAGGCCCGCCGCGCAGGGCGCGCCGTGCTCGCCGATCGGGTCGGCGAGGCTCAGCAGGAGGTCGGGGTGCGCGTGGAAGGCGAGTCCCGCGCGGGCGAGCGCGACGAGCACCCAGCCGCGCTCGAAGACGGTGATCGGCACGCCCGGCGCGACCGGGCCGCCGTACTGGCGCGCGGCGGTCTCCAGGAACCTGCGCGCGGGGTCGTGCGCGGGCGGCGGTTCCGCGCCGAGCCACGCCGCGGTCGCCGCGGGCGCGGCCCCGACGGTGCCGGTCGGCTCGACGGGCGCGGTGGCCAGGCCGACCGCGCCGGGGCCGAGGATCTCCAGTGCGTGCAGCAGCTTGACCGGCAGCGGCTCGCCGCTCGCCGCGAGGCTCCGCACGAGGTCGAGGGTGCCGTCGTCAAGGGCTTCCGGGACGGGCAGCGCGCCCGGTCTGCGCTCGTTGACGGCGCGGATGAGGGACGCCGAGATCAGCTCGATAGCCGGCATGTCGGGCAGCGGCGGCAGGTCGGACAGCAGCGCGTGCGCGAACGCCAGACCGCGCTCGGCGGCCTCGGTCCGCCCGGCCGCCAGCAGCGCGTCGACGGCGCTGAGCGTCTGCACGATCCGGTAGCCGGGACCGCTCTCCGGACCCCAGCCGCCGTCCGGCCGCTGGGCGTCGAGCAGATGGCGGACGCGGGCGTCGTGCCCGGCCAGCCAGGGCGTCAGCGCGACGAGCCTGCCGGTCTCGTACACCGACGGCGACGACCGCCCCCAGGGCTCGGCCAGCAGGCCGTCGACGAGCTCCTGGGCGCGGGCGTCGAGGGCGCTCACAGCTCGGCCCCCCAGTAGTCGGTGACGCCGTAGAACCCCGCGCAGAACTCCATCTGGCGGCGCATGTACACGCCGTGCTCGGGCGGCAGCGGCGCGAGCAGCCGCCGCGCGTCGTCCATCAGCGTCTCGACGCGCGCCTCGACCGCGGCCTTGTCGGCCCCGGGCAGCAGCAGCGCGTTCAGGTCGCCCCACTTGAGGTCGCGCTCGTAGGTGCCGAGGTCGTTCACCAGCCGCAGGACCCGCTGGACGACCCGGCTCGCCTCGCGCAGCGCGGGGAAGTCGCCGGTCGCGCCGTTGGCGATCCAGTGCGCGAAGAACACGAACGAGAACCCGAGGTTGTCGGCGTTGTCGAGGTAGCCGTCGAGGTCGGGGCGCGGGCCGTCGGACTTCCAGCGCCACTCGAAGGCCATCCCGTCGAGCATGACGCCCAGCTCGTCCCGCCAGATCCCGCGCAGGGCGGGGTCGTCGGGCAGGTCGTCGCGCAGCTCGGCGAGGAACGCGGTGAGCTCGTCGTCGGGCTCGGCCTCGCCCGCCGCGACCGCCTTGACGCGGCCGATGAGCGCGCTCACCTCGTCCTCGGACTTGGCCTGGTAGTCCACGAGCCAGTCGAGCCCGAAGGCCCACAGGCACGTCTTGTTGGCCGCGTCGAGCTGGTCCGCGTCGTACCAGGGGCCGCTGAAGGACGCGGCCTGGGCGAGCGTGCCGTACAGGGCGGGGTCGAACTCGGGCTTGTCGTACAGGCCCGGGTACTTGGCGGCCCAGCCGCGCATGCGCCGCTGTGCCTGGCCGGAGACCGCGGCGGCGATGCCGCAGCCCCGTGCGTCGAGCAGGTCTTTCACCGCACGTCCTCGTGCTTCTCGGGGGGTTCCGGGCTCAGCGCGCCGGCCTGACGGTCATCATGACGCGTTCCAGCGGCCGGAGGGTCGCGCCGACCACGGGGGTCGGGTCGGACGGGGTCACCGAGGTGATCCTGAACCGGCTCACCAGTCCCGCGAGCAGGAGCAGCGCCTCGGTGGCGAACAGGTGGTTGCCGATGCAGATGTGCGCGCCGCCGCCGAAGGGGAAGTAGGCGTAGCGGTGCGGGATCGGCGCGCCGGGCGCGAAGCGCTCGGGGTCGAACTCGTCGGGCCTGTCCCAGAACAGCGGGCTGCGGTGGGTCAGGTAGGGGCTGATGAGGATGTCCGCGCCCTTGGGGATGCGGACCCCGTCGATCACGTCCTCGCCGAGCGCGACCCGGCTGAACAGCCAGCCGACCGGCATGTACCGCAGCAGCTCGTCGATCACCTGCTTGGTGTAGACGAGCTGCGGCAGGTGGTCGGGGCTCACCGGGTCGGACCCGACGACCTCGTCCACCTCGGCGCACAGCTTCGCGTACACCTCGGGGTGGTTGAACAGGATCGGCATCGCCCAGACCATCGCCGAGACCGTGGTCTCGCTTGCCGCGCCGTACACGCCGGAGAAGTTGTCGCGCAGCCACTTGGGCGAGGCGGGCAGGCCGTGCGGGTCGGGCGCGCCGAGCAGGAGCGTCAGGAGGTCGTCGTCGCCGTCCTGCGGGGTCGCCTCGGCCACCGCGTACATGTGCCGGTCGAAGGTCTTGATCGCGTCGTTGAACTCCTTGTCCTTCGGCCGCGGCACCCAGCGGGGAAGGAACGGGGTGACCACGCGCGGGATCATCGACGGGATGATCGCGTTGGTCGCGCCGGCGAGGTCGTCCACCTGCTCGCGGGTGATGCGCTGGCCGAAGATCACGCCGACGATCGCCTTGGTGACGATCGAGGCCATGAGGTCGAGCGCGTCGACGGGCGCGCCGGTGCGGGCGGCCTCCTCGACGGGGTCGAGGCCCTCGTTGATGAACCCGGCGATGTCGGACTGGATCCGCTTGATGTGCCGGGCGGTGAACATGGGCTGGATGATGCGGCGGCTGTGCATCCAGGCGTCCTCGTCCTGGCCGAGGATGCCGTCGCCGAACAGCTTGTCGAGCGGGGCGTAGAACATCCCGCCGCGGGCGTAGTTGCCCTGGTTGGCCCGCAGGATGTGCTGCAGGTGCTCGGGCCTGGTCACCAGGTACGGGCTGAGGACCTTGGCGTCGAGGCGGACGATGTCGCCCCGGGCCTGGCGGCCCAATTCCTCGAATGTACCCAGAGGGTCACGGAGAAAGCTCGGAATGTCGCGGTAGACGGGCAGCTTTCGCGCTTCGCGCGCGGGTCTCACGGCTGTATCAAGAGCCATTTGTGCGGTCCCTCTTTCCCGAGCTGCGGCCGGCCAGACCCCGGAGCAGACCAGACCAGGATGAATCCGACAAGTCCGGAGTGTTTCATGATCCATTGAGAGGATCAAGCCACCTTCAACCTGACAAGTCGGACACGTTCATGTGACCTCCCACACATAGAAATACAGCCTGTGAGAGATGATCAACTCTCCGCGACCAACATTTATAGAAATGACTCTCCGCGTTCGACCGATCATCGAAAGATACTTACAACAATGAAACCAAGAAATGGTTTCATCCGATGATCGTTCTTTGGCATTCTGGAAAATCGGCGCCATCGCAGTCGTGAGAAAGGGCCATGTGATGACCCAGCAGACACTCGACCCCGGCATAGCAGCGCGCGTCCCCGACGTGGTCGGGATACTCGACGACACAAGACGCTGGATGCGCCCCGCGATGCGCGAGGCGGCCGACCGGCTCCATCCGGGGCCCCGCCAGATCTCCGGATTCACCTTCGGCTGGCGCGAGGCCGACGGCACCCCGCGTGACGGCGACGGCGGCAAGGGCGTGCGGCCCGCGCTCGCCGGCCTCGCCGCGGTGGCCGCGGGCGGCGCTCCCGAGGACGCCGCGCCGGGCGCGGTCGCGGTGGAGTTCGTGCACGCCTTCTCCCTCGTGCACGACGACATCATGGACGGCGACGAGCTGCGCAGACACCGCCAGACCGCCTGGAAGGCGTACGGGGTCGGCGCGGCCGTGCTCGCCGGCGACGGGCTGCTCGCCCTCGCCCTCGACACCCTCGCGCGCAGCGGGAACGCCGACGCGGTCAGCAAGCTCACCGGGGTCCTCGTCGAACTGGTCAACGGGCAGGCCGCCGACACCGCGTTCGAGGAACGTTCCTGGTCCGGGCCGGGGGCCGTCACCGTCGAGGAGTACACGGCGATGGCGATCGGCAAGACCGCGTCGCTGCTGGGGTGCGCGGCGTCGGTCGGGTGGCTGCTCGGCGGCGGCGACGCGGCGGGCGCGCACCTCATGGACCGGATGGGCCGCCACCTGGGCCTGGCCTTCCAGGCGGTGGACGACGTCCTTGGCATCTGGGGCGATCCGGCGGTCACGGGCAAGGCCGTCTACAACGACCTGCGGCAGGGCAAGAAGAGCCTTCCGGTCGTCGCGGCGCTCGGCGCGGGCGTCGAGGGGCTCGCCGAGCTGCTCGCCGACCGTCCCGACGACGAGGCGCGCGCCCGCCGCGCCGCGGGGCTCATCGAGAAGGCGGGGGGCCGCCGTTTCACCGAGGACCTCGCCGAACGCGAGCTGGCCGCGGCGCTCGCCGTCATTGACGAGATCGGCGCGGAGGCCGCGCCTGGGCTGCGGGCGCTCGCGGAATACGTCGTGCGCCGCCGCGCCTGATCACAGCGCGCGCAGGCCGTCAAGAACCTTCTGCAACAGCGCGCGGTCGGCGTGCGGCCGCTCCGGCCCCGGCCGCCGCGCCACCTCGAGCAGGCCGAGGTGGATGAGCTCGCCCGCGAGCACCTTGACCACGCCCAGCGGCAGGCCGAGGTCGGAGGCGAGGTCGGCGAGCACCGACGGGGCGCGGCACAGCGTCAGCAGCCGCGCGTCCTCACGGGACAGCCGGGTCCCCCAGGGCGGCTCCCGCCCCGTCGCCCGCAGCAGCGTGACGACGTCGAGCGAGACGCCGCGCGGGCGGGTCCTGCCCCGCGTGAACGCGTAGGACCTGACGACCGGGCCCGCGTCGTCGTCCACCCAGCGTTCGTCAAACTTCGCCATCACGGCCCTCCGGTCCGCCCGCGGGCCTCCGGCGCACCCTGCGCGGCAGGTCCCCCGAGCGCGCCGGGCGCGGCGGCACCACATGGCCGTTCGCGGTCGGCTCGGCGGGCGGCGGCTCGGGCATCAGCCGGCCGGACTCGGGCGTGTAGCGGCCCTCGGCCTCACCGGGACGCCCGTACCCGGGCGGGTACCCGGTGCCCGGGTCGGGCTGGACCGTGGGCTGCGCGCCGGTCGGGAACTCGGGCGGGAACTCGGTCCTGAAGTCGGCGGGGAAGCCCGGCGGCGGGTCGGCCGGGAGACCCGGCTGGTAGCCGGTCTGGAAGTCGCTGGGGAGGTCCTGGGTGAACTGCGGCGGGAAGCCGGGGGTCGGCCTGGGCGGCGCGTACCTGCCGTCAGGGCCCGTGCGCGGGGCCTCGCCGGGGGCCGCGGCCTGTTCCAGCGCGGGCATCTGGGAGGCGGGCAGCGGGTCGGAGATCTGCGACTCGGGCACGACGAGGCGGTGCGGGATGAGCACGATCGCGGTGACGCCCCCGTAGGCCGACGGCTGGAGCGTCACCCGGATGCCGTGCCGCGCGGCGAGCCGGGAGACGACGAACAGGCCGAGCCTGTCGCTGTCGGCGAGGTCGAAGTCGGGCACCTCGATGAGCCTGCGGTTGAGCTCGGCCAGCTCCTCCTGCGACAGGCCGACGCCCCGGTCCACGATCTCGATGGCGAAGCCGTTGCCGACCGCCTCGCCGTGCACGAACACTTCGGTGGGCGGCGGCGAGTACGCGGTGCCGTTCTCGACGAGCTCGGCGAGCAGGTGGATGACGTCGGTGACGGCCGCTCCGGCGAGCGCGACCGGCGCGTTGCAGGAGACCTCGACGCGCGTGTAGTCCTCGACCTCGGCGACCGCGCCGCGCAGCACGTCGGCGAAGTGCACCGGACGGCTCCACGCCCGCGCGGGCGCGGCCCCGGAAAGGATGATCAGGCCCTCGGCGTGCCGCCGCATGCGCGTGGTGAGGTGGTCGAGCTGGAACAGGTCGTTCAGCGTGTCGGGGTCGGGCGCGCGCCGCTCGAGCGCGTCGAGCATGCGCAGCTGGCGGTGCAGCAGCGACTGGCTGCGCCAGGCGAGGTTCAGGAACACGCGGCTGATGCCGTCGCGCAGGTGGGCTTCGCCGACCGCGGCCTCGAGGGCGGTGCGCCGGACCGTGCCGAGCGCGTCGCCGACCGCCGCGACCTCGGTGGTGCGGCTCTCCACGCCGGGTTCCGGCAGCTCCGACAGGTCGACCTTCTCGCCCCTGCGCAGCCTGGCGATGACCCACGGGAGCCGGTGTTCCGCGAGGTCGCGCGCGGCGGCCTGCAGGTTGCCGATGTCGCGGGCCAGACCCCGGCTGAGCAGCACGCTCAGCACGATCGACAGGATGACGGCGAGCAGCCCGAGACCGCCCGCGAGCCACAGCCTGAAGTAGACGCCCTCGGTGATCTCGTCGGCCTCGGCGCGCAGCTTGGCGGCCGCCTCGTCCATCTGCGGGTCCCAGACCTCGAGCAGGGCGGTCACCGCGGGCTCCCAGCCCTCGATGACCTCCTTCGGCAGCTTCTTGGCCCCCACCGCGCGCTGGATCGCGATCTCCAGCCCGGTGACGCGCTTGTAGGCCGGGTTCTGGGTGATCGCCAGGCCGTGCTGCTGGAGGTCAGCGCCCAGACGCCCGATGGACATCTGGGTCATCTGGGTGTGGCCCATGAACCAGATGCCGAAGTCCTGGTGCTGCGCGACGGTCATCCGGCCGGTCCCCGCCGCCGCGATCGGCGCGACGAGCGCGTCCTCACGGAGGATGAACTCGCGCGCCCACGAGAAGGAGACGAGCGCCTCGGACTTCTCGTACACCCGGACGGTGTCGGAGATGAGCAGGTCGTTCACCGCGGTCAGGCCCGCGAGGATGATCGGGCTGAGCCCGCCGACGGCCTCGGCCGGGGTCGCCGCGCCGGAGTCGACGCGGGCGCGCACCTCGGGCAGCGCGTCGAGGGTCTGCACGAACGTGCCGAGCAGCTTGCGCGCGTCGGCGTCGGCGGCGTCGCGGACGTCGTCGGTGAGCGCCTTGGCGCGGAACTCGACCTCGGCCTCGTCCACGGCGGCGCGCGCGCCCATCAGGCGCTGGTGCGACGGTCCGCCCGCGCCCTCGCCGCCGGCGAGGTGCAGGCCGCTCAGGCGGCGTTCGTCCTGGAGCGCGGTGACCAGCGCGCGGCCGGGGTCGCCGACCCCGTCGTACACCGTCTGGAGACGGTAGGTGTCGACCGCGTCCGACAGGGTCACCCGCGCGGTGAACGCCCAGAGGACGATGAGCGAGAGCACGGGAATGACCAGGAGGAGCGCGATCCTGCTGCGGACGCCGAAGGTCCGGCGTTTGGGCGAAGCCATGACAACCCACTCAATCTTTGGATAGCCGTCATCTCACCGCCCCCTCGGGAGATCATCGTGCCCGGCCCGCGCAGCGGGGTCAACATTGATTCCTGTTAACATTTGAGGCTCCTGTTAACAGTGAGGACCGAGAGCGCCCAAAGAGCGGACACGGCCTTTCAGACCCGGACTTTTCGCACGAAAAACCCCGGGTCATCGCCCGTCCGAATCCGGCCGGACACAAAATGCGGCGGCCGTCACGCAGACCGCACGCGCACACGTCCCCCGACGCCGCGCCGAGCGCGGGAAATGACCGGCTAAACGCACGGGGCTCAGCGGCGGGTGTACATGTACCCGAGCCGCCGTACCGTGACGATCCTGTCGCGGTAGGGGCCGAGCTTCCCGCGCAGCCGGTGGATGTGCACGTCGACCGTGCGCACCGAACCCGCCTCGGAGTACCCCCACACCGCGCGCAGCAGCTGCACCCGCGAGTGCACCCGGCCGGGGCTGGCCGTGAGGTGCGCGAGCAGCTCGAACTCCTGGTAGGTGAGGGGGATCTTCCTGCCGTCCACATGGGCCGAGCGCGACACCTCGTCCACGGTCAGGCCGTCGTGCACGATGCGCGTGTCGTCCGGGATGACCGGTGTTCCGGTCACTTCGACGTCCCTGCTCAGGGGCACGATGTGACCGACTATGACGAGAGCACTGTCGGTGCCCTCCATGGGAACCACGCCGAGGAGCTGACCCTGGTCGGCGGGGATGCCCTCCACTTTGGCGGCTGCTGTCATGGCGTCCATGAACCGATATTACACACTAACTTGGTCGAGTATATAGAGTTTCAGCGGCTTTCCCGTATGGAATCCTTGAGCCGTGGGCTTCAACGACGTGATGGTCGTGCGCGACAAGTCAAGGTCAAGGACGATCCGGCACTACCTCATGGAAGACGAGGAGCAGGTCATCGCGGTGCGCAGGCACCCGGCGTCACTGCTGCGCCCGGTCGCCGAGGTGTTCGGCGGGCTCATCCTCGCCGGCGTCCTCAGCGGATGGCTCGGCGGCGGCGTCGCCACCCTTGTGGTGTGGCTCGCCTGGCTGTACCTGGTGGCCCGTCTCATCTGGCGGGTGCTCACCTGGTCGGTCGAGTTCTTCATCGTCACCGAGCGGCGGCTGATGTACATCCAGGGGCTCATCGCCCGGCGGGTCGGCATGATCCCGCTGAAGAAGGTGACCGACATCAAACTGGAGCGCCCGCTCCAGGGCCAGTTCCTCGACTACGGCACCTTCATCATGGAGAGCGCCGGAGACGACCAGGCTTTCCGCGAGGTCACCTACATGCCGTACCCCGAACAGCTCTACTTCGACGTCTCCTCGATGATCTTCCCGTCGCTGGACGACGCGGGCGACTGAACCCGTCCCCGTAGGCCGTCCCCGCTATCCGTCCCTTGGGGGGAGGGGCAGCCGCCCCTTGCCCCCGGGACCCGGCCGCCCGGAACCTTGGACGAGCCGGGCGCGGTGCCCGGTCCGCCGCGCGCGCGGCCGGATGGGAGGGCGGCGAGGCATGGGCGGACCACGGCGAGGAATCCTTCCCCCGTCGCTGCTCGAATCGCCCCGCTGGAGCGACCCGATGGTCGCCGCCGCGATGCCCGTCGCCGACGTGCCCTTCGTCACGGTGGGCGGCGGGATCGGGTCGTTCGCCACGGTCGACAGGCTGCGCGTGCACGGGGTGCCCGCCGAGCGCATCCGCGTCATCACCGACCTCGACCACCCCGCGCAGACCTACGAGCGGCTGACGCGCTGGTCGCAGCTCCCCCCGACGGCGCGGATCGGCACCGGCTCGCGCGGCCGTCCCGACGCGCCATGGTGCTTCCCCTCCTACGCGTTGGAGGAGGCGTGGCGTGAGCGGTCGCCCCGGCCGCTGCCGGGCGCGCTGCTGCGGCGGCCCTGGAGCCCGCGCGCCGCGACCGTCCTCGCCGGGCTCGAGCGGGAGGCCGCCCGGATCGGGTATGCGGACATGACCGTCAAGGGGTCGGTCCACGTGGTCAGGCGGCGCGAGGACGGCGGCTACTTCACCGTGCTCACCGGGCCCGACGGCGCACCGCGCGCCTACCGGTCCCGGTACGTCCACCTCGCCGTCGGCAGGCCGGGGCTGCGGCTGCTGCCCGACCTCCAGCGGTACCGCAGCGAGTACGGCGACCGGGTGCGCGTCGTCAGCGCCTACGAGCCGCACGAGCACGTCTACGCGGCGCTGCGCGACAAAGCGGGCACCGTCATGGTCAGGGGCGGCGGCGGGCTCGCCGCGCGGGTCCTGCGGCGGCTCATCGAGGACCGTGAGGCGCACGGCCTGCAGACCCGGGTCGTCCAGGCGTTCCGCACGGTGCTCGCGCGGCCGTCCGGGCCGGAGCGGCGGGCCTGGCAGGCGCGGCTGCGCGACGGGGCCGCGCACGGCTGGTACCACTGCGTGCGCGGCGTCGTCGACCTCGTCGAGCCCGGCCCCGGCGGCCGCGTCGTCGCGCACCTGCGCCGCGAGGGCGGCAGGCACCAGTTCCTGTCGGACTTCATCATCGACTGCGCGGCCCTGCCCGCCGACATCGCCGAGCACCAGGTGCTCGCCGACCTCCTGGCCAGGGGCGGCGCGCGGCGCGGCCCGCTCGACCGGCTCGAGGTCGCCCGCTCCTTCGAGGTGACGGGCGCGGCCAGCGGCGACGGCGCGCTGTACGCGTCGGGGCCCGCCGCCCTCGGGGTGGGCGTGCCCGCCGACACCTTCCGCGGCCTCCAGCGCGCGGCCCGCGAGATCACCGCCGACCTCACCCGGCGCGGGTTCTGCCCGCCGCTCGGACCCGTCGCCGCGACCGGCCAGTGGCTGCGGTGGGCGCGCGGCGTCCCGGTGCGCTGAACCCTTACCTCACCGCTATCCCGCTTTACCTAGACTTGCGCGCGACACACCCCCTAACCATGGAGTACCGACGTGCTTCGCGCCCGCGCCCTCCTGCCCGTGCTCGCGCTGTCCCTGATCGCGGTGAGCGCCTGCTCCGCCGCCGAGGACCCCGCGCCGACGGCCTCCTCCCCCGCCGCCACGGCGACCCAGGACGCCCCGGCCGCCGACCCCTCGGCCACCCCGGACGCCGCGCCCGCGTTCGACGGCGCGGAGTTCACGGTCTCCGTCAACGGCAGCAAGGTCGCGCCGCGTCCCGCCGTCCGCAAGGTCGACAAGGGCACGAAGGTCCGCATCACCGTCACCTCCGACAAGGACGACGAACTGCACGTCCACGGCTACGACAAGGCGCTCGAGCTCAAGGCCGGACAGCCCGGCGTCGTGGAGTTCGCCGCGGACGTGAGCGGCAGGTTCGAGGTGGAGACGCACGCCGACCACCTGCTGCTGTTCACCCTCCAGGTCTCCTGATGGTCCTCGCCCACGGGATCGGCGGCCGCCAGGACCTGCCGATCCCGCTCGAGTTCCTCATGGTCGGCGCGGCCCTCGCCGTCCTGATCTCCTTCGCGGCGCTCGGGATCACCTGGCAGCGCTCGAAGTTCCGCGCCGACGCCGGACGCCCGGTGCCCGAGCGGCTCCAGACCCTCGCCGACGCCCGCGCGACGCGGATCGCGCTGCGCCTCGTCGGCGTCGTCGGCGCGGTCGCCACGACGGTCGTTGCCGCGCTCGGCCCGTCCGGCAACGCCAACCCCGCGCCCTGGACGATCTACGTGGTCTTCTGGGTCGGCCTGATCCCGCTGTCGCTGCTGTTCGGCCCGGTGTGGAAGCTGATGAACCCGCTGCGCGCGGTGCACGGCGGGATCGCCCTGCTCAGCGGGGGCAAGCCGCTCGCGAAGCTCCCCGCCTGGGTCGGCTACTGGCCCGCCGCGTTCGGGCTGCTCGCCTTCACCTGGATGGAACTCGTCGCGCCGGACCGGATCGAGGGCTGGGCGCTGCTCACCTGGTTCGCGGTCTACGCCTCGGTGATGATCGTCGGCTCGACCGTCTTCGGCGCGGAGTTCTTCGACAACGGCGACCCGTTCGAGGTCTACTCGGCGTTCATCGGCAGGATGGCCCCGCTCGGCCGCCACCCCGACGGCCACCTGGTGTTCCGCAACCCGTTCGACGGGCTCGCCGGCCTCGCCCCCGCGCCGGGGATCGTCGCCGTCATGTGCGTCATGCTCGGCTCTACCGCCTACGACGGGTTCACCCGCTCCCCCTGGTGGATCGGCCAGGTCCAGGACGGGCCGCTCGACCCCGTCCTGATGAGCTCGCTCGGCATGCTCGGGCTGATCGCGATCGTCGCGGCGACGTACTGGCTGTGCACCCGTCCGATCGGGCGGACCGCCCCCGGGGAACTCGCCCACTCGCTCATCCCGATCGCCGTGGGCTACCTCGTCGCGCACTACTTCTCGCTGCTGTTCTACAGCGGCCAGAGCACGTACCTGCTGTGGTCGGACCCGTTCGGGACCAACGCCGACTACCTGGGCGTCGGGGACTACGCGGTCGACTTCGAGCTGCTGCCGGTCTGGCTGCTCGCGGTCGTGCGGGCGGGCGGCGTCGTCGTCGGGCACGTGCTCGGCGTCTTCTCCGCGCATGACAGGGCGGTCGCCCTGCTGCCGACCCGCCGCGCGCTGACGGGGCAGCTCCCCCTGCTGCTGCTCATGGTCGTCTACACCGTCGGCGGCCTGTTCCTGCTCTTCGCCGCGTGACGCGGGCCGGGCCTTCCCGGGAAGGCCCGGCCTGTCCGGCGTCAGGAGTCGAACCCCAGCCCGAGCTTGTCGAGGGTGCGCAGCCAGAGGTTGCGCTTGCCCTGGTTGGCGTCGGCCCTGGCGATCGACCAGCGGGTGAGCTGGATCGCGCCGAACCGGAACGGCTCGGGCGGGAACGGCAGCGGCTTGGAGCGGACCATGTCGAGCTTCAGCCGCGGGGTCACCTCGCCCGGCGCGAGGCCGACGCCGAGGTTGTCGAGGATGACGTCCGCGCCGAAACGCGTCGCGCCGACGCCGAGGCCGGTGTAGCCCGTCGCGTAGGCGAGACGGCCGCCGAAGGCGGTGCCGTAGAACGCGCAGAACCTGCTGCACGTGTCGATCACGCCGCCCCACGCGTGGGTGAAGGCCAGGCCCTCGAGCTGCGGGTAGGTGCGGAAGAAGTGGGACGACAGCCGCGCGAACGTCTCAGGCCGCGACTCCAGCTCGTGCCGCAGTCCGTTGCGGAAGTGGTAGATCGCGTCGTAGCCGCCCCACAAGATGCGGTTGTCGGCGGTCAGCCGGTAGTAGTGGAACTGGTTCGCCGAGTCCCCGATGCCCTGCCGGTTGCGCCAGCCGAGCGAGGCCAACTGCGCGTCCGACAGCGGCTCGGTCATCAGGGCGTAGTCGTAGACCGGGACCAGATAGTGCTTCAGCCGCTTCAGCAGCGGCGGGAAGACGCCCGTGCCGAGCGCGACCCGGCGGGCGCGGACGCCGCCGTAGGACGTGCGCAGCCAGACGCCGTCGCGGCTCTCGGAGATCGCGGTGACGGGGGTGCGCTCGTAGATCCGGACCCCGAGGGACGCGCACGCGTCGCGCAGCCCCCAGGCGAGCTTCGCGGGGTGCAGCATCGCCGCGCCGTCGCGGTCCCACAGGCCGCCGAGGTAGGTCGGCGAGTTCACCTCCGCCCGGACGGCGTCGCGGTCGAGCAGCCGCAGGTCGTGGCCGAGCCGGATGCCGTGCTCGGCCTCCTCGGCCAGGTCGGCGAGCTGCCACTCCTCGGTCGCGACGTGCAGCTCACCGGTGAACTCGAACTCGCAGTCGATGCCGTACCTGGTGACGGCGTCGGCGATGCCCTGGAGGTTCTCCTTGCCGAGCCGTTCCAGCTCGCCCATCTGGTCGGGCCAGCGTTCCATGCCGTTCCACAGGCCGTGGGTGAGGGACGCGGCGCAGAAACCGCCGTTGCGTCCTGAGGCCGCGCCGCCCACGCGGTCGGCCTCGACGAGGACCACATCGAGGGACGGGTCGCGCTCCTTGGCCATGAGGGCGGTCCACAGTCCTGTGTAACCGCCGCCGATCACGGCGAGGTCGCAGGTGGTCGTCTCCACCAGCGACGGGAGGGGCTCGGGACGAGCCGGGTCTTCAAGCCAATACGGAGTCGGCTCCGCTTGCGCCAGAGCCTTCAGCGCATTCACATTTCCCTTCTCCTGTGTCCCCTGGGCCGTCGCCGGGGCCCGCCCTCTTCAGGCGGGGCTTCCCCGGCGGCGACTAGGGTCACTTCTCAGGTTGTTCTGCGGCGGCGCGCCGAGACGAGGTTGTACAGCGCGATCAGCACGCCGACCGCGAAGATCAACGTGCCCATGACGTTGACCTGCGGCGGAGTTCCGGTCCTTGTGGAACTCCATACCCACAGCGGGAACGTTACCGTCGACCCGCTGGTGAAATTGGTGATCACGAAGTCGTCGACGGACAGGGCGAAGGCGAGCATCGCCCCGGCCATGACGCCCGGCATGATCATCGGCAGGGTGACGAGCCGGAACGTGGTCCAGCTCGACGCCCCCAGGTCGGCCGCGGCCTCCTCGAGGGAGGGGTCGAGGCCGACGACGCGGGCCCGTACCGTCACCGCGACGAACGCGATGGAGAACATCACGTGCGCCAGCAGGATGGTGACGAACCCGCGAGGCGTGTTGAACTGCACGAACATCGCGAGGAGCGAGGAGCCCATGACGAGTTCGGGCGTCGAGATCGCCGCGAACAGCACGAGGTTCGACACCCCCGAGCCACGGAACCTGAACCTGCCGAGCGCGAGCCCGACCATGGTCCCGATGACCGTGGTGATGACCGTGCTGAGCAGCGCGATCAGCAGCGAGTTGACCAGCGCCCTGGTCAGGTCCTCCTTGTCGAACAGCTGGGCGTACCACTTGAGCGTGAAGCCCTCCCAGACGAAGTTCTGCTTGGAGGTCGTGTCGTTGAACCCGAACGCGATCATCACCGCGATCGGCAGGATCAGCCACGCGACGAGGACGAGCGTGTAGATGTGGAGCAGACGCCCCTTGAGCAGCTTCATCGGCCCGCCGCCTCCAGGACGTCCTTGGTGCCCAGCAGCCTGGCGTACAGGAAGATCCCGACGAGCAGGGCGCCCATCAGCGTGAACGACAGCGCCGAGGCCATCGGGTAGTCGCTGTTGTTGAAGTACTCGAGGTAGATGACGTTGCCGATCATCACGTTGCCGCTGCCGCCGAGCACGTCGGCGTTGACGTAGTCGGCCGAGACCGGGATGAACGTCATCACGACCCCCGCGAACACGCCGGGCAGCGACAGCGGGAGCACGACCCGCAGGAACGCCTGGACGCGCGAGGCGTACAGGTCCTGGGCGGCCTCGATCAGCCGGTAGTCGATCTTCTCCAGCGCCACGTAGATCGGCAGCACCATGAACGGCAGGAAGTTGTAGGTGAGGCCCGCGATCACCGCGAACGTCGTGCCGAGCACGTGGAAGTCCTGGTCGAGCAGGCCCCAGTCCTTCAGGGTGCCGATGAAGATCCCGTTGTCGGCGAGCACGAACTTCCAGGAGACCGTGCGCAGGATGAACGACACGAAGAACGGCAGCAGAAGCAGGAACAGGTACGTCGACTTGTTCCTGCCCGCCTTGAACGCGATCCAGTAGGCGGCCGGATAAGCCAGCGCGATGCACGCGGCCGTCGCCAGCAGGCCGTACCAGAGGGACCTGGCGAACTTGTCGCCGTACGTGGACAGGCCCTCGGTGTAGTTCTGCCAGTGGAACGTGAAGGCGAAGCCGTCGATCAGGTTGCCCTCCATCAGGGAGAAGGAGAGCATCATGATGATCGGCACCGCGAAGAACGCGGTGAGCCACAGTCCCCCGGGCAGGATCAGCAGGTAGGGGGTGAGACGCCGGCGCACCTTACGAGCCCTGGGGGATCGGGGTGAAGACGCTCTGGTACTTCTCCTTCTCGTCCTGGGTCAGCGTGCGGTAGCGGCGCAGCTTCGCCAGGTCCGCCTCGGTCGGGAAGACCAGCGGGCTGGAGATCAGGTCCTCGAGCGCCTTCTTCTCGTCGCCGGACGCGGCCTCGGCGTCCTGCCTGATGAAGTCCTTGGTCGCCGGGACGGGGGTGATGTAGTTGATGTACTCCGTCAGGGTGGCGTTCGCGCGCGGGTCGTACAGCCAGTTCATCAGCTCGAGCGCGTCCACCGGGTTCTCGGCCGTGGACGGGATGCACAGGTTGTCCGTCCAGATCGTGCCGCCCTCCTCGGGGATCACGAACTCGACCTCGGGACCGGCGAGGCTGTAGGCGTCACCGGACCACGCCATGGTGATCCACACGTCGCCCTTGGTGACCGCCTCGATGTAGTCCTGCGTGTAGTACTTGCGCACCAGCGGACGCTGCTCGCGCAGCTTCGCCGCGGCCTTCTCCCAGTCCTCGGGGGTCGACCGCTCCGGGTCGACGCCGACCAGGAACATGCCGACGTTGCCGAGTTCCTGCGAGTCGCCCATCATGCCGATCTTGCCCTTGTACTTCGGGTCGAGCAGATCGGCCCACTTGGTGATGGGCTCCTTGACGTACTTGGTGTTGTAGGCGATGCCCGTGATGCCCGACGTGTACGGCACGGTGAAGGTGTTGTCCGGGTCGAAGGGCGGGTTCTTGAACGACTCGCCCGCGTTCGCCGCGAAGTTCGGCAGCTTCGCGTGGTCGAGCGGCACGAGATAGCCGAGCTGGCGCGCCTGCTCCAGCTGGATGCCGTTGGACATGACCATCAGGTCGAAGCCGATCGACTGCCCGGCCCGCAGCGGGGCGTCGATCTTGCCGAACCACTCGGCGTTCTCGTTGATGACCTCCTTGTAGGTCACCTCGATGCCGGTCGCCTTGGTGAACGCCTTGAGCGTCGCCCGGTCGTCCTCCATGTAGCCGACCCAGTTCGCCCAGTTCAGCTTGCCGTTCTTGGTCTTGCCCGCCCAGTACTTCTCCACCTCGGACTGGGTGACGTTCTGCTTGCCGCCCTGGCCCTCGACGCCGCACGCCGCGGCGGCCAGGCCGACCGCGCCGACGCCCATGAGGCGCAGGAAGTCGCGACGGTGGGTCAGTCCGCGGCGCAGGAGGGGGTTGATCTCGTTCATTGCTTCAGGCTCCGATCGCGTAGGAGTGCCGCGGTTCCCACGACAGCCAGACGCTGTCCCCCCGTACGGCGATGTCATTGGCGTTTGAGGCGTTCTGGGTGAACACGACGATGTCCGCGCCGAGCGAGGTGCGGACGTTGTAGTTCGTGCTGGTACCGAGGTAGACGACCTCGGTGACGGTGCCGCGCAGCCTGCTCCGGTCGGCCCCCGGCTCCTCGGTGCGCATGTCGATCTTCTCCGGCCGGACCGTCAGCTCGATGTCCGCGCCGACCTGGGCCCCGTCCGCGGCGACCACGATCCGTTCGGCGTCCCCGAGCCCGATGACCGCGACGCCGTCGCGCAGCTCGGTGACCTTGCCCGACATGAGGTTGGAGGTGCCGATGAACCCGGCGACGAACTTCGAGGCGGGGTGCTCGTAGATCTCGCGCGGGCTGCCGAGCTGGGCGACGCGGCCGTCGTTCATGACCGCGATCCTGTCCGACATCGTCAGCGCCTCGCCCTGGTCGTGCGTGACGAACACGAACGTGATGCCGACCTCGCGCTGGATGCGCTTCAGCTCCACCTGCATGGTCTGGCGCAGCTTCAGGTCGAGCGCCGCGAGCGGCTCGTCGAGCAGGAGCGCGCGCGGATCGTTCACCAGCGCGCGGGCCAGCGCGACGCGCTGCTGCTGGCCGCCGGACAGCTCGGACGGGCGGCGTTTCTCGCGCCCGGCCAGCCCCACGGTCTCCAGCATCGCGCTGACCTTGCGGGCCGCCTCGGCCTTGCCGACGCCCTTGCGGCGCAGCCCGAACGCGACGTTGTCCGCGACGCTCATGTGCGGGAACAGCGCGTAGGACTGGAACACCATGTTCACGTCACGGCGGTTCGGCGGCACCCCCGTCACGTCCTCGCCGTGCAGGCGGACCGCGCCCGACGTCGGCTCGTCGAATCCGGCGATCATGCGCATCGTCGTGGTCTTACCACATCCGGAGGGGCCGAGAAGGGAGAAGAACTCGCCTTCGCCGATCCGCATGTCAACGCCCTTGACCGCCTGGACAGTCTCACCGTGCGAGGTGAACTCCTTGACGAGCCCTACCAGTTCGATGGCGGGGAGAACGGACTGGGTCTCCGTCATTACCACTTGTCCTTAGGGGGTCGTGCGCTGGGAGGGGCGCGGGGCCCGCCGCCTCCGTTGTGCGGGGTCGTACTCGGGGGTCGTGCTAGGGGGTCGTGCTAGGGGTCGTGCTAGGGGTCGTGCTCAGGGGGTCGATCGGGGTCGTGCTGTGACGGGCCCCTCGCGGGGCCCGCCGTCTCGGACGAATGGTTTATATCCGACTTTTGTTACCGCCCGATGTAGTGCATGACGTGCTTGATCCGCGTGTAGTCCTCAAACCCGTACATCGACAGGTCCTTGCCGTACCCCGAGTGCTTGAAGCCGCCGTGCGGCATCTCGGAAATGAAGGGGATGTGGGTGTTCACCCAGACGACGCCGAAGTCAAGCCGCCGCGTCATCCGCATCGCTCTGCCGTGGTCCTTGGTCCACACGCTGGACGACAGGCCGTACTGGACCCCGTTGGCCCACCTGACGGCCTCGTCCTCGTCGGAGAACGACTGGACCGTCATGACCGGGCCGAAGATCTCCTCCTGGACGTGCTCGTCGTCCTGGTGGAGGCCGGAGATGACCGTCGGGGCGAAGAAGTAGCCGCGCTCGCCGACCTGCGCGCCGCCCGTCTCGACGGTCGCGTGGCCGGGCACCCGGTCGAGGAAGCCCTTGACCCTGGCGAGCTGGCCCGCGTTGTTGACCGGGCCGAAGTAGGCGTCGGGGTCGTCCGGGCCCGCGGTCTTCAGGCCCGCCGCGGCCTCGGACAGGGCCGCGGTGAAGTCGGTGGCGATCCGCTCGGAGACCAGGATGCGGGTGGCGGCCGTGCAGTCCTGGCCCGCGTTGAACAGGCCGGACCCGGCGATGCCCTCGGCGGCCGAGGCGATGTCGGCGTCGTCGAACACCACGACCGGGGCCTTGCCGCCCAGCTCCAGGTGGACGCGCTTGAGGTCGCGCGCCGCCGAGGCCGCCACCTCCTTGCCCGCCCGCACCGAACCGGTGATCGACACCATCTGCGGCGTCGGGTGCTCCACCAGGGCCCGGCCGGTCTCGCGGTCGCCGGTGACCACGTTCAGCACGCCCGGCGGCAGGAACTCCGCGGCGATCTCGGCGAGCAGCAGCGTCGACACCGGCGTGGTGTCCGACGGCTTCAGCACCACGGTGTTGCCCGCCGCGATCGCCGGGGCGAACTTCCACACCGCCATCATCATCGGGTAGTTCCACGGCGCGACCTGCCCGATCACGCCGATCGGCTCACGCCGGATCGATGAGGTGTGGTCGGCGAGGTACTCGCCGGACGAGCGGCCCTCGAGCACCCGCGCGGCACCGGCGAAGAACCTGATGTTGTCGACCATCGGGCCGATTTCCTCGTCCAGCGTCAGCTGGTAGGGCTTGCCGGTGTTCTTCACCTCGGCCTTGGCGATCTCCTCGCCGCGCGCCTCGACCGCGTCGGCGATCTTCAGCAGCGCCAGGCTCCGCTCCCTGGGGGTGGCGTCACGCCAGCCCTCGAACGCCTGCGACGCCGCGGCGTAGGCGACGTCGAGGTCGGCCTTGCCCGTGACCGGGGCCTCGGCGTACGCCTCACCCGTGCTCGGGTCGACGACGTCGGAGTAACCGCCGTCCGAGGGCTCCACATAGGCGCCGTTGACGAAGTTGCGCAGTCGCGCCTTGCCGGTCATCTTCGACCTCCGCAGGTGATCCCGTATCGCTTGACTTTCGCAGAGCATAACGTCAGGGACAAGTGATTCCGTTGTTACAATCGCATTTCACGACGGATTCCCTCGGAGAGGGCCTTTTTGGTTGCGGTTATGCGCCGACACCCGACCCTGACGCGTGAGTCCTGCCCGTCCCTGTGTGAGGCTATGCGGCGCACACGACCCTGGCCAGGCGGAAGGATGGAGCCATGAGCGAGCCCCCGCGCCCCGCCCGCGTCCCCATCGACGCGATCTCCAAGCAGATCATCGAACAGCTCCAGCAGGACGGGCGGCGCTCCTACGCGGCGATCGGCAAGGCCGTCGGCCTGTCCGAGGCGGCCGTACGCCAGCGCGTACAGCGGCTCCTGGACACCGGGCTCATGCAGATCGTCGCCGTCACCGACCCCCTCATGCTCGGCTTCAGCCGCCAGGTCATGATCGGCGTCCGCTGCGAGGGCGACCTGTCCCGCGTCGCCGACGACCTCGCCGCCATGCCCGAGATCGACTACGTCGTCATCACCGCGGGGTCCTTCGACGTCATGGTCGAACTCGTCGCCGAGACCGACGACCAGCTCCTTGAGATCCTCGGCCGGATCAGGGCCGTGCCGTCGGTCGTGAGCACCGAGAGCTTCGTCTACCTCAAACTGCGCAAGCAGACCTACAGCTGGGGCACCCGCTAGCGGCCCTCAGAAGCCTCCAGCGCCTCCCGCACCCTCCGGCCGTACTCCGCGCGCTCCTCGTCCGAGTCGTACCTGTGACGCGGCCAGAAGAAGCCGCGCAGGCCGTCCTTCCGGTTGCGCGGCACCACGTGGACGTGCAGGTGCGGGACGCTCTGGCTCACTTTGTTGTTCATCGCCACGAAGGTCCCGGCCGCGTCGAGGCCCTTTTCGACGGCCCCCGCGACCTCGCGGACCACCTCGAAGAACGGGCCGACCTCCTCGGGCGTCAGATCCGTCAGCGTCTCGGCGTGCCGCCTGGGCACCACCAGCACATGCCCCTTGAACAGCGGCCTCGCGTCAAGGAACCCCACCGCCTCCGGCACATCGAGGACGACCTCCGCCCCCACCTCCCCGGCCACCACCCCGCAGAACACACACTCATCCATGCCCCACCCCTACCCCCACGTCACCCCACCTTCCCCACAGCCTCCCTGGCCCCACCCCCCTGCCCGGAACCCTGACCCTCACCGTCGGCCGAGACGGGCTTCTCAAGCCTCGGCGCGGGCACATCGGAAGCCGACACGTCCCGCGCAGCCACATCCTGTGCGCTCTCGGGACCGGACGCGTCCCGCGCGACCTCGTCAGAGACACGCTCATCCGACGCGGAAGCGTCCCGCTCGAGCACATCGCGCGCGGACCCATCAGAGACGGACGCATCCGGCGCGGGCTCAGAAGCTGCCGCGTCCCGCGCGGACTCATCAGAGACAGGCCCATCCGACGCGGAAGCGTCCCGCTCGAGCACATCGCGCGCGGACCCATCAGAGACGGACGCATCCTGCACGGGCTCAGAAGCTGACGCGTCCTGCGCGGAGGCATCGTCGGCAGTAGGCACGTCGGAGGGCACGTCCTGCGCGGGCTCGAAACCGGGCGCGTCCTGCGCGGAGGCGTCGGGAGCAGGCACGTCGGAGGCCGACACGTCGTGCGCGGACACGTCAGGCGCAGGCGCGTCGTGCGCGGACACATCGGGCGCAGGCGCGTCAGGCGCAGGCACGTGACGCGCGGGGGCGTCGTGCGCGGGCGCGGGGACGGGGGTCGGGGCGGGGGGTGGGGGGAGGTGGTGCTGGAGGTGGTCGAGAGCGGCGGCGAGTTCGTCGAGGAAGCGGTCCACGGCGGGCTCGGCGTAACCGGCCCGGAAGAACACCCCGCCGAAGACCGCCTCGCGCACCGCCCTTCCGGTGACGGCCGGGCCCTCACCGCGCAGGCCCGCGAGGACCCGGTCGAGGAAGGCGTCGACGTCACGCTCCCGGTAGGCCGCGCGGACCCGCGTCACCGGGAACTCCGCCTCCGACACCCACCTGACGAGCCAGGGAACCTGCCCGGAGACCGTCTCCACATACGGGTCGGCGTCACCGTGCTCCCGGTGCTCCAACTGCCGCACGTACTCCAGCAGCGCGACGTCCACCGCCCGCCGGTCGTAGCCGTGCAGGACCACGCCGAGCCGGGTCTCACGCAGCTCCGCCGCGGTGATCGGCGGCACCGGCTCGTCGTGGACGCCCAGCGCCCCCTCGATCCGGACGATCAGCGCGTCGACCTCGCTGGCGAAGTAACCGCGCAGCGCGCGGGGGAACCTGGCCACCGGGGGACTCCTTCGAACTCAAGGCCGCTCTGGCGTTCACGTCAAGCGTTCGTCGCCGCGGCGAGCTGGCCGCAGGCGCCGTCGATCTCCCTGCCCCGCGTGTCGCGGACGGTCACGGCGACGCCGTGCGCCTCGAGGCGGCGGACGAACTCACGCTCGTCCTCCGGCCGCGACGCCGTCCACTTCGACCCGGGTGTCGGGTTCAACGGGATCAGATTGACGTGTACGAGCTTGCCTTTCAAGAGCTTCCCGAGCAGATCGGCCCGCCACGCGTGGTCGTTGACGTCCTTGATCAGCGCGTATTCGATCGACACCCTTCGCCCGGATTTGCGGGCGTATCCGAACGCGGCGTCCAGGACCTCGCGGACCTTCCAGCGCGTGTTGATCGGCACGAGGGTGTCGCGCAGCTCGTCGTCGGGGGCGTGCAGCGATACCGCGAGCCGCACCGACAGGCCCTCGTCGGTGAGCTTCTGGATCGCGGGCACGAGGCCGACCGTCGAGACCGTCACGCCGCGCTGGGAGATCCCCAGCCCCGACGGCGACGGCTCGGTGATCCGCCGGACCGCGCCGAGCACGGCCTTGTAGTTCGCCAGCGGCTCGCCCATCCCCATGAAGACGATGTTGCTGACGCGTCCGGGCCCGCCCGCGATGTCCCCCCGGTTCAGCGCGCGCTGGCCGGCCGCGACCTGCTCCACGATCTCGGCCGTCGAAAGGTTGCGGGTCAGCCCCGCCTGCCCGGTGGCACAGAACGGGCAGTTCATCCCACATCCGGCCTGGGACGACACGCACATCGTCACCCGGTCCGGGTAGCGCATCAGCACCGACTCGAACAGGACGCCGTCGAACGCCTTCCACACCGTCTTGTGGGTCTTCCCACCGTCGCACGCCAGATCCCGCACGGAGGTGAGCAGTTGCGGCAGCAGCTCGGGCCCGAGCTTGTCGCGCAGCTTCTGCGACAGATCCGGCATCTGCTCCGGATCGCTGATCAACCTGTCGAAATAGTGCCGGGACAGCTGGTCGGCCCGGAACGGCTTCTCCCCCAGGGCCGCGACCGCCTCCCGCCGCTCGGCGACCGTGAGGTCGGCCAGATGGCGCGGCGGCTTCGCGCGGCGCGGCCCCGCGAAGATCAACTGACCCGGACGGCGCGGCGCGACGGCCTGGCGCTGCGCCTCTGGGTCGACGTTCTCTGGCCGCTCGTCACTCGGGGACTCCGGCGCTACCTGGGCAGACATTCTTCCAGTGTCGCTCATCGCAGGAACGTCTCGAACAGAATCCACGCGACCGGGACGGTGACCAGCAGCGAGTCGAGCCTGTCCATGACGCCGCCGTGGCCCGGCAGCAGCGTCCCGAGGTCCTTGATGCCGAGGTCGCGCTTGATCATCGACTCCACGAGGTCGCCCAGCGTCGCGGTGAGCACCACGCACGCGCCGAGGATCACGCCCTGCCACCACAGCCCGTCGAGCCGCCACGTCAGCAGCAGCGCGCCGACCAGCATGCAGGTGAACGCCGACCCCGCGAAGCCCTCCCAGGTCTTCTTCGGGCTGATCTTCGGCGCGATCTTGTGCCTGCCGAGGTACGCGCCGACGAAGAAACCGCCGATGTCGCTGGCCACGGTGACGGCGATGAACACGGTGATCCGGTCGGCCCCGTCGGGATGGGCGAGCATCAGCATCGCGAACCCGACGAGGAACGGCAGGTACACCATCGTGAAGACCGCGGCGGTGACGTCGCGCACATAGCCCGCCGCGCCGTCCTTCATCCGCCAGATCAGCGTGACGAGAACGGTCATGGCCAGCGTCACGACCATGCCGCCGGGGCCCCAGAAGAACGCCGCGGGCAGCATCACCGCGCCGCCGAGCGCCACCGGGAGGAGCGGCACCGCGATGTCGCGGGACGCGAAAGCGCCGGTCAGCTCGCGCAGCGCGACCGCGCCGAACACGAGAAGAACGACGATGAACGATTCACGCACGGTGTAGAGCGAGACCAGCACGAGCGCGCCGAGTCCCGCCCCCACACCGACGGCCACCGGGACATTACGCCCGGGATTGCGTTTGGTTGGGGGCTCCACTGCCTGCGTCATCAGACTTCGAGGAGTTCGGCCTTCTTGTGCTCCAACAGAGCGTCGATCGAGGCCACGTACCGCTTCGTCGCCTCGTCCAGCTCCTTCTCCGCACGCCGGACCTCGTCCTCACCCGCCTCGCCGTCCTTGACGAGCTTGTTCAGGGTCTCGTTGGCCTTGCGCCGGATGTTGCGGATCGAGATCTTGGCGTCCTCGGCCTTGCCGCCGGCGATCTTGATGTACTCCCTGCGGCGCTCCTCCGACAGCTCGGGGAAGACCACACGGATGATGTTGCCGTCGTTGCCCGGGTTCACCCCGAGGTCGCTGTTGCGGATCGCCTTCTCGATCGCCGCCATCGACCCCTTGTCGAAGGGCTGGATGACGACCATGCGGGGCTCGGGAAGGTGGAAGGAGGCGAGCTGGTTCACGGGGGTGAGCGCGCCGTAGTACTCCACCAGGATCTTGTTGAACATGGCGGGGGTGACCCGGCCCGTGCGGATGCCGGCGAAGTCGTCCTTGGCGACCGACACCGCCTTGTCCATCTTCTCCTCGGCTTCGAAGAGGATCTCGTCGATCACTGCGTTGGCTCCCGTCTTAGTTCTGTGCCGGGCTGACGAGGGTGCCGATCTTCTCTCCTCGGACGGCCCGCACGATGTTGCCTGTGCCCATCAGGTCGAACACCACGATGGGAAGGCCATTGTCCATGCACAGGCTGATCGCCGTCGCGTCCATCACCTTCAGACCGCGCTGGAGCACCTCGCCGTAGTCGAGGCTGTCGAAGCGGACGGCGTCCGGGTTCGTCCTGGGGTCGGCGTCGTACACGCCGTCCACCTGGGTGCCCTTGAGGACGGCGTCCGCGCCGATCTCCAGCGCGCGCTGGGCGGCGCAGGTATCGGTGGAGAAGAAGGGCTGGCCGAGCCCCGCCCCGAAGATGACCACACGGCCCTTCTGCAGGTGGCGGACGGCCCTGCGGGGGATGTACGCCTCGGCGACCTGGGCCATCGTGATCGCCGTCTGGACGCGGGTCTCCACCCCAAGCCGCTCCAGGAAGTCCTGGAGGGCGAGGCAGTTGATCACGGTGGAGAGCATGCCCATGTAGTCGCCGCGGTTGCGGTCCATGCCGCGCTCGGACAGCTCAGCGCCGCGGAACATGTTGCCGCCGCCGCAGACGATCGCGACCTCGATGCCCTCCTTGACCGTCGTCCTGATCGACTCGGCGATGGTCTGCACCACCGTCGCGTCGATGCCGAGCGGCTGGCCTCCCGCGAACGCCTCGCCGGACAGCTTCAGCAGCACCCGGCGGGGGCGGACATGCGGGGAGGCCGTCGCTGCGTCGGTCTCTGGATTCTCGGGCACGGCGACGGCCTCCTCGGTGTTGCGCACGTTCAGTGTTCAGTTTCTCCCATGGACGGCCCGCGCCCTCCGTCGGGGGGCGCGGACCGTAACGGGGGCGGTACGGTCGGTAGCCTAGGCTTGGCCGACCTTGAACCGCACAAAACGCTCGACCTTGACGCCGGCCTCGTCAAGAAGCTTCGCGATGGTCTTCTTGTTGTCCTTCACGAACGCCTGCTTGAGCAGGACGAAGTCGCTCAGGTAGGAGTTGACGCGGCCCTCGACGATCTTGGCGATCGCGGCCTCGGGCTTGCCCTCCTCGCGGGTCTTGGTCTCGGCCAGGGCCCGCTCCTTCTCGATCACGTCGGCCGGGATCTCCTCGAAGGTGAGGTACTTGGGCGCCATCGCGGCGATCTGCTGCGCGACGTCCTTGGCGATCTCGGGGTTCTCGGCCGAAAGCTGCACCAGCACGCCGGTGGTCGGCGGCAGGGCCGGGTCCGACTTGTGCAGGTAGCTGGCCACGTACGGGCCGGTGAAGTGCGCGAAGCGGCGCAGCTCGAGCTTCTCCCCGATGGTGGCGGAGTTCTCCTCGATCAGGGCCTGGACGGTCTTGCCCGGCTCGATCTCCGCGCCCAGCAGGGCGGGGACGTCGGCCGCGCCGGACTCGGACGCGAACTTCGTGATCTTGTTCGCGAGCTCGACGAACGAGTCGAGCTTCGCGACGAAGTCGGTCTCGCAGTTGAGCTCGAGCAGGGTGCCGTCGCCGGAGCCCTTGAAGTACTCGGCGACCAGGCCGTTGCCCGCGGTGCGCTCGGCGCGCTTGCCGACGTCCTTGGCGCCCTTGAGACGCAGCAGCTCGACCGCCTTGTCGAAGTCGCCCTCGGCGTCGGTGAGCGCGTTCTTACAGTCCATCATTCCGGAGCCGGTGAGCTCGCGGAGCCGCTTGACGTCAGCGGTCGTGAAGTTCGCCATGGTCAGGGATCTCTCTTCGTCGTCTCGTCTGAAGGACTTACTCGGCGGCCGGGGCCTCGGGGGCCGCGGTCTCCTCGGCGGCCTCGGCGGCGGGCGCCTCAGGGGCGGCGGCCTCGGGGGCGGCGGTCTCAGGCGCTGCCTCGGCGGCCGGGGCGGCGTCGGCGGCCTCGTCGTCCTTCTTGCCCTCGAGCAGCTCGCGCTCCCACTCGGCCAGCGGCTCGACTGCCTCGACTGCCTTGTCGGAGCCACCACCGGAGCGGGCCAGCAGGCCGTCGGCGGCGGCGTCGGCGACGACGCGGGTCAGGATGCTGACGGCGCGGATCGCGTCGTCGTTGCCCGGGATCGGGTAGTCGACCTCGTCGGGGTCGCAGTTGGTGTCAAGGATCGCGACGACCGGGATGCCGAGCTTCTTGGCCTCGTTGATCGCGATGTGCTCCTTCTTGGTGTCCACGATCCACACGGCGGAGGGGACCTTCGCCATGTCGCGGATACCGCCAAGGGTCTTCTCGAGCTTCTCCTTCTCGCGGCGGAGGCCCAGCAGCTCCTTCTTCGTCATGCCGGAGGCGGCGACGTCGTCGAAGTCGAGGAGCTCGAGCTCCTTGAGGCGCTGCAGGCGCTTGTGCACGGTGGAGAAGTTGGTGAGCATGCCGCCCAGCCAGCGCTGGTTCACGTACGGCATCCCGACGCGGGTCGCCTGCTCGGCGATGGCCTCCTGGGCCTGCTTCTTCGTGCCGACGAACAGGATCGTGCCACCGTGCGCGACCGTGGCCTTGATGAACTCATAGGCGCGGTCGATGTGGGCCAGCGACTGCTGGAGGTCGATGATGTAGATGCCGTTGCGCTCGGTGAGGATGAAGCGCTTCATCTTCGGGTTCCACCGACGCGTCTGGTGGCCGAAGTGAACGCCGCTCTCCAAGAGCTGGCGCATCGTGACGACGGGAGCCATACCCGTACTCCTTCTTGTGTTTCGGTTCGCCTGTCACGCCCGGACGCGCCCCACCACAACCCGTTCGGATCGCGGACCTTGGAGACGCGCCCCGCTCAAAAGCGGTGAAGCGGACGCTGAGAATTCGGCCGGATGCCTTGCGCGCAGGGCACAGTTCACCCGTCCGTTCCCCCAGTTTAGGGGAACCGCCGCCCCTTCTCGAACCGAAGCCCACAGGAGCCCGCCCCACACCCGACCCAAAACCCAGAAGAGACCACCCCGCACTCCACCCGAAGCCGAACAGCGCCACCCCCGCCGTTATCCACAGAACCCCGTTCGGCCACCCAAATCACGTCACCACCCCGCAGAGTGGCACCCATGATCATGCCGCCCACCCTGCTCACCACACTCCTAGCCCCCCTACCGCCCCTGCCGCCCCTCCCGTCCCCCGCCGAATGGCCCCTGAACCCGCCCTTCACCATCGCCCGCGACTTCAACCCCCCACCCCACGACTGGCTCCCCGGCCACCGCGGCATCGACCTCCGCACCACAACCCCCAACGCCCCCATCCTCGCCCCCGCCGACGGCACCATCACCTACGCAGGCCCCGTAGCCACCCGAAGCGTCATCACCCTCACCCACGGCCCCTGGCGCACCACCTACGAACCCGTAACCCCCCTCCTCCCCCCTGGCACCCAAGTCACCAAAGGCCAACAAATCGCCACCCTCTCCCCCACCCCCTCCCACTGCCCCCCAACCCCCTGCCTCCACTGGGCCCTCCTCCACGGCCCCACCTACCACAACCCCACCAACCTCCCCACCCCACCCCCCATAATCCTCCACCCCCAACCCCACCCACCCAAACAAGGCCCCTCCCCCGCAGCCCCTTCAGGCCCAAACCCTCAAGCCCAAAGACCCCAACAACACACAAAAGCCACACCCCCCAAAACCCCACCCCTCTCCGAACCCCATCCCCAGGCCCCCACCCCACAAGCCCACCCCCCCACACACACAAGCCCCCCAGAAGCCCACCCTCACACCCCCACAACACCCCGCCAGCAAGCCCCCACCCCCAGACCCCAACCAGCCAACTCCCACCCCACAGCACCCACACCCACCACCCCACACACCCCAACCGCACGCCCGCACCCCACAGCCCAACCGCACGCCCGCACCCCACACCGCCCAACCGCGAGAGCCCCACCCCACACGGCCCCACCCCCTCAAAACCCACCCCCACAAAACCTCCCTACAAAACCGCACCTAACCCACCCAAACAGGCCACAACCCCACAACACACTCGCCCCCCACAAGGACTCCACCCCACAAGCCCCCAGCCACAAGACCCACAAGCCCCCAGCCCAAAACCCACAAACCCACCACTTCGGGCATCAACTCCCAAACCCGCCCCCAGCCCAAGCCCGACCCAGCCAGAACCACAGCACAGACCAGACACACCCTGAAGCTCCCCCCTCCGCACCAGCACCCAGCCCCCAACTCCAAGCCCAACCCGCGCCCCACTCCCACACCAGCCCCAAAACCCAGCACCAAACCCCACCCACCGCCCAAGACCCAGAACCAAACCCCACCCACCCCCAAACCGGAACCATCATCCAACCCCAGGCCCAGGCCGAACCCAGCGCAAAACCAGAACCAGAAGCCCAGCCCCAAACTGAAACCAGGCCCAGCCCAGGCCCAGACCCAGGTCGAGCCCAGGCCCAGGTCGAGCCCAGGTCAGACCCAGGGCCAGGTCGGACCCAGAGCCAGGTCGGACCCAGAGCCGGGCCGGGCCGGGCCAAGGCCAGGTCGGTGCCAGAGCAGGGCCAGGGCCAGGGCAGGGCCAGAGCCGGGCCGGGCCGGGCCAGGGCAGGGCCAGAGCCGGGCCGGGCCGGGCCAGGGCAGGGCCAGAGCCGGGCCGGGCCAGAGCCGGGCCGAGGCCAGGGCCGGGGCCAAGGCCAGGCCGGAACCGGCGTCCAGCCCCAGAGGCCCAGCGACCGAGTCGGCCCCAGGGCCAAACCCAGCGGTCGCAGGACCCACCTGCCTGGCTCCAGCCGGGCCTAGGGCCCAGGTACAGCAAAACCGGCCGCCAGGCCCGGAGCAAGGTCGGGCCCGTGCCCCCTCGGACTTCAGGCCAGACCGAAGTTCGACCCCAGGCCCAGCGGCCCTAGGCCCAGCCCGCGTCCAGCCGCTCCTGAGCCAGGTCACGCCCACCCCGAGCCCGACCTGAACTAAGCCGAACCCAGCCCCAGGCCGGACCCAGCAGCCCCTCACACGCTGGATGGCCGGGGCGCCGTTCCCGACCCCGACGCCCTCCCAGCTGGCCGAGGCGTTCAAGTGGAGCGAGATCCGACAGGTCACCAAGACCGCGACCGTTCGGTTGTTCTCCAACGCCTACGAAGTCGACGCCTCGCTGGTCGGCCGGAAGGTCGAGCTGGTCTTCGACCCGTTCGATCTGGAGGTGATGGAGGTCCGCTTCCGCGGCGAGCCGATGGGTCTGGCCAAACCCCAGGACATCGGGCGGCACGCCCACCCCAAGGCCAAGCCCGAACTGCCCGCCGACCCAGACCCGATCACCACCACCGGCATCGACTACCTGGCCCTGCTGGACCAGACCCACACCGAGAGCCTTGCCGGCGGCATCAACTACGCCGCTCTCTCCCGCTTCGACCAGCCCACCCCCGAACAGACCGCCGACATGCCTCCCACCAGCGGAAACACCGACCGGCAGAGTGAGGACGAAGAAGGCGCCACCCTCGCGGAGGACCCGTCATGATGGACCGCATCCAGTCCTACTTCGGCTTCACCAAGATCCCGTTCGGGCGGGACCTGGCGCCCGGGATGCTGCACCTCCACGCCGCACACGGCGAAGCCATGGCCCGCATCAGCTGGTGCGTCTCCGAACGCTCTCTCGGCGTGATCACCGGGTAAGTCGGAGTCGGGAAGACCGCCGCGACCCGCGCGGCGATCGGGAGCCTGGACCCCGCCCGCCACATCCCGATCTATCTCGGGAACCCCGACGTTGGAGTCCGCGGCATCCACACCGCGATCGTCACCGCCCTGGGCGGAGTCCCCAAACCGCACAAGGCCACGCTCATCCCGCAGGCCAACGACGCGCTGGCGACCGAGCTCGCCGAGCGCGGCCCGGACCCCGGTCCTCATCCTGGACGAGGCTCACCTGCTCGCGCACGATCAGCTGGAGTCGGTGCGGATGCTCACCAACCACGACATGGACTCCACCAGCCCGTTCGCCACGCTCCTGATCGGGCAGCCGACCCTGCGCCGGAAGATCAAGCTCGGCGTGTTGGCCGCTCTCGACCAGCGCATCGGGATCCGCTACCACATGGCCGGGATGACGCTCGGCGAGACGGTCAGCTACCTCAGCCACCACGTCTCCCTGGCCGGCCGCGCCGACCCGCTCTTCACCGAGGACTCCGCCGCCCTGATCCACACCACCAGCCGCGGCTATCCCCGAGCGATCAACAACCTCGCCATCCAAGCGCTCCTGGCGACCTTCGCCGCCGACAAGACGATCGTTGACGAAGCCTCCACCCGAGCAGCGGTCAACGAGGTCATCGCACCCGAGTGACGACCGGGCGGCACCGCCAGATCCCAGCCAAGCCATCCCTGGCCAGCACGAATATCATCCCCAGCAATCGGACAAGGGATCGCGGAGCATGGGCAGCTGGGACATCGGACCATTCGAAAACGACACGGGAGGGGACTTCGCCTTCATCCTCGACGACCTACCCGCCGAAGACCGGCCGGCAGCCATCCGCACCGCACTCGAGGAAGGCCTGGCCACCAGTCTCCGAGACGGCGGCCCCGACGAGGAGGCCCTCGCCGCTGCCGCCATCGTCGCCTCCCAATGCCCCGACGGACCCGCCACCCACCCCATCCACGGCCCCCAAAACCCGATCCCGCCGCTCCCCGATGACCTCAGACCGCTCGCGATCCAGGTCCTCGATCAACTCATCGAACACGACTCCTACCTCTGGCAGAACTGGGTCCTCAACGGAAAAGCCGACGCCTGGCTCGCCGGAATCCGCCAGCTCAGAACCGCCATCGCCAGCAACCAGCAAGACCCGAACCAGCAAGCCCTGAGCATTGACACCTAGACAAGGCCAAACCACACCCGACGAGCACGCGTCACGCACGCTGCACACCAAGCCGCCATGACGCACACCAAGACCTCGGCATCCTCACGCTGCCGAGGTCTTTCCACACCCGCTCGTCCTCACCCTGGATGACGCGCTCATCCTCAATTTGAGTGATCGCTAACACCGGGCGGGCCGCGCCGAGGT
>NZ_JAWZTE010000010.1:0-306427 GCF_033875155.1 Actinocorallia sp. A-T 12471 | reverse complement strand
CCCCACCCCAACCCCCCACCCCAACCCCCCACCCCAACCCCCCACCCCAACCCCCCCACTAGTTCCTTTCGCTGATGCGTTTGTACGGGGCGGGTCGGGTTCATTGACGAGTTCGCGGTCGCTGCGGATGCTCGAATTTCGGGGGAGATAGCAGGAATGCGCTGAGACCCCCAGGTTTACGCCTGGGGATTGGGTTCTCGGCGGCGGTAGGATGGTGGCCATGCCAGTTCGACAGGGGAAGAAGCGGGAACCCGTCGCCCCGAAGATTCCCGACGCGCTCACCGTCCGCCGTTCTCTGGAGGACGACGGGGTTTATCTGTCAGTTGACTTTGGCGAGGCCGACCTGTCGGGCTCGCATGCGGAAGGCGTTGAGGTTGAGCGTGCGAGATTTCGCGGGACCAATCTTTCCGGGTCTCTGCTGCGGAGCGCGCGCCTGACGGATGTGGTGTTCGAAAGCGCGGACCTGGCGAACATGTCGTTGCCGAGTGGGCTGGTCTTCAACAGTCTCGTGGACAGGTGCCGTCTCACCGGTGGTGACCTGCGGGACTGTGGGCTGAAGGACGTCCTGTTCACGGGATGCCGTGCGGACCTTGCCTCGTTCCGCTTCGCGACGCTCCGGGACGTGGTGTTCCGGGACTGCAACCTGAGCGAGGCCAATTTCCAGGGAGCCAAGTTCCAGAACGTGCGCTTCGAGGGATGCCGGCTGAGCGGCGCGCAGTTCAGTAACGCACAGGTCGCGGGGACCCGATTCGCCAACTGTGATCTTTCGGGAATTGCGGGCGTTGAATCGCTGCGGGGAATCATCGTGTCCAGCGCTGACGCACAGAGCCTCGTCTACTCTCTGGCGTCAGCGCTGGGAATCGTCGTGGAGGACTAAGCGGCAAGGTCGGTTCGGGTGAAACCCGACTCGACCATTGTGTAATCGAGATTCCGTGCGAAGGACGAGAGTTCCGCCAGGAGGATCTGCCCGTAGGGCGTGAACCTGTCCTTCTTCGCCTCAAGTCCCTCGCAGCAGTTGATGAGCGACGAGGCGAAGGCGTCAACGAGTGCGGTCTCGCCTCGGGCCTGCTGCATGTACATCAGCGGCACGGCGACGACGGCGCTGTGGAACGCCTTGTCGAACGGGCGGAGTTCGCCGACGCGCACCGCACTGACGACGCGGTGTTCGTCCAGCGCGAGTTCGTCGGAGGTCTTCCGGTAGAGCCGGTAGGCCATGTCCAACACGAACAGGTTGAGGTGGGTCATCTCGTGGACGAGGGTTTCGGCGAAGTCGCGCGTCGTCCACCCAGGTCCGGGACTGATCACGACAAGGCCCGGCAACTGTGACGCCGAGCCGCCCCCGGTCGAGTCGGACTTGAGGAGGACGACGTCGGTCACCAGGAGTTCGGTGAGGTAGGCGAGCGCCGGGAACTCGTCGCGGAGGTAGTCGAAGGCCCGGTGCACCTCATCGCCCCAGGCGGCCCGCTGGTGGAGATCGGTGCCGGACACGCCGCGGAAGATGTCCTCGAAGATCCGGTTCTCGGCCAGGAACCCGCCCCACGCGCCGTCCTCGAAGGAGACCAGCACCCCCGCAGTCGGCGGAAAGATCGGACGGAGACCGGCGAGCATCATCCGGTAAGCGGGCGAGAGTTGGGCGGCGTCGGCGGGAGAGGCACCCCCCGCTGCTCGAACCAGCCGACCCACGCTCGCCACGGTGTGGTGAACGTTCAGGAAGCGCATCAGGGGATACCTCTCACGCTCTCAGGGCCGGATCAGGTCCAGCCGCCCATCATGGAGGAGTTGCCCTCGGCGACGAAGGCGGTCAGGTTCTTCGCGACCACGGTCGCGCCCTCGACGGAGTCCCCACCGATACCGGCCAGGGCCCGCGTCGCGATCTCGTCCAACTGCATCGGCTTCCTCCCAGGAGCCTCGGACATCCCGCACGGCTTTCCGCAGCGGGTCTTGCACCCCCGACCGCAGGCCCGCGCCAGACTGCCTGCGGACAGGGGAATCTCTAGGAGCCGGACGGCTCGTTCAGCACACGCGCGACGGTCTCCGCGTCCGCGTCGCCGCCGAACAGCAGCCGCACGATCTCCTTGGCTGCCGCAGACGGATCGGCGACGGGCGCAAGCCAGTCGCCGTCGTCGCCGTACCGGAACCAGGACCCGCCGTCGCGGTCGCCGACAGCGAGCTGAACCGCCTCATCGCGACGACCTGGAAGCCACACACACAGATAACCCCGTGACGCAGCCCGGTGAACCCCACGCATAGGCGCCATCACATCGAACAACGCCCAAAGCGCCTTCGCAGTCGCCTCATCAGCGTCCCCGGGCCGTCGCGGCAGCGGACCCCCGGTGAGCGCCGACCACGACCCATCCTCAAAGTCCGCCCCTCCGGACGTCGGCGTACTCCTCCTCGCCACAAAGAAGATGGTCACGACGCCCACCCCGCCCGCCCGCACATCTCGCGGACCTCCCCGCCCATCAAGGCACCCGCAGATCAGCGACGACCCGCTCCGCAGCGCCCCGGACATCGCCCACCAGCCCGGTCCGCCCCTCCCCCCACGCGAACCGCCACCCACCCGCCTCCTCCACAAACTCCACCTGAACATCAACCCCGACGCTCCCCCTACCGACCACCCGCAGCACCATCGCCACGCTCCCCTCCCCAGGAGCGACCACGACATCAAGCCCATGCTCCTCCCGAAGCACCTCCCCAAGCAACGAAAGAAAATGAAGCCGACGAGACGATCCACGAAGCCGCCCACGCGATCCCGACCCGCGCGCCCCGCTAACCCTGGGTGCATCAAAGCTCATGGGCTGACCGTAGGTTTCGCTGTCCCCGCACGTCGATGATGTTGAACGATGTTGAATCAACTTGTCTCGGCGGCCAGTTCGCCTGTCGCCCTGGTGATCAGATCACGCGCCGCCCTGCCGTAGACGGCGGAGCCGGCCAGGGCGGCGAAGACCTTGCCATAGGTCGCGACTTCCTGCGGCTGGGTCAGCTTGAGTTCCGCGGAGAACGTCTCCACCAGGACTTCCCTGTCGTCCAGTATCCAGAATCCATGGAGCGGGAGGAATCCGTGCTCCGCCCGCGTCGGGATGATTCCCAGGTGAAGTCTCGCGAGTGACGAGAGAGCCAGCAGGCGGTCAAGCTGCCCGCGCAAGGCTTCAGTTCCGACGGCGCCAAGCGTGAGTGCGGCCTCACATATGACCATGTGGAACCGGTGGTCTCCGCGGTAGAGGATCTGCTGACGTTCCATCCGGGCCTGAACACCGGCGTCGACATCGTCCGGTAGGTTGTGGTGTCGGACGAAATGCGAGAGCACCGCGTGCGCGTACTCGGCAGTCTGTAGCAGGCCGGGAATGAACAGCGGCTCGAAGACACGAAATCTGTTTGTCTCCGCCTCGAAGCGTACGCTCTCCTCTTGCCGCCGCTTGGTGCCGGTCCGAAGTTGCCGACGCCACTCGATGAACATGGTGTCGATGGTTCGAGAGCGCTCGATCAGATCAGGTATCTGCTGTTCTGCCGAACAGACCCGGCACCATATGCGCACATGATTCTCGGAGATGTTGATCGCGCCGTTTTCGATCTTCGAAACGAGCGTGTAGTGCCACCCGGCTGCGGCCGCAAGCGCCCGGCCGGTCAGGCGGGCGTCCTTGCGGATATCGCGGAGCTGAGCGCCGAGCGCCTCGCGGGCCCGACGTGCGGAAGTAGACACGGAACGGAGCTACCAGCGTGCGTACTCGGCGATAGGAGTACCACGCGACCAGGTCCTGTCCCTGATGTCTCGGTAGCGGGCCAGCAGGTCGGCGTCGTCGGAGATCGCGAAGCCGGCCGTCCGGCCATCAGGTTGGAACAAGCTGAGGATCAGCACCGAGTCATCGGGGAGCCAGCAGTCGTCCTCAAGCAATTCCAGATCCGAGGCGAGGTGCCGGGGAAGGTATCGAATCTCTTCCCCGGCCTCAGAGGTGCGCCTGCTTGCGGACAGGTTCCACTCGGCGTATTCGCTGTGCGGGACCGTCTTGATGCGAAGCCGTTCAATGCGGACACCCGACCGCGTGACATCCGCTACGAAGGACAGCCACTCGGCCAGCCACTCGAAGTCGTCAGGCTCCCCGTTCCTCCACTTTTGTATCGGGGAGCCTTCCTCTTCGACGTGGTAGCTATCGCGCAATTCCAGATGCCATGCGCGGCGAGATGCGCGTACCCGGTTCTGGAATTCCTGATAGTCGATCGGCCGCATGGATGGGTCTCCTTAGGCCAAGGCGGCCATGGCCACCCTGGCGACGAAAACGCAGGTCTCGTGGTCGGGTATATCCATCTGGCCAAGGATCTCCGGGTCGTTGACCACGGTTCCTTTGGCCACGTATTTTCCGTTCTCCATGACGTGAACGATAGGCGGGATGATGCTTGCGACCCGCCCGCTCAGCCCGTCCTTGTCGAGGTGCGTGAGCAGCCGCGCGTAGATTTCGACGACCGTTTCGCCCGCCTCCAACTCGGCTGCCGCGAGGATCGCCGGATCGCTCACGATCCAGCCCTGCACGACGTAGCCGCCATCGGTGGCATAGAGGGTCGGGCTTTACGCCCCGGTCGTCTCCTTGCCCAGGAACCTTAGAGTCACGATCTTGCCTCCAGCGCGAGGTTGAAGGATGTTGCACTCTCGCACGGAATTCTGCCACCGCCACGTTCGACGTCAAGCGGGGATGCGAGGGCCTTGGACTGTGTCTGAAGGCGATGATGCTTGTGGGGGAGTGGGGGTTAGGGTTTGGGGGATTTGTTTAGGTTTTGGAGCATTTGGTTGTAGGCGGTTAGTTCGGCTTCTTCGGTGCGGGCGGCGGTGCGGTCGGTGCGGCGGGCCTGGCGGGTGTCGGAGGTGGCCCATTGGGCGACTATGGCGATGATGACGATGAAGGTGGGGATTTCGCCGAAGCCCCAGGCGATGGCGCCGCCGGTTTGGAGGTCGTCGACGATGGGGCCGGCCCAGGGGGGGTAGACGATCTCGTACCAGTTGGCGGCTATGGGCTCGCCCATGTTCATCATGGCCAGGCCGAGGAAGGCGTGGAAGGGCATGGTGACGAACAACAGGAGGAGACGCCAGGGGTAGGCGAGGGGTTTGGGGGTGGGGTCGATGCCGATGATGACCCAGTAGAAGAGGTAGCCGCTCAGCAGGAAGTGCATGAGCATGGCGATGTGGCCGAGGTGGTTGCCCATCAGCCACTCGAAGGCCGGGCTGTAGTACAGGGCCCAGGTGCTGCCCATGAACAGGATCGTGGCGACGGCCGGGTGGGCGATGACCTTGGTGTAGCGGCTGTGCAGCGCGGCGGTCAGCCACTCGCGTGGGCCTCGGTCGCCGCGCACCTTGGCGGGCTTCAGGGCGCGCAGGGCCAGCGTGACGGGCGCGCCGAGGACGAGGAAGATCGGCGTGACCATGGCGATGACCATGTGCTGGACCATGTGGACGCTGAACATCAGCGGCGCGTAGGTGGCGAGGCCGCTCAACGTCGCGACGACGATCGAGGCGAGCCCGAGCAGCCAGAAGACGACCCGGTGCCACGGCCAGGAGTCGCCGCGACGGCGCAGCCGGACGACCCCGGCGAGGTAGAACCCGCCGAGCGCCACCACGAGAACGACCCAGAACAGGTCGAACCGCCACAGTGACGCGAGCGTGCCGAAGGTCATCTCCGGCGGCATGTCGTAGCCGAGCAGCGTCTTGACGGTGCTCTCGGCCTCCAGCGACGTGACGGGCGGCGCGGTCTGCGCGAGCGCGACGGCGAGGCCCATCGTCGCCGCCATGATCGCGACCTCGACCACGGCGAGCCGGGTGAACGCCAGCGGCTTGCGCGCGGCGATCAGCGGAACCGTCTTCTCCCGGTGCCGGTGCCCGATCCACACAAGGACGGCGAACGCCGCCATCTTGGCGAGGACGAGCCGCCCGTAGTCGGTCTCCACGAGCTGGACGGGGTCCGGCAGCCGCGACACCGTGCTGGCCAGCCCGGAAAGGCCGACCACGATCGCGCACCACAGGGCGAGGGTGCTGAACCTGGCGGCGGCGGTCTCCAGCAGCCGCCCCTTGCTGAGCGCGTGCCAGGCCAGCACGGCGAGCCCGCCGACCCACGGCACGACCGCCGCGAGGTGCAGCGCGAGGCCGATCATGGCGAGCGAGTGGTTGGGCGAGGAGGCCGAGTGGCCGGTCAGCGCGGGCGGCAGCAGCGCGACGAAGGAGATCGCGAGCAGCCCGAGCGCGGCGGCGGGGGTGTCGACGGTCCTGCCGAGCAGCGCGACGACGACGGTGGCGAGGATCACCAGCAGCAGCGCGGTGCCCTGCGGAAGCTGCCCGACGTAGCTCGACAGCTCGTTGCCGCGCAGCAGCCCGCTGACGTTGACGCCGAGGATGTCGGCCACGGTGAACACGAGGGTCGATCCCGCCGCGCACGCCCACACCGCCGCGCACCACGATGCCGCGCGCAGGTAGTTCTGTGCGGCCGAGGTGAGCCCGTCCCGGATCAGCGGCAGCAGCACCACCGCCATGACCAGGCACCCGACGGTCAGGGCGGCGGCGACGTCCATCACCGTCCGCGAGAACGGCAGCCCCCACCTTACGAGCTCGCCGGCGTCCCCGATGCCGGGAATGACCTTCTCGGCGAGTGACCCGCCCGCATACAGCGCCGCGACGAGCCCGAAAACCGCGGCGAGCGCCGCGACGGCCGCCGCCCGGTACGCGCTACGCATCGCGCCGCCTCCGCATCGAGATCAGCAGCCCCGCGCCCGCCCCCGCGGCGAGCCCGACGCCGACCATCAGCCACCGGGTCCCGCCGCCCTCGGTGCTCTCGGCCGTGGCGCTCGGCGACGGGGTGACGGCCGCGGCCTCATCCGTCGCCGAAGGCGCTGCGGCGAGGCCGGTGACGGTGAACGTCAGCGAGCCGGTGACCGGGTGCCCGTCGGCGGAGATCACCCGGTAGCCGACGGTGTACTTCCCGGCCGGGAGCTCGGCCCGCACCTTGCGCTTCACCTCGGTCCCCGAGACGGTGACCTTGCCCTTGTGGACGTTCTTCTCCGCCTCGTCCTGCACGACGAGCTGGCCGGAGCGGAGCTGCTCGTTGAAGGTCAGCACGACCTCATCGACGGTGTCGACCTCGGCCCCGTCGGCTGGGGTACTGCCGCTCAGCGCGGTGTGCGCCGCGGCGGGCGCGGCGGGCGTCGCGAGCGTCAGGGCGGCGAGCGCGGCGAACGCGCCCGCGGCCCGGGTCAAGGCGAGGAGTTTCATGATCGTCCGATTCGGGTAGCGGTGGCCACCCCCACCTTATTGACCCCGGCGGGTGCCGCGCCCCGACCCCTGTGGACAACTCGGGGGGCCGGGCTCAGCCGGGGTGGCGGCCGTGCTCGGCGAACGCGGCGCGCAGCCCGTCGGGGTCGGTGAACGGCTCGTAGCGCAGGTCACGGCCGGGCCGGTGCCAGACGGGGTCGGCGGTCAGCCACGCCGCGCGGCGCAGCGGCTTCTTGTCGACCTTGGTCGTGGCGGTCAACGGCATCGCCCCGACGATCCGGACGAACCGGGGCGCCCACTTGGTCCCCAGATCCTCCTGGGCGGCCAGGAACGCGGCGAAGGCGTCGGGGTCGAAGGCGGTCCCGTCGAGTTCGAGCGCGGTCATCACCTGGTCGCCGGTGCGCGGGTCGGGCACCGGGTAGACCGCGCACATCACGACGGGTTCCCAGCGCGCGAGTATCCGTTCGACGGGCGCGGCGGCGAAGTTCTCCCCGTCGACCCTGAGCCGGTCGGGGGTGCGTCCGGCGAAGTAGAAGAAGCCGTCCGGGTCCCGGTAAGCGAGGTCCCCGCTGTGGTACCTGCCTTCGCGCAGCCTCTCGGCGTCGGCTTCCGGGTTGTTGTAGTAGCCCTCGAACGCGGTCGTCAGCCCGACGAGTTCGCCGATCGCCTCGGGGTTGCGGAGCCGTCCGGAGGGGTCGAGGTCGGCGGGCGGGCACTCGCGGCCGGTGTCGGGGTCGATCACCAGGATCTCCACCCCGTGCTGGGCGACGCCGAGCGCGTCGGGCGGGGTGTCGGGGGTGCGCCGGATCGCGATCGCGCCCTCGCTCGACCCGTACCCCTCGACGACGTCGCAGCCGAACCGCGCGGCGAACGCGGCCCTGTCCCTGGCGGACGCCTCGGTCCCGAAGGCGCGCGCGAGGGTGCAGGCCGGGTCGTCCGCGTCGGTGGACAGGATGTAGGCCAGGGCGCGGCCCACGTAGTTGAAGTAGGTGACGCCGTGGCGGCGCACGTCGGGCAGGAAGCCCGACGCCGAGAACCGCCGCCGCAGCACGACCTTCGCCCCGACCTGGACGGCCATGGCGAGGTTCGCCATGATCGAGTTTCCGTGGCACAGCGGCATGGCGACGTACGTGACGGAGTCGGCGTCAAGGCCGAAGCCGGGCGCCATGGCCGCGATCGTCGTAAGCCGTCCCTGAGAACAGCTGACGGCCTTGGGCGCTCCGGTCGAGCCGGAGGTGAACAGCAGGAGATAGCGCGCGGAGGGATCGGGCGCAGGCCCGGCATAAAGGGGAGCCGCCGCTACTCGCTCGGCGTACGCGGGGGAGTCCACGAGCACGACGGGCGGCCCGTCCCCCGACGCCGGAATCGGCACGACCCCTGCGACGCCTCCCTCGGCGGGCCTGTGCGAGCCGGGTAGGACGTCGAGCCCCGCCCGGTCGGTGATGAGCACGTCACAGTCGCTGTGCGCGATGTCCGAGGCGAGCTCCGCACCGCGCCGGGTCGGGTTCACCCCGACCACGACCGCCCCCGCGAACGCGGCCGCGCCCAGCCAGAGCACGTACTCGGGCACGTTCTCCAGCAGGACGCCGAGGTGCGGGGCGCGTCCCGGGACGGCGGGGGCGAGCTCGGCGATCAGCGACGCCCTGCGCCGCGCCTCCTCGACCACCCGCGCCCAGGTATAGGACTCCTCCTCGAAGACGAGCCCGATCCGGTCGTCACCGGATCGGGCCGCCAGCAGCGCGGCGAAGGTCCCGGCTTGAGTCTCAGCGGCAGTCTCCACAGGAACCGAGCGTACGCTTGGTTGGTTTTCCTGTCAGCGCCCGCCGCCGGAACTCCTCGGTCAGCAGTCGCAGCTACAGCAGTCGCACCCGTCGCAGCAGCCGCCGTCGTCGTCACCGCCGCAGCACGAGCAGCAGTCGCAGCAGTTACCGCAGTCGCCGCAGCCGCTGCAGTCCATCCGCGTGCACGCGCACCGGTCGGTGCAGCCCGCCGCGTGGTACTCGCTCCACTCAGGCCGCCACAGCCCGCAGGTGCAGCCGATCAGCGCGCCCGACAGGCACAGGTCGAAGCCGCAGCCCGGACGGTTGGGGCGGCGCGGCCGGAACGGCGGGGGCAGCGGCGCGCCGGGCGGCGGGTACGGCCCGTGCGGAGGAGGCGGAGGCGGCGGGTAGCCCCCGGCCTGCTGTCCCGCCCCCGGTACGCCCTGCTGGTACGGCGTCCCGTACGACGGCTGATAGCCGCCCTGCGGGTACGGCCTGCCCTGCTGCGGCGAAGGCTCCTGCGGGTAGTGGGCGCTTATCCCGTCCGGGCTGACGCCGTCGCCGGGCTTGGCCGGATCACGCCGCACAAGCTCGATCCCGGTAGGCGCGACGGCCGGCGTCCACACGGAACCGTCGATCCGCACGATCTGCACCACTTGCTCGGCCTGCTCCGCGAGCGCGGCGCTCGGCGACTTGGGCGTGTGGTGCGCACACGACTCCCCGTGCGCGTGCCCATGCCCGTGCCCCTTGCGCGGCGCGGCGTGCAGCGCGGCGAGCGCGTCCACCCACTGGGACGGGTCCGCGTCCGGCGTCCAGGGCAGGTCGTCGAACACCGAGAAAGGGTGCCCGTCGAAAGCGCGCTGGACCGCACGCCGGGTCTCCCCGCCGAACAGCGCGTCAACCAGCTCACGCGAGGCGAAGTCCACCTCCGCCAGGGCGAGCCGCAGCCCGCGCCGCGCGTCGTCGGCGCAGCGCCGCGCCTCACGCAGCGACGTGCCGGTCGCCAGCAGCGGGTTGAACGCCCCGGTCGCGTGGTCCTCGGGCAGGTCCTCGACGGCGTCGAGCAGATGCGCGAGCCTGCCGAAGAACCTGCCCGCCTCGGCGAGCGGCGCGGCGTTGCCGGGCCGTCCGGCGAGCACGGCGGTGTGCGCGAACGCGGCCGCGACGGCGGTCTCGGTCGGCTCCAGCAGCGCGAGCAGCGGCAGTCCCGGGGTGTTCTCCAGGACGGTCTGGCGCGCGACGGCCTCGCGCAGCGTCGTGGCGTCGAAGCTCAGGTCGGCGGCGGTGCGGCCGCCCGCGCGGTCCCAGCCCGCAGAGACCCGCTCGGCGAGCGCGGCGGGCACCTTGCGGGCGAGCATCCCGTCGCCGTCGGCGATGTGGTCGCGGGTGCGGCCCGCCGCGAGCAGCAGCGACACCGACGCCGCCAGGCGCGCCCCCTCGGCGCGCGCCTCGACCACCTGCGCGCCACGGAAGCCGCGCAGCGCGCACGGTCCGGCCTTGCGGCGCGGCGACGCCTCGGGCTCCTGCGCCTCGGTGAGCACCGAGACGAGCAGACCGTCATAGTTGGTCACCAGACGCGCGCGGTGTCCGTGTTCGTCGCGCAGGGCGAGGCAGAGCCCGCACAGGTGCGCCATCCAGTCCCGGAAGACCGTCTCGCTCATCACATGACGGCACGGTCGAACTACCCCGAACAATGCAGCTTTCCTCCGATCAGGCCATCCGCATTATTCAGGCAGCCTGGTCGGAGCGGCTACCTCGGTCGGCCCGAACTTTGGAGGAACGGCGGCGGGGGAAAGTTCGCGCGATCCACCGGGAAACAGCTGACTTTTCCCCTGTTTCGCGTCACATGGCACAGACGCTTAGGAACCCGGCAGTTCCCCGAGCGTCACCTTGACCTCCTCGGTCTGCCCGTCGCGCCGCACCTCGACCGGCACGGTCTGCCCGACCTGGTGTTCGGCGAGCACCTCGGCGAGCGCCGTCGTGCTGTCGGTGGCCTTTCCGTCGACCGACGTGATGACGTCGCCGACCTTGATCCCGGCCTGCTCGGCCGCCCCGCCCTCGGTGACGGCGACGACCGCGACCCCGCCCGGCGCGCCGGAGGAGATGTCGACGGTCTGCGCGATGGTGACGCCGAGCGCGGCACGCCCCGAGTTGGTGACCTTCCCCGACGTGATGAGCTGCGGCGCGATGTTCTTGACGGTGTCGCTCGGGATGGCGAACCCGATCCCGGAGGCCGCCCCCTGGCTCGTCCCCGCAGACAGCGTCGGGATGCCGATGACGCTGCCGTCCATCGTCACCAGCGCGCCGCCGCTGTTGCCCGGGTTGATGGCCGCGCTGGTCTGCACCGCGTTGGAGATCGTCGCGCCAGGGAACGGCCCCTCCTCGCGCGAGCTGACGGTCCTGCCGGTCGCCGACACGATCCCGTTGGTGACGCTGCCCGACAGCCCGAGCGGGCTGCCCATCGCCAGGACGAGCTGGCCGACCTTGAGCCTGCTGGACTCCCCGAACGTCGCGGGCGGCAGCCCCGCCCCGTCGACCCGGATGACCGCGAGGTCGCCCGCGGTGAAGGACCCGACGAGCTTGGCGGGCAGCGCGGGCCCGCCGCTCGCGGGCAGCACCTCGTAGGTCTTGGCCCCGGCGACGACGTGCGCGTTGGTGACGATGTTGCCGTCGGCGTCGAACACGACGCCCGAGCCCTCGCCCTGGTCGGTGACGATCTGCACGACCGACGGCAGCACCTTGGCGACGACCTGCTCGTATCCCGCCTGGAGCCCCGCGACGTCCTGCGTGGGGACGGCCGCGGTGGTGCCGCCGGCCGGCCTGGGCGTCTCACCGCCCGAGCACCCCGCGAGCGCGGACACGAGGACGAGCACGGGCGCGGTGGCGCGGAGGCGTCGTTTGCTCACGTGCGTTGATTACCCTGCGCGGTGGCCGATGACGGCGACGCGCTCGCGACCTTGACGACAGATTTGCCCCCGCGTGGCGGTGCTCGTTCCGCGTTCTCCCGCGTACGCTCGGAAACGTACTCTTCATCCTTTTCGAAGGGAAAACGGGCTATGTACACGCACCTTTCCCCGGTCACTCCCGGCTGCGGGCAGTGCGACTGCTCCGACGAGGCGCAGTCCGTCGGGGTGACGCTTTTGTCGGTGACCGTCGTCGACTGACGGGACCACCGTCCGCCCCGCTCAGGCGTGGGTGTTCAGCCAGGCGGTGATCTCCTCGCCGAGCGCGGTGCGGACGGCGAGGACGGCGACGCCGAGTGTCAGCAGCGGTGTGACGATCCAGCGCTCGACCTTGCCGTCCGTCCGCGGCACCAGCGGCACCCCGAACCGCCACGGGATCGGCCAGAGCACGGGACAGCCCTGCGGCGTGCAGCAGTCGCCCGCGACGTGCACGAGACAGCCGAGCGCGACCGCGTACCCCGCCCACGGCGCGTCGACCCCGTGCAGCGCGAACACGACGCCCGCCGCGAGCAGCGCGTTGAGCACGCCGGTGGTGACGTCGTTGCCCTCGACGCCGACGCCGAGCCCGCGCAGGCCGAGCCCGACGAGCAGGAACAGCGCGACCCACCAGCCCCAGTCGTTGTTGTCGGCGAGCCACTGCGCGCCGTAGCCCGCGCCGACCGCGAACAGGATCGAGTGGGTGCCGTGCCGGTGCCCGCCGGAGATCGAGCTCATCGCCTTGCACAGCCAGCGCGTGAACACCCCGAAGGTGTTGGCGATGGTCCCGCGCGGGTGGTCGACGTCCGGCAGCAGCGCCGCGCCCGCGCACACGACGGTCCCCGCGGCGATCTCGGCGGCGTCGAGGCCGATCGCGTACTCGTGCAGCAGGTCCGGCGAGGTGAGCAGCGGCACGGCGGCGAGCCACAAGGCTGCCCCGCTCAGCGCATGGGTTTGGCCCATCATGCGCGGATTATCGCCGGTCCGTCCGGCGGCCCTCCAGCCGCCGCGCCGGGCTCAGGGGGTCACGGCAGGGTCAGGATCTCCGAGCCGGTGTCGGTGACGAGGATGGTGTGCTCGAACTGCGCGGTGCGCCTGCGGTCCTTGGTGACGACGGTCCAGCCGTCGTCCCACATGTCGTACTCGTGCGTGCCGAGCGTCAGCATCGGCTCGATCGTGAACGTCATGCCGGGTTCCATGACTGTCGTGGCGTTCGGGTCGTCGTAGTGCGGGACGATCAGGCCGGAGTGGAACGTGGTGCCGATGCCGTGGCCGGTGAAGTCGCGCACGACGCCGTAGCCGAACCTGCGCGCGTACGCCTCGATGACGCGGCCGACCACATTGATGGCACGGCCCGGCTTGACCGCCTTGATGCCGCGCGTCATCGCCTCATGGGTGCGCTCGACAAGGAGCCGCGACTCCTCGGCCACGTCCCCGACGAGGAACGTCGCGTCGGTGTCGCCGTGGACGCCGCCGATGAACGCGGTGATGTCGACATTGACGATGTCGCCGTCGCGCAGCACTGTGGTGTCCGGAATGCCGTGGCAGATGACCTCGTTGACCGAGGTGCACAGCGACTTGGGATATCCCCGGTAGCCGAGCGTCGAGGGGTAGGCGTCGTGGTCGAGCAGGAACTCGTGGCCGAGCGCGTCGAGTTCGTCGGTGGTGACGCCCGGGCGCACCGCCTTGCCGACCTCCGCGAGGGCCTGGGCGGCGATCCGGCCCGCGACGCGCATCGCCTCGATGATCTCGGGGGACTTCACGTCGGGTTCGCCGGTTTTGGGAGCCTTCTTCCCGACGTACTCGGGCCGCGCGATGTGCGCGGGGACCTTGCGCGGGGCGGACACCCGGCCGGGCGTGAGATACGTCGTCGTCATACGGGAGAGTTTAGTTCCCGATTCGGGGCAGGATTCGATACGGCTGGTCTGAGGGAGGCGAGAGGCGATGGCTGACGAAGGGCACTGGTTCTTCTGCCTGAAGCACATGAAGGTCGAGGAGGGCCCGGGCTGCCCGGACAAGATCCGGATGGGCCCCTACGACACCAAGGAGCAGGCCGAACACGCGCTCGACACCGCGCGCGACCGCAATGAGGCGTGGGACTCTCAGGACTCCTGAGGCCCGGCGACGGCGTCGAGGAAGCGGGCGAGCCTGCCGCGCAGGCCGCGCGGTCCCCGGTCCTCGCCCGCGACCGAGCTGACCAGGTGCTGTGCCTGCTCGAAGCTCACCGGCCCGTCCGGCCGTACGGTCAGCGCCTCGTGGGCGAGGTCGGTGAGCTCGCGGTCGCCGCCGTCGAGGGTGAGGATCACCGCGCCGGTGCGCCGCGCGTCGTCCACCCGCTCAAGCAGCGGGGGCGGCGCGGCCTCGCCGTCGGCGACGACGAGCAGCGCCTCGCCGCGCCGGGCGGCGGCCAGCCGGTCGAGCCCGATCGCCAGGTGCGCGGGCGCGCCGGGCGGCGGCTGCCAGCGCACGAGCGTCGGCTTCAGCGACGGGACGAACCGGGACTCCTCATCGAGATGCGCCGCCAGATGCCACGGGTCGTCCTCGCCCGGCGCGCCGAGCAGCAGCAGGTCGTCGCGGGCCGAGGAGCGCAGCGCGCGGGCGAAACGGCGGGTCTCTGCCATCGTCTCGGAGGACGCCAGCAGCTCCCGCAGGAACGCCACCTGTCCGTTGTCCATGGGGTTCATGGTGGCGCACTTCCCGGCCCGACACGCGCGGATCGCGCCGGACGCCCGCCGATCAGCCGACCGCCGGGGCCGACCGTCGGGGCCGGGCGCAGAGGGCGAACGCCGTTCTGACAGGATGCGCCCATGACTGATCTCCCTGACGTGAGCGGCTTGACGATCGGCATCCTCGGCGGCACCGGCGACCAGGGCAAGGGCCTGGCGCGGCGGTTCGCCCTCGCGGGCCAGAAGGTGATCATCGGGTCGCGCGCCGCCGACCGCGCCCAGGAGGCCGCCGACGAGCTCGGCCACGGCGTGCGCGGCCTCGACAACGCCGGCTGCGCCAACGAGTCCGACATCGTGATCGTCGCGGTCCCGTGGGGCGGGCACAAGGCGACCCTCGAGTCGCTGAAGGCCGAGCTCGCGGGCAAGATCGTGGTCGACTGCGTGAACCCGCTCGGCTTCGACAAGCAGGGCGCGTACGCTCTTGCCGTCGAGGAGGGCAGCGCCGCGCAGCAGGCCGCCGCGATCCTCACCGACAGCCGCGTCGTCGCCGCCTTCCACCACGTGTCCGCGGTGCTGCTGCTCGACCCCGACGTCGCCGAGATCGACCTCGACGTGCTCGTCCTCGGCGAGGGCGAGGACCGCGAGGCCACCGACCTCGTCCAGGCGCTGGCCGAGCGCATCCCCGGCGTCCGCGGCATCTACGGCGGACGCCTGCGCAACGCCCACCAGGTCGAGGCGTTCGTGGCCAACCTGATCTCCATCAACCGCCGCTACAAGGCGCACGCGGGAATCCGCCTCACCGACGTGTGAGCCAGGCCCCGAGCGCCCTTTCCGGGTGATCCCGACCGCCACCGGGTAGTCACTGCGGTGTGGGCGTGCTCTCGGGGATTCTGCTGCCGACGCGCCACAGGAGCCCGCTGGAACGGGTGATGTGGCGCGTCGCGTTCGCGGTGTTCCTGTTCTGGGTGGTCGTCGCCGTCGTCTACCTGGGCCGCGCGGGCTACCGCGACGACACCGGCCGGCCCGTCGATCTGCTCGACTGCTTCTACTACGCGGGCGTCGCGCTGTCCTCGACCGGCTACGGCGACATCGTCCCCGTCACCCCCGTGGCGCGGCTGGTCAACAGCCTCGTCGTCACCCCGATCCGGATTCTGTTCCTGATCATCCTGGTCGGCACCACCCTCGAGGTGCTCGCCGAGCAGTCGCGCGAGGAATGGCGGCGCAGACGCTGGGAGGCGAAGGTGCGGGACCACGTTGTCGTCATCGGGTACGGCACCAAGGGCCGCGCGGCGGCCGACGCGCTGCTCGACGGGGGCCTGCCGCCCGCCAAGGTCGTCGTCGTGGACGCCGACCGCGCCTGCGTCTCCGAGGCCGCGCAGCGCGGCCTCGCCGGGATCGTCGGCGACGCCACCCGCAGCGTCGTGCAGCGCCGCGCGGCCGTCGACAGGGCGCGCGACGTGATCGTGGCGACCGGACGCGACGACAGCGCCGTCCTCATCACGCTCACCGCGCGCCAGATCAACCCCGGCGCGGCGATCCAGGTGGCGATCAACGAGTCGGAGAACGAACCCCTGCTGCGCCAGAGCGGGGCCGACCGGGTGATCCCCGCCGCCGAGGCCGCGGGACGGCTGCTCGGCCTCGCCACGAGCGAGCCCAACGTGAGCGCGGTGATCGAGGACCTGCTGATCCTGGGCAGCCGCCTCGGTCTCGTGGAGCGGCCGCTGGCCGGCGACGAGGTCGGCCGCGAGGTCCACGAGATAGACGAGCCGGTCCTCGCCGTCGTCCGCGCCGAGGAGACGCTTCCTTACGAGGGCCTGCTTGGCCGCACCCTGGAGCGCGGAGACCGGCTGATCGTCGTCCGGCACAAGCCGCAGCCCTGACAGGACGCGAAACGGCCCCGGCGGGGGACCGGGGCCGTTCGCGTGGGGTGGGAGTTGAGCCTTCGGGGCCTAGTGGTAGGTGTGCTCGGACGACGGGAAGACGCCGCCGACGACCTCGTCGGCGTAGGCGCGGGCCGCGTCGCCCAGGGCGTCGCCGATCGCGGCGAACCGCTTGACGAACTTCGCGGTGTGCGGGACGAGCCCCGCCATGTCCTGCCATACCAGGACCTGCGCGTCGGTGCCCTTGCCCGCGCCGATGCCGATCGTGGGGATCGACAGCGACGCCGTCACCCGCTCGGCCAGCTCCTCGGGCACGCACTCCAGCACCACGGAGAACGCGCCCGCGGCCTCCAGCGCCTTGGCGTCGTGCAGCAGCTGCTCGCCGTCCTCGCCGCGGCCCTGGACCCGGTAGCCGCCGAAGGTGTTCACCGACTGCGGGGTGAGCCCGAGGTGGCCCATGACGGGGATGCCCATCGCGACCATCGCCTCGACCTGCGGCGCGACCCTGCGGCCGCCCTCGAGCTTGATCGCGTGCGCCCCGGCGTCCTTGAGGAAGCGGGTGGCGGTGGCCAGGGCCTGCTCGACCGACGCCTGGTAGGAGCCGAAGGGCAGGTCGGCGACGACCATCGCGCGCTTGGACCCCCGCACGACCGCGCCGGTCAGGTGGACGAGCTCGTCCACGGTGACGGGGATGGTGGACTCGTAGCCGTAGACGACCATCGCGGCGGAGTCGCCGACGAGGAGCACGGGGATGCCCGCCTCGTCGAAGATCCGCGCGCTCAGCGCGTCGTAGGCCGTCAGCATGGGCCACTTCTCGCCGCGCGCCTTGGCGGCGGCGATGTCGCGGACGGTGATGCGCCTGGTTCCCTGGCCGCCGTAAAGCATGGTCGACCGGTCCTTCTGCACTGCTGCGGACATGCTGCTTCTACCTCCAGTCTCGAGGCGCCCCTTCGGCGTACCCGGACGAAATAGATGATTACACCAACTCAACGAGAGCGGAAGAGGGGGTCATTCCCGATGTGACGCGCGGAACTCCGACCCCCGCCGCGACCTCGCCGATCATCGCAGCGTGACGGAACGGGCCCCCGGCGTCATGTCCTTCGTGGGCAACAAGCCGCACAGAACGGCGGAGTGGCGCATACTTGTCCGGAAGGACGAACGAGCAACCGGTCGGCGGGAGAGCCCAAGGTGAGAACCGCGATGGCGCGCAAGGCCAATGCGTCGACCGCCGATTCGGCGTCCAGGACGCTCGTGCTCGGCATCGACGAGCGCGGCGTGATCGTCCAGGCCGGGCACAACGCGGAGAAGGTCATCGGCCTCGAGGCCGACGCGCTGATCGGCTCGCGGCTGTACGACCTCGTGGACGAGGGCGGCGACCAGATCCCCGCGATCCTCGAGGCCGTCGCCGAAGGCCAGGAGCGCACCTCGGTCTGGCGGCTGCACGGCCCCGGCGACGCCGTCGTCACGGTCCAGCCGATGGTCGGCGGGGGAGACCTGTTCGGCCTCGTCCACCTGCGGGTCGCGCTGTCGACCACCGAGCGATTCCAGGACCCTGGCCGCATCCGCCGCGCCCTGTTCGACGACCAGCTCACCCGCTTCGGCTCCAACCTCGACCTCGACCTGTGCACCCGGGCGCTGGCCGACGTGGTCGTGCCGCACTACTGCAACGTCGCGGCGATCGTCGTCCTGGAGAGCCTTGTGGCCGCCGACGAGCACCACCACGGCGAGGCGGGCGGCTCTGCGGTGCTGCGGCGGCTCGCGCTGGCCACCGACAACCACGAGATGGACTGGTCGGCCACCTTCCCGACCGGCGAGGTGCTGGTCTACCCGCCGGGCACCCCCTACCGCGAGTGCCTGGACAAGGCCGCGCCCGTCCACCTCAAGCACATGACCGCCGAGCAGGCCGGGCAGATCGCCGACGCGTGGCGGCGCGACCCCGTCCGGGAACTGCTCGACGACGTGTCGATGGTGATCCTGCCGCTGATCGCCAAGAAGGGGAACCTGCTGGGCCTGATGGCCTGCACCCGCACCCCTGGCTTCCGCAGGTTCGACGCCTACGACGTCGAGATCGGCATGGAGTTCGCCTCGCGGGCCGCGATCGTCATCGACAACGCGCGAAGGTTCAGCCGGGAGCGCGCCACCGCCCTCACCCTCCAGCGCAGCCTGCTGCCGCTGCGGCTGTCGCACCCGTCCTCGGTCGAGGTGCGCCACCGCTACCTGCCGGGCAGCAAGCTCGTCGAGGTCGGCGGCGACTGGTACGAGTCGATCTCGCTGCCGGGCGGGCGGGTCGCGCTGATCGTCGGCGACGTCGCCGGGCACGGCGTCAAGGCCGCCGTCACCATGGGCCGCCTGCGCACCGCGCTGCACACCCTTGCCAACCTCGACTACCCGCCCGCCGACGCGCTGCACATCGTGCACGAGCTGATGGCCGAGCTCGGGGAGCAGGAGCCGCACTTCGCCACGTGCGTCTTCGGCGTGTACGACGCCACGACCGGCACCCTGGAGATCGCCTCGGCCGGGCATCTGCCGCCGCTGCTGCTGAGACCCGACGGCACCTCGGAGTACCTGACGCTGCCCGACGCGCCGCCGCTCGGCGTGGTCGGCGGCAACCCGATCGAGAGCCGCGAGTTCGCCGTCGAGGACGGCAGCATGTTCGTGATCTACACCGACGGCCTCGTGGAGAGCCGGGGCCGCGACATAGACGACGGCCTGGACCGCCTGTCGGGCATCTTCGACGCCTCGGCCCTTGAGCGTCCGATGGAGGACCTCGCCAAGGCGTGCCTGGCCGGCGTCTACGACAACCACGACCGCGACGACATCGCGCTGCTCATCGCCAGGCTGCGCCGGCTGCCCGAGGACACCCGCGCGCACTGGACCCTGCCGAACGACTTCGCCGCCGTGCGCCGCGCCCGCGGCCTGATCCGCACCCAGCTCGCCGAGTGGGGCCTGGAAGACCTGTCCTACTCCACCGAACTGCTCGCCTCCGAACTCGTCACCAACGCGCTGCGGTACTCGCCGGGCGCGCTCGAGCTGCGGCTGCTGCGCGAGCGCACCCTCGTCATCGAGGTGACCGACCGCTCCGCCGCGCTGCCCAGGCTGCGCCGCGCGGCCGACGACGACGAGGGCGGCCGCGGCCTGCTCGTCGTGTCGGAGTACGCCAGGCGCTGGGGCACCCGCCGCACCGCCATGGGCAAGGTCGTCTGGTGCGACCTGCCGCTGCCGGGCATCGACCCCGACGACACCGCCTACTCCGAGGAGTGGCCGGGCCAGAAGCACCACACCGACAGCTTCCCGCTGCCCAGGCTGCCGCTCGACGGCCTGCCCGACCACGGCGCATGAGCCGCGGCCGGGCGCACGCGTCACGAGGTGGCGTAGCCCTTGGCCTTGCACCAGCCGAGCGTCTGCGCGAGCGCTGCCTTCTGCTTCTTCAGCGCCGCGAGCTCGGCCTCCCGCGTCTTGGCCCGCTTCACCAGCTCGGCTCTGCGCGGGTCTGACTTCTTCAGCTTCGCGGCCTTGGCGCGCAGCGCGGCCGGGGAGTCCGCGCTGTTGGCCGAGTAGCGCGCTATCTTCGCGTTCAGCTCACGCTCACTGCGGCCCGTCCGCACGCACAGCGCCTTGGCGTCCTTCACCGAGGCGGTCTCGGCCTTGTCCTTTCCGTCCTTTCCGTCCTTGCCGTTGCCGCCGTTGTTCTTGACGGGGGCCTGCTGCGTCGAGGACGTCTGTGGCCGCTCGGTGGCCTGCGCGGGACCGGCCAGCGCGAGCGTCGCGACGGCGAAGGCGGCAGCGGCGGGGATCAACTTCCGGATCATCTCGTCCTCCGGTTCTCTTCGTTCTTGGGACGAGCAGCACGCTACGGACGCTTCCTTGCGCCACGATGAGCGTCTGAGACCCGCCGCCTGAGAGAACCCGAAGGTTCCGGTGAGAGAACCGGAGAGACGAAGAAGCCCGGCTCACCGCGCAGGTGAGCCGGGCTTTCGCGAGCCGGGTTACAGGATCTCGAGGTAGCGCTTGCGCTCGTACCCGGTGACCTGACGGCGGTAGTCGTCCCACTCGGCGCGCTTGTTGCGCAGGAAGAAGTCGAAGACGTGCTCGCCGAGCACGTCCGCGAGCAGCTCCGAGCGCTCCATCGCCTTGATGGCCTCGTCGAGCGACTGCGGGAGCGGCTGGATGCCGAGCACGCGGCGCTCGGCGGGCGTCAGCGCCCACACGTCGTCCTCCGCGCCGGGAGGCAGCTCGTAGCCCTCCTCGATGCCCTTCAGGCCCGCGCCGAGGATCGCCGCGAACGCCAGGTACGGGTTGCAGGCGGTGTCCAGCGACCGGAACTCGATCCGGGTCGCGTGGCCCTTCTGCGGCTTGTACATCGGCACCCGGATGAGCGCCGAGCGGTTGTTGTGGCCCCAGCAGATGTAGGACGGGGCCTCGCCGCCCGCGCCCGCGTCGGCGCCCGGGCCGCCCCACAGCCGCTTGTAGGAGTTCACCCACTGGTTGCAGACCGCGGTGATCTCGCCCGCGTGCTTGAGCAGGCCGGCGATGAACGCGCGGCCGACCTTGGACAGCTGGAACTCAGCGCCCGGCTCGTAGAAGGCGTTGCGGTCGCCCTCGAACAGCGACATGTGGGTGTGCATGCCCGAGCCCGGGTAGTCGGTGAACGGCTTGGGCATGAACGAGGCGTTCACGCCCTGCTCGAGCGCGACCTCCTTCATGACGAGCCGGAACGTCATGATGTTGTCGGCCGTGGTGAGGGCGTCGGCGTAGCGGAGGTCGATCTCCTGCTGGCCGGGCGCGCCCTCGTGGTGGCTGTACTCCACCGAGATGCCCATGGACTCAAGCATCGTGATGGCGCTGCGCCGGAAGTCGTGCGCCGCCGAGTGCGGCGTGTGGTCGAAGTACCCGCCCTGGTCGACCGGCTCGGGGATGGTCCCGTCCTTCGGCATGTTCTTCAACAGGAAGAACTCGATCTCGGGATGGGTGTAGAACGTGAACCCCAGGTCGGCGGCCTTGCCGAGGGTGCGCTTCAGCACGTGCCTCGGGTCGGCGTAGGACGGGGTCGCGTCCGGCATGAGGATGTCGCAGAACATGCGCGCGACGCCCGGGGCCTCGGCCCGCCACGGCAGGATCTGGAACGTGGACGGATCGGGCTTGGCGAGCATGTCCGCCTCGTGGACCCGGGCGAAGCCCTGGATCGCCGATCCGTCGAATCCGATGCCTTCGGCGAACGCGCCCTCGAGCTCGGCGGGGGCCACGGCCACGGACTTGAGGAAGCCGAGGACGTCCGTGAACCACAGCCGGATGAAGCGGATGTCCCGCTCTTCGAGCGTCCGGAGGACGAACTCCTGCTGACGGTCCAAAACCATTCTCCCTCTTCACACCGAGCGCTGCCGGGAGGGTTCCGCTCTCACTTCCCCGACCCCGGCCTTCAGTCTGCCCTGCCGGTATTTCCCCAGCGTTACAAACCTACCCGTCCCCACCCCTCCGAGCACCCCGAGGCATCCCGTACGGCAACCCGGACCCACCCTTTACACCCCCACAACCCCCCAATTACGGCCAGACCGCAGCAGTCCACGGTTCCGGGGTTGTCACCTCAAGTGCTCGAATGATCCGGGGGATACGGGATACCGTCATCACGTGAGCGTTATCTGCGTGCCCTATCACCTCGATGAGCGGCTCCCGGCCTTCGAGGCGCCCGTGGAGGTCGACGAGACCATCACGCTGCTGCTGCCCGCCGACAGCGGGCACTGGCAGCGGATGGCCGTCCTCTACGACACCGTGGCCGACACCGTCGCCAAGGCGGTCTCCGAAGGGGACCGTCCGGTGGTCGTCTCCGGTGACTGCACGACCTCGCTCGGCGTCGTGGCCGGTCTGCAGCGGGCCGGCGTGCACCCGTCCATCGTGTGGTTCGACGCCCACGGCGACGTGCACACGCCGCGCACGTCCCTGTCGGGATACCTGGGCGGGATGCCCCTGCGCCTGCTGGTCGGGGCCAACCCCGAGGTCATCGCCGACCTGCTCGGCCTGGAGGCCGTCCCGGAGGCCAGCGTCACCCTCGTCGACGCGCGCGACCTCGACCCGCCCGAAGCCGAGTACCTGGAGTCGGCGGAGATCACCCGCTGCCCGGTCGACGACCTCGTGCTGCCCGAGGGCCCGATCTACCTGCATGTCGACTTCGACGTCATCGACGCCGCCGAGCTGCCCGGGCTGCTGTTCCCCGTCCCCAACGGGCCGTCCCGCAAGAAGGTCGCCAAGGCGGTCCGCAAGGTCCTGGAGACCGGCCGCGTCGTGGCCGTCGGCGGGGCCTGCACCTGGCACGCCGGGCACGGCTCGGCCGAGCTCGCCGAGCCGGTTCTCGCCCCGGTCTTCCACGAGACCGTCATGACGGGACTTTGACCCTGCCACAGCCTCGCATCACGCGATCGCGACCGCGCCCTCACCTACCGTGAGGGCATGTCTACCTCCGAGTTGCAGGATCGGAAGCTGGACCGGGCGTTCGACCATCTGGACGTGAACCGGGACGGCATGGTCGACCGGGAGGACCTGGCGGGCCTGGGCGCCCGCTTCCTGATCGGGTTCGGCGAGCCGCCGACCTCGTCCCCCGGCAGGACCCTCCTTGAGTCCTTCGACCTGGTGTGGGCCGCGGTGATGTCCCGGCTCGACCTCGACGCCGACAGCCGCATCGGCCGCGACCAGTTCCGCAGGGGCATGGCCGAGGCGTTCATCGTCGGACCGGACTACGAACCCGTCCTGCGCCCCGCCAACCAGGCCGTCGCCCGCATCTGCGACGCCGACGCCGACGGCCTCATCGACCCCGTGGCGTTCCGCACGATGCAGACCGCCTACGGCACCGCAGAGGCCGACATCGCGAGCGCGTTCGGCGCGCTGGACGCCGACGGCGACGGCATGCTGACCGTCAGCGAGCTGGAGCGCGCGGCCCGCGAGTTCTACACCGGCGACGACCCGCGGGCCGGCGGCAACTGGCTGTTCGGCCGGATCTGATGGACGTCTCCCTCCTGCTCCCGCTGGCCGAGCGCATCCCCGCGCTCGTCGCCCCCTGCCGCGTCCACGAGCGCCTGTGGCCGATCGGCGAGGAGTCCACCGCGTGGGCGCGCACGCACGGCCTCGTCCTCGGCGAGTCCGACTCGACCCGGCTCGGCCGCGGCCGCTTCGAGCGGCTGGTGTGCCGGCTGCTCCCGGACGTCGCGCCCGCGCGCGCGGTGCTCGTCGCCGAATGGCTGGTCTGGCTGTTCGCCCTTGACGACCAGATAGACGACGGCGGCCTCGGCGGCTCGGCCACCGCCGTCGACGCCCTGTACGAGCCGCTCATCCTCACGCTGCGGCGCGGCGACGCGCGGCCCGGCGCGAGCGTCCTCGAGGCGTCGCTTGCCGACCTGTGGGCCCGTACCGCCCCCGGCATGAGCCAGGACTGGCGGCGCAGGTTCCGCGACCATGTCGCCTGGCACCGGCAGGGCTGCCTTGACGAGGCCGTCGCGCGCCGTACCGGCGAGCTGCCCGCGCCCGGCCGCTACCCGGCAGTCCGACGCCGTCTGCACGCCCCGTTCCTGCTCGACCTCCTTGAGCCCGCGTTGGGCGCCGAGGTACCGGCCGAGGTACTGGGCACCAAGACCTGGCAGCTGCTGCGCGACGGCACCGCCGACGTCACCGCGTGGTGCAACGACCTCGTCGCCTACACGCGCGAGGAGCACAGCCCGCTCAACCATGTCGCGGTCACCGCGCGCCAGCTCGGCCTGTCCCCGCGCACGGCGGCCGCGGTGCTCGTGCACGAGCGGATCTGGGCGCGGCTGGAAGACGTCGCGCGCGCGGCCCGCGCGCTGGACGGCGAGATGCGCAGACTGCGTCTCGACCCCGTGCGGGCGCGCGGCGTCTCGCGGGTGGCGTGCGCGATGCTCGCCGCGCCGCGCGCGCAGCTCGACTGGCTGCACGAATGCGGCAGGTACAGCCCGATGCCCGATCCGTCCGTTCCCTCACCGCGCCGTAAGCCGCGCGTAACCTTGACGTGAGATCTGTAACGTTCCGGAGACCTTGCCGCCCTTGATCCGGTGCGCGGGCGGCGGGGAGGGTTACTTTGATGGGTGTGAGTGAACGCCGTACCTCCCTCGCCGCCAGGCTCGCGCGGTTGGGCTTCACCGACGCGTCGGCGGCTGAGGAAGCCCTTGCCGCCACCCGTGGGCCTGCTTCCGGTGGCCCGCTAGACGACTCCGTAATCGACGCGCTGGGCGGGACGGCAGATCCCGACCTCGCCCTGACGGGCCTGCTGCGGCTCGCCGAAGCCGATCCAGGGCTGCCCGGCCTGCTCCAGGCCGATCCGGCCTTCCGCGCCAGGCTGCTGGCCGTGCTCGGCGTCAGCGCCGCCCTGGGCGACCATCTGACCCGCCACCCCGAGCAGTGGAACGTTCTCAGGGGCGAGCCCGTCGCGCCGAGCCCCGCCGAGCTGCGGGCCGACCTGCTGCGGGCCGTCGGGGCCGATCCCGACGCCGTCGCCCCCGTCGCCGCGCCGGGCGGGCTCGACGCCCTGCGCGTCGCCTATCGCCGCCGCGTGCTCAGCCTCGCCGGCCGCGACCTGTGCGGCGAGTGCGACGTCAGCGAGGTCGCCGCCGAACTCGCCGCGCTCGCCGACGCCGCCCTCGAGGCGGGCCTGGCGATAGCGCGGGAAGAGGTCCCCGACCACGCGCTCGCGCGCCTCGCCGTCATCGGCATGGGCAAGTCGGGGGGACGCGAGCTCAACTACGTCTCCGACGTCGACGTCGTCTTCGTCGCCGAACCCGTCGAGGGCGCGGACGAGGAGGCGGCGCTGAAGGCCGCGACCAAGATGGCGGGGGCGATGATGCGCGCCTGCTCGGCGACCACCCCCGAGGGGTCGCTGTGGGAGGTCGACGCCAACCTCAGGCCGGAGGGCAGGTCGGGCCCGCTGGTGCGCACGTTGGCCAGCCACCGCGCGTACTACGAGCGCTGGGCCAAGACCTGGGAGTTCCAGGCGCTGCTCAAGGCGCGGCCCGTCGCCGGCGACGCCGAACTCGGCAGCGCCTACCTCGAGGCGATCTCGCCGATGGTGTGGAAGGCCGCGGCGGGCGAGGACTTCGTCGCCGACGTGCAGGCCATGCGCCGCCGCGTCGAGGACGACCTGCGCGAGCGGCACGGCGAGGTCGAGCGCCAGCTGAAGCTCGGCCCCGGCGGCCTGCGCGATGTGGAGTTCGCCGTCCAGCTGCTCCAGCTCGTGCACGGCAAGGCCGACGAGCTGCTGCACAGCGCCAACACCCTGGAAGCGCTCCAGGCGCTTTCCGAGGGCGGGTACGTCGGCCGCGAGGACGCCGCCGACCTCGCCGCGGCCTACCGGTTCCTGCGCCGCACCGAGCACCTGCTCCAGCTCTACCAGCTCCGCCGCACCCACCTGGTGCCCGAGGGCCACGCCGAGCTGCGCAGGCTGGGCCGCGCGCTCGGCCTGCAAGGCGACCCCGCAGAGCGGTTCACCGAGCAGTGGCGCAAGTACGCGCGCGGCGTCCGGCGCATCCACGAGAAGCTGTTCTACCGGCCGTTGCTGCGCGCGGTCGCCAACCTGCCGGACGAGGCGCGCCTGACGCCCGAGGCGGCCCGCGCGCGGCTGCTCGCCCTCGGCTACAACGACCCGGCCGGCGCGCTGCGGCACATCGAGGCGCTCACCAAGGGCGTCTCGCGCCGCGCGGCCATCCAGCGCACGCTGCTCCCGGTGATGCTCGGCTGGTTCGCCGACGCGCCCGACCCCGACGCCGGGCTGCTCGGCTTCCGCCGCGTCTCCGACGCCCTGGGCAGCACCCCCTGGTACCTGCGGCTGCTGCGCGACGACGTCACCGTCGCCGAGCGGATGGCGCGGCTGCTGGCGTCCAGCGCCTACGTCACCGACCTGCTGCTGCGCGCCCCCGACGCGGTCACCCTGCTGGGCGGCGACGCCGAGCTCGCGCCGCGCGCGGTCGAGGACCTGCGGGCCGAGGCGATGGCCGTGGTGTCACGGCACGAGGACCGCGAGAAGGCCGAGCACGCCGTCGCCGCCGTGCGCGCGATCCGGCGGCGCGAGCTGTTCCGGGTCTCGGTCGCCGACCTGCTCGGCGTGGTCGACGTCCGCCAGGTGTGCGAGGCGCTGACCGACATCACCTCGGTGACGATCGAGGCGGCCCTCGAGGCGGCGATCAACAAGGTCGAGATGGAGCGCCGCACCCCGCTGCCGTGCGACGTCGCGGTCGTCGCGATGGGCCGCTTCGGCGGGCACGAGCTCGGCTACGGCAGCGACGCCGACGTCATGTTCGTCTACGAGGCGCACGAGGGCGTGGAGGACCGCGAGGCCCACCGCGCCGCGCACGCCGTCGCCGAGGAGCTGCGCAGGCTGCTCGCGCTGCCCGCGCCCGAGCCGCCGCTGGGCATCGACCCCAACCTGCGTCCCGAAGGCAAGTCCGGGCCCTTGGTCCGGAGCCTTTCGTCGTACGCCGCCTACTACGGGCGCTGGTCGTCGCCGTGGGAGAGCCAGGCGCTGCTGCGCGCCGACCCGCTCATCGGCCCGGCCCACCTGCGCGCGCGCTTCGCCGAGGTGATCAACCCCATCCGCTGGCCGGAGGGCGGCATCTCCGAGCGCGACGTGCACGAGATCCGGCGGCTCAAGGCGCGCATGGAGGCCGAGCGGCTGCCGCGCGGCGTCGACCGGCGCCTGCACCTCAAGCTCGGCCCCGGCGGACTGTCGGACGTCGAGTGGGTGGCCCAGCTCCTCCAGCTCAAGTACGCCTCGGAGGTGCCGGGACTGCGCACGACGCGCACGCTCGCCGCGCTGGAGTCGGCCGTGGAGTACTCGTTGCTCGAAGCGCACGACCAGCGGGTGCTCGCCGACGCCTGGGACCTCGCCACCCGCATCCGCGGCGCGGTCATGCTGGTGCGCGGCCGCGCCTCCGACCTGCTGCCGACCGACCACCACCGGGAGCGCACGGCGGTCAGCCGGATGCTCGGCTACCCCGGCACCGGCGACATGCTGGAGGACTGGCGCAAACACGCAAGGCACGCGCGCGAGGTCACCGAGCGGGTCTTCTACGGAAACGCGCGCTGACCCACGGCACGGCTTTGAGTCTCGGCGCGGTTTTGAATCTCGCCGCGCCGAGGGCCGCGCCGAGCGCGCCCAGCACGAGGGCGACCCCGGCCACCACGTCCAGGACGTAGTGGTTGGCGGTCGCCAGCACCACCGCGAACGTGCACACCGGGTAGATGACGCCGAGCAGCCGCGTCCACCAGCGGCGGCCGTGGACGGCGAGCGCGATCCCGCACCACAGCGCCCAGCCCGCGTGCATCGACGGCATCGCCGCGTACTGGTTCGTCATGGCCGCCGACACGTCCGACGCGTACAGGCCGGGCGTCCCGAAGACCGTCACGGGGTCCAGGAAGCCCTCGGAGGGCAGGAAGCGCGGCGGGGCGAGGGGATAGAGCCAGAAGCCCACGAGCGCCAGTCCTGTGGCCGCCACGAGGGCCGTGCGCAGCGGCGCGTAGTGCCGCGCGCGGGCCAGGTAGAGCCACACGAGGACGGCGAGCGTCACGGCGAAGTGCGCGCCGAGGTAGAACAGGTTCGCCGCGAGCGACAGCGCCTCGCTCGCCACGAGCGCGCGGTTGAGCGCGAGCTCCACGTCGAGGAACATCGCGCGTTCGACGTCGAGGACCGCCGCCGCGTTGGCGAACGCCCGCGCGGGGCCGCCCGGGTCGTTCAGCAGAATCCTGACGAGCGAGTACGCGGCGTAGAAGACGACGACGAGCAGCAGTTCCCTGCGGACCGACGGCCGCAGCGACGACGGCGTCGGCTGCGTCGGGGGAGCGGGGGCGGGCTTGCGGGGAGCGGGCTTCGGGGTTGGGTCGGGGAGCGGCGGTGGGACGGACACGGCGTCCGCCGCGCGCGGCGGCGCGGCGGCGACCGGTCCGCCCAAACCGGTCAGGCCAGGTTGACCAGGGGCAAGGGGGGCGATGCGCACCATGCAGTCCATCGTCCGGTGGGGGACACGGGTCTGTGATCACCGGAGCGGACGGTCTTCGCCTAGCCTTCTGGGTGGACGCCCACCCCGAGAGTCCTCCGGGAGAACCGGGAGTGCGGCCCTCGCGGAGCGGGCCCGGGAACTCAGGGAAGGCGCTGCTCGACCGGCATCGGGTTCTTCAGCGCCTTGCCGACCGGGCAGTACCGCTCGTGGACGCGCTCGGCCACCGCGCGGAAGACCTCCCCGGCCTTCTCGTCCTCAGGGGGGAGTTCGACGTCATACGTGATGGTGAAGGACCTCAGCTCGGTGTCGGAGACCTTCTCGGCCTCCACGACCGTCGCCAGGGCGTTCAGCCGGTGGCCGCGCTTGGTCGTCAGCGGCTCGACCGTCGCCAGCTCGCACCCGCCGAGCGCGGCGAGCAGCAGCTCGACGGGGGAGAACACGTTCTCGTCACGGATCGAGCCGATCTCGATCCTGCCTCCCCGCCCGTTGGTGGCGACGAATCCGGTCTCGGTGCGTTCGACCCGTACCGACGGCATGGTTCCTCCCGGTGCCCGAAGATCTGCTTGCGTCCGCAACGGTAGCGCCCGCGCGATCATCCCCATTCCTCGTCGAGGATGTCCCCAGAAACGCGGAAACGCCTTTCCCTGGCTGTCCGTAGCCGTACGGTGACTCTGCAAGGGGTTCTGACTGCCTTCCGCCAACGGGGGTACCGGGAACCCTGGGGACCGCCCACGAGAACCGGGAGCACAGTTGAGCACTGACGGACAGCCGCACATCCTCGCCATCGGCGGCGGGACCTTCGTGTCCAACGGCAGGTTCGGCCTCGACCCGAGCCCGCTGCTGCGCTACGCCTTCGACCTGACGGGCCAGGACCGCCCGCGCGTCTGCTTCCTGGCCACCGCCCTGGGCGACCAGCCCGAGCGCGTCGCCCTCATGTACGAGGCGTTCGGCAGGATGGACGCCGAGGTCAGCCATCTCGCGCTGTTCCCCATGCCGAACATGGAGGACCTGCGCGGCCACCTGCTCGCCCAGGACCTCGTCTACGTCACCGGCGGCAGCGTGGTGAACCTGCTCGCGCTGTGGCGCGCGCACGGCCTCGACGAGGTCTTCGCCGAGGTGTGGCGCTCGGGCGTCGTGCTCGCCGGGCAGAGCGCGGGCGCGCTGTGCTGGCATTCGGGCGGCAACACCGACTCCTACGGGCCCGCGCTGCGCCCGCTCACCGACGGGCTCGGCCTGCTGCCGTACTCGTGCGGCGTCCACTACGACAGCGACGCCCAGCGCCGTCCGCTGCTGCACTCCTCGATCGCCTCGGGCGAACTGCCCGACGGCTACGCCGCCGACGAGGGCGTCGCGCTGCACTACGTCGGCACCGAGTTCGTCCAGGCGGTCGGCTCCGGGCAGTCCGGGCGCGCCTGGCGGATCGAGCGCGACGGGACGGGGGTGAAGGAGACCCCGATCGAACCCCGCCAGCTCCGGTGACCGTCGGGCGGATCGTCAGGCGGCTCAGTTCCCGCTGAGGTCGGGAGGGTCGGCGCGGGGGGCCGTCGAGTATGGTCGGAGCGTGATTTTTGTGCATGCGGGCTTCGGTGACCAGGCTGTTCCCTACGAGGAAGGGTGGGCGCTGCAGCGCCGCACCCACGAGCGCCGGGTGGCCGACGCCGTCGAGGACACGGTGATCATGCTGGAACACCAGCCGGTCTTCACCGCGGGCAAGCGCACCGAACCCCTCGACCGCCCGTTCGGCGACCCCGGCGCGCCGGTGATCGACGTCGACCGCGGCGGCAAGATCACCTGGCACGGGCCCGGCCAGCTGACGGTCTACCCGATCGTGCGGCTGCCCGACCCGATCGACGTCGTCGCCTTCGTCCGCAAGGTCGAGGAGGCGATGATCGGGGTGCTCGCCGAGTTCGGCGTCGAGGGCGTGCGGGTCGAGGGGCGCAGCGGCGTGTGGATCGTCGACGGCAAGGGCCCCGACCGCAAGCTCGGCTCGGTCGGCCTGCGCGTCTCCCAGGGCGTGACGATGCACGGCATCCAGATCAACTGCGACTGCGACCTTGGCTGGTTCGACAAGATCGTGCCGTGCGGGATCAGCGACGCCTCGTCGACCTCGCTCACCCGCGAGCTCGGCAGGACGGTGACCGTCCGGGAGGTGCTCCCGCTGGCCGAGCGGCACATCGCCAGGGAGCTGGGCGCGGCGGAGACGTTCCACCGCACCCTTGCCCAGCTCTGAGGGACGCGGGCGTCAGCCCATCGTCTTGAACACCGCCTCGCCGCGGTCGGCGGCGTCGGTGAAGAACCGGCCGAGCGCGTCGTAGCACGGCCGGAACAGCTTGTCGCGCGCGTCCTCGCCCCAGGCTTGGACGCCCTGCACGTCGGCCTCGGCCATCGCGACGAGGTCGAACCGGCGTGAGGGGAAGGGCGTCGCGGACAGGTGGTCGGCGGCGACCTTCACCCTGTCGGGGGACAGGAAGATGATGTCGAAACCGAGGGCCTCGTTGCCGTCCTCGGTGAGCAGACGCCCCCCGCAGACGATGTCGGCCTCGGGCGAGCGCCCCTCCCACGGATCACCCGTGATCAGGTAGTGCAGGCCCTGCCAGTTTCCGCCCAGGTCGAGCACCCGCCCGGTGTGGGCCTGCCGCCAGCCGGCGGCACCGAACACCCTGCGCCCCGCTTCGCCCGGGTCGGCGCCTCCCTCCACGGGCAGCCTCAAATAGGTCATGGCCAGCGCCACGGCGGTTCCTCTCCCTTGCTCCAAGCTTGACAACAGCGAGTCACCCTAGGGAGTTCGGCGGCGGCCGGGGGCGCGAATCGCGGGAATCGGCTCCCAAGCGCCCCCCGATTGTTATAGAGGCCGTATTCTGACGGCGGTTCCGTAGGCGCAGATCTCCGTTCCGGTGTCGCGCAGGTCGTTGCTCTCGTACCGGACGGCGAGGATCGCGTCGGCGCCCTTGGCCCTGGCGTTCTGGATCAGCCGCTCGCGCGCCTGCATCCGGAAGTCGTGCAGCTCGCGCGCCAGCCCCTGCGGCTCACCGCCCAGGAACGTCTTGATCCCCGCCTCGATGCTCGACAGTCCGCTGCGGACCATGACGGTGAGACCGAACACATCTCCGATGACCTCGGTGACCTCGTAGCCGGGGATGTCGTTCATGGTGGACACGATCACGGGGGCACGGCCTTCCTTGGGGGCGTGAGGGGGCCTTTCCTGGACGTACTCTAAACGTGTGAGTGCTGTGGCCCCAGAGGGACGGAAGCTGCTGCGGCTTGAAGTCCGCAACGCAGAGGTGCCGATCGAGAAGAAGCCGCCGTGGATCAAGACACGGCTGAAGATGGGCCCTCAGTACAAGGAGCTGACCCAGCTCGTCAAGGACGAGGGTCTGCACACGGTCTGCCAGGAGGCGGGCTGTCCCAACATCTTCGAGTGCTGGGAAGACCGGGAGGCGACCTTCCTGATCGGCGGAGACCAGTGCACGCGGCGCTGTGACTTCTGCCAGATCGACACCGGCAAACCCGCCGATTACGACACCGGCGAACCCGTCAGGGTGGCGGAGTCGGTGGCGTCGATGGGGCTGAGGTACGCCACCATCACCGGCGTCGCCCGCGACGACCTGCCCGACGGCGGCGCGTGGCTGTACGCCGAGACCGTACGGCAGATCCACCAGCAGGTGCCGGGCTGCGGCGTCGAGCTGCTCGCGCCCGACTTCAACGGCGTGCCGGAACTGCTCGGCGAGGTCTTCGCGGCCGCGCCCGAGGTGTTCGCGCACAACCTTGAGACGGTCCCGCGGATCTTCAAGCGGATTCGTCCGGCGTTCCGCTACGAGCGGTCCCTTGACGTCATCACCCAGGCGCGCGCTGCGGGGCTCGTCACCAAGTCGAACCTGATCCTCGGCATGGGCGAGACCCGCGAGGAGGTCTCCGAGGCGCTGCGCGACCTGCACGGCGCGGGCTGCGAACTGATCACGATCACGCAGTACCTGCGGCCGACCCCCCGCCACCACCCCGTCGAGCGGTGGGTGAAGCCCGAGGAGTTCGTCGAGCTCCAGGACGAAGCCGCCGAGATCGGGTTCGCCGGGGTGATGTCCGGACCCCTGGTACGGTCCAGCTACCGCGCGGGACGCCTGTACCGGCAGGCCATTGAGGCCCGCGCCGATCACTAGGATGAACAGCATGGCAGAGAACGAACAGCCCGGGCGGTTCAAGCAGATCCGCATGGTCGCCGGGATGGTGGCCAAGGCCGACCGCAAGGCGCTCCCCATCGTCTTCGGCTCGGCGCTGGGCACGCTCGCGATCTTCGTGCTGATCGGGATCTTCGTCGGCCCGCTGTGGTTCATGATCCCGCTCGGCCTGATGCTGGCGATCATCGTCGGCCTCGTGATCTTCGGGCAGTTCGCGCAGCGGACCCAGTACCGGATGCTCGAGGGGCAGATCGGGGCGGCCTACGGCGTCCTTGACACGATGCGGGGCAACTGGGTCGTCACCCCGGCCGTCGCGGGCAACCGCAACATGGACGTGGTGCACAGGGTCGTCGGGCGTCCCGGCGTCATCCTCGTGTCGGAGGGGCCGTCGAGCCGGGTCGGGTCGCTGCTGGGCGCGGAGAAGAAGAAGGTCTCCCGGCTCGCCGCGGGCGTCACGATCTACGACATCCAGGTCGGCACCGAGGACGGCCAGGTGCCGCTCGCCAAGCTGCAGAACAAGCTCGCGAAGCTGCCGCGCAACCTGACCAAGGCGCAGGTCAACGACCTGAACGACAGGATGCGCGCGTTGCCGCAGCGCCCCGCGGCCCCCGGCGGACCGATGCCCAAGGGCGTCCGCCTCCCCAAGGGCCCCAAGCCCCCCCGCCGCTAGACGATCCCCCCGACCTCCGGTCGCGGGCCCGTCGGCGTTCGCGGGCTGGGCCGGGAGGCCGGAGGGGCCGTGGGCGTCTTGCGGGGACGTTCGCGGAGGGGCCCGTCGGGGCGAGCCGGAGGCCAGAGGAGGCGCGTCGGCGTCTTGCGGGGGCGTTCCGCTTCCGGGAGGCCGGAGGGGGCCCGGTCGGCGTTTGTGGGGTGGGCCGGAGGCCGGTAGGGGCCCGTCGGCGTTGTGGGGTGGGTTTGTGCGGCCGTCAGGGCGCGTCTGGTGGCTTGGGGGAGGTGTCGGGCATAACCGCTATGTCGGGCGGGTGGTGGGTCCGTCACGGGGCTCAGGGGCCCGGCGGGGGTCAGTACTCGATGACGGCGGTGTTGGCGGCGCGGTCGTGCAGGCCGCGGTGGTCGCGGTCCCACAGGAGCGCGGGGACCATCAGGCCGAGCAGCAGCGCCCGCGCCGCGCCCCACAGCGGGCCGACCGGACGGCCGTCGAGCCTGACGACGCGCAGGCCCGCGATCCGCTTGCCGAGGGTCGTGCCGACGAACGCGACCCCGATCCACGCCTGCAGCAGGAACACGCCGAGGTTCAGCCACACCCCCGCCTGGTCGGACCAGCCGAGCACGCCCGAGATCCACCCGGCGACGAGCATCGAGGCGAACCAGTCGATCAGCAGGGCGACGAGCCGTCTGGCGTAGCTGGCGGCCGAGCCGGAACCGCGCTTGGGGAAGCCGAGGCGCTCACCGGGATAGCCCAGGTCCGCGCCCGCCGTGCGGGCGCCGGTCAGCCAGGTTCCGGTCCAGTTCGGGCCCTTGTCGTTACCGCTCACCCCACAAAACTACCGGTACCGGCCAGGCGGACTGTCGTGCCCCGCCATCTCCGAGGGCGAAGCGTAGGCTTGGCTGGCGGGTTACAAGGATGTGACCTCGTGAGATCGGTAGAAAAGCCCGTTGAGGAGGCTGGATGTTCAGCAGCGCCGAGGAAGTCCTGAGCTACATCCGGGAGGAGGACGTCCAGTTCATCGACGTCCGTTTTGTCGACCTGCCCGGCACGGTGCAGCACTTCACGTTTCCCGCCTCGAACTTCGGTGAGAACGTCTTCACCGACGGACTCATGTTCGACGGTTCGTCCATCCGCGGATTCCAGGAGATCCACGAGTCGGACATGCTCCTGCTGCCGGACCCGTCGACCGCGGTGATCGACCCGTTCCGCCAGCACAAGACGCTCAACATCACCTTCTTCGTGCACGACCCGCTGACGGGCGAGCCCTACAGCCGCGACCCGCGCAACGTCGCCAAGAAGGCACAGGACTACCTCGTCGGCACCGGCATCGCCGACACCGTCTACTTCGGGCCGGAAGCTGAGTTCTACGTCTTCGACGACGTGCGTTTCCGCACCGCCGCCAACGAGGGCTTCTACTTCCTCGACTCGATCGAGGGCGCGTGGAACACCGGACGCAAGGAGGAGGGCGGCAACCTCGGCGCGAAGCCCCCCTACAAGGGCGGCTACTTCCCCGTCCCGCCGATGGACCACTACACCGACCTGCGCTCGGAGATGGTCCAGCAGCTCATCGGCGTCGGCATCGACGTCGAGATGCAGCACCACGAGGTCGGCACCGCCGGTCAGGCCGAGATCGACATCCGCTTCGCGCCGCTGCTGCAGTCGGCCGACCAGCTGATGCTCTACAAGTACGTGGTGAAGAACGTCGCGCGCCAGCACGGCAAGGCAGTCACGTTCATGCCGAAGCCGATCTTCGGCGACAACGGCTCGGGCATGCACTGCCACCAGTCCCTCTGGAAGGACGGCAGCCCGCTGTTCTACGACGAGGTCGGCTACGCGGGCCTGTCGGACACCGCGCGCTTCTACATCGGCGGCCTGCTCAAGCACGCGCCCGCCCTGCTGGCCTTCACCAACCCGACGGTGAACAGCTACCACCGCCTGGTCCCCGGCTACGAGGCCCCGGTCAACCTGGTTTACAGCCAGCGCAACCGCTCGGCCTGCATCCGCATCCCGATCACCGGCACGAACCCGAAGGCCAAGCGCATCGAGTTCCGCGTCCCCGACCCGTCCTGCAACCCGTACCTGGCCTTCGCCGCCATGCTCATGGCCGGCCTCGACGGCGTCAAGAACAAGATCGAGCCCGTCGAGCCCGTCGACAAGGACCTCTACGAGCTCCCCCCCGAAGAGGCCCGGGGCATCCCCCAGGTCCCCGGCTCCCTGGACGCCGTCCTCACCGCCCTGGAAGCCGACCACGACTTCCTCCTGGAAGGCGGCGTCTTCACCCAGGACCTCATCGAAACCTGGATCACCTACAAGCGCGAAAACGAACTCGACCCCATCCGCCTCCGCCCCCACCCCCACGAATTCGAACTCTACTTCGACGTGTAGCAGGATTCCCGCCCCGGGGATGACAAGATTATTAGGTTAGGCTAACCTAAGTGTTGCGTCGGCGGGGTGGTCGACGCGGTTCGGTCGGGTGTCCGGGTTCGGGTGTTCGCAGGCTCAAGCCGGAGCGGGCGCCCGACCGAACGGGGCAGGCCATGAGGCGACGGGAGTGAGTTCCCCGTCGCCTCACGGCGTTGGGGGGCGGCGCAGCGAGCCGGGGGAGGCCGCGTAGGCGCGGCGGAAGGCTCGCGAGAAGGCGGCCTCGGACTGGTAGCCGACGCGGCGGGCGATCGTCTGCAGGGGGTCGGGGGAGTCCTGGAGGAGCGCGTGGGCCAGGGCAAGGCGCAGGGACGTCAGATACTGGCCGACGGGCTCGCCGACAAGTCCGGTGAAACGGGCGGAGAAGGACGAACGGGATAGGCCGGAGGCGTGTGCGAGGGCCGCGACGGTCCAGGGCCGCGCCGGGTCCCGGTGGATGAGCGCGAGCGCCCGCCCGACGTGCTCGTCCCGCAGCGCCGCGAGCCAGCCCTGACGGGCCAGCGGCGAAGCGTCGAGCCAGGCGCGGATGGCCTGGACGACGAGCACATCCGCGAGCCTGGTCAGCACGGTCTCACCGCCGGGTCGCAGCGCCGCCGCCTCCCTGGCGATGAGCCGGACGGTCCCGGCGAGCCACCCGTCGTCGTCCCACGCGCCGGTGTGCAGCACCTCGGGCAGATGCGCGACCAGGCGGCGGCCGGTCGGATGGTCGAGCCGGACGACCCCGTACAGCGCGAGCGCCGCTTCGCCCCCGCCGCCGTACCGCATGATCTCGTACCGTTCGCTGACCTGCTCGACGGGGATGTCGAACAGCGGGACGGGCGCGCCGCCCTGCCCGTCGTGCAGGGTGTGCGGGACGCCGTGGGGCACGAGCGTGATGCTGCCCGCCTCAAGCGCGCGGGGCGGCGCACCCTCGACCTGCAGGACGCCCCGGCCCGAGGTGACGACGACGAGCGCCATGCACCCGTCGAACGCGGGCATCGCGATGGACCAGGGCGCGGTGAGTTCGGCGCGGCAGTAGAGGGTCCCGGTCAGGCGCAGCAGGTGGAGCGCGTCGCCGAGCGGGTCCGGCGTGGGCGACGGAGGCCCGGGATGGTCCGGCATGCCGCCCATGGTCGCAGCGGGACGCTGAACGTCCAAGGTTCCGGACGATCTGCAAGGAACAGCGGATTTTCCATCATTGATCATCCGAATCCCGGCGTCGATGCTGGACGTGACACCGACCGATGTGTCACCGACCAAGGGAGAGATCATGCGGAACCCGGCAATTCTCGTCGTAGGGGCCACGGGCAAGACCGGCAGGCGTGTCGCGGCGCGGCTCAGCGCGCGCGGGGTCGCGGTCAGGGGAGTCTCGCGCTCCTCGTCCCCCGCCTTCCACTGGGCGCAGCCTGAGACCTACGCGGCGGCGTTGAAGGGCGTCACTGCCGCGTATGTCACCTATCACCCGGACCTCAACGCGCCGGAGGCGCCTGACGCGATCACTGCGTTCGTCGAGGAGGCCCGCGCCCAGGGCGTCAGGCGGCTGGTGCTGCTGTCGGGCAGGGGCGAGTCGGGCGCGCGGCGCTGCGAGGCGATCGTCGCCGAGTCCGGCCTGGAGTACACGGTGTTGAGCGCGGCATGGTTCGCGCAGAACTTCAGCGAGGGCGTGCTGCTCGACCAGGTGCGCGCCGGATTCGTCGCGATGGCGGCGGGTGCGGTCCCCGAGCCCTTCGTGGACGTCGAGGACATCGCGGACGTGGCGGTCGCGGCCCTCACCGGCGACGCCCACGTGAACCGCGTCTACGAGCTGACGGGCCCGCGCGCCCTCACCTTCCACGAGGCGGCCGCCGAGATCGCCGAGGCGGCGGGCCGTCCCGTCGTCTACCTGCCGATGGAACTCCCCGAGTTCCGCGCGGCCCTCGCCGAGACCGACGGCCCCGAGTACGCCGACCTCATCACCGCCCTGTGCGCCGAGGTCTTCGACGGCCGAAACGCGACCCCCACCGACGACATCACCCGCGCCCTCGGCCGCGCCCCCCGCGACTTCACCACCTTCTGCCACACCGCCGCCGCCACCTGGCGCACCGAGTCCCGCTGAGGCGGAGGACGGCTCGGTGGGGGGACGGGGTCTTCTAGAATCGGGTTCGGATAAGTCTTCCCTTACCGGTGGGTGGTGTTACAGAATGCGAAAAACGTAACACCGCTTCAACGTTGAGGTGCTCATGGATCTGGGAACCATTGCGGGTCGTACGCCGGACAAGCCGGCGGTGATCATGACGGGGTCCGGGCGTGTTGTGACGTTCGGGGAGCTCGACGCGGCCTCGAACCGGCTGGCCCAGGTGTTCTACGCGGCGGGGATCAGGGCGGGGGAGCACGTCGCGGTCATGATGGAGAACCGGTGGGAGCTGCTGGCCGTCGCGTGGGCGGCGCAGCGGTCCGGGCTGTACTACACGGCCGTCAGCAACCGGCTCACCGTCGACGAGGCCGCGTACATCGTGGACAACTGCGGGGCCAAGGCGTTCGTGGCGTCGCCGGCCGTCGGGGAGGTCGCGGCGCAGATCGCGGCGGGGAACGACAGGCTCGTGGTCAGGCTGATGCCCGAGGAGCAGGCCCCGGGCTTCGACTCCTACGAGGACGTCGTCGCGGCGGCGTCGCCTGAGCCGCTGGCCGAGCAGCTCGAGGGCGTCGACATGCTCTACTCGTCCGGCACGACCGGACGGCCCAAGGGCATCAAGCCGAAGCTCGAGCGCGTCGCGTTCGGTGAGCAGCCCGGCATCCTGTACTCGCTCATCCAGATGCTGTTCGCCCCGGACGAGGACTCCGTCTACCTGTGTCCGGCTCCGCTGTACCACGCCGCGCCGCTGCGCTACTCGATGGCCTTCCACAGGTTCGGCGCGACGGTCGTGGTCATGGAGAAGTTCGACCCCGAGGAGGCGCTGAAGGCGGTCGAGCGTTACGGCGTCACGCACGGGCAGTGGGTCCCGACGATGTTCATCCGGATGCTGAAGCTGCCGGAGGAGGTCCGCAAGTCCTACGACCTGTCCAGCATGAAGTACGCCGTGCACGCGGCCGCGCCGTGCCCGGTCCCGGTCAAGCACCAGATGATCGAGTGGTGGGGCCCGATCCTGCACGAGTACTACGCGGGCACGGAAGGCAACTGCTTCGTCTACACCGACTCCGAGGGCTGGCTTGCCCATCCCGGCACCGTCGGCAGGGTCCTGCTGGGGGAGGTGCACGTGGTCGGCCCGGACGACGAGGAGGTGTCCGTGGGCGAGACGGGCACCCTGTACTTCGGCAACGGGCCGCAGTTCGAGTACCACGGCGACCCGGAGAAGACCAAGTCGTCCCAGGACCCGCTCGGCCGCGGCTGGACGACCCTCGGCGACATCGGCCACGTCGACGCCGACGGCTTCCTCTACCTCACCGACCGCCAGTCCCACATGATCATCAGCGGCGGCGTGAACATCTACCCGCAGGAGGCAGAGAACCTCCTCGCGGTGCACCCGAAGGTCGCCGACGTCGCGGTCTTCGGCGTGCCGCACCCGGAGATGGGCGAGGAGGTCAAGGCGGTCGTCCAGCTCGCCGACCCGGCCGACGCCGGCGACGCGGTCGCCGCCGAGCTGATCGCGTACTGCCGCGACAACCTCGCGCACTTCAAGTGCCCGCGCTCGATCGACTTCCGTGACGAGCTGCCCCGCCACCCCACGGGCAAGCTCCTCAAGCGCGTCCTGCGCGACGAGTACTCCACCAAGTCCTAACAAGTCCCGGGAAGGACCGACATGTCCATACCGATCGCCGAGCAGGTGGCAAGGCTGCGCGAGACCTTCGCCGCGGACCGCACCAAACCCGCCGCGTGGCGGGTGCGGCAGCTCGACGCGCTCGGCCGGCTGCTTGCCGAGCGCGAGGACCAGATCAGCGAGGCGCTCGCCGCCGATCTGGGCAGGGACGCGTTCGAGAGCTGGCTCACCGACCTGACCTCCACCCGCGTGGAGCTCGTCGACGCCAAGAAGAATGTGCGCAAGTGGATGCGGGCCAAGCGGGTGAGCACCCCCCTCACCCTCCAGCCCGCCAAGTCATGGGTGCAGTACGAGCCGCTCGGCGTCGTGCTCGTCATCAGCCCGTGGAACTACCCGTTCTACCTCGCGGTGAGCCCGCTGATCGCGGCGCTGGCGGCGGGCAACTGCGTGGTGGTGAAGCCGTCGGAGCACGCCCCGGCGACGTCGGCGCTGCTCGCCGAACTCCTGCCCGCCTACCTCGACGCCGACGCCGTCGCCGTGGTGGAGGGGGCGGCCGAGGCCACCCAGGAGCTGATCGACCAGGGCCTCGACCACGTCCTGTTCACCGGCGGCCCCGGCATCGCCAAGGCCATCATGGCGGGCGCGGCCAAGCACCTGACGCCGGTCACCCTCGAGCTCGGCGGCAAGAGCCCGGCGATCGTCACCAAGGACTCCGACCTCGCGGTCGCGGCCCGGCGCGTCGCCTACGGCAAGTACGTGAACTCCGGCCAGACCTGCATCGCGCCCGACTACGTGCTCGCCGAGCGCGGCGTCGCCGACGCGTTCGCCCAGGAGGTCGTCAGGGCCTTCGACGCGATGACCGAGGGCAAGGGCGGCAAGGCCCGCAGGATCGTCAACGAGCGGCACGCGCAGCGGCTGACCGGCCTGCTCGACGGGCACGGCGGCAAGGTCGTCACCGGCGGCGAGTCGGCCCCCGACGACAAGGTCGTCGACTTCACCGTCGTGGTCGACCCCGATCCGGACGCGCCGCTGATGACCGAGGAGATCTTCGGCCCGATCCTGCCGATCGTCCGCTACGACTCGCTGAAGGACGCGATCGACTTCGTCCGCGCCCGGCCGAAGCCGCTCGCCGCGTACCTGTTCAGCCCGTCCAAGGACGACGAGCGGGCCTTCCTCGCCGACGTGAGCGCGGGCGGCGTGGTCGTCAACCACGTCATGTTCCATGTGCTCAACCCGCACCTGCCGTTCGGCGGCGTCGGCAACAGCGGCATGGGCGCCTACCACGGCGAGTTCGGGTTCCAGACGTTCAGCCACCGCAAGGCCGTGCTGCGCAAGCCGCAGTCGCCCGACCCGAAGCTGATCTACCCGCCCTACACCGAGGGGACCCGCAAGCTCCTGCGCCGCTTCATGTGACGTGAGGGCCCGATCCCGCCACCCCTGGGATCGGGCCGTCAGCGGCCGAACATCACGCGCAGCGCGGGTGCGAGTTCGGGGTCGGCGAAGGCGAACCCGTCGGCGAGCAGCCTGGTCGGCGCGATCCGCTGGCTGACCAGCGGCCCCTCGTCGGCGAACTCGCGCAGCGCGAGGCGCAGCGCGGGCGCGGGCACCGTGAGGAACGACGGACGCCCCAGCGCGCCGGCCAACGCCTTGGTGAACGTCGCGTTCGTGACGGGATCGGGAGACACGAGGTCCACTGGCCCGGACAGTTCGGAAGAAATCAGATGCGTCAGCGCGCGTACCTCGTCGCGCAAGGTGATCCAGCTCATCCACTGCCGTCCCGCGCCGAGCTTCGCGCCGAGGCCGAGCCGGAACAGCGGAAGCAGCGGCTTCAGCATGCCGCCGTCGCGCGCGAGCACGATCCCCGTCCTGGGGTGCACGACCCTGATCCCGGCCGACGCGGCGGGCGAGGCGGCGCCCTCCCAGTCGGCGACGACCTGGGCGAGGAAGCCGCCGCCCTGCGGGTCCTCCTCGTCGCGCACATGGTCGCCGGTCGATCCGTAGAACCCGACGGCCGACCCGCTGACGAACACACGCGGCCGCGCGTCGAGCCCGGCAAGCGCCCCCGCCAGCAGCGCGGTGCCCTTCACCCGGCTGTCACGGATCTGCTTCTTGTACGCGGCGGTCCACGGCCTGTCCCCGACGCCCGCGCCCGCCAGATGGACGACGGCGTCGCACCCCTCAAGCCCCGAAGCGTCGATCCGGCCCCCGGCCGGGTCCCAGAACACCTCGTCCGGATGCCGGGGCTCACGCCGCACCAGCTTGGAGACGACGAAGCCCTCGCCGCGCAGATGCGCGGCGAGGGCTCCGCCGATCAGTCCTGAGGCACCCGAGATGATCGCTCGCATGCCCGAAGACTAGCCGCTCAGGGCCGGGACGACCCTTACAGGCCGAGCTCCGACTCGAAGTGGCCCTCCTCGAGCCGTGCCTTGACCGTGGTGAGGAAGCGGGCGGCGTCCGCGCCGTCCACGACCCGGTGGTCATAGGTGAGGGCGAGGTAGACCATGGAGCGGATCGCGATGACCTCGCCCAGGGCCGCGTCGTTCACCACGACAGCGCGCTTGACGACCGAGCCGGTGCCCAGGATGCCGACCTGCGGCTGGTTGATGATCGGCGTGTCGAACAGCGCGCCGCGGCTGCCGGTGTTGGTCAGCGTGAACGTGCCGCCGCCCAGCTCGTCCGGGCTGACCCGGTTGGTCCGGGTGCGCTCGGCGAGGTCGGCGATCTTGCGCGCGATCCCGGCGAGGTTGAGCTCACCGGCGTCCTTGATCACCGGGACGATGAGGCCCTTGTCGGTGTCCACCGCGAAGCCGAGGTGCTCGGCGTCGTGGTAGGTGACGGTGTGCTCGGCGGAGTCGACGACCGCGTTGAGGTTCGGGTGCGCCTTCAGCGCCTCGATGGTGGCGAGGGCGAAGAACGGCAGGTACGACAGCTTGACGCCCTCACGGGCGAGGAAGTCGGCCTTGGCGCGGTCGCGCAGCCGCGCGATCTTGGTGACGTCGACCTCGACGACGCTCGTCAGCTGGGCGGAGACCTGGAGGGACTCGACCATGCGGCGGGCGATCGTCTGGCGCAGGCGCGACATCTTCTCGGTGGTGCCGCGCTTGGCCGCGGCGGCGGCCGGAACCGGAGCCGGGGCGGCCGGGGCCGACGGCGTCGCGGGGGCGGCGGCGACCGGGGCCGGAGCCGGAGCGGCGGCCTTGGCCTTGGCGGCGTCCTGGACGTCCTGCTTGCGGATGCGTCCGCCGACGCCGGTGCCCTTGACGGTGGCCAGGTCGACGCCGAGCTCCGAGGCCATCTTGCGGACCAGCGGCGTCACGTAGGCGCCTTCGGCCTCGACGGCGGGAGCGGCGGCGGCCGGCGCGGCCGGAGCTGCGGGCGGCCAGGCGGCGGGAGCGGGCTCGGGGGCAGGGGCGGGAGCGGCGGGCGCGGGAGCCGGAGCGGCGGCCTGCGGAGCCGGGGCGGGTGCCGGGGCCGGGGGCGCGGGCGGGGCCGGAGCGGGCTCCGGCTCGGGCTCGGGCTCCGGCGCGGGGGCGGCGGCGGGCGCGGCCGCGGGGGCCGGAGCCTCACCGGCCTCCCCGATGGTCGCCAGCAGCGCGCCGACCTCGACGGTCTCGTCCTCGGCGACGGCGATGCTGGTAAGCACGCCCGCGGCCGGCGAGGGGATCTCGGTGTCGACCTTGTCGGTCGACACTTCGAGCAGCGGCTCGTCGACCTCGACGGTCTCCCCCTCTTTTTTGAGCCAACGGGTGACGGTGCCCTCGGTGACGCTCTCGCCGAGCTGGGGCATGGTGACGGAGACCGGCATGGTTCTCAGCGACTCCTCTGTCGAACTGCTTCGTTTGGCTGTGTCAGCCTTGGATGGGGTTGGCTGGGTCAGCCGTGGACGTGCAGGGGCTTGCCGGCGAGCGCGAGCGCTGCCTCGCCGACGGCCTCGGACTGGGTCGGGTGCGCGTGGATGAGCTGCGCGACCTCCGAGGGCAGAGCCTCCCAGTTGTAGAGCAGCTGGCCTTCGGTGACCAGCTCGCCGATTCTCGCACCCACCATGTGGACGCCGAGGATCGGGCCGTCGACCTCGGCGATCATCTTGACCTCGCCCTGGGTCCCGAGGATCTTGCTCTTGGGGTTGCCCGCGAGGTCGTAGGTGATCTCCTTGATCTCAAGGCCGAGCTCACGCGCCTTGGCGGAGGTGATGCCGACCGAGGCGACCTCGGGGTTGGAGTAGGTGATGCGCGGGACGCCGTCGTAGTCGATCGGGGTCGGGTTGAGGCCCGCGATCCGCTCGGCGACGAGGATGCCCTCGGCGAAGCCGACGTGGGCGAGCTGGAGCGTCGGGATGAGGTCGCCGACCGCGGAGACGGTCGGGACCGAGGTGCGGCAGTACTCGTCCACGACGACGAAGCCGCGGTCCAGGCGGACGCCCGCCTCCTCGAAGCCCAGGCCCTGCGAGACCGGGCCGCGCCCGACGGCGACGAGCAGCAGCTCGGCGTCGATGGTCTTGCCGTTCTCCAGGCTGACCGACACGCCCGAGTCGGTGGTCTTCGCGCCCGCGAAGCGCACGCCGATCTCGAACTTGATGCCGCGCTTGCGGAACGCGCGCTCAAGGCGCTTGGAGGAGGTCTCCTCCTCCAGCGGCAGCAGGTGCGGCAGCGCCTCGACGATGGTGACCTCGGCCCCGAAGGAGCGCCACACGGACGCGAACTCGACGCCGATCACGCCGCCGCCGAGGATCACCACGGACGACGGGACGCGGTCGAGCTCGAGCGCGTGGTCGCTGGAGATGATCCGGTTGCCGTCGATCTCCAGGCCGGGCAGCGACTTGGGCACCGAGCCGGTGGCCAGCAGGATGTGCGCGCCCTCGTAGACGTCGTCGCCGACGGCGACGGAGGTCGGGGAGGCCAGGCGGCCCAGGCCGTTGACGATCTCGATGCCCTTGGACTTGATCAGTCCGGTGAGGCCCTTGACCGTGGTGGAGACGATCTTGTTCTTGTACCCCTGCACGCCCTCGACGTCGATGCCCTCGAACGTCGCCTTGATGCCGTAGTTCTTCGCCTCGTTGATCTCGTCGGCGACCTCGGCGGCGTGCAGCAGCGCCTTGGTGGGAATGCAACCCCGGTTGAGGCAGGTGCCCCCGAGGTTGGAATCCTTCTCGATCAAGGCGACGCGCAAGCCCAGCTCGGACGCTCGTAGCGCCGCGGCGTAGCCCCCGCTTCCGCCTCCGAGTACGACGAGGTCGTACGGGCCCTTGTTCGCCACTTGATGCTCCTTCTAAGCCGATCTACGCTGAACGACCCGGCGGGGTGAAGCCGAGAATTGCCAGGTAGGACAATCTTTTCACTTGTACTGACCGGTAGGGCCGGGGTGTGGAGATGAGACGGGTCACAGGTTCCCGTCGGCCACTTCCCTGGCGAGGCGGACCAGGGTCCGGGTCGCGGCGCCCGTTCCGCCCTTGGGGATGTATCCGTACGGCTCGCCCTTGTTGAAGGCCGGGCCGGCGATGTCCAGATGGGCCCAACGCACGCCGTCGGGCACGAATTCCTTGAGGAACACCCCTGCGGCGAGCATGCCGCCCCAGCGCTCGGAGGGGATGTTGGCGATGTCGGCGACTGGGGAGTCGAAGCCCTTGCGCAGCTCCTCGGGCAGCGGCATGCCCCACGACGGCTCGCCGACGGCCTCGGCGGCCGCCACGATCTTGGCGCGGACGTCGTCGTCGTTGGCCATGACGCCGGTGAGGCGCACGCCCAGCGCGACGAGCGCGGCCCCGGTGAGGGTCGCCACATCCACCAGCAGGTGCGGAGAGTCCTCGGCCGAGCGGACGATCGCGTCGGCCATGACGAGGCGGCCCTCGGCGTCGGTGTTGAGGACCTCGACGGTCTTGCCGCCGTAGATGGTGATGACGTCGGAGGGACGCTGCGCGGAGCCGGACGGCATGTTCTCCGCGATCGCCAGGTAGCCGATCACGTTGACCTTGGGCTTGAGCGCCGCGACGGCCTGGAGCGCGCCCAGGACCGCGCCCGCGCCGCCCATGTCGGACTTCATCCAGTCCATGCCCTCGGCTGGCTTGATCGAGATGCCGCCGGTGTCGAAGGTGATGCCCTTGCCGACGAACACGACGTTCTTGTCGGCCTCGGGGTGGGAGTAGGCGAGGCGGACCAGGCGCGGCGGGTTCACCGAACCCTGCCCGACCCCGGCGATGCCGCCGTAGCCGCCGTCGACCAGCGCGCGCTCGTCGAGGATCTCGATCTCCAGGCCGGACTCCTTGGCCACGCGGTCGGCCACGTCGGCCAGGTCCTCGGGCGACAGGTGGGACGGCGGGGTGTTGACCAGGTCGCGCACGAGGGTGACGGCCTCGGCGATCGCGGTGTCCTCGGCGACGCGGCCCTCGGCGTCGGCGGGGGCCGCGAGCAGCAGCTCCTCGACGGTCTCCGGCTGCTCGCCGGTGCGGTAGCGGGCGAAGGCGTAGTTGCCGAGGAGCGCGCCCGTGGCGACGGCGGAAGCGGAGTCGGCGTCGGAGGCCGGAAGCGCGAGGGCCGCCTTCGCGGTGCCCGCAAGTGCGCGTACCGCGGCACCCGCGGCGCGGCGCAGGGTCTCAGCTGAGGGATCGTCGCCGAGGCCGACGGCCACGATGACCGAGGCGGGCAGCGCGCCCAACGTCGGGAGTTTGTGCACCTCGCCCGGCTTGCCGGTGGCGCCGACGGCTTGCAGGGCCTCGACGAGGCGCCCGCCCAGGGCCTGGTCGACCCCCGCGGCGCCCGGCGCCAGCGCGGGACCGGGCAGGACGCCGACGACGACCGCGTCGACGTCCAGGGAGGCCGGTTCGTTCTGGGTGAGCTTGAGATTCGTCGTCACGTCTCTCGACCTTACTCGCCCCCCGCACCGGATTTCCCCGTTTCGATCAAGCGTCGCCGCCCGATCAGTCACCCAGCGTAAGCGAAATCAGGGTGACGGTCACGGTGAGTTCGCAGAGCGCGCCGAGCACGTCACCGGTGATCCCGCCGAACCTGCGCACCAGGTGGCGGCGGAACAGCCCCGCCGCGAGGAGCCCGGCGAGGGGGGCGAGGGCGAAGGGGAGGGCGTCGCGCGGCGAGCCCGTCAGGGCGAGGGCGGCGAGGGCGGAGACCGCGATGACCAGGGCGGTGAGCGCGGTGCCGACCCCCCTGCCGACGGTGCCCGCGACCATCGAGCCAAGGCCGTCGGGGCGTGCCGCCGGGACGCCGGGGGCGCAGGCGCGGACGATCGCGGTGCGGCCCGCGACGGCGGCGACGGCGAGGGCGAGCGCGGGGTGGGCGGCCTCGGCGGTCGCGGTGATCTGCACGAGGGCGGTGAAGACAAGGGTGAGCACGCCGAAGGGGCCGATATCGGACTTCTTCATGATTTCCAGGGCGGTCTCGGCGGGGCGTCCGCTGCCCAGGCCGTCGGCGACGTCGGCGAGGCCGTCCCAGTGCAGGCCGCGGGTCAGGACCGCGCCGAGGCCCACCGCGAGCGCGGCCGCGAGGAGCTGCCCGGTTCCGGCGAAGGAGAGGGCGGCGTATAGGCCGCCCTGTAGGACGCCGACGGCGAGGCCGACGACGGGCGCGAGCCGCATCGCCGCGCCGAACTCCACGCGGCCCGCCCGCGCGTAGCGGACCGGAAGCACGCTGAGCAGACCGAACGAAAGCCGCAACCCCACAGGAACCTCCACGGCGGCCGACCCTACCGCGCCGGGAGGGACGCTCAGAGGGCGACGACGCGTCCGGCGACCACGAGCGCGACGTCCTCGGACTCGGCGGCCAGGCGCTGGTTGACGTCGCCCAGGAAGTCGCGGAAGAGGCGGCCCGCGCGGTTGTCGGGGACCAGGGACAGGCCGACCTCGTCAGAGACGGCGACGACGACGGCCGAGGCGGCACGCCACGAGGCAGTCAGGGAGTCAAGGCGGGGGAGCACCGCGTCGGGGGACTCCCAGGCCCCTGTTTCGTCCATGGCGGCGGCGAGCCAGGTGCCCAGGCCGTCGATGAGGAGGGGGCCTTCCGCGTTGCGGAGGACGGCGTCGAGATCCGTGGTCTCCAGGGTCGCCCAGCCGGGTGGGCGGCGGACCTTGTGCGCGCCGACACGCCGGGCCCAGTCGGGATCGGCTTCTGCGGTCGGGCCCGTCGCGACGTAGGTGACGTGGGGGTGGGCGGCGAGACGGAGTTCGGCTTCCGCGGACTTGCCTGAGCGGGAGCCGCCGAGCAGAAGCGTCCGGTGCGGGGGCGTCGGGGGGGAGGTCCAGAAGGCGAGGCGGCGTGTGAGTTCGGACTCGTCGCGGATTCTGTGGTCCAGGTGGACGGCGTGTACGGACGTCCGGGGGCCGACCGCGCCGGACGCGCGCAAGGCGCCGAGGTGGGACGGGTCGGCGAGAAGGTCCAGAAGGACGGCTTCGTAGACGATCCCGTCTTCGGGTTCGGGGAGGCCGCCGGGGTCGGCGCACAGCAGGTCGCCGCCGTCCGGGGCGGTCACGGCGAAGCCGCCGGGGAGCCGCCGCGCGGCGAGCTCGTCAAGGGGGGTGCCGTCGACCAGGACCCGCAGGGGCGCGTGCGGCGCGGCGCGCACCGACCGGCACGAGGCGCAGCGGCAGTCCGGCACGGGCCAGCCCCCGGGCGAGGCGTCTCCCTCGATCACGACGTCCACCCGACTATGATCTCGGGGCGTCCACCCCGTCCCGGCGCGGGGGCGCGCGACACTCTGCCCGGGTCGAGGGGAGTTCAGGCGAACATGGCGTGGAGCTGGCGTTACGAGAAGGACGACGGCACGGTGATCCCCCCCAACGGGCTCCCCGGCGTGCACGACCAACCCGAATACCAGTCCACCCAGAGCGACGCCGAAAGCTGGCTGGGCGAGAACTGGCGCACCCTGGCCGCCGCCGGCGTGGCCCAGGTCCACCTCCTGGACGACGACCGCCCCATTTACGGCCCCCTCAAACTAGAACTGGCGGAATAACCCCGCCTAGAACTAGCGGAATAGCCCCGCCTAGAACTGGCGGAATAGCCCCGCGAGGGTTCCAGCTAAGCCGGGGCCACGGCCTCTGAGCGGAACACCCCGCAGAGTTTCCAGCTAAGCCGGGGCCACGGCCTCTGAGTGGAAGACCCCGCAGAGTTTCCAGCTAAGCCGGGGCCACGGCCTCTGAGTGGAAGACCCCAGAGTGATTGGGCGCGCCGCCGTCTGGACCGGAGCCTTGCGAGCCGCAAGGCGAGCAAGGCGGAGGGAAGACGGCGGCTTAGAGCGCCCAATCACCGCCGCGGCGGAGCCGCGGCCAATGTCATGGTCTGGTGGCCGGAGACTGGGTGTTGGCGGGGTCGCGGGTGATGACGTCGCCGAGGGTGGCGTCGATGCGGGCCAGGAGGGCCGGGTCGAGTTCGACGCCGGCGGCCTTCACGTTGTCGCGGACCTGTTCGGGGCGGGAGGCCCCGACGATGGCGGCGGAGACGTTGGGGTTCTGCAGGACCCAGGCGACGGCGAGCTGGGCCATGGTCAGGCCCGCCTCCTCGGCGATCGGCTTCAGGTTCTGGACGCGGGTGAGGACGTCGTCGCCCATCCACGCCTTGACGAAGTCCGCGCCGCCCTGCGCGTCGGTGGCGCGCGAGCCCGCGGGCGGCGGCTGGCCGGGCAGGTACTTGCCGGTGAGGACGCCCTGCGCGATCGGCGACCAGACGATCTGGCCGATCCCCTCGCGCTCGCACAGCGGCACGACCTCGGCCTCGATGACGCGGTGCAGCATCGAGTACTGCGGCTGGCTGGAGATGATCCGGTCGAACCCGCGCGCTTCGGCGATCTTCAGCGCGGCCTCGATCTCCTCGGCCCGCCACTCCGACACGCCGATGTACAGCGCCTTGCCCTGCCGGACGACGTCCTCGAACGCCCGCATCGTCTCTTCCAGCGGCGTCTCGTAGTCGAACCTGTGCGCCTGGTACAGGTCGACGTAGTCGGTGCCGAGACGGCGCAGCGACCCGTTGATCGACTCCATGATGTGCTTGCGGGACAGGCCGCGGTCGTTCGGACCGGGACCCGTCGGCCAGTAGACCTTGGTGAAGATCTCCAGGGACTCGCGCCGCACGCCCTTCAGCGCCCTGCCGAGCACTTCTTCCGCGCGCGTTCCGGCGTAGACGTCGGCGGTGTCGAACGTGGTGATGCCCTCGTCGAGCGCCGCGGCGACGCACGCGCGCGCCGCGTCCTCCTCGACCTGGGAGCCGTGCGTGATCCAGTTCCCGTAGGCGATCTCGGAGATCTTCAGCCCGCTCCGACCCAGGTAACGAAATTCCATAACCCCGATTATGGTCGCGTCCGGGCCGGTCCGGGACATCGACGTCCCCGGGCCGGGGGCGTCGCGGACCCGTCAGACGAGGTTCTTCTCGCCCGGCTTGCGACGGGGGTTGGGCAGGCGCAGGCGGCGGATCTGCAGCGAGCGCGAGGCGGCGTACAGGCCGACGCCCTTGACGCTCTCGCTCGGGAAGCGCTCCTTGGCGAGCCGCTTGACGCCCTGGGCGATGAGCAGGCTCTCGGTCAGCACCACCGCGAGCAGGACCGGCGGCACCAGCACGAACACCAGCTGCGTGAAGGTCGACGGGACGAAGCTCGCGATCACCACGACGAACATGATCAGCATCAGGTACGAGCCGACCGTGCGGCGCGCGTCCACATAGTCGCGGGCGAGCTGCCTGACCGGCCCCTGGTCGCGCTTGGGCAAGTATTTGGCATCGCCCCTGGCCATGCCCTCACGGGCCTTCTCGCGGTCGCGCGCCTGCCGCTCACGGACCGCCTTGTAAGCCTCCTTGCGGTCCTTGGGCGCGCTCACACGCTGGTGGCGCCGGTTGCCCTCGGCCTCGGCGCGCTTGGGCGTCGGACGGTTCTTGCCGCCCTCCTTGAGGGGGCGGTCATCGACCGTCTCTGGGGTCTGCGGGGTTGTACCGCCACGTCGGAACACAGAAGGAAGGATATTTGATGCCGATACCGGTGAGGAACCTCGTAGATCCCCCGAGCGTCGAAAGCGTAGGGTTAAGGAAGGCCCGACCCGCAACACGAAGGGACGTCCGCGCGCGATGAGCGTGATGAAGCGAATGTCGATGATCTTCAGGTCCAAGGCAAACAACGCGCTGGACCGCATGGAGGATCCGCGGGAGACCCTGGACTACTCCTACCAGCGCCAGGTGGAGATGCTCCAGAAGGTGCGGCGGGGCGTGGCCGACGTGGCGACCTCGCGCAAGCGCCTCGAGCTCCAGATCTCCCGGATCGAGGGAGAGCACAACAAACTGACCGACCAGGGCCGCAAGGCGCTCGAGCTGGGCCGCGAGGACCTCGCGCGCTCCGCCCTTGAGCGCCGCGCGGGCCTCGACACCCAGCTCGCCGACCTGCGGGTGCAGTACCAGCAGCTGCAGGGCGAGGAGGAGAAGCTCGTCCTGGCGGCGCAGCGGCTCCAGTCCAAGGTCGACGCCTTCCGTACCCGCAAGGAGACGATCAAGGCGACCTACACCGCGGCCGAGGCGCAGACCAGGATCAACGAGGCGTTCAGCGGCATCTCCGAGGAGATGGGCGACGTCGGCCTGGCGATCCAGCGCGCGGAGGACCGCACGGCGCAGCTCCAGGCGCGCGCCGGGGCGATCGACGAGCTGCTGGCGTCCGGCGCGCTCGAGGACTACTCGGGTCCGCGCGACGACATCCAGGCCGAGCTCGACCGGATCGGTGCGGGCAGCGGCGTCGACATCGAGCTCGAGCGGCTGAAGGCCGAGCTGAACCAGGGCAGCCTGCAAAAGCAGCTCGACCCGGGTTCCCCGCGGGCACAGCAGCCGCAGCAGGGTCAGCAGCAGGACCAGAGGCCGCAGCAGGGGGGCTGAGCGATGATCGTCAGGATCATGGGCGAGGGCCAGGTGAAGATCGCCGACGGTGATCTCCCGGAACTGAACAAACTTGACGACACCCTCGAGGCGACCATCGGAGGCGGCGACGACGCGGCCTTCCGCGCCGCCTTCACCGCCCTGCTGGACCGCGTCAGGGAACTGGGCACCCCCCTGCCCGACGACAGCCTTGAGTCCTCCGAGCTCATCCTCCCGCCCGCCGACGCCCATATCGACGAGGTGAAGAGCATGCTCGGCGACTCCGGCCTGATCCCCGACTGAAGGATCTCCGCCGCGCCCCTGCCGCCAGGCCCCCCGATGTCCCCGCAGTCCCGAAGGACTGCGGGGAAGGGATTACGGCAGGGCGAGCATCTGGTCGAGGGCGGCGCGGGCGTGGTGGGCGGTGTCGGGGTCGACGGTGATCTGGTTGGGGACCTCGCCCCGGACCAGGGACTCCAGCGCCCAGACGAGGTGGGGCAGGTCGATGCGGTTCATGGTCGAGCAGAAGCAGACCGCCTTGTCCAGGAACATGACGTTCTTGTCCGGGTGCGCGGCGGCGAGGCGCTTGACCAGGTTGAGCTCGGTGCCGATGGCCCAGGAGCTGCCGGGTTCGGCGGCGTCGAGCGCCTTGATGATGTACTCGGTCGAGCCGATGTAGTCGGCGGCCGTGACGACCTCGTGCCTGCACTCGGGGTGCACGAGCACGTTGACGCCGGGGACGCGCTCGCGGACCTCGTCCACCGAGGCGCGGCTGAACCGTCCGTGGACCGAGCAGTGCCCCTGCCACAGGATCATCTTGGCGTTCCGCAGCTGCTCGCGGGTGAGGCCGCCGCTCGGGCGGCGCGGGTTGTAGACCACGCAGTCCTCGAGCGTCATGCCCATCTCCAGCACCGCGGTGTTGCGGCCGAGGTGCTGGTCGGGCAGGAACAGCACCTGCTCACCCCGGGCGAACGCCCAGTCGAGCGCGCGCTTGGCGTTCGATGACGTGCACACGACGCCGCCGTGCCGTCCGACGAAGCCCTTGATGTCGGCCGAGGAGTTCATGTACGTCACGGGCACGACGCGGTCGGCGATGCCGGCGTCGGCGAGGGCGTCCCAGCAGTCCTCGACCTGGTCGAACGTCGCCATGTCGGCCATCGAGCACCCGGCGGCGAGGTCGGGGAGGATGACCTTCTGCTCGGGGGTGGTGAGGATGTCGGCGGACTCGGCCATGAAGTGCACGCCGCAGAAGACGATGTAGGGCGCGTCGGGCTTGGCCGCGGCGTCGCGGGCGAGCTTGAACGAGTCGCCGGTGACGTCGGCGAACTGGATCACCTCGTCGCGCTGGTAGTGGTGGCCGAGGACGAAGACGCTGTCGCCCAGCGCCTCCTTGGCCGCGCGGGCCCGCGCGACGAGTGCGGGGTCGGACGCCGGGGGCAGGTCGCCGGGGCATTCGACGCCGCGCTCGGTGGCGGGGTCCGCGCCCTTGCCGAGGAAGAGCAGCGGCAGGTCGGTGGTGGTCGTCACGGGGGCTCCCTTCCCGCGAACGGGGACTTATCGTCGTTCTGACGAAACCAGTCTAACCACAACGCCCGGTATGCCCGTGAATCGGGGGGTATGGAGGGACGAAAAAACCCCGCGGTGCGGGGAAGAACCGCACGGGCAGGTACGTTGTCACTTGAAGCAGTCCGACTGCCAAGCAGAAACTCGCCCCGCACCGGGAGTACATGAACATGACGGAGACCAGCACTCAGTCGGGGATCAACCTCACCGACGCCGCCGCGCAGAAGGTCAAGGACCTGCTGGAGCAGGAGGGCCGTGACGACCTGGCCCTGCGCGTCGCCGTGCAGCCCGGCGGCTGCTCCGGCCTGATCTACCAGCTCTTCTTCGACGAGCGTTCGCTCGACGGCGACGTCATCGCCGACTTCAACGGCGTCAGCGTGGTCACCGACCGGATGAGCGCCCCCTACCTGGGCGGCGCGACCGTCGACTTCGTCGACACCATCGAGAAGCAGGGCTTCACGATCGACAACCCGAACGCGACGGGTTCGTGCGCCTGCGGCGACAGCTTCTCCTGAGCGGCGGCGTTCCACGGCGTCACGGCGTCGTTCACGAGGGTGTCCAACCCTCGAAGGGCCTGGCACAGTAATCTGTGCAGGCCCTTTTTCTTATGTGTTTTCCCGCAGCCACGCCAACGAGGAGAGCTTCGCCGTGCGCATCGCCGTGACAGGTTCCATCGCGACCGACCATCTGATGACCTTCCCCGGCCGGTTCTCCGACCAGCTCCTGCCCGACCAGCTCGCCCAGGTGTCGCTCTCCTTCCTGGTCGACGAGCTGGAGATCCGCAGGGGCGGCATCGCGGCGAACATCTCCTACGGACTCGGCTCGCTCGGCCTGCGCCCCCTGCTCGTCGGCTCGGTCGGCGCGGACTTCGCCGACTACCGGGCCTGGCTCGAGCGCCACGGCGTCGACTGCGCGGGCGTCCACGTGTCGGAGCTGCGGCACACCGCGCGCTTCATGTGCACCACCGACACCGACCACAACCAGATCGCGTCCTTCTACGCGGGGGCGATGGCCGAGGCGCGCAACATCGAGCTCGCCCCGCTCGGTGAGATCGACCTCGTCGTGGTGAGCCCGAACGACCCCGAGGCGATGGTCAGGCACACCGACGAGTGCCGCGACCGCGGCATCGCGTTCGCCGCGGACCCGTCACAGCAGCTCGCCCGGATGGACGGCGCGGAGGTGCGCAGCCTCATCGGCGGCGCGCGCTTCCTGTTCACGAACGAGTACGAGAAGGCCCTGTGCGAGCAGAAGTCCGGCTGGACCGACGCCGACGTGCTCGACCGGGTGGACATCCGGGTGACGACGCTCGGCGCGAAGGGCGTCGTCATCGACCGCAAGGGTGAGCCCGGCCTGCACGTCCCGGCCGCCCCCGACGTCCGCAAGGTGGAGCCGACCGGCATCGGCGACGCCTTCCGCGCCGGCTTCCTCGCCGCCGTCGCCTGGGACCTGAGCCTGGAGCGCGCCGCCCAGCTCGGCAACCTCCTGGCCGCCCACGCCCTCGAAACCGCCGGCGGCCAGGAATACTCCCTCGACAAGTCGGTCCTCATAGCCCGCATGTCCACCGCCTACGGCCCCGAAGCCGCCACCGAAATCGCCACAAACCTCACCTAACAACCCCTCTCCGCGCAGTCCCTCCGGGACTGCGCGGAGAGGGCCCTGCTCGCGCCCGGGGGTTGAAGGGAGCGCCGTCAGGCGCGGTCCCAACGCGCTCGGGGGTTTAAGGGAGCGCCGCTAGGCGCGGCCCCTCACGTGATCGGGCGCCCTGGGCTGCCCCGGAGGCCCCCAGGGCCGGAGGGGCAGCCCAGGCTTGCGAAGCGCCCGATCACAGCCCGCCCGTAGGCCCCCGGGGCCGGAGGGCGGGCCAGCAAACACAGCCCCTAGGGCCGGAGGGTGGGCCGGCAAACACAGCCCCCAGGGCCGGAGGGCGGGCCAGCAAACACAGTTAGTAGTCCCGCTTGACGTGGAAGGCCCAGCCGCCTTGGGGGAGGGGTTCTTCGCGGACGAAGGTCTGGGACTTCATGCGGCACCAGGCGGGGATGTCGGTGCGGGCGGCGACGTCGTCGGCCTTGACGGCGACGATCTGGCCCAGGGGGACCTCGCGGATGCGTTCGGCGAGCATGATGATGGGGATGGGGCACTTGCGGCCCAGCGCGTCGAGCATCAGGTAGGCGGGGGGGCCCGCGGGCACGGGGACGGGCGGGGGTGACGCCTGCTCGGCCCGGGGGGCGCGGCGGCGGAAGCGCATGGTCTGCTTCCCTTCTGCTGTTGCGGTGCGTCTCGCGGGTGCGGGTCAGCCGGTCGCGCCCGCGCTGCGGCGCAACCTCGCCGCCGTCTCGGGCAGGACGCCGAGGAATCTTTCGACATCCTCGGCGGAAGCTCCCCGGGGCAGCGATACCCGGACGTTTCCATGGGTAATCACACCCATTGCCTCCAAGACGTGGCTAGGACGAAGGCTATCCGCCGTGCACGAGCTGCCCGACGAAACCTCAAAACCCAGCCTGTCGAGTTCGGTGACAATGGCCTCCCCTCCGACATACAGAAGGGAGAAGGTGACGAGGTGCGGCAGCCGCCGTACGGGATCGCCCACGACCTCGACGTCCTCGACGAGCCGGGGCACCTCACGGCGAACGCGTTCGACGAGCTCCCACAGCCGCGCGTTCTCCTCGGGCGCTTCGGCCAGCGACGCCTCCAGCGCCGCCGCCGTCGCCACCGCGCCCGGCACGTTCTCGAAGCCCGGCACGCGGCGCGCCCCGCGCTCGTCCTCGGGCAGCGGCGAGCGCCAGCGCACGCCCTTGCGCACCACGAGCAGCCCGACGCCGGCCGGCCCGCCGAACTTGTGCGCGCTCGCCGTCAGCAGCGACCACCCGCCGGGCACCTCGACCCTGCCGAGCGACTGCGCGGCGTCCACCAGCAGCGGGACGCCCCTTTCCCGGCACGCCTCGGCCGCCTCGGCGACGGGCTGGACCGTCCCCACCTCGTGGTTGGCCGACTGGAGACACGCCAGCGCGGTGTCCGGGCGCAGCGCCGCGGCGAACGCGTCGGGGTCGACGCGCCCGTACAGGTCGACGGGTACCTCGGTGACCTCGCCGCCGTCGCGCTCGTGCGCCTCGGCCGCGTGCAGGACGCTGGAGTGCTCGACCGCGCTCACCACGAGATGCCGTCCGACGCGCCGCCGCCCCGCGAGCGCGCCGAGGACCCCGAGATGCACCGCCTGCGTGCCGGAGGTGGTGAAGGAGACCTCGTCGTGACGGGCCGACAGCGTCGCGGCGATCCGCGCGCGTGACTGATCAAGTAGCATTCTGGCCCGTCGTCCCGATCCGTACAGGCGTGCCGGGTCGGCCCAGCCGGTCTCCAGCGCCTCGAGCAGCGCGTCGCGTGCGGCGGGATGAAGGGGTTCGGTCGAGGCGGCGTCGAAAAAAGGCACACCACGACACTAACGGGGGTCCCGGAGGGGACTCTCCGGACAGTCGCGCTAATGTGTCCACCACAACGAGGGAACTAGTGAATTGCAGCCGCCCGGGGCAGCTCCCGGGCTTCATCTGTGGGGAAGGCAATCCGTGAGTCCGACCCGCTCTAGGGAGCGGCGTGAGCCAGTGAGTGGCCGCCGCCGAGCGCTGTCCAGCGCGTCCGCGCTGGCTCTGCTGGCGATGGCGGCCACCGCCTGCGACGCCGAAGAATGGAAGCGCGTAGGCTTCCCCGAGCCCTCCAGCGAGCAGGCGCATCGCATGCTCTCGCTCTGGCAGGGCACGTGGATCGCCGCGATCGCTGTCGGCGTCGTCGTCTGGGGCCTGATCATCTGGGCCGTGTTGTTCCACCGCAAGCGGAAGGGCCAGGAGGGCCTTCCCAAGCAGGTGCGCTACAACCTGCCGGTCGAGATGCTGTACACCGCCGTGCCGTTCGTCATCATCGGCGTCCTGTTCTTCTACACCGCGCGTGACCAGAGTTACGTCGAGGACCTGAAGGAGAACCCGGACGTCACCGTCGACGTCATCGGCTACCAGTGGAGCTGGCAGTTCGACTACATCGGCGACCAGTTCAAGAAGGCCGACGGCTCACCGGTCAGCATCGTCGGAACTCCGACCGCCCCCGACGCCCCCGGCGGCACCGGCAACGGCGAGAAGCCCGTGCTGGTCCTGCCGGTGAACAAGACTGTCCACTTCAACCTCAAGTCGGACAACGTCATTCACTCGTTCTGGGTTCCCGCGTTCCTCTACAAGAAGGACGTCATGCCCGGCTTCGAGAACCAGTTCCAGCTCAAGCCGACCAAGACCGGGACCTATGAGGGCCGGTGCGCCGAGCTGTGCGGTGTCGACCACACGCGGATGCTGTTCCAGGTGAAGGTCGTGACGCAGGGCGAGTTCGACGCCTACATCGCCGAGCAGAAGGGCGGGGGCGCGCAGTGACCGCGATCTCAGAGCAGCCCGCCGCGATCGCGGGCGGCCAGCGCACCAGCAAGGGCCGGTTGGTCGTCAGCTGGATCACGTCGACCGACCACAAGGTCATCGGCTACCTGTACATCATCACCTCGTTCACGTTCTTCCTCATCGGCGGCGTGATGGCGCTGGTGATGCGCGCCGAGCTCTTCGAGCCCGGCCAGGACATCGTGAGCAACGAGCAGTTCAACCAGCTGTTCACGATGCACGGCACGATCATGCTGCTGATGTTCGCGACCCCGCTGTTCAGCGGCTTCGCCAACGTCATCATGCCGCTCCAGATCGGCTCGCCGGACGTGGCGTTCCCGCGCATGAACATGCTGGCGTACTGGTTCTACCTGTTCGGCAGCCTCATCGTCGTCGCCGCGTTCCTCACGCCGGACGGCGCCGCGAGCTTCGGCTGGTTCGCCTACGCCCCGCTGTCGGACTCGGTCCGCTCGCCGGGCATCGGCGGCGACATGTGGGTGGTCGGCCTGACCCTGTCGGGTCTCGGCACCATCCTCGGCGCGGTCAACTTCATCACCACGATCATCGGGATGCGCGCGCCCGGCATGACGATGTTCCGCATGCCGATCTTCGTGTGGAACACGCTGCTGACCTCGATCCTGGTCCTGCTGGCCTTCCCGGTCCTGGCCGCCGCGCTGCTCGCGCTGTACGCCGACCGCAAGTTCGGCGCGCAGGTCTTCAACGCCGAGAACGGCGGCGCGATCCTGTGGCAGCACCTGTTCTGGTTCTTCGGCCATCCAGAGGTGTACATCCTCGCGTTGCCGTTCTTCGGCATCGTGACGGAGATCCTCCCGGTCTTCAGCCGCAAGCCCATCTTCGGCTACATCGGCCTCGTCGGCGCGACCATCGCGATCGCCGGCCTGTCGATCACCGTCTGGGCGCACCACATGTACGTGACGGGCCAGGTGCTCCTGCCGTTCTTCTCGTTCATGACGTTCCTCATCGCGGTGCCCACGGGTGTGAAGTACTTCAACTGGATCGGCACGATGTGGCGGGGCCAGTTGACGTTCGAGACGCCGATGCTGTTCTCCCTCGGCTTCCTCGTGACGTTCCTGTTCGGCGGTCTGACCGGCGTCATCCTCGCCTCGCCGCCGCTTGACTTCCAGCTGTCGGACTCCTACTTCGTCGTGGCGCACTTCCACTACGTCGTCTTCGGCACCGTGGTGTTCGCGATGTTCGCGGGCTTCTACTTCTGGTGGCCGAAGTGGACCGGCAAGATGCTGAACGAGCGCTGGGGCAAGATCCACTTCTGGACGCTGTTCGTCGGCTTCCACATGACGTTCCTCGTCCAGCACTGGCTTGGCGCGGAGGGCATGCCGCGGCGCTACGCCGACTACCCGTCGGAGTTCGTCGGGCTGAACCAGCTGTCCACGGTCGGCTCGTTCCTGCTCGGCGCGTCGATGCTGCCGTTCTTCTACAACGTCTACATCACGTGGCGTAAGGGCAAGAAGGTCGAAGTCGACGACCCGTGGGGCTACGGCTGCTCGCTGGAGTGGGCGACGTCGTGCCCGCCGCCGCGGCACAACTTCAACTCGATCCCGAAGATCCGCTCGGAGCGTCCGGCGTTCGACCTGCACCACGCCGCCGAGGCGGCCAAGGCTGCCGAGCTCGCGGGCGTCGACCTCGCGGCGATCGACGCGGGCTCCGACGTGCAGAAGCGGAGGTCATGACCGATGCGCGTTCAGGCGTACATGTTCTACGGGTGCGGGATCTTCTTCCTGATCACCGACATCGTGTACTGGTCCTTCTCCGGCGAGTGGACCGGCACGACCGCCATGGCGCTGGCCGTCGGCCTCGCGTTCATGATCGGCATCTACATCCACTTCACGGTCAACCGGATCGAGAAGCTGCGCGGCGCTGAGCTGCCCGAGGACGACAAGCTCGGCGACATCGCCGACTCGGCCGGCGACCAGGGCTTCTTCAGCCCGCACAGCTGGTGGCCGCTGTGGGTGGGCCTGTCGGCCGCCGCCCTGTGCCTCGGCATGATCTTCGGCACCTGGCTGATGCTGCTCGGGGTGGCGCTGCTGATCCTCACCTCGATCGGCTTCGTGTTCGAGTACTACCGGGGCCAGTACGTGGCCTAGCCCATCCCGGGCTTCCCGGGTAGGCAAAACCTCACGCCGAAGGCCGGTGTCTCCCTAACGGGGGCACCGGCCTTCGGCATACTTGCGTACCGTCACCGGGCGTTCACCCGCCGATGTTTCCGGGCGAGCGCCGCACGGGTATCAAGATCGCAGGAGGCGGAGATCCCGCACCCCTCCACAGTGGTCTTCGGGGGCCCAGGACGGGACGACACACAGGAGGTTCAACGGTGCAGGTCAACCGCGCCGCCACCAGGGCGGGAGCCGCAGGACTGCTCCTGGTCCCGCTGCTCGCGAGCTGCTCGAGCGAGAAGCCGGCGAAGCCGGAGGCCGCCGTGGCGATCTCCCCGGTCAACGCGGGGACCGTCCAGCCGGACACTCCGGTCACCGTTCAGGCGAGCAAGGGGACCCTCCAGAACGTCACGGTGACCGACGCCAAGGGGCAGACCGTCCCGGGCGTCCTGGCCGCCGACCGGACCTCGTGGCAGTCCAGGTATCCGCTCGATCCGAGCGCGCGGTACTCGGTGCTGGCGACCGCGCTGGGGGCCGACGGCCAGGTGCAGACCGCGGAGTCGGCGTTCAGCACCGCGAAACCGTCTGAGACGGCCACCGGGGAAATTTCCTTCCCCGAGGCGAACGAGACGGTCGGGGTCGGCATGCCGATCAAGATCAACTTCGGTCGCGAGGTCGTCAACAAGGAGGCGGTCGAGAAGGCCCTGGAGGTGCGGGCGTCGCAGCCCGTCGAGGGCGCGTGGCGCTGGTTCGACGACCAGAGCGTCATCTTCCGCACCAAGGACTACTGGCCCGCGCACACCAAGGTCAGGCTGATCGGGCACCTGGCGGGCGTCCAACTCGCCAAGGGCGTCTACGGGGAGAAGAACCTCGACCGCAGCTTCCGGGTGGGGGAGCGGATCGAGACAGTCGGCAACGCCAAGACGCACAAGGTCGAGGTGAAGATCGCGGGCAAGAAGGCCCGCACGATGCCCGCCAGCATGGGCATGGGCGGCCAGTACAAGTACCTGACGACCTCCGGAAACCATCTGACGATGGAGAAGGAGTACATGACCGTCATGACGTCGCCGGACGCGGGGCCGGGACAGCCCGGCTACTACCAGCAGAACGTCTACTGGACGGTCCGGATCTCCAACAGCGGCGAGTACCTGCACAGCGCGCCCTGGTCGGTCGGCTCGCAGGGGTACGCCAACGTCAGCCACGGGTGCATCAACCTGTCGCCGGACAACGCCAAGTGGTTCCACAAGATCAGCCACCGGGGCGACCCGGTGAAGATCGTCGGGACCGCGCGGCCGCTCGAGCCGGAGAACGGCTGGGGGTACTGGCAGCTCGACTGGAAGAACTGGCTGAAGACCAGCAAGGCCCAGGGCTTCACCACCGCCGCGATGGACGGGGCCGAGCACGCGCCCGCCAAGGCGGAGGCGGCGTCCAAGACGCCCGCGAGCAAGCCCGACAAGGCGCCCGCGGTGCCCGCCGCGCCCGCAGGGGCGCCCTGAGGCGTCAGAAGCCGGGAAGCACACAGCCGAGAAACACAGAAGGGGGCCTGCGGGCCCCCTTTCGCGTGTGACGGATGGGGCCCGGGAGGCTCAGGACGGCCTGTGCCGCTGTGAGATGCTCACCCAGCGCTCCAGGAGGTCCCTGGCTGCTCCGGAGTCGATCGCCTCTCCCGCGCGCTCGTAGGCGTCCTTGAGGGCCGGGACGAGGCCGTCGGGGCTCGGGGCCCCCTCGGCGGCGACGAGCGCGGCCGCGGCGTTCAGCCGGACCATGTCGCGGATCGGGCCCTGCTCCCCGGCAAGGACCTTGTGCACGACGCCCGCGTTGAAGGTCGCGTCCGCGCCCCGGAAGTCGGCGAGGGTCGCCCGGGGGATGCCCAGCTCGGCGGGGTCGAAGACGGTTTCGCCGACGACGCCGTCGCGGACCGTCCACACCTTCGACGGGCCGGTCGTGGACAGCTCGTCCATGCCGTCCTCGCCGCGGAAGACCAGGCCGGTCGAGCCGCGCTCGGCGAACACCCCGGCCAGCACCGGCGCCATCCGCTCGTGGAAGACGCCGACCGCGAACGACTTCGGCCGCGCCGGGTTGGTGAGCGGGCCGAGGAAGTTGAAGACCGTCGGGGTGCCGAGCTCGCGACGGGGTCCGGCGGTGTAGCGGAAAGCCGGGTGATATACGGGCGCGAACAGGAACGCCACGCCCGCCTCGCGGGCCACCTTCTCGGTCGCCGCGGGAGGCAGGTCGATCACCACGCCGAGCGCCTCGAGCACGTCGGCGGTGCCGCACGACGACGACGCCGCGCGGTTGCCGTGCTTGACGACCTTCGCCCCGGCCCCGGCCGCCACGATCGAGGCCATCGTGGAGAAGTTCACCGTGTGGTGCTGGTCGCCGCCGGTGCCCACCAGGTCGACGAGGTCGCCCTCGATGTCCAGCGGGGTGGCGTTGGCCAGCATCCCCGCCGCGATGCCGCCGACCTCCGCGACCGTCTCGCCCTTGGCCCGCAGCGCCACCGCGAACCCGGCGATCTGCGCGTCCGTCGCGGCGCCCGCCATGATCTGGCTCATCGCCCAGCCCGTCTCCTCCGAGGTCAGGGACTCCCCGGAAAGCAGGGCGTTGAGCAGGGCTGGCCAGGTGGTACGGGCGCTCACGGCGGATTCTCTTTCGGGCTCGTTCGGGCTCGGACGGTCGGAACGGGGCGGGCGGGCGCGGCGCTACAGGACGGGCAGCCGGTCCTGGGCGCGGCGGCGCAGCAGCTGCGCGGCGGTCTTGGCGACCTCAAACGGGTCGAGCGGCTGGGTGACGACGCCGTCGGCCCGCGACCAGGTCGCCAGCCAGCCGTCGTCACGGCGCGCGATCACCGCGAGGACCGGCGGGCAGTCGTAGACCTCGTCCTTGGCCTGGCGGCACACGCCGAGGCCCCCGGCGGGCTGCGCCTCGCCGTCGACGATGGCAAGGTCTATGCCGCCGGCGTCGAGCAGGCGGACGACGGCGGGCTGGGTCGCGCACTCGACGTACTCCACGGGCGGGAGGTCGGCGGCGGGGCGGCGGCCGATGGCCAGCCGGATCTGCTCACGGGTCGCTGCGTCGTCGCTGTAGACGAGGACCTTGACCGGGGAGGCGGTGGCGTCCGTGGTGCTCATGGCGCAAACATACTCCTTCAGCACGTTCCCACAAGGGCGGACGCGGCGTCCGGACCGGGTGCGCGAAGATGGCCGACGGGTCCGCGACCTGGCCGCCCACCAGGACGTCCGCGCCGGGTCACGGGCGGTCGTCCATAACGTGACGGGGCGCGGCGAAGTTCCAAGTTGTGACCGAAGCTTCGGCCGCAAACGGGGGGTCATGCGCAGGGTGGCCGCGAGGTGCCGTAATAATGCTGCCCGTGGCAACTGCATCCGCGATAAAGACAACTACGCATGGCGGCCGGGCGAATCGTCCGAACCTCGTCAATGTGGGGACGATCGTTTGGCTGTCGTCCGAGCTCATGTTCTTCGCGGCGTTGTTCGCGATGTACTTCACCATCCGGTCGGTGACAACGGGCGCCGGAGGAGAGTGGCCCCAGGCCGAGCTGAACCTGCCGTTCGCGGCGGTCAACACGCTGGTCCTCGTGCTCTCCTCGGTGACCTGCCAGATGGGCGTCTTCGCCGTCGAGAAGAAGGGCGGCTCCGACGCCGACCGTCTCCGGAAGATGCGCTTCTGGTACGTGATCTCCTTCCTCATGGGCCTCTACTTCGTGCTCGGACAGCTCTGGGAGTACCGGGAGCTGATCCACCACGGCACGACCCTGTCCGCGAGCGCCTACGGCTCGGTCTTCTACTTGACCACCGGGTTCCACGGCCTGCACGTGACCGGAGGTCTGATCGCGTTCCTGTTCGTCCTGGGACGCACGTACGCCGCGAAGCGCTGGACCCATGAGCAGGCGACGAGCGCGATCGTCGTTTCGTACTACTGGCACTTCGTGGACGTGGTCTGGATCGGCCTGTTCGCGACCATCTACCTGATCCGATAACGAGGACCATCCGTGACTAGGTTCACCGCATGGCGCCGGCGCTCCTGGGCGGGCTACGCCGTCGTGCTGGCCGCCCTGGTGGCCATCGGCGCCATTTACGCCGGTGTGTCGCCCGCAACCGACCAGGCGCAGGCGACCGGCACCCAGGCGCAGGCCGCCGACCTGGCCAAGGGCAAGTCGCTGTTCAACCAGAACTGCGCGAGCTGCCATGGCCTCAACGCCGAGGGCACCAAGGACTCCTACGACAACACGATCGCGCCGAGCCTCATCGGCGTGGGCGCCGCGTCGGTCCACTTCCAGATCACCACCGGCCGGATGCCGGCGATGACGAACGCCGCGCAGGTCCCGAGCAAGAAGGTCGTCGCGCCGTTCGACGACGAGGCGAACGTCACCGCGGTCGCCGAGTACATCCAGTCGCTGGGCGGCGGCCCTGGCGTCCCGATCGTGCCCCAGGGCGGCGACGCGGCGCTGGGCGGCAAGCTCTTCCGCACCAACTGCGCGCAGTGCCACAACTTCACCGGCCAGGGCGGCGCCCTGACCGAGGGCAAGTACGCGCCCGACCTGCTGGAGACCACGCCCGTCCAGATCTACGAGGCGATGCTCACCGGTCCGCAGGCGATGCCCGTCTTCAACGACACGACGCTGACGCCCGAGGACAAGGCGGCCATCATCGCCTTCATCGAGACGACCCGTGAGGAGCCCAACCCGGGCGGCGCGGGCCTCGGCCGCATGGGCCCGGTCTCCGAGGGCCTCGTCGGCTGGGTGGTCGGCATCGGCCTGCTCGTCTTCGCGTCAATCTGGATCACCGCCAAGAAGCCGAAGAAGCTGAAGAAGTCATGAGCGACGAAACCAACGAGAACTCAGCGCCCGAGCGCGTGATCGGCACGCCGACCACCGCTCCGGTCGGCAAGGTACTGGTCGCCGACGACGAGGCCGGGCCCGTCAAGGCCGGCTTCGAGCTCGACGAGCGCAAGGCCAAGAAGGCCGAGCGGATCGTCGCCTCGCTGTTCCTGCTGGCCTTCGCCGCGAGCGTCGGCTTCATGGTCTACTTCATCGGCTTCAGCGGCCGCGACGGCGGCATGCACGGCATCCACCGGGCCCAGGAGTCGAACCTGTGGCTCGGCGGCCTGATGACGCTGGCGTTCCTGTCGCTGGCGGCGGGCGTCACCGTCTGGTTCCGGCGGCTGATGACCAGCGTGCCGATCGAGCAGGAGCGGCACGACCTCGCCACCGACGAGGCAGCGCGCGCGTCGTTCGCGCGAGACTTCCAGCAGGGCGCGATCGACAGCGGGTTCGTCAAGCGGCCGCTGCTGCGCCGCACGCTGCTGCTGGCCGCCGCGCCGCTGGGCCTCGCGCCGCTGTTCCTGCTGCGCGACCTCGGCCCGCTGCCCGAGAAGCGCCTGCGCAGCACCTGGTGGGGCGAGGCAGTGGAGAAGGCGAAGAAGGAGGGCAAGAAGGGCGTCCGGATCGTCGTCGACGGCACGAACGTCCCGCTCAAGGCGTCCGACTTCAACTCGCCCGGCGGCATGATCACCGTGCTGCCCGAGGGCATCCACGAGAACGGCGAGGAGACGCTGACGCTGATCGCGAAGGCGTCGACCATCCTCATCAACGTGGAGCCCGACCTCATCAAGCCGGTGAAGGGCCGCGAGAACTGGACGGTCAACGGGATCGTCGCGTACTCCAAGATCTGCACGCACGTCGGCTGCCCCGCGGCCCTGTACGAGCAGACCACGCACCGCATCCTGTGCCCGTGCCACCAGTCGACGTTCGACGCGACCGACGGCGCGAAGGTCGTCTTCGGCCCCGCCGCGCGCGCGCTGCCGCAGCTTCCGCTCGCGGTCGACGACGAGGGCTACCTCATCGCGACCGACGACTACCCCGAGCCCGTCGGGCCTAGCTTCTGGGAGCGTGGCTGACCATGGCAGACGAGACACTGCCCAAGGCGGTCGCGGGACCGCTGAACTTCGTGGACGACCGGCTGGGGACCGTCGGCTTCATGAAGCGGAACGTCAAGAAGGTCTTTCCCGACCACTGGTCGTTCCTGCTGGGCGAGATCGCCCTGTACTCGTTCATCATCCTGCTGCTGAGCGGCACGTTCCTCACGCTCTGGTTCAAGCCGAGCATGCTGGAAGTGCACTACCACGGCTCGTACGAGCCGCTGGTCGGCGTGCAGATGTCCGAGGCGTACGCGTCGACGCTGCACATCACGTTCGACATCCGCGGCGGTCTGCTCATGCGGCAGATCCACCACTGGGCGGCCATCCTGTTCATGGCCTCGCTGATGGTGCACATGCTGCGCGTGTTCTTCACGGGCGCGTACCGCAAGCCGCGTGAGATCAACTGGCTGATCGGCCTCGGCCTGTTCACCCTCGGCATGCTCGAGGGTCTGTTCGGGTACTCGCTGCCGGACGACCTGCTGTCCGGCACCGGTCTGCGGATCACCCAGGGTGTGCTCGAGGCGATCCCGATCGTCGGCACCTACGGGTACATGTTCCTGTTCGGCGGGGAGTTCCCCGGCGTGGACATCATCCCGCGCATGTTCACCCTGCACATCCTGCTGATCCCGGGCATCATCCTCGCGCTGATCACCGCGCACATGATGATCATGTGGCACCAGAAGCACACCCAGATGCCGGGCACCGGCGGCACCGAGACCAAGGTGACGGGCTACCCGTTCTACCCGGTCTTCATGGCCAAGGCCGGCGCGTACTTCCTGTACACCTTCGGCGTCATCGCGCTGCTCGGCACGTTCGCCCAGATCAACCCGATCTGGCTGTTCGGCCCGTACGACCCGTCGGCGATCTCGGCAGGTTCGCAGCCCGACTTCTACATGGGTCTGCTCGAAGGGTCGCTGCGGCTCATGCCGGGCTGGGAGATCACCGCCTGGGGCCACACGCTGAGCCTGAACGTCCTCATCCCGGCGCTGGTGCCGCTCGGCATCATCTTCACCGGGGCGGGCGTATGGCCGTGGCTGGAACGCTGGATCACCGGCGACCACCGGTACCACCACGTCAACGACCGTCCGCGCAACGCTCCGACCCGTACCGCGCTCGGTGTCGCGATGGTCGCGTTCTACGGTCTGATGTGGCTCGCCGGCGCCAACGACGTGCTCGCCGAGAAGTTCCACCTGTCGCTGTACGCGACGACCTGGTTCTTCCGCTTCGCGATCTTCATCGGCCCGTGGCTGGCTTACCTCATCACCAAGCGGATCTGCCTGGGCCTCCAGCGCAGCGACGCGGCGACGATGGCGCACGGCTACGAGTCCGGCACGATCGTGATGAGCCCGGAGGGCGAGTTCTCCGAGCTGCACAAGGAGCCCGCCGACTTCGAGAAGGCGAAGCTGCTGTCCAAGGAGGAGCCCAAGGCCCCGCTGCCGGCGATCGACGCCAACGGCGTCCCCGCCAAGGGCAGCAAGGGCCCGCTCGGCCACCTGCGGACCCGCCTCGCCATGTGGTACAACGCCGACTCGATCCCCGTCGAGGGCGACGGCGACCCGCACCACCACGGTCACGACGACCAGCACAAGGAGCTGACGCACTAGCTCACCGGTTGCCACACCAACCGACGCGGGCCCTCCCTACGGAGGGCCCGCGTTTGTGCTCCCTAACCCCTTTTCGCCGCAGTCCCTTCGGGACTGCGGCGAAAATCTGCGCCCGCCGGGCTCCTGTGGGCCGACGCGCGGGCCGGGCCCGCTGCTGCAGCCGCCGTGCGCGCCCTAGCTGCGCCACAGTCCCTTCGGGACCGCGGCGAAAAGGGGTTGCGCCCGTCGGGCGCGGCGGCGCCTGGCCCGGCCTCGCCGGTTCCGCCGGTCTTCGCGCATGCCCGGTCCCCGTTGCAGTCCCGAAGGGACTGCAACGGGGAGCCGCGGCGCTCCCGGGCTCCTGGCGGGGTGATGCGGGCGCTGAGCTTGCTGGCCCTGCGGCCGTCGAGCACGCCTGGAGGTCGTCGCAGTCCCGGAGGGACTGTGCCTTGCCGGGTGACGGTGGCCGGGCCGGAGCGCGCCGCAGTCCCGGAGGGACTGCGGCGGGGGTTAGTCGGGGAGGCCGAGGGAGAAGACGGACTCCAGGTCGTGGCGGGAGTAGGTGCGGAAGGCGATGTGGGTGTCGGTGTGGACGACGCCGGGGACCTTGTTGAGGTGGCCGGGGATTATTTCGGCGAGGTCGTCGTGGTGGCGGACGCGGACCATGGCGAGCAGGTCGTGGTCGCCGGTGATCGAGTAGACCTCGCTGACACCGTCGAGCTTCACGACGGCCTCGGCGACCTCGTTGATCTGGTCCACTTCCGTCTGGATCAGCACGATTGCGGTAATCAAGGGGGCTCCTCCTTTGCGTCCGGTTCCTCTCAGGTTACGAGGGGACCGGGGGAGAGGAGATCATGCCCTACCGGCGGGACGCCAGAGCGGCCGCCCTGGCGAGGGCTCCGGGCCTGCGCGCGAGCAGCCCGAGCAGGGCCCCGGCGGCGAATCCGTAGATGTGCGCGACATAGGCCACATCGTCGGCCGCGCCGAGGCTGAGCCACTGGATCACGAAGAACTGGCCGAGCAGCACCCAGGCGGGCAGCCGGAACGGCAGGAACCCGCTGACGAGCGCGATCGTCCGCGAGCGCGGGTGGATCGCCAGGTGGGAGCCCAGCACCCCCGCGACGGCCCCGGACGCGCCGATCAGCGGCGTCTCCGAGCCCGGTGACGTGATCGCGAACCCGTAGACGGCGGCGAGCCCGCACACCAGGTAGAAGAGAAGGAAGCGGAACCGTCCCAGACGGTCCTCGGTGGCCTGCCCGAACACGAACAGGTAGATCATGTTCCCCAGCAGGTGCAGCCAGCCGCTGTGCAGGAACATCGAGGTGAACGCCGAGAGCAGCGGGATCTTGCCGTATGACGCGGCCCCGCACTCGGCGGTGATCTCGGCGGGCAGCGGGATCGCCTCGTCGGAGGTGAGCTCGCGGGGGATCGCCCCGAACTCGTGGACGAAGACGGTCTGCGCGCACACCAGGGACCTGGCGTCGGCGTGGTCGTTGCCGAAGACCGCCATCGGGGTCAGCAGGAACACCACGAAGTTCGCCGCGATCAGGGCATAGGTGACGAGCGGGACCCGCCTGGTGGGCTGGTTGTCATACAGGGGAATCGCCACGTCGGCCAGCGTAGGGCTTCGGGTCCCCGTAGGCACCGTCGATCCACGTCCGCAGACCCTCCGCGCCGCCGACCGGGCAGCTCCACACCCCCGTCACCTCGACCAGGCGGACGCCGGGGGCCTCCAGCCACCGCAGGACGCAGTCCATCTCCTCAGGGGTCGCAGCGAAGCGCTGAGGGCCGCGCAGGACCGTCTCGGCGGTGGCGACGCACGCGTCGACGTACGGGCGGTAGCGGGGCGCTCCGGGCGGGATGACGCCGGTGGCGGCGAGCCGCCCTCTGCGGACCACGGCGAGTTCCCAGCCGCCCGACGCCTCCGGGCGCGCCGCGACGAGCTCGTCGCATCCGGCCAGGGACGCGAACCGCTGCGCGCGCCACGCGGCGCGCAGGAACGCGGCGAGTTTGTCGCGCCAGCCGGCGGCCTCCTCGTAGCGCAGCTCGCCCGCGAGCCTGTCGATCCTGCCGCGCGCGGCGCGCACGACGGGCCCGGCGTCGGCCGTCATCGCGGCGCGGGCGAGTTCGACGTGCCCGGCGTAGGTCTCGCGGGTCTCCCGGCCGTCGCAGGGCGAGCCGCAGCGGCCGAGTTCGGCGAGCGCGCACGAGTGCGTCTTGCCCGCGGCGATGCGGCGTTCGGTCAGCGGCTGGTTGCACTGGCGCAGCAGGGCGGTCTCGTGCAGGGCGGCGCGCGCCTCCTCGGCCGAGCCGGTGGACGGGAAGGGCCCGAGGTAGGCGGAGTCGTCGTCGCGGCATTCGCGCACCACCGACAGGCGCGGGAACGCCTCGTCGGTGAGCTTCAGCCAGACCGCGCGCTCGGGGAACTTCGACCTGCGGTTGTAGCGCGGCTTGTGCTCGGCGATGAGCCGCAGCTCGCGGACCTCGGCCTCCAGCGCGGTCGGGCACGGGATCGACCGCACCCGCTCGGCGATCCCGATCATCTCCCGGACGCGGCCGCGCGTCTCGCTGGCGGTGAAGTAGGACCGGACGCGGGTGCGCAGGTCGCCGCTCTTGCCGATGTACAGGATCTCGCCTGAGGCGTCCTCGAACAGGTAGACGCCGGGGCCGGACGGCACGTCGTCGGCGAGGCTCCGCTTGGCCTGCTGCTCGCGGGTGGGCGCCTTGGCGAACGACCGCGCCTCCTCGAGCGTGGCGACGCCGAACGCGCCGAGCCGTTCCAGCAGGCCGTGCAGCACGTCGACGGTCGCGCGGGCGTCGGCGAGCGCGCGGTGGTTCGGGCTCGTCGCGGCGCGGAAGAAGCGGGCGAGGGTGCCGAGCTTGCGGTTGGGCACCTCGTCGCGGGTGAGGACGCGCCTGGCGAGGTCGGCGGTGTCCAGGACGGGGAAGGCCGGCCACTCGTAGCCGTGCCGCGCGCATGCCGCCTTGAGGAACCCGACGTCAAAGGGCGCGTTGTGCGCGACGAGCACGGTGCCGCGCGCGAACTCCAGGAACGACGCCAGGACCTCGGGCACCTGTGGCGCGCCGACGACCATCTGCTGGGTGATGCCGGTCAGCACCGAGATGAACGGCGGGATGGGCAGCCCGCAGTCGACCAGCGTGCCGAGCTCGCCGACGGTCTTGCCGCCCCGCACCTTGACCGCGCCGATCTCGGTGATGCCGCACTCGTCGGCAGAGCCGCCCGTGGTCTCGAGGTCGACGACGGTGAAGGTGACCTCCGCGAGGGGGGTGCTGCGCGCCCCTTCCGCGAGAAGGTCTTCCAGTGAGCCTTGAACGCCTTGCATGCTCGGCACCGTAGGGGCCGCGTGTGACAAAATCTGCACAGACCGAAATCCGCGCGGACCGAGGAGCGGGACCATCACTTCGGACGAGAGCCTCAGCGGGCCACTGCCCGAGGCGGTGCGCCGCCGTGTGGTGGACGCGGCCGCCGAAGTGCTCGCGGGGCTTTCCGCCGAGGACGTGCCCGTGCCGTTGCGCAGGATCGCGAAGTTCCGCCCGAAGGCGCGCGCCCGCGAGGGCGGCTCGGTCATCGCCAAGCAGCTCGACGCCGACGCCGCGTTCCGCGCCCGGGTGGGGGACAGGCTGCGCGAGGCGGAACCCGAGCTCGCTGAAGCGCTCGAGCGCGGTGAGCGGCCGGAGGGCGCGGACTCCGTCCAGGTCGCGGCGGCGGCCTATCTGCTGCGTCCGGGCGGCTGGCCCGCGCACGTGGAGGCGGCGCGCGCGGAACTCGTGCGGGCCGCCGAAGACGCCAGGGAGTCCCAGGCCGTCCAGGAGGCCGCGACCCTGCGGGCGCGCCTTGACGAGGCGCGCGCGGTCCACGCGACCGAGACCGCGCGGCTGCGCGGCGAGCTGAAGGACGCCAAGGCCGAGGTCGCCGACCTGCGCCGCAAGCTCGGCGAGGAGCGCAGGGCGGCGCGCGAGGCGGTGGAGCGCGCGGCGGAGCTCGACGCCGAGCGGCGCGCCGAGCGCGAGGAGTCGCTGAGCGCGTTCGGCGCGCTGGAACGCGAGCTGAAGGCGGTCCGCGCCAAGCTCACCTCGGCCGAGGCCGCGCTGGAGTCGCACCGCAAGGCCGCGCGCGAGGGCCGCAGCATCGAGGACGTGCGGCTGCGGCTGCTGCTCGACACGCTCGTGGACGCCGCCCAGGGCGTGCGGCGCGAGCTGAACCTCCCGTCGGTCATCTCCCGCCCCGCCGACCACGTCGCGGGCGCGGTGGAGGCGGCCGGGGCCGCGCACGGCAGGTCGCTCGCCGAGCCCGACGCGCAGCTGTTCCAGGAGCTGCTGATGGCCCCGCGCGCGCACCTCATCGTGGACGGCTACAACGTCACCAAGACCGGGTACGGGGAGCTTCCGCTGGCCGACCAGCGGGCCAGGCTCGTCAGCGGGCTTGGCGGGCTGTATTCGCAGACGCACGCGGAGATCACCGCGGTCTTCGACGGCGCGCAGGTCGAGGGGCACGTCGCGGTGCAGGCGCCGCGCGGGGTGCGGGTGCTGTTCAGCAGGCCCGGCCAGCTCGCCGACGACCTCATCGCCGACCTCGTGCGGGCCGAGCCGCCCGGCCGGGTCTTCGTCGTCGTCTCCTCCGACCAGGAGGTCGCCGCCTCGGCGCGCCGCGCGGGCGGCAGGACTGCCACGGCGGGGCTGCTGCTGAAGCGTCTCGGCAGGTTCTGACGGCGCTGCGCGCGCCCGCGCGTCCGGCTCTGAGCTGGGTCGACGCCGTCACTGACCCGGGGAGTCTCCCGCTAAACCCGTCGAGGGTGAGAAAACCCTGAAATACCGGCGTTTCGGTTGTGGGGTGGTGCCTTCACTACTAGGGTCAACGGCTGACAAACCAGTGCAAGAAGGGGCGTTTCCCACAGTGGCCCAGAACACTCCGAAATTCCGCCGCCTGGCAGCTCTGTGCCTGGCCGCAGCCGTCATCTGGAGTGTTCCCGGCGTCGCCCAGGCCGAGCCGACCCGGGCCGAGGCGCAGAAGAAGCTCGACAAGCTCAACGAGCAGGTCGAGAAGCTCGTGGACAAGTACAACGCCCTCAACAGCGAGCTGAAGGTCGCCAAGCGCAAGCTCTCGTCCGCCAAGAAGGCCGCCGCCCGCGAGCAGAAGGCGTTCGACGACGCCCGCGAGGGCATCGTCCAGATGGCCAGCGACGCCTACAAGACCGGCGACATCAGCAACATCACCGCCCTGCTGTCCTCCGGCGACCCGCAGGACGTCCTGGACCAGGTGTCGATCTTCTCGCACGTGACGAGCCAGCGCGGCGACAAGATCAAGGACTTCCTCGCCTCCACCCAGCGGATGGAGCGCGAGAAGGGCAACGCCCAGGACGCCTTCGACAAGGTCAACGCCAAGGTCAAGGACATCGGCGACCAGAAGGCGGTCATCGACAAGGCGATCAAGAAGCAGAAGGACCTCGTCGCGAGCCTCGGCGGCGACACGCCGACCGCGTCGGGGCCCGTCGGCGGCACCTACACAGGCCCGGCGAGCGGCCCGGCCCGCACCGCCCTCGACTTCGCCTACAAGCAGCTCGGCAAGCCCTACATCTACGGCGGCACCGGCCCCACCGGCTACGACTGCTCGGGCCTGACGATGAAGTCCTGGGCCGCCGCGGGGGTCGCCCTGCCGCGCACGGCCGCCTCGCAGTACAGCGCCACCTCGGGCACCCGCGTGTCGTACGACAACCTCCAGCCCGGCGATCTCCTGTTCTTCAGCGGCCTCGGCCACGTCGGCATGTACGTCGGCGGCGGGCAGATGATCCACGCCCCCCGGACGGGTAAAAACGTGGAGATCGTCTCCGTTACCTCCGGCTACTACCGCGACCGCTTCATCGGCGCCGGACGGCCGTAGCGTCAGCCCCGCGTAACACCCCTGAAACGCCCGCTATAGGGCGTTTTAGGGGTCCCGAAGGGCTCCCCGGCGGGGTGAGACCTGTGTCACCCTCCCTTCATAGCCCGCTTCACCTGGGCATACCTGCCCGTGGTCATCTTTGCGGGGCATTTGCCTTTCGCTGTTTCTTTGGTACCTTCGAGTTGAAGGCAGCGTTATCCGAACGTTGCCGGGCGGTGGCTCCCCCCAGGCGCCACCCGTGGTACATCCGCCGACCAGCCTGATCCGAGAGCCGGTGTCTAGGACGACACCCGCGCCGCGCAGTGAAGCGTAGGACAGTGCGATCTGAGCCCCTGTTAGGGCGTCGGCGTCACCGACAAATCCAAACCGCAGTCGTGCGGTCGAGCCATGGACGCGAGCGCGTCCGGCTCATCCCGGGCCCCATCACGCCCGAGACCGCGACGGCTCACGCCGAGTCCGCGTCAACGCGGAGCCGGGGACCCAACCCGCAGGCACCCCGAACCACCCCCAAAGGGTTCGAGCCATGCCCGCGGTGGGGTTAATCGGCCAGGTCGCTCCCCAAAGCGGCAGGCCGTAGGGCACTTCTCCACTTCCGCCCGCACCCGTCAGCTAACCCGGTAGGCGTAAGGAAGAAGGAGATTCCCCTGTCTCGCACCCTTGGCACTCGCCTGCCTTCCGCCCGGCGTGTGCGGCTGGCCTCCGGCCTGCTCGCAACCTCGGTGCTCGCTCCGGTGGCCCTCATCTCGGTCCCGGCGCAGGCGGCCCCGGTCGAAGCCACGGCCACGGCGCAGAAGGCGACCAAGAAGAAAAAGAAGACCTGGGCCCAGCGCAAGAAGACCGCGCAGAAGGCCCTGGCCTGGGCGAAGAAGAAGAAGGGCAAGCCGTACGTCTACGGCGCGGCCGGCCCGAACTCCTTCGACTGTTCCGGTCTGGTCGGCTACGTCTACCGCAAGGCGGGCGTAAAGCTGCCGAGGACCACCACGTCGATCTACGGCCACGTCGGCCGGAAGATCAAGTGGAAGGACCTCTACCCCGGAGACCTCGTCTTCTTCTACGGAGGCCGAAGCCACGTCGGCATCGTCTCCAAGGTGTCCGGCAACAAGGTGTGGATGATCCACTCTCCCCGCACCGGTGACCACGTCCGCCAGGTACTGCTCGACAGCTACCGCAAGAAGAACTTCAACGGAGCCGTGCGCCCTTACTAGGCGCGCGCACCCACGGCGGGGATTCCCGCGAGACCCTCCGGAGTCTCCGCCGCGAACCTCAACAGTCAATGCACGCGGGACAGGCCCTCGAACGTCTGGGGGCCGTCCTCCCGCCGAGTCCGCGCCCAGCGCGGAGCCGGGGACCCACTCGTCGATCCGCAGTGATCGGCACGGGGTGAATCGGTGGCTTGCCACCGTAGGGCTCTTTCCAGGCCCGAATCCGTCAGCTAACCCGGTAGGCGGCATGGAAAACAGGAGTTGAAGAACGCATGTCCGGTCGTCACGCCAAGCAGACTGCTCTTACCCTCAAGCTCACCGGCGGTTTCCTCGCCGCCAGCCTCCTCGGTGGCACCTTCGGCGCAGCCGCCCACGCCAACACCCTCAACGAGAACGAGAAGTCCTCCGCCGAGGTCACCGCGTCCGCGATGAACCTGGCCGGCCTCGGCGCGGTCAACAAGGGCGGGCTGTCGGCCATCCAGGTCAAGCTGGACGGCAAGACCAAGGCCGCGACGGGCGCCAAGGACGCCGACGCGCAGACCAGGTCCGACGACCAGGCCGAGCGCGCGGCCGACGAGGAGCAGGCGATCGCCGGCGTCACCGCCAAGGAGTTCGTCGCCAAGGCCAAGACCCAGCTGGGCCAGGCCGAGGACTCCAGCGGCAAGACCAAGTTCGGCGAGTGGTACTCCCAGACCCAGCGCGCGGCCGAGACCGTCGCCCGCGACGGCGGCAGCCGGTCGGCCTACCTCGCCGCCGAGTGGTGCAACATGTTCGTCTCCTGGGTCGCCGAGGAGACCGGCATGAAGGACTCCGTCGGCCAGGACGCCTGGACCATCGCGCACGCGAAGTGGTTCAAGGAGGAGGGCCGCTGGGGCACCACGCCGAAGCCCGGCGCGATCGTCTTCTTCAACTGGAACGGTGAGAAGGGCCTGGACGACATCGTGCACGTCGGCATCGTCGACCACGTCGACGACGACGGCACGATCCACACCGTCGAGGGCAACACCGGCAACAAGGTCCAGGAGAAGGTCCGGTCCGCCAGCCAGATCGTCGGGTACGGCTACCCCGAGTACAAGGGCTGACGGCCCGCGTACTGAAGCCGATCAGTCGAAAGGCCCCGGAGCCTCGGAATCCGGGCGCGGTCATAGGATCGCTGCCCATGGAGTCCGACGCACCGGGGCCTTCGCGCGTCCGCAGCCGCCGCGCGGTGCTGCGCGCGGGGGTGCTGACGGCGTCGGCGGGGCTGCTCGCGGGATGCCGCGCGGACCCTGCCCCGACCGCGACGGGCCCGACGGCGTCGGCGGTGAACGCCCTGCTCGAAGCCCGCTCCAAGGCCGTGCTCGCCGGGGACGAGGCGGGCTTCCTCGCCTCGGTCGATCCGGCCGAGCCCGGGTTCGCCGCCCGGCAGGCCGAGCTGTTCGCCGCGCTGTCGGCGCTGCCGCTCGCCACGTGGCGCGAGACCGTCGAGAAGATCGACGGGAACCTCGTGACGGTCAGGACAGCCCACTCCTACAAGGGGTTCGCCGCCCAGGAGACCGTGCGGACCGCCTACCTGCGCGTCGGGACCGCCGGTCTCACCGGGGACGGCGGCGACGGGCACGCCGACGACCCGCAGATCTGGTCGAGGGGGAAGATCCGGGCGGTGCGCGGGAAATCCTGCCTCGTCGTGGGAGAGGGCCCGTTGGAACAGGTCGCGGCCGGGCTCGACCGGGCCGCCCCGGCCGTCACGGCGGTCGTGGGACGGGACTGGGCGCGCGGGGCCGTCGCGCTGGTCCCGGTGGACGGCGAGCACGCGCGCACCCTCGCGGGCGACCGTGATCTCGCGGAGGTCGCCGCGCTGGCCGCCGCCGCGCCCAACGTAGACGGAAGCCCCGCTCCCGCCCGCATCCTGGTGTCCCCGGAGGCGTGGCCGCGCCTTAGCGCGCTGGGTCGCCGGGTGGTCCTCACCCACGAACTCACCCATGTCGCCATGGACGCGGCGACCGACGCGACCACCCCCATGTGGCTCGTCGAGGGCTTCGCCGACTATGTCGGATATCTGGGCTCGGGAGCCGCGGACCGGACGGCCGCCGCCGAGCTGGCCCGCGAGGTCAGAGCCGGGAAGCTGCCCGCCGCCCTGCCCGGCCGCGACGCCTTCGCCGCGTCCTCCCCCCGCCTCAGCCAGAGCTACCAGGAGTCCTGGCTCGCCTGCCGGATGATCGCCGAAACCCACGGCCGCGCGAAACTCGTCGCCCTCTACCGCGCCGCCCGAACCCGCCCGGAGAAAGAAGCCCTCCGCGACGTCCTGGGCACCCCGGACATCGTCCCCGCCTGGCGCGCCTATCTCCGCGCCCGCCTCGCCTGACCCCGGGTGGGAGGGGCGGGGGGTGGTACGTGGGGGTGCGTGGCATTGTGGGGGTGCGATGAAGAGCCTTGTTGTCACCAATGACTTTCCGCCCCGGGCGGGGGGAATCCAGCAGTTCGTGCACCAGCTCGCGCTTCGGCGGCCCGAGGGGTCGGTCGTGGTTTACGCGCCGAAGTGGAAGGGGGCGCGGGCGTTCGACGCGGCGCAGCCGTTCGAGGTGGTGCGGCATCCGACGTCGCTGATGCTGCCCGAGCCGTCGGTGCTGCGCAGGGCGCGGGAGATCGCGCGGGCCGAGGGCTGCGACACCGTCGTGTTCGGGGCGGCCGCGCCGCTCGGGCTGCTCGCGCCCGCGCTGCGCTCGGCGGGGATCGGCAGGGCCGTCGGGATCACCCACGGGCACGAGGCGGCCTGGGCGCAGCTGCCCGGCGCGCGGACCCTGCTGCGCCGCATCGGCGACGGGCTCGACGTGCTGACCTACCTCGGCGAGTACACCCGCTCCCGGATGGCCGCCGCGCTGTCCCCGCAGGCCGCCGCCCGGATGACGCGCCTCGCCCCCGGCGTGGACGACGGGGTGTTCCGGCCGGACGCGGGCGGCGCGGACGTCCGCAAGCGGTACGGGCTCGACGGGCGGCCCGTCGCGGTGTGCGTGTCGCGGCTCGTGCCGCGCAAGGGCCAGGACGCCCTGATCAGGGTCTGGCCCGCCGTGCGCGCGCGGGTGCCGGACGCGGCGCTGCTGCTGGTCGGCGGCGGCCCCTACCGGGCCGAGCTGGAACGGCTCGTGGACGAGGCGGGGGTGCGCGACTCGGTCGTCCTCACCGGCTCGGTCCCCTGGCAGGAGCTGCCCGCCCACTACGCCGCGGGCGACGTGTTCGCCATGCCCTGCCGGACCCGGCGCGGCGGCCTCGACGTCGAGGGCCTCGGCATCGTCTACCTGGAAGCCTCCGCGACCGGCCTGCCGGTCGTCGCGGGCGACTCGGGCGGGGCCCCGGACGCCGTCCTCGAGGGGGAGACGGGCACCGTGGTCCCCGGCACGTCGCCCGGCGCGATCGCCGACGCCGTCGCGTCCCTGCTCGAGGACCCCGAGGCGGCCCGCGCGATGGGCGAGCGCGGCCGCGCCTGGGTCGAGCGTGAGTGGACCTGGGCCCGTCAGGCGGCCCGCTTCACGGCACTCCTGGAGCCCTGAAGGCCCCGGAAACCGAAGACCGCCGACGCCCGGGTGGGCGTCGGCGCTCCTTCTGGTCTGCTCGGCTGGGCGGGCGGCCCAGCGACTGCTACCTACCCTGACCGCGCCGGAGGGGAAGGGACTTCTTGGCGGCGCCGTGGCGGCCTGTCTTGGTCTGGGACTGCTGACGCGCCCTGTTGCGGGCCGAGCGCCGCCGGTCGTTCTGGGTGCCCTCTTCGATCTCGTTGCGTGATAGCCGGGCCATCGCTGGTCTACCCCCTTCACGGACGGTCACGGAAACCATCCATCCGTTGACCATCAGTATTGCCAGGGGTCGAACCAGGGCGGAACCGACGAAAGGTAGATCGTGCGTACGGCCTAGCGGTAGATCTCCTCGATCACACCGGCGAAGGCGGTGACGACGAGGTGCCGCTTCACCTTGAGCGACGGGGTCAGGTAGTCGTTCTCGACGGTGAAGTCGTCGTCGAGGATCTTGAACTTCTTGATCTGCTCGGCGTGCGACACCGAGAGGTTCGCCCCGTCGACCGCCTTGGCGATCTCCGCGATGACCTTCGGCTCCTCGGCCAGCTCGGCGATCGACTTGCCTTCGAGGCCGTTCGAGCGCTGCCACGGCTCGATCGCCTCGGGGTCGAGGGTGACCAGGGCGGCCACGAAGCGCTGCCCCTCGCCGACCACCAGGCACTGGCTGACCAGCGGGTGCGCCCTCACCCTGTCCTCCAGCGGGGCGGGGGCGACGTTCTTGCCGCCCGCCGTCACCAGGATCTCCTTCTTGCGGCCGGTGATCGACAGGAAGCCGTCCTCGTCCAAAGAGCCGAGGTCGCCGGTGCGGAACCAGCCGTCCTCGATCGCCTCCTTGGTGGCCGCCTCGTTGTTCCAGTAGCCGCGCAGGACGCCGACGCCCTTGGCGAGCACCTCGCCGTCGTCGCCGATCTTGACCGACGAGCCGGGCATGGGCCGCCCGACCGAGCCGATCTTGATGTGGCGCGGGGTGTTCACCGACAGCGGCGCGGTGGTCTCGGTGAGGCCGTAGCCCTCGAGGATGGTGATGCCGACGCCGCGGAAGAAGTGGCCGAGCCGCTCGCCGAGCGCCGCGCCGCCGGAGACCGCGTGGCTGACGTTGCCGCCGACGGCCTCGCGCAGCTTGGCGTAGACGAGCTTGTCGAAGACCGCGTGCTTGACCTTGAGGCCGAGGCCGGGGCCGCCCGGGGCGTCGAGGGCGCGGCTGTAGGCGATGGACGTCTCGGCGGCCTTGGCGAAGATCTTGCCCTTGCCGCCCGCGATCGCCTTCTGCTCGGCCCCGTTGTAGACCTTCTCGAACACGCGCGGGACGGCGAGCAGGAAGGACGGCTTGAACGAGCCGAGGTCCTCCAGCAGGTTCTTGATGTCGGGGCTGTGGCCGAGGACCACTCCCGACTCGATCACCAGCACCTGGATCATCCTGGCGAACACGTGCGCCAGCGGGATGAACAGGAGGGTGGAGCCCTGGCTGTCGCCGAGGATCTCATCGAGTTCGCCGACGCGGCCGTTGCGGCACAGCTCAACGAAGTTGCCGTGGGTCAGCTCGCAGCCCTTGGGGCGGCCGGTGGTGCCCGAGGTGTAGATCAGGGTCGCCAGGTCCGCGAGGCCGCGCGAGGTGCGGCGCTCCTCGAGGAGTTCGTCGGTGACGTCCGCGCCGGCCTCGGCGAGCTCGTCGAGGCCGCCGTCCTCGATCACCCAGACGCGCTCGCCGCCGGCCTCCTTGACCGACGCCTTGTGCGTGGAGTTCTCGGTGAAGACGCCGACCGCGCCGGAGTCCGACAGGATCCAGGTGATCTGCTCCACCGAGGAGGTCTCGTAGATCGGGACGGTGACCGCGCCGGCCGTCCAGATCGCGTAGTCCACGACGGTCCACTCGTACCGGTTGCGGGACAGCAGGCCGACCCTGTCGCCCGGCTGTACGCCGAGCGCGATCAGGCCCTTGGCCACCGCGACCACCTGGTCGCGGAACTCGCCGATGCTGACGGGGCGCCATGAGCCCTTGCCGTCCGGCCGCCGGAACGCGATCTTGCGTGGGTCGCGGGCGGCGCGTTCGAACACGGTGTCCGTCGTCGTCGCCGAGGCGGGCACCTCCACCAGGGCGGGGGCGGTGTATTCACGCACTGAACTGGTCCTTCGCGTCTTCGCGGGCAGGGGCTGGCCCGAACGTACCGTGAATTGGCTACCGCCCGGTAGCCCCACGTTCGAGGATATCCCCCTGTGCTCGTTCCTTGACCTGACCGCGACGTTATGTTGGAGGCATGCGGATTCACGTGGTGAGCGACGTCCACGGCAGGGCCGACGCGCTGGCCCGCGCGGGCGACGGCGCCGACGCGCTGATCTGCCTGGGCGACCTCATCCTGTTCGTGGACTACGCCGACCCCGCCCTCGGCATGTTCGGCGAGCTGTTCGGCGCGGAGGCCGCCAAGGAGTACCTCGCCCTGCGCTCCGGCGGCTTCTACGACGAGTCCCGCGCGCTCGCCGACCGGCTGTGGGCCACCCTCGACGGCGACCCGCGCACCTACATCGACGCGGCGGTCCGCCGCCAGTACACCGAGCTGTTCGCGGCGATGCCCGTCCCGTCGTATCTGACGTACGGCAACGTCGACGTCCCCGCGATGTGGCCCGAGTTCGTGCGGGCCGGCCAGACCGTCCTCGACGGCCAGACCGTCGAGATCGGCGGGCTGACCTTCGGTTTCGTCGGCGGCGGCCTGCGCACCCGCTACCACACGCCCAACGAGATCGCCGACGAGGAGTTCGCCGCCAAGGTCGCCGCCGTCGGCGCGGTCGACGTGCTGTGCTGCCACATCCCGCCCGCGGTGCCGGAACTGCTGTACGACACCGTCGCGCGCAGGTTCGAGCGCGGCAGCGACGCGCTGCTCGAGGCGGTCCGCGAGACCCAGCCCAGGTACGTGCTGTTCGGGCACGTCCACCAGCCGCTCGCGGCGCGGACCAGGATCGGGCGGACCGAGTGCGTCAACGTGGGGCACTTCAGGGCCAGCGGAGAGCCCTACGTGCTGCGCCTTGAGGAGTAATCTCCGCGTAGGACCAGGCGTAGGACAGGCGCAGGACGCGAACGACGAAGGGGACGCGATGGCCGACCGGACGAGCTCGAGCATCAGGATCAACGCCGCCAAGTCGCAGATCATGGGAGTGATCGCCGACTACGCCGCCTACCCGCAGTGGGCCGACGGCGTCACCGCGGCCGAGGTGCTCAGCGCCGACGACCAGGGCCGTCCCGAGATCGTCAGGATGACGCTGGCGTCGGGGCCGATCAAGGACACCTACAGCGTGCGCTGCCACTGGTCGGGCGACGACGAGCTGCGCTGGGACCTCGCCGAGCCGGGCACTGTGGTGTCGGGCCTGAGCGGCAGGTACGCGCTGGGCGAGGCGGCCGACGGCGTCGAGGTCCGCTACGAGCTCGCGGTCGACGTGAAGATCCCGATGATCGGGATGATCCGGCGCAAGGCCGAGAAGGTCATCATCGACTCGGCGCTCAAGGGGCTGAAGCGGCGCGTCGAGGTCACCGCCGCCGCGGGGTGAGCCCTGCGGGGCGCGTGGGACGGCTGTGCGGGTGGACGGCTCGGGCTGGCGGGTGGACCGATCGAAACGGACAATAGTGCTGTGTGCCGAAAAACGATGCGGTACGCGCGGGTAACCGACCGGGCACGGTACGGTTACCGGCCGACCATGAGGCGAATGGGAAGCGCATGACCGATCAGCCGGGAAACGTCCTCGAAGAGGCATTCAAGCTGTTCGAGGCGGTGCGCCGCAGGGTGGGCGACGGCCGCGACGGCCGTGCGGGCGGTGACGTGTGGAGCGAGGCGGTCCGTGAGGAGCGGGCGGAAGGCGTCTGCCCGCACAACTGTCCGGCCTGCCGGGCGATGGAGGCCGCGAGGGCCAACGGTCCCGAGGTCGTCGGCCACGTGGTCGAGGCCGGCCAGGCGCTGTTCGCCGCCTTCCAGGAGGCAGTGGCCGGATACGAACGCACGCGCGCGTCGCGTCCGGCGGGCGAGCCCCCGGAGCACGGGACGCGGGCGGATCGCGCGCCCCGGGAGGGGGAGCGCGGTTCCGGCGGGGACGACCCGCTGGACATCGGCTGAGGTGGCACACCCGGACGACGGGAACCGTCCGGTGGGAAAGAGGAGGATTCGGGCGATGTCGCTGACCATCGGTGTGGATGTGGGTGGCACCAAAGTCGCCGCGGGAGTGGTCGATGATCAGGGGCGAATCCTCGAGAAGCTGCGCAGGCCGACACCGTCGACCAACCCCGAGCTGACCGCGGGGGTGATCGCCGAGGTGACCAACCTGCTGAAGGCCAAGTACGCCGACGTCAGCGGCGTCGGCCTCGGCGCGGCGGGCTTCGTCGACGAGACGCGCTCGGTGGTGCTGTTCGCGCCCAACCTCGCGTGGCGCGACGAGCCGCTGAAGCAGAAGGTCGAGAAGCTGACCGGCCTTCCCGTGGTGGTGGAGAACGACGCGAACGCGATGGCGTGGGGCGAGTACCGCTTCGGCGCGGGCCGGGGCGAGCAGCACGTGGTGTGCGTGACCCTCGGGACGGGGATCGGCGGCGGGATCGTCATCGACGGCAGGCTCTACCGCGGCAGGCACGGCATCGGCGCGGAGCTGGGCCATGTCCGGGTCGTCCCGGACGGGCGGCGCTGCGGCTGCGGCAACCGAGGCTGCTGGGAGCAGTACGCCTCGGGCAACGCCCTGTCGCACGAGGCGCGCGACCTGGCGCGGGTCGAGCCGAAGCGCGCGGCGCGGATGATCGAGCTGAGCGGCGGCACCACCGAGATCACCGGCCTCGCGGTCTCGCAGGCCGCGCGTGAGGGCGACGCGGCGGCCCTTGAGTGCTTCGACACCGTCGCGGTCTGGGCCGGGCAGGGCCTTGCCGATCTCACCGCGACGCTCGACCCCGGGCTGTTCATCATCGGCGGCGGGCTGTCGGCGGTCGCCGACCTGTTCCTCGAGCAGATGACCAAGGCGTTCACCGAGCACGTCACCGGACGCGGCCACCGGGGCCTGCCGGAGATCAGGGTCGCCGAACTCGGGCCGGACGCAGGGATCGTCGGCGCGGCCGACCTGGCGCGGCAGGAGTAGACGCGGGGTGCGCGCGGCCGGGGCGCGGGTACTGGGCTACAACCTCAGATCGCTGCGCGACGACCCGGCCGCGGTCGCGCGCGTCGTGCGGGCGTGCGCGCCGGATCTGCTGTGCCTTCAGGAGGTGCCGCGTTATGGCCGCTGGCGTGCGGCGCGTGCCGCGCTTGCCGACGCGGTCGGGATGCGGGTGCTGGCCGGGCGGCGCACTGCGGGTTTGGCGGTGCTCGGCGGGCCGCGGGTGCGGCTGGTGCGTCGGGGTTTTCACCGGCTGAGCTGGTCGCCGCCCAGGCACCGGCGTGCGCTTGCCGTCGCGGTGGTGGAGGTCGGGGGGCTTGAGCTTGCCGTCGCCTCGACGCATTTCGCGCTCGATCCGGCCGAACGCGTCAGGCATGTGCGGGAGTTGCTGGGGGTGCTGCCTAGGTACGGCGCGCCGGTCGTGCTGGGCGGGGACTTCAACGAGGGCCCGGACGGGCCCGCGTGGGGTCTGCTCAGGGAGGCGCTGCGCGACGCGCACGCGGCGGCCCCCGAGGGCGGCTCGGCGACCTTCCCGGCGCGCGCTCCCCGTCGGCGGATCGATGGGTTCTTCACCGACCCGTCGCTCGCCGTGCTCGGTTGCGGGGTCCCCGCCGACCCCGTCGGGGACTTCCCGCGCGCCACCGACCACCTTCCGGTGCTGCTGCGGCTCTGACCGGCCGCTGACCGAAGGACCCGGGTCCCGGTCAGGTCAGCCGGGCGGCGTCGCAACCCCCGCGCGGGCCGCCTCCGGCCGCTAGGGTTCGGCGCAAAGGCAGCGTGGAGGGCGGGTCATGGAGATTCTCATCAACCTCGGCATCGGCAAGGCGGTCACCGTCGCCGCGGGCAAGCGGGTGCCGATCCCGTTCGACGTGGAGTGGAACGATCCGGACGGCGTCCACGCCGCCGGGGCCGTCGCCGCGTGGCTGCCCAAGGCTTCCGGGCTGCACGTGACCACGCTCACCGTGACCGTCAGCGGCCAGACCGCGGGGGAGAAGCTGAAGCTCACCGTCGCCGAGTACGCGCGGGACGGGTCAAAGCGCGTCAAGGACCTCGTGGGCGAGGACAAGGTCGGCAACGGGACCAAGGTCGAGTACACGCTGACCGGCCTCGTCTCGCTGTACAAGGACAAGTCCTACCGGGCCGAGGTGGAGAACTTCGGCACCACGACCGTCACCGTGGAGAAGGCTTACCTCAAGGTCGCGAAGTAGACGGGGGCGGTCAGACGACCGCGCCGTCGTCGCCGTCGCGGGGTTCGTCGCCCATCCGCAGGACGAGGGTGACGAACCCGCCGATGAACGCGGCCACCGCCAGGAAGGCCGCCCAACCGGGCGCGGACCAGCGCAGCACGACGGTGGTGAGGATGTAGGCGGGGCCGCCGACCAGGCAGACCCAGGCGAGCCTTGTCGTGGGGTCGCCGGTGGGCAGCGGGGGCGGCGGCGGGGGCTCGTAGTGGCCCTCGGTGTCCTCCTCGAGGGACCCGTCGGGCTTGGTGGGCGGCTCGTCGTCGTCCTCCTCGTCCTCGCCCGGAGGCGGGCCGGAGAAGACGATCCGCGCCGTCGGGAGCCTTCCGGTGCGGTCCTCGCCCGGGTCCAGATGCTCCTCGTCCGGCCACGACTGCTCGCCCGGCACGTCGTCGAAACCCGCGATGATCTCGGCGAAGGCCGCGTCGTCGGCGCTCTGGTCGCGCTCGGCGGGGGCCTTGCGGTCGGGGACGGGCGGCGCGGGGGAGGCGGCGAGCCTGTCGCGCAGCAGGGGGTGGAGCAGCTTCTCGGCCTCGCCCTTGTGCGCGGCGTCCACGTGCACCCGGTCGAGCACGTCGGGGCCCGCGGCGTCGCCGGTGAGGGCGTAGGCGGCGATCCCGGCCGCGCCCAGCACCGCGAGCAGTTCGTCGGCGAGGTCGGGGACGAGGTCGATCAAGGGCGTGTAGGCGTCCGCTGACAGCCCGTTCTCGCGGCGGTTCACGTCCCTCAGCTCCTCGGGTACCCGACGACCATCATGCGATGAGCCTACGGTGCGAATCGTCCCATGGAGCGCACGGGGACGCGATCGCTCCGGCCACTCCCGCCTGAGACCGCCGTCCAGTCCGTGCGAAGATGTCTCGCGCACTTCGGCGCGGAGACGGTCAAAGAGAGGCGGACGCGGATGTTCTGGTGGGTGGTCAAGTCCATCTTGGGTCCCATTCTCTGGGTGGTCTGGCGGCCCAAGAACAGCGGGATCGACAATGTGCCCGCCGACGGGCCCGCGATCCTCGCGTGCAACCACCTGTCGTTCGCCGACCACTTCTTCGGCCCGCTGCCGCTGCGCCGCAGGATCGTGTTTCTCGGCAAGCGCGACTACTTCACCGGCAAGGGGATCAAGGGCTGGTTCAGCCGGTTCTTCTTCAGCGGCGTCGGCGTCATCCCGATCGACAGGACCGGCGGCAAGGCAAGCGAGGAGGCCCTGCTGACGGGGCTGCGGGTGCTCGGCGAGGGCAAGCTCCTCGGGATCTACCCCGAGGGCACCCGGGTACCGGACAACCGGCTGTTCAAGGGCAAGACGGGCGTCGCGCGCCTCGCGCTGCAGGGAAGGGTCCCGGTCGTGCCGATGGCGATGATCCACACGTTCGAGCTGATGCCGGCGGGCGAGCGGCCCAAGGTCTTCGGGCTGCCGGGCCGTCCGGGCGTGCGGTTCGGGGTGCCGCTGGACTTCTCGGAGTATTACGGGCGCGAGGACGACCGCGAGGTGCTGCGGACCGTCACCGACCGGATCATGAAGGGCATTCAGGAGCTTTCCGGGCAGGAGTACGTCGATCGTTATGCGGCCGACGTCCGGGCCGAACTCCAGGGGCGCGAGGCGCGCCGGTCGGACGACGACGAGGAGTGAGCGCCGGCGTCGAGGCCGTCCTGTGGAGGTCGATCGCGGTCTTCCGGACGGTCTCCTGCGTCTACGCGGGGGCGTTGATCGCCACCGGGCACGGGCAATACCGGCATCCGCTGGGCGGGTTCGCCGTCCTCGCGGTGATGGCGGGGTGGACGGCGCTCGCCGTCCGGGTGCGCGGCGGGGCGCGGTTCGGCGTCGCGGACGTCGGCGTCGCGGTGTCGTGCCTGCTGGCCACCGGGCTTGTGGAGACGCGGGAGGCGCTGGCCGTCGGGGCGCCCAACCTGACCGTCAGCTGGGTGGCGGCGCCCGTCATGGCGTGGGCGCTGCGGGGCGGGGTGCGGCACGGGATCGCCGCGGCGGTGGCCGTCGCGGTGCCCGATGTGGCGTTGCGGGCGGGGTACGCGGAGGTGTTCAGCCAGACGACGTTCAACGGGGTCGTCCTGCTGCTCATGGTCGGGGTGATCGTCGGGTATCTCGGGCGGCTGGCGATCGGGGCTGAGCGGCGGATGGCGAAGGCCGTCGCGTTGGAGACCGCGACCCGGGAGCGGGAGCGGTTGGCGCGGGACATTCATGACTCGGTTCTTCAGGTGCTGGCGTTGGTGCAGCGGCGTGGGGGAGAGATCGGCGGGGAGGCGGCTGAGCTCGGGCGGCTCGCGGGGGAGCAGGAGGCGGCGTTGCGCACGTTGATCGCCGGGCCCGCGCAGGCTTTGGAGTTTCCGTTGCCGCGTCTTGCGCCGGACGCGGGGGAGGGTGGTGACGCCGTCGATCTGCGGTCGTTGCTCGCGGGGTACGGGTCGGCGGTCGTTCAGCTCGCCACACCGGCGACGCCGGTGCCGCTGCCCGCGGGTGCGGCGCGTGAGGTCGCGGCGGCGGTCGGGGCCGCACTGGACAACGTCGCGGCGCACTGCCCGCCCGGCACGCGGGCTTGGGTGCTGGTCGAGGACGACGGGGCGGCGGTGACCGTCAGCGTCCGCGACGAGGGGCCCGGCATCCCGGCCGGGAGGCTTGAGCAGGCCGCCCGCGACGGGCGGCTCGGCGTCGCCCAGTCGGTGCGCGGACGGGTCCGCGACCTCGGCGGCGTCGTGGAGATCGTCTCGGCCCCCGGCCAGGGCACCGAGGTCGAGCTGACGGTTCCGCGCTGACAGCGCGCTTACTCCGCGCACGGCATCATGTGCCGAGGGCCAGCGCCGCACGCCACCGACCCCCGACCGCGCCGGCCCGGGAGAGAACCCGATGCCCGACAGCCAGGACAAGCCCGTGGCCGGCACCCCCGGCAAGGTCCCCCCGCCCGCTGAGCCGCCGCCCCCGGGCCCACCCTCCCCCGAACCCTCGCCAGCCTCCGAGCAGCCGGTGCCGGGCGCGCCCTCAGCCGAGCCGCCGCTGGCCTCCGAGCAGCCGCCTCCGCCGGTGCCGCCGCAGCCGGGCCCGTATGCGCCCGAGCCGCCGTCAGCGTCCGAGCAGCCTCCCCCGCCCCTGCCGGGGTCGTCCTCGGCCGAGCCGCCGCTGGCGTCCGAGCAGCCGCCTCCGCCGCAGCCGGGCCCGTACGCGACCGAGCCGCCCCTGGCGTCGGAGCAGCCTCCTCCGCCCGTGCCGCCGCAGCCGGGCGCGCACGCGCCGGGCCCGCCGCCGCCTCCGCCGTTCCGCACCGAGGCCCCCGTCGCGTCCGGCCCGCCTCGTCCGCCGCTGTCGGCCCGGGTCCGCCAGGTGCTCACACCGGGTCTGCTCGGCCTGGTCGGCGCGGGCCTGATCGGCGGCCTCGTGGGCGGCGGCGTCGTCGCCCTGGCATCCGGCGGCGACGACGACCACGAGGTCGTCCGCGTCGAGTTCGACCCGCGCTGGGGCGGCGGCGGCTGGGGCGGAGGCGGCTGGAACGCCCCGCACGACCGCTACGACCGCAACGACTGGTACCGCCCGAACCACCCCTTCCCCGCCATGCCCCAAATCCCCAACGAAGGCCCAATCCCCCCCACAACCACCCCCACCCCCTAACCCCACCCCCAGCCCCGAGGAGACTGCGAGTCCGGTTCAGACCGCACAACGGCCCCACACCCGCCGCACACCCTCCCCCACAGCCCCGAAGAGACTGCCGGTCCGGCTCAGACCACACGACGGGCCCGCGCCCGGCACGCACCCTTCCCCGCAGCCCCGAGGGGACTGCGGGCTCGGTTCAGACCGCACGACGGCCCGCGCACTCCTCCCGCAGCCCCGAAAGAACTGCGGGAAGGGCTAGGCCGCACAGCGGGCCCGCGCTTGGCGCGCTCCCCTCCCCGCAGCCCCGACGGAACTGCGCGAAGGGCTGGGCCACACGAGTGGTCCGCGCTAGCGCGCCCCCTTCCCCACAGTCCCGAAGGGACTGCGGGTCGGGGTTGGGCCGCACGAGGGGTCTGCGCTTGGCGCGGGCGCTTCTCCTCGCAGGCCCGGAGGGGCTGCGGGGTGGGGTTTGGGGTGGTGTGGGCGGCGGATGTGGCGGGTTAGTGGTACTAAGGGGCTGCGTAGGGCGTGCGTCGCAGTGAGGTGAGGTGCAGGGGCGATGGCAGCGATCAGGGTGATGGTGGTCGATGATCACCCGATGTGGCGGGACGCGGTCGCCCGTGATCTCGCCGAGGCCGGGTACGACGTCGTCGCCGTGTGCGGTGAGGGGCGGCAGGCGGTGCGGATCGCGGCGGCGGTGCGGCCGCAGGTCGCCGTCGTCGACCTGCGGCTTCCGGACATCTCGGGCGTCGAGGTGACCCGGGCGCTCGCCGGGCTCGAGGTGCCCGCGCGGGTGCTCGTCCTGTCCGCGAGCGGGGAGCAGGAGGATGTGCTCGAGGCCGTCAAAGCCGGCGCGACCGGGTATCTGGTGAAGTCGGCCGCGCGCGAGGAGTTCCTCGACGCCGTCGCCCGCACCGCCGAGGGCGACGCGGTGTTCACGCCCGGGCTGGCCGGGCTCGTCCTCGGGGAGTACCGGCGGCTCGCCGCCGCGCCCGCTCCCGCGCCGGACGCGCCGCGCCTCACCGACCGGGAGACCGAGATCCTGCGCCTCGTCGCCAAGGGCCTCACCTACCGGCAGATCGCCGAGCGGCTCGTGCTGTCGCACCGGACCGTGCAGAACCACGTCCAGAACACGCTCGGGAAGCTCCACCTGCACAACCGCGTCGAACTCGTCAGGTACGCGATCGAGAAGGGCCTCGACACCCCCTAGTGGGGAACCCGGCGGGGATATCGCGCATCAAAGTCAGCAGAATCGACGCGATGCCTGAAACCTCGCATATGGGATGGCGCGGACGGGCGTGCGGTGAAGGAAGGACGCCTCATGTTCTTTGAGGACACGTCGGGCTCCGGCGCAACATGGGGGATTGAGGGCCCTGCCTTCCTCGCCCTGTACGTGTTGCTCGGCATTCTCGTCATCGGGTTCGTGCTCGGGCTGCGCCGCTGGCTCGCGGCGGGGACCGACCTGCCCGGCGACATGTCCGCGCCGGAGCTCGCCTACCTCGCCGGGGGCGAACGGCGCGCGATCGCGGCGAGCCTCGCGGCGCTGCGGCTCAGCGGGTCCGTCGCGTCCGCGCCGGGGGGCAAGGTGATCGCGACCGGGCCCGCGCCCGTCGGGGCCGCGCCGCTCGACCACGCGGTGCTCTACGCGGCCGGAGCGGGCACCCGCTCGAACCAGCTGCTGCGCAACCCGGCCGTCGCCCAGGAACTGCGCGCCGTACGCGCCGCGCTGGTAGCGCGCGGGCAACTCCTCGGTCCCGCCGAACGGCGCATCACCCGGCTCACCGCACTCCCGATCATCCTGCTCGTCGTACTCGGGATCGCCAGGCTCATCGCGGGCCTCGACGCGGGACGGCCGGTCGGCTTCCTCGTCGCCGCGCTCGTCTTCTTCGGGCTCGTCATGATCGTGCTGCTGTCCAGCGCGCCCCACCGGACGCGGGCCGCCAACCGCACGGTCACCATGTCCCAGCAGCGTTACCAGGGCCTGCACCCCGGATACTCGCCCTCCTACGCCGACCACGGGCCGCACGCCGCGGCCCTCGCCGTCGCGGTCTTCGGCGGGATCGCGCTGATGGGGATGGACCCGGTGTTCGCGGCCGAGGCCGAGGTCGACCGGCTCGCCCAGGCCACCGCGACGGGCTCGGCGGGCTCCAGCTACACCGACTCGTCGTCCGGCTACAGCGACTCGGGTTCCTCGGACTCCAGCTCGTCGTCCGACTCCGGCTCGTCCTGCGGCGGCGGAGGCGGGTGCGGCGGCGGAGGCTGCGGCGGATGACCGGCCCAGGCGTCGGGATCGGCTGGCGGCCGGAGATCGCGGACTTCGTCGACGGGCTCGGCGGCCTCGCGTTCACCGAGGTCATCGCCGAGTCCCTGCACCACCCGGACGCGCGGCTGCTCGCGCTGCGCGACCGGGGTGTGCCCGTCGTCCCGCACGGGGTGCGGCTGTCGCTGGGCGGCGCGGAGGCCGTCGATCCGGCGCGGGTCACGCATCTCGCGCACGCCGCCGAGCTCGTCGGCGCGCCGCTGGTCAGCGAGCACGTCGCGTTCGTGCGGGCGGGCGGGCTCGAAGCCGGGCACCTGCTCCCGGTGCCGCGCAGCCGCGCGGCGCTCGACGCGCTCGTCCGCAACGTCAGGGCGACCACCGCAGAACTCGGCGTGCCGCTCGCACTCGAACCGATCGCCGCCTTGTTCGACTGGCCAGACGACGACTACACCGAGGGCGATTTCCTCACCGAACTCCTCGACCGCACGGGCGCGCTGCTGCTCCTCGACGTCGCCAATGTCTACGCCAACGCGCGCAACCGGGGCCAGGACCCGGTGAAGGTGCTGGAATCGTTCCCGCTGGAGCGCGTCGCGTACTGCCACGTCGCCGGAGGAAGCGAGCGCGAGGGCATGTACCACGACACGCACACCGACCCCGTGCCCGCCGAGGTGCTCGCGCTGGTCGGCGAGGCCGAACGCCGCTGCCCGCCCTGCGGCCGCCTGGGCTACCTGCTGGAACGCGACGGGAGCTACCCGCCGCCGTCGGTCCTCGCCGCCGAACTCGACGCGATCGCCGACGCGGCGCGGCTGCCCCGCGTCACCTGAGGAGCACGTCATGGAGGAGTTCGCGGACCTCGAGGCCCGTCAGGAGGCGCTGGTGCGCGCGCTGGTCGGGGGTGCGGAGCTGCCCGAGGGCTTTGACGGCGCGACCGTCGGGGCGGCGTCGCGGGCGCTGCTGCGCAAGCGGTTCGGCGAGGTGCTGCACGCGTGGCCCGCGCTGATCGCGCACCGGGCGGAGTTCCTGAGCTGGGCCGAGGGGCGGCCGCCGCGCGGGTCCCTGCTCGACGGGTGGGACTTCGCGCGCGCTTACCGTGGCGTCCTTAGCCGGGACGCCTTGGCCGCGCTCGCGTTGCGTGAGGCGCTGTGGCGGTATGACGGCGTCGCGGCGCGGCGGCGTCGGCTTCCCGCCGTGCGGGTGTTCCGGCGGGGTGTCGCGGTCGCGGGGTTCGGCAGGGCCCGCGCCTGGGCCCGCTGAGCCCAAAAACCTGCCCAAGGTCGGGCTTGTCCCGCTTTCGTCCCTGTCCGGCCGGGGGACGGCAGGGGAGAGGGGATCGCACCGCGTGCGACCGCCGGCGCGACGAAGGAGCGACCATGCGCGTGGGCCTGCTGACCGGGGGCGGGGACTGCCCGGGGCTCAACGCGGTGATCCGGGCGGTCGTGCGCAAGGGCGTCCGCGAGTACGGCGACGAGTTCGTCGGGTTCAAGGACGGGTGGCGCGGGCCGCTCGAAGGCGACGCCGTTGAACTGCCTGTATCGGCCGTCGAAGGGATTCTCGCGCAAGGCGGCACGATCTTGGGGTCGTCGCGGACGAACCCGTTGAGCGAACCGGACGGGGCACGCAGGATCGCCGCGAACCTGACCGCGCTCGGCGTCGACGCGCTCATCGTCATGGGCGGCGAGGACACCCTGGGCGTCGCCGAGGCGCTGCACGGGCAGGGCGTGCCGCTCGTCGGGGTGCCCAAGACCATCGACAACGACCTCGCCGCGACCGACTACACCTTCGGGTTCGACACCGCCGTCGCGATCGCCACCGAGGCGCTCGACCGGCTGCGCACGACGGCCGAGAGCCACCACCGCGCCATCGTCTGCGAGGTGATGGGCAGGCACGCCGGGTGGATCGCGCTGCACGCGGGGATCGCCGGGGGCGCGGACGTCACGCTCATCCCCGAGCTGCCCTTCGACCTGGCCAAGGTGATCGCGGCGGTCGAGGCGCGGTTCCGACGCGGGCAGGCAGCGCTCCTGTGCGTCTCGGAGGGGGCGCGGCCGATCGCGGGGACCCTCACCCTCCAGGAGGGCGGCGAGGACGCGTTCGGCCACGTCAGGCTCGGCGGCGTCGCCGTCTGGCTCGCCGGACGCCTTGAGGCCGCGACGGGCCACGAGGCCCGCGCCGTCGTCCTCGGCCACTTGCAGCGCGGCGGCACCCCCACCGCCTACGACCGCGTCCTGGCCACCCGCTTCGGCCTCGCCGCCCTCGACGCCGTCCACACCCCCGCCTACGGCACCATGACCGCCCTCCGCGGCACCGAAATCCACCTAACCCCCCTCCAAGAAGCCACAAGAACCCTAAAAACCGTCCCCCCCACCCACCACCCCACCCTCCCCACCTAACCCCCCCAAAACCCGCCCCCACCCACCCCCCGAACGCAGAGGGGTGGGGTCCCTCCGGAGGGGCGCGTCTTGGGGCGGGCGGGGTTGGACCTTGGAGGGGTGGGGTTTGTCCGGAGGGCCCGCGAGCCGCTAGGCGAGCGGGGCCGGAGGCGAGGGGTTCAAGGGTTTCGGGTTTGGGTTCGCCTGGAAAAGTGTTCGAAGTGCTGCGTTGGATGGGCGACACTGAAGGAGGTCCCCGTAAGCCCTCCTGGAGGTTTGATCATGCCCGCGGCGTCCGTCATCGGTGAGCCCTGCGTTCTGCTGAAGCTCGGCGAGATCGTGCTCAAGGGCAAGAACCGGCACCAGTTCGAGCAGCGGCTGCAGAACAACATCCGCAAGGCGCTCGCGTCGACGGGTGTGGAGACCGTGCTGTGGCAGCGGGCCGGCGTGATCGTCGTGCGGGCCAAGGGCGGGGCGGTCGACGACGTCGAGAAGGTCGCCAAGCGGCTCGAGGACGTCATGGGCATCGTGATCGTGCACCGCTGCTGGCGGGTCGACAAGACGGTCGAGGCGATGACGCAGGCGGCGCTCGACATGGTCGGCCAGCACCCGGCGACCGAGCGCGGCGGCAGCTTCGCGGTCCGGCCGCGCCGGCGCGACAAGCGGTTCCCGATCACGTCGGCGGAGATCGGCGTCAGCGTCGGCTCGGCGATCAACGTCAAGTTCGGCCTGCCGGTCAACCTCAAGAACCCCGAGCTCACCGTCGCGATCGAGGTCGACCGCGACGAGGTCTTCGTCTACACCGACGGCACGCCCGGCCAGGGCGGTCTGCCGGTCGGGTCGAGCGGGCGCGGCCTCGTCCTGATGTCGGGCGGCATCGACTCGCCCGTCGCGGCCTACCGGATGATGCGGCGCGGCCTGCGGGTGGACTTCCTGCACTTCTCCGGCATGCCGTTCACCGGCCCCGAGTCGATCTACAAGGCGTACGCGCTGGTCCGCGAGCTCGACAAGTTCCAGGGCGGCTCGCGTCTGTTCGTCGTCCCGTTCGGCAAGGCACAGCAGCAGATCAAGGCCGCGGGCGAGGACAGGCTGGCGATCGTCGCCCAGCGCCGTCTCATGCTGAAGACCGCCGAGGTGCTCGCCGAGCGCCGCAAGGACGGCGCGCTCATCACCGGCGACTCGCTCGGCCAGGTCGCCAGCCAGACCCTGGTCAACATGACCGCGCTCGACGACGCCGTCGACCTGCCGATCCTGCGCCCCCTCGTCGGCATGGACAAGATCGAGATCATGGACGCCGCCCGCCGCATCGGCACCCTGTCGATCTCCGAGCTGCCCGACGAGGACTGCTGCTCGATCCTCGCCCCCCGCCGCCCCGAGACCGCCGCCAAGATCGCCGACCTCCGCCAGATCGAAAAGCGCCTCGACGCCGAAGAACTCGCCGAACAACTAGCCGACTCCATCCAGGAGCACACCCCCATCTACGGCATCGAATAACCCCGCAGTCCCTTCGGGACTGCGGGGGAGGCGGGCGCCGACTAACCTCCCGCTTCCCTACGGTCCCTTTGGGACTGCGGGGAGGTGTTGCGCCGGGTGGCGTGTGGCTGAGGTTTTGCGGAGCGCCGTTAGGCGCGGCGCGTCACGTGATCGGGCGCCCTGGGCTGCCCCGGAGGCCCCCAGGGCCGGAGGGGCAGCCCAGGTTAGCGAAGCGCCCGATCACAGCCCGCCCGTAGGCCCCCCAGGGCCGGAGGGCGGGCCAGCAAACACAGCTATTCGATGATGCCGTCGGCGCGGAGGCGCATTGCCATGATTTCGATGGGGGGGTCGGGGTCGAAGTCTGAGGTTCTGGGCATTTCTGGGCCGGTTTGGCCGAAGCGGGCGATTTTTTCGAGGCGGACTACGCGGAAGCGGCGGCCGGCCACGGCGATTTCGTCGAGGCGGGCTGAGGTGAGGAGGGCTGCGGCTTCCTCGTAGGCGCGGCGGGTCGCGGCGTCGGGGCGCTCGACGGCGGGGATGACCTGCTGGAGGTATTCGGCGAGGGCTTCGCGCGCCAGGTGGGGGGTGGTGCAGGCGGCCGTCGCCGAGCGCCAGCCGTCGTTCAGGAACTCCGCGACGGAGAAGGCGGCGGCCATCGGGACCGGGATCGGGTGGGTGTCGAGGGCGCGTTGGGCGTCGGCCAGGGCGTCGCCCTCGAACAGGCCGGGACGGGCGGCGAGGTCGGCGAACTCGGTCGCGAGGGCGACGCGGTCGGGGGTGTGCGGGCCGTCGGGCGTCAGGAGTTCGAGGGGACGCGGGCGCGGCCTGCGGAACTTCGGGTCGGGGTCGGTCGGACGCGGGCCTTCGGGGGCCGTGGCGTTCATCCGCAGGAGCTGTTCGACGCGGATCACCCGGAACGGGCGGCCCGCCACCGTCAGCTCGTCGTGCCGCTGCCAGTCGAGCCGCCGCGCCGCCGCCTGGTAGGGCTCGGGGTCGGGCGCGCGCTGCGCCTCCTGACGGAGCTGCGTGGCGAGGTCGTCGCGCGCGCACTGCGGCGTCGCCTCGCCCATGCTGCGCACCCGCCACCCCGCCGCGACGCGCTCGGCGACCCCGAACATCGGCCCCGCGGGCACGAGCACCGGGTAGACGGTCCGGGCCCGCGCCGCGTCGGCGGCGGCAAGCGCCCGCACCGGATCGCCCGACATCAGCTCGCGCAGCCCCTGCTCGGCCGCCTCGTCCTCAAAGGCCATGCCCCCATCGTTCCGTCGCCCGCACTTTTTCGCAGCATGTTGGCGCAATGTCCGGTAAATTGCCCGCCTCCCCGCGCCACACCGCCCCAGGCCACGACGGCCCGGGACGGCGGTGGGCGGTAGGACTCAGGCCGCCGGCGCGGGCTCCGGGGCCGGGGTCAGCGCCCGCCCGACGATCGGGGGAAGGGCCTTGACGAGTTCGGTCAGCTCCGCGAGGTCGTCGTGGATGAGCGCCTGCGGCCCGTCGCACAGCGCGGTCTCCGGGTGCGGGTGGACGTCGATGATGACGCCGTCGGCCCCGACGGCGATGGCCGCGCGGGTCAGCGGAAGGACGAGGTCACGGCGTCCCCCCGAGTGCGACGGGTCCACGATCACCGGCAGGTGCGACAGCCGCTGCGCGACCGGGACGGCCGAGATGTCCAGCGTGTTCCGGGTCGCCTTCTCGAAGGTCCGGATGCCGCGCTCGCACAGCACGACGTCGAGGTTGCCGCGCTGCGCGACGTACTCGGCCGACATCAGCCACTCCTCGATGGTCCCGCTCATCCCGCGCTTGATCATGACGGGCTTGCCCGCGTCGCCGACGGCCTGGAGCAGCGCGAAGTTCTGCGTGTTGCGCGTGCCGATCTGCAACATGTCGGCGTATTCCGCGACGAGCTCGACATCACGCGCGTCGACCACCTCGGTGACGATCGGCATGCCGGTCTCGGCGCGCACGTCCGCGAGAATCCGCAGCCCGGCCTCGCCGAGCCCCTGGAAGGCGTACGGGGAGGTGCGCGGCTTGAACGCGCCGCCGCGCAGCAGTGACGCCCCCGCCGACTTGGCCATGAGCGCGCCCTTGAGGGTCTGCTCGGGCGTCTCCACCGCGCACGGGCCCGCGATCAGCGTCATGGTGCCGGGGCCGATCGGCACGCCGCCGACCCGCACGACCGACCGCTCGGCGTGGTTCTCCCGGCTGACCAGCTTGTAGGGCGCGGAGATCCGCACGACGTCGCTGACGCCGCGCTGCCCGCGCAGGTTCAGCGTGCCGAACCGCTCGACGTCGCCGACGAGGCCGACGATGGTCCGGCTGACGCCGCGGCTCACGAACGCCTCGCCGCCCGCCGCGCCGACCAGCGCGACGACGTTGTCGATGTCGGACTCGGTGGCCTCGGGGGCCATCACGACGACCATGGGGTTCTCCTCGGAAGATCGGGTCAGGGTGTGCGGGCAAGCAAAAAGCCCCGGGCCTGTGCAAGGCCCGGGGCTTGGAGAGGTCGTTTCGCGTCAGCGCAGCTTTCGGCTGACGAGCGACCCGGTGCCAGACCCGGGCTCGTCATACCAAAAGTAAAAGCGGACGCCGCGCATGGGCATCAGCGTAGACCATGATCGCGGGTGCTCGGAACAGCGGGGGCTGGGGGACGGCCGGGGCCCGAGGGGTGGCAGACTGGGCCGGAAGATGACCTCCCCAGAGAAATCACTGCCGCCGGGGCAGTATGTGCCCCGGGGATTCCCGGTGCTGCACTACGGTCCGGTACCGCGTTTCCGCCCAGAACGCTGGGACTTCCGCGTCTACGGGCCCACCGCCGACGGCTCGGAGGGCCGGTGGGACTGGACGGAGTTCCAGAAGCTCCCCAGGACCGGCGTCGTCGCGGACTTCCACTGCGTCACCAAGTTCACGATCCCCGACAACCTCTGGGAGGGCGTGACGGGGCGCACGCTGACGGAGCTCGTCCCCCCGCACCCCGACGTCACGCACGTCATGCTGTGGGCGGAGTACGGCTACAGCGCGAACATCCGCATCGAGGACCTGACGGCCGAGGGCACGGTCTTCGCCACGCACCACAACGGCGAGGAGATCACGCCCGACCACGGGTTCCCGGTCCGGGCGGTGGTGCCGCACCTGTACGCGTGGAAGAGCGTGAAGTGGTCGCGCGGGTTCGAGTACCTGATCGGCAACCAGCGCGGGTTCTGGGAGGAGCGCGGGTACCACAACACCGCCGATCCGTGGCGGGAGCAGCGGTACTCCTACCAGGAGGACTGATAGTCACTCGGCGGAAGTGATTGCGCGCGCCGCGTGAGGGCGGCATGGTCCTGGCATGTCCTCAGCGTCTCCATCGCACCCGCCATCACTTGATCCCGCCCCTCTGCGCGTCCTTGCGGTGGACGACGAGCTGCCCGCCCTCGAGGAGCTGGTACACCTGCTGCGGGCCGACCCGAGGGTGGAGCGGGTCACCGGCGCGGGCGACCCGGCCGAGGCGCTGCGCGGGCTCGGCCGGATGATGGCTGCGGGGGAGCGCCTCGACGCGGTCTTCCTGGACGTGCGTATGCCGGGCCTCGACGGGCTCGACTTCACCCGTCTGCTGTCGGGCTTCGCCGAGCCGCCCGCCGTGGTGTTCGTGACCGCGCATGACGACTGCGCCGTCACCGCTTTCGAGCTCGGCGCGCTCGACTATCTGCTGAAGCCGGTCCGCCAGCGGCGGCTGGCCGAGGCCGTCGGACGGGTCCAGCGGGCCGCGCGCCGGGAGCGGACCGTCCCGGACGACGAGTTGATCCCGGTCGAGCTCGGCGGGCGGACCCGGCTGGTGAGCAGGTCGGCGGTCACGCACGTGGAGGCGCACGGCGACTATGTCCGCCTGCACACCGAGGGCGGCGAGCACCTTGTGCGGATTCCGCTGGCGGCGCTCGCGCGGCGCTGGGCGGACGCGGGCTTCGTCCGGATTCACCGCAGCACGCTGGTCGCCGCGGCGCACATCACCGAGCTGTGCTTCGACGGGGGCAGGGCGGCGGTCCGGGTCGGCGAGACGCTGCTTCCGGTGAGCCGCAGGCACACCCGCGAGGTCAGGGATCTGCTCGTGCGCGGCTTCAAGGGCGGCCCCGAGACCCGCTGACCCTCCCGCCGACGGGTCCGCCGACGGGAGAAACGGCGACCCTCGACCGTTCGTCGCGGAAAATCAACCGCTCAACCCGTAACTACGCTACGTATATCGCCGACTACATACCGTTGGTCGCGCGAGGTCCCCCAGGGCCTGCGGAAGATCCGGCCGACCCGTAATGTTCTCTTCAGCAAGACGATTCTGGAGGTCCTTCCCGGGGCCGGTCTGACTCCGGGTGAGGACCACAGCCGCCGCCTCCCGTACCGGGGGGGTGGGAGACGGCGGTGCAGGCTCAGGCGCTGAGCGGACAGTCGGGGGGTTGTCCGTCTCAGCGCCTGAGTGTTTTCCGGCCCCGCCGCGAGGCGGGGCCGGAAAACGTGAACTCTGCCCCTCAGCCCCGCAGGCGCTTGAGGGTGTCGATGTCGGTCTTGTGGGGTTCGGCGGAGCGGCCGGGGGTCTCGATGATGAACGGGACGCCGGCGGCCGCGGGGTGGCGGAAGAGCGCGGCGAAGGGGCCTTCGCCGATGTGGCCCTGGCCGATGTTCTCGTGGCGGTCCTTCTTCGAGCCGCAGACGTCCTTGGAATCGTTGGCGTGCACCAGCTTCAGGCGGCCCTCGCCGACCGTCGCGACGAGCTCGTCGAGCGTCTTGGCGACGCCGTTGTCGGCGGCGAGGTCGTGGCCCGCGGCGAAGACATGGCAGGTGTCGAGGCAGACGCCGAGCTTGGGGTGGTGGTCGAGCGCGTCGAAGTACGGGCCGAGCTGGTCGACCGTCGCGCACAGCATCGCGCCCTGCCCGGCCATGGGCTCGAGCAGCAGGTCGGGGGCGTCGTCCGGCAGCGCGTCGAGCAGCGGGAGCACATGCTCGCGCACCTGCGCCAGGGCCTGCTCGCGGGTCTGGGTGACGGCCGAGCCGGTGTGCACCACGACCCCGCGCGCGCCGATCTGGTGGCCGCGCGCCAGCGCGTGCGCCACCGAGGAGACCGACTTCTCCAGCGTCTCCTCGCTGGGCGAGCCGAAGTTCACAAGATAGGGCGCGTGTACGAACACCGGGAGCGGGCTCTCGCGCAGCTTGGCGTCCTCGGCCGGCTTGCCCACCGCCTGCGCCCAGCCGCGCGGGTTGCTCACGAAGACCTGGACGGCCTCCGCCCCGATCTCGGCGGCGTACTTCAGTCCCCCGGTGCCCAGGCCACCGGCCACCGGCACGTGCGCCCCGATGGGGCTGCTCAGCTGCTCACTCATGGTCCACCCAGGGTAGGGGACCGGTCTGACAGAACCGGCCCCCGCGCGCCTAGTGGGTGATCGTGATCGTCGTGCCCTGCGGGACGCGCTCGCCGCCGCCCGGCGACATGGAGATCACCCGTCCCGAGTTGAGCGTGCCGTTGAACGCGACGTGGAAGCCGCGCCGCTCGAGCTCGGCCTTGGCCTCCTCGATCGGCTTGCCGAACAGGTGCGGGACGAGCATGTTGCCGTTGGCGTCGGGCTGGTCGTCCTTGCAGAGCGGGTTGATCCGCTCGAAGAAGCAGTCGTTGTGCTTGTTGACGCCGAGCGTGACCGTTGATCCGGGGGCCAGGAGGGTGCCCGCCTTGGGGTCCTGCCACAGGATCGTGCCGTTGGGCTTGTTCGGGTCGTTCTGCTCCTGCTGGTTGACCGTGAGGTTGCCGTCGAGCTTGCCCTTGATCGAGTCGAGCTGGGCGTAGGCGTCGGTGGTGGCGTCGCCGACGAGGTCGGGCATGGCGAGGCCGCTGGAGATGAACAGGGTCAGCGTCTCGTCGGGGGAGAGCATCTGCCCGGCCTTGGGGTCGGTCCCGGCGGCCATGCCCTCGGGCTGGCTCGACGGCCTGTCCTCGACCTCGAGCTTGGTGAACCCCTTCAGCTTGTCGCGCGCCTCGTCCTGCGACATGCCCGCTACGTCCGGGATCTTCAGCGGGGTGAGGCCCTTGGACATCGTCAGCACGACCTTCGAGCCGGGCTGGATCTTCGCGCCCTCGCCCGGCACGACCTCTGCGACCGTGCCCTTGGGGGCGCGGTCGGAGAAGACCTTCTCGTCGGCGATCTCGTACGGGATGCCCTCGGAGCTGAGCCGCTGGGTCGCCTCCTTCTGCGACACCCCGATCAGTTTCGGGACATGGTCATACTTGCCGGACACCTGGTACCAGACCGCCCAGCCGAGCACCATCGAGGCGATGATCCCGAGGGTCAGCAGCACAAAACGGCCGGTGACGAAGTGCATGATCCGGTCGAGGAGCAGCACGTCGTCCTCGCCGGGCGGCTCCTCGCCGCGCGGCAGGACCGCGGTGTGGTTCGGGCCGCCGGGCAGGACCGACGTGCGGTTGTTCGGGTGCGCGTCGGGGCCCGCCTGGTGCAGGACGGACGTCGCGCCCTCGGGGCCGCCTCCTGGCAGGCTGCTGTGCGGCGGGTTCGTGTGCGGGCCGCTGTTGTAGGGGCCGGGGTAGCCGGGCGGCGGGATCGTCTGCGGCCCTGACGGACGCGGCCGCGCGTGCTCGCCCGAGTGGCGCATCGGCGGGCCCGGCGCGCCGGGCGCGGGCAGCGGGAGGTTCGGGTCGGCGAGCAGCGCGTAGAAGTGGCCGGCGTCCATCGGCCGCCCTGCCGGGTCCTTGCTCGTGACCGACATGACCAGCGCGTCGATGCGCGGCGGGATGTCCGGGACGAGTTGGGACGGCAGCGGGATCGGGTCGTTGACGTGCGCGTAGGCGACGGCCAGAGGGGTGTCGCCCTGGTGCGGCTGGCGTCCGGTGAGCAGCTCGAACAGCAGGATGCCCGCGGCGTAGACGTCCGAGCGCGCGTCGGCGCGGCCGTCGATCACCTGCTCGGGGGCCATGTAGGCGACCGTGCCGATGATCATGCCGGTCTTGGTCTGCTTGCTGTCGGTCTCGGCGCGGGCGAGGCCGAAGTCGGCCACCTTCACCTGGCCGTCGCGGGTCAGCAGGACGTTCTCCGGCTTCACGTCGCGGTGGATCAGCCCGCCCCGGTGCGCGGCCCCGAGCGCGGAGAGGATCGGGGCCATGATGCCGAGGGCGTCGCGGACGGGCAGGCGGCCCCGCTCGTCGAGCAGGTCGCGCAGGGTCCGGCCCGGCAGGTACTCCATGGTGAGGTAGGTGTGCGCGCCGTCGGTGCCCTGGTCGTAGACCGCGACCACGTTGGGGTGCGACAGCGCGGCGGCCGCCTTGGCCTCGCCCATGAACCGCCGGACGAACTGCTCGTCTTGCGCGAGGTGCGCGTGCATCACCTTGACGGCCACGACACGGTCGAGCTTGGTGTCGCGGCCTACGTAGACCGTGGCCATCCCGCCCTTGGCCACCTTCGACTCGATGCGGTAACGCTCGTCGAGTACCCGCCCGACGAGAGGATCCACAGTGGTCGCGTCCATCCGGGCAGTCTACGGGCGAATCGGACCCCGTCCCATCGCTCTGCGGGACTACCTTTTCGTCCGTTCTGGAACCGTGATCATGAATTGTCCTCTTTGATATTGGCCGTCCCGGAGAGGTCGGCGAGACCGTCGAACGCCGACGACGCCTGGGCCAGATGACGCCGGGGGATCCGGCCCGCAAGCCGCGCCGCGCGGCCCGCCTCGACCGCGTGCCGCATCGCCGTCGCCATCAGCGCGGGCTTGCGCGCGCGGGTGACGGCGGTGGCCAGCAGCACCGCGTCACAGCCGAGCTCCATCGCCAGCGCGGCGTCGCTCGCGGTGCCGATCCCCGCGTCGAGCACCACCGGGACCCCGGCCCGCGCGACGATCAGCTCGATGTTGTGCGGGTTGCGGATGCCGAGGCCCGAGCCGATCGGCGCGCCGAGCGGCATGACGGCCACGCACCCGGCCTGCTCGAGGCGCTGGGCGAGGACGGGGTCGTCGTTGGTGTACGGGAGCACCTTGAAGCCGTCGGCGACGAGGCGCTCTGCGGCGTCGAGCAGCTCCACCGGGTCGGGCAGGAGGGTGTGCTCGTCGGCGATGACCTCGAGCTTCACCCAGTCGGTGCCCAGCGCCTCGCGGGCCAGCCGCGCGGTGAGGACGGCCTCGCCGGAGGTGAAACATCCCGCGGTGTTCGGCAGGACCCGGATGCCGTGCTTGTCGAGCAGTTCCAGCACCGAGCCCTTCATGGCGGGATCGACCCTGCGCATCGCCACGGTCGTCAGCTCGGTGCCCGAGGCCAGCAGCGCCTCCTCCAGCGCGTGCATGCTCGGGGCCCCGCCCGTGCCCATGATGAGCCGTGAGCCGAGCTTCTCCCCGGCGATCTCCAACGCGTCCACTGTCAGCCTCCCTGGACCGCGGTGATGATCTCCACCCGGTCGCCCTCGTTCACCCGCGTCGCCGGCCACGCCGCGCGCCGCACCACCTCGTCGTTCACCGCGACGGCGATGCCGCGGCCGCTCTCCGCCGCGCCCGCCCCCGCCACGTCGGCGACGACCTCGGCGACCGTCACGTCGGCCGCGAGGTCGCGGGGGTCGCCGTTCACATGCACTCTCATCGGGTCTCCACGGGGCTGAAACGCGCCGCGGTGAACGGGCGGGCCACCTCGGGGAGGTCGCCGCCCGCGAGCACCCCGGCGAGGGCGTCGGCGGTGAGCGGGGCGAGCAGGACGCCGTTGCGGTAGTGCCCGGTCGCGTACAGCAGGCCCGCGGTCCCCGACGGGCCGAGGATCGGGGCGTTGTCCGGCGATCCGGGCCGGAACGACGCCTTCACCTCGGCGAACTCGAGCTCGGTGACGCCGGGGAAGAGCGCGCGGGCGTCGCGCAGCAGCTCCCACAGGCCGCCCGCGGTGACGCGGCCGTCGAAGCCGAGCTCCTCCTGGGTCGCGCCGACGACGAGCTCGCCGTCCGGGCGCGGCACGAGGTACATCGAGAACCCCTGGACGAGCCCGCGCGTGGCCCGGGTCAGGAACGGGTGCGGCGACCGCAGCCGGATGATCTGGCCCTTCACCGGCCGCACCGGCAGGTCGCTCAGCCCGCCCGACCAGCTCCCGGCCGCCAGGACGACCTGGTCGGCTTCGAGCACCTCGCCGCTCTCCAGCCTGACGCCCTTGGCCCGCCCGTCCTCGATGACGATCTCGCGCGCGCGCTCACGGACGATGGGTATGTCGGCGCACGCCTTCCGTAGGGCGGCGACCACCTTGCGCGGGTCCACGCTGCCGTCGTCCGGGGCGAGGATGCCGCCGCGCACGGACGGCGCGAGCATGGGCTCAAGCTTGCGGCACTCCCTGCCGGTGAGGAGTTCGGTGCGCAGGCCGAGGGAAGCCTGGAACTCGTGCTGCTCGCGTAGGAAGGCGAGGTCGTCGCCGTCGTAGGCGACCGACAGATTGCCCTCGCGCTGGTAGCCGACGTCTATGCCGGTCAGCTCCGCGAGCTCGGCCGCGAACGCCGGGTAGCGGTCGCGCGAGTCGATGCCGAGCATCAGGTGGTCTTCCTCGCCGTACTGCAGCTCGCCTACGGGCGTGAGCATCCCCGCCGCGACATGGCTCGCGCCCGACCCCGGCGCGGGGTCCACGAGGGTGACGGGCAGGCCCCGCTGCGCCGTCCGCCAGGCGACGCCGAGTCCGACGATCCCGGCCCCGATGATCACGATCAAGCGCGTCCGCTCCCTTCGCCGGCATGATCCGGATCAGGTTCCTACGGTCGGGAGCCGCGCGCTCCCCTCTCAGCCCCCGCGGGGGCTCCCGTGCCTTCCGACACAGCGTATGCCCTGAGCAGGAATCATGAGTTATCGGGCATCCCTGTACGGAACGTCATTCTCGGTTGCGGCTAAGGTGGCGGGACCTTGCCGTCATCCGGCCCTCGGGCCGGTGTGTGGGTGTCGTGGAGGGCTTGCATGGAACGTGTCATCGTCGTCGGCGGAGGGCTCGCCGGGGTACGCGCCGTGGAGGCGCTGCGGGCCAGGGAGTACACGGGCGCGCTCACCCTCGTCTGCGCGGAGGGGGTGCTTCCTTACGACCGTCCGCCGCTGTCCAAGGCCGTCCTCACCGGCGACAGCGACGACACCACCGTGGATGCCGCCTGGGACGCGCTCGACTGCGACGTGCGCTTCGGCGTCACCGCGACCGGCCTGCGCGCCGAGGAGCGGGTGCTGGAGACGACGGACGGTGACCTGCCGTATGACGGGCTCGTGATCGCCGTCGGAGCCGACCCGATCAGGCTGCCCGGGCCGGGTGCCCAGCACGTCGTCAGGACCATGAAGGACGCGCTTGAGCTGCGTCCGCTGCTGGTGTCGGGCGCGCGTGTGGTCGTCGTCGGGGCCGGGTGGATCGGGGCTGAGGTCGCGACGAGCGCGGCCAAGCTCGGCTGCCGGGTGACCGTCCTCGAGGCCGCCGAGACCCCTGTGGCCGTCGCCCTCGGGACGCAGCTGGGCGCGCTTACCGAGCCCTGGTACGCCGAGGCGGGGGTGGAGCTGCGCTGCGGCGTCAAGGTCGCCTCGATCGAGGACGGCGGGGTCGCCCTGGTCGGCGGCGAGTTCCTTGACGCCGACGCCGTCGTCGTCGGGATCGGGGTGCGGCCGTCGCTCGGCTGGGTCGGCGACGCGCTCGAGCTCGACGCGCGGCTCGGCGGGATCGTCGTGGACGGCGCGATGCGCACGTCGCGGCCGGAGATCGTCGCGGTCGGGGACTGCGCCGCGTGGTGGTCGGGCAGGTACGGGCGGCGGGTCAGGGTCGAGCACTGGGACGTCGCGCTCAACGCGCCGGAGGTCGCGGTCGCCGCCCTGCTCGGTGACGCCGACGCCGTCTACGACGAGCCGCCCTACTTCTGGTCCGAGCAGTTCGGGCGGATGGTCCAGTTCGCCGGGTACCACGAGGGCACGGAGCGGATGATCTACCGGGGCGACCCCTCGGAGCGCAAATGGGCCGTGTGCTGGGTGACCGGCGACCGTCTCGACGCGATCCTCACCGTGGACAAACCGCGCGATCTCGTCCAGGCCCGGCGGATCATCGGCCAGGGCGTCGCGGTCGACGTCGCGAAGCTGGCGGATCCGGCCGTAGCCATCCGAAACGCCGTCCGGACGGTTTCATAGCCGCCGCCGGATGGTAGACACGGAACCGTGACGAAGACGCACGTTGACATTGATCCCGAACTCGACTCCCTCGTGGGGGAATGGCACACCCTGACCGGCGCCGCCGCCCTGTTCGGCCTCCCGGCCGGACGGGTGAAGCAGTGGGTGAAGGAGGGCAAGCTCCTCGCCGCCTACCGGTCGGTCGGAGGCGGCCCGCAGGTACCCGCCGCGTTCTTCGAGGACGGCGAGATCATCAAGGGCCTCCCCGGCACCCTGACCCTGCTCGGCGACGCCGGCTTCGACGACGTCGAGGCGCTGCGGTGGCTGTTCACGCCCGACGAGACCCTGCCCGGCAGCCCCGTGCAGGCGCTCCGGGAGAACCGGGGCACCGAGGTCCGCCGCCGCGCCCAGGCCCTGGCCTTCTGAGGTGGTCCCGAGCGAGAAGGCGGTGGCCCTGCGCGCGCGGCTGGCCACCGCCCGGCTGTACCTGTGCGTAGACACCCGCGCCAAGCAGGGCGACCTACCCGAGTTCCTTGACGCCGTGCTCTCGGGCGGCGTGGACATCGTCCAGCTACGGGAGAAGGGGATCGAGGCCAAGCAGGAGCTCGAGGCCCTCGAGGTGTTCCGCGACGCCTGTGCGCGGCATGGGGCGCTGCTCGCGGTGAACGACAGGGCCGACGTGGCCTTCGCCGCCGGAGCCGACATCCTGCACCTCGGACAAGACGACCTTCCCGTACCGCTCGCGCGCAGGATCGTCGGACAGGACATGCTGATCGGGCGGTCCACCCACGCGGTCGAGCAGGTCGCGGCGGCCGAGCGGGAGGAGGGCGTCGACTACTTCGCGGTCGGGCCCGTCTGGCCGACGGCCACCAAACCCGGCCGCGCGGCGGCGGGGGCCGAGCCCGTACGGGCGGCCGCCTCGGCGCGGCGTCCCTGGTTCGCGATCGGCGGGATCGACGCGGGCAACCTCGCGGAGGTCCAGGAGATGGGCGCGCGGCGGATCGTCGTCGTCCGCGCCCTCACCGAGGCCCCCGACCCGCACAAGGCGGCCCGCGCCCTGGCCGCCGCCCTCGACGCCCGGGGGCTTGAGGCCGAATAGCATGGACGCCATGAACCCCGAAGACGCCTCCCCGCTCCTGCCCGACCTCACGAGCGACGAACGGGCCGAGGGCTGGGGCGACTGGCGCGAGGACGAGGGCAACGACCGACGCCTGCGGGAAGACGTACCCCCGCACTGGTGACGACTAGAGGCGGCCGGACGCAATGAGCGTTCGGCCGCTGTGTCTATTCCGGGCCTGTTGAGGGCCGGGGTTTGGTATAAATCGGCACTCTGGACCCGTCCCCCGTGAGGTCGCCGCCCGTGTCGTTGCAGCATGAGGTTCCGCTTCGTCCTGAGGATCCGCGCAGGATCGGGCCTTATGCGCTTTCCGGACGGTTGGGGGAGGGCGGGCAGGGGGTCGTCTACCTCGGCAGGGACCGGGAGGGGCGGGCCGTGGCCGTCAAGGTGCTGAAGGGCGGGCCCGTGGCGTCGCCCAAGGCGCGCGGCAGGTTCATCAAGGAGGCGGGCGCGGCGAGCCGGGTGGAAGCACCGCAGGTCGCCAGGGTGCTCGACGCCAAGGTGACGGCCGAGCGGCCCTACATCGTCAGCGAGTACGTGCGCGGCAGGACCCTGCAGGACGAGGTCGCAGAGGCCGGTCCGCTCAAGGGCCCCGAACTGCACAAGATCGCGCTGCGCACCGCCGTCGGGCTCGCCGCGATCCACCGGGCGCAGGTCGTGCACCGCGACCTCAAGCCGAGCAACGTGGTGCTCGGGCCGCGCGGCGCGAAGGTCATCGACTTCGGGGTGGCGCGGCTGCTGGACGGCCGCACCCCGCAGACCAACCACCCGGTGGGCACCCCGGCGTACATGTCGCCGGAGCAGGTCGAGGATCTGCACGTCGGGCCCGAGTCCGACGTGTTCGCCTGGGGTTCGACGGTCGTCTACGCCGCCACCGGACGGCCGCCGTTCGGCACCGGCCCGACCGGCGCGGTGATGCGCCGGATCACCGACCGCGAACCCGACCTGGGAGCCCTGCGCGGCGGGCTACGCGGACTTGTAGCGCGCTGTCTGGACAAGGAACCCGCGGCCCGGCCGACCGCCGCCGAGATCGTCAGGTTCCTGCGGGCCGAGGCGCGTCCCAAGGCCAAGGCCGCGCCCAAGCGGGTGCCCCGCTACCGCTCCCGGATGATCATCGCGCTGGTGATCGTCTCGGTGCTGGGGTTCACCTGCGGGGTGCTGATCTAGCTCACCAGCGGCCCATCGCGCGCAGCGCGTTGTGCAGGCGGGCTTCGCGGGTCCGGCGGTCCCCGGGGTCGAGGGAGGGCCATCCGGCCGTCCTGAGGGATCTGAGGGCCTTGCGGAGGTCCTTGCGCAGCGGGCGGGGCAGGTCGTCGGCGAGGAACGCGGCGGCGGTGACGAACGCGGCGTGGACGTCGGGGGCGGACAACTCATGACGGAGCAGGTCGAACGCCTGGGGGTCGCCGTTGCGGATCAGGCGTTCGGCGGCCGCCGCGCGCAGTTCGGGGTCGGCGGAGCCGAGCAGGGGCGTCAGGGCGGCGTCGGCGCTGAGGCCGTCCTCGTCCCAGCGGACCATGAGGCGCGCCGCGTGCCGTCGGACGGCGGGGTCGTCGGCCCCCAGGAGGGCGGTGAGCTCGTGCGTCAGGCGGGACAGCGGCAGCGTGACGGGGTCGCCCTCCCAGTCGCCCAGCGAGCCGATCAGGGCCGCGGCGGCGAGCCTGACGTCGGGGTCGCTGTGCGCGACGAGCGGCCGCGCGGCCTCCAGCATCGCGGCGGCCAGGGCGTTGGCGCCGACCGCGTCCATGACGTCGAAGGCGAGCTGGACGATCAGCGGATCGGGATGCCGGAACAGCGCCAGCGCGTGCCGCGCGCCCTCGGGGGTGCCGATGTCCTCGTAGATCTCCAGCGCGGCCCCCAGGACGCCCGGGTGCAGCCGGTCTCCGGTGGCGATCATCTCGCGCAACGCGGCCTCGGCCCATGCCTGCTCGTCCGGCACCCACGGGTAGACGTCGGCGAGCGCGGCCAGCGCGCGCCGGGCCGTCAGGGGGTCGGCCGTGCGCGCGACCTCGACGAGCCAGGCCGTCGGCTTTCCGCCGAACTCCCCGACGAACTCGTCCCACACGTCGGTCCCGGCGTCCGGCAACAGCTCGACCCGCATCCCCCGCCCCACTTTCCCCAGAAGCTCCCGTTCCGGGAAGTAGGACGCCTCCTGACCCGGCAAGGTTCGGCCGGGTCAGGAGGCTGTTCTCAGCGCGCTGGGCGGTAGACGGCCACCGCGCAGGCGCTTCCGAGGCCGATGTTGTGCTGGAGGGCGACGCGCGCGCCCTCGACCTGGCGTGCGCCCGCCTGACCGCGCAGCTGCCAGGTGAGCTCGGCGCACTGGGCGATGCCGGTCGCGCCGAGCGGGTGGCCCTTGGAGATCAGGCCGCCGGAGGGGTTGACCACCCACCTGCCGCCGTAGGTCGTGGCCTCGGCTTCGACGAGCTTGTGCGCCTCGCCTACCGGGGCCATGCCGAGGGCCTCGTAGCTGATCAGCTCATTGGCGCTGAAGCAGTCGTGCAGCTCGATCACGTCGACGTCCTCGATCGTGATCCCCGCCTCGTCCATCGCCTTGGCCGCCGCGCGCTGGGAGCAGCCGAAGCCGACGGCCTGGATTGACGACTTCTCCGCGAAGCTGTCGACGGTGTCGGTCGCGATGTGCTGGCCCGCGATCTCGACGGCCTGGTCCCACAGGTCGTGCTCGGTGAGGAACCTCTCGCTGACGACGATCGCGGCGGCCGCGCCGTCGGAGGTGGGGGAGCACTGCAGCTTGGTCAGCGGGTTGAAGATCATCGGCGCGTCCTTCACCTGGTCCAGGGTGTACTCGTCCTGGAACTGGGCGTAAGGGTTGTTCACCGAGTGCTTGTGGTTCTTCCACCCGATCCACGCGTAGTGCTCGGGCGTGGAGCCGTACCGCTCCATGTGCTCGCGCCCGGCGTTGCCGAACATCTGCGGCATCGGCGCTGCGGCCTCCCAGCCGCCCCTGCCCTCGACCATCGCCCTCAGGTGGTGGTCGACGATGGTGACCTTGGACGAGCCCATGCCCGCGCCGAGCGAGCCCTTCTCCATCTTCTCCATGCCGAAGGCCAGGACGCAGTCGGCGAGGCCGCCCCGGACGGCGTTACGGGCGAGGAAGAGGGCGGAAGAGCCCGTCGCGCAGGCGTTGGAGACCGTCATGACCGGGAGGCCGGTCATGCCCACCTCGTAGAGGGCGCGCTGGCCCATGGAGCCGTAAGCCGAGCCCGCGTACGCCTGCTCGATCTGCTCGTAAGACAGCCCGGCGTCTTCCAGCGCCTTCCCGACGGCCTCCTTGGCCATGTCGGGGTACTCCCAGTCCTTCGACCCGGGCTTCTCGAACTTGGTCATTCCGACGCCTACGACGAACGCGCGACCCGCCATGCCGTCTCCTCCTCGGGTGAGATCCGGGCCCGAGCATAACTTGTCGGCTAGCGCTTACTTGGTTTCGGGGGCGTCGGGCGGGAACGCCGAAGGCCCCGCCTAGGCGGGGCCTTCAGGGAAGTCGGTCAGACGCGGCGCGCGGTGGCCGCGACAGCCAGGTCGGTGAGGGCGGCGCGGGCCTCGTCGGTGATGTCGAGCTCGGCCAGCGCGCGGTGGGCGTCGGCGGCGAAACCGTCGATCATCTTCTCGCAGCCCGCGAGCGCGCCCGTCTCGGTGAGGATGCCGCGCAGCTCCGCGACGCCGTCGAGATCGAGGTCAGGGTCGCCGAGGCGGCGGTTCAGGGTGTCGCGCTGGGCGGCGGTCGCCTTCTCCATCGCCAGGGCGATCAGTACCGTCCGCTTGCCTTCGCGCAGGTCGTCCCCTGCGGGCTTGCCCGTCTCGGCCGGGTCGCCGAAGACGCCCAGGACGTCGTCGCGCAGCTGGAAGGCCGCGCCGAGGGGGAGGCCGTAAGCCGACAGGCCGTCCAGGTGGGCCTCATCCGCGCCCGCCATGGCCGCGCCCAGGTGAAGCGGCCTCTCGATGGTGTACTTGGCGGACTTGTAGCGCACCACCCTGAGGGCGCTGTCTACGTCGCCGGTACCCCTGGCCTGCTCCAGCATGTCCAGGTACTGCCCGCACATGACCTCGGTGCGCATGATGTCGTAGATCGGACGGCCGGGCGCGAGCGACGCCTCCGGCAGTCCGGACGCCTCGTACATCTCGGTCGACCAGGCGAGGGTGACGTCGCCGAGCAGGATCGCCGCACCCGTCCCGAAGGACTCCGCCGAGCCGGGCCAGCCCTCGCGGCCGTGCATCGCCTCGAACCTGCGGTGGACCGACGGCTGGCCGCGCCGGGTGTCGCTGCCGTCCATGACGTCGTCGTGGATCAGCGCGCTGGCCTGCAGCAGCTCGAGGGACGCGGCCGCGGCGAAGACCTCGGGGCCGTCCGCGCCGCCCGCGCCGCGCCAGCCCCAGTAGCAGAACGCCGGACGCAGCCGCTTGCCGCCCGACAGCAGGGAGTCGAGCGCCGAGAGCATCGGCTCGAGGTCCTCGGTGATCGCCAGGAGGACGGGACGCTGCCGGTCGACGAAGGCGTAAAGGGCCTCGTCGACCTCTTTGCGGACGCGGCTGGAGGTCATGCGCCTCAGCCTAATGGCGGCAGGTTCTATTTATGCTGTTTTGTGGTATCTGCTGTATCTCTGTTCTTGTTGGGCCTCCTGCCTTGCCAGGACCACCCGTCTCACCATGTGGATCGGTACCCTGCTCCCATGACGTCAGCGCGCCCCACAATCCGCGAACTCCTTTCGATGGGTGAGACGACCTTCTCCTTCGAGTTCCTCCCCCCGAAGACCGAGCAGGGCCTGATCAACCTGTGGCGCGCCGTCCGCGAGGTTGAGGCGCTGCACCCCGCGTTCGTGTCCGTCACCTACGGGGCCGGGGGCAGCTCCCGCGACACCACGGTCGGCATCGTCGAGCGGATCGTCGCCGACACCACCCTCACCCCCGTCGCGCACTTCACCGCCGTCAACCACTCGATGGCCGAGCTGCGCAACCTCGTCGGACGGTTCGCGTCGGTGGGCGTCAACAACATCCTCGCCCTGCGCGGCGACCCCCCCGGCAACCCCATGGGCGAGTGGATCAAGCACCCCGACGGCGTCGAATACGCGGGGGAACTCGTGGAGTTGATCCGGGAATGGGGTGACTTCTGCGTCGGCGTCGCGGCGTTCCCCTACAAGCACCCGCGCTCGCCCGACATCGAGACCGACACCCGCAGGTTCGTCGAGAAGTGCCGCGCGGGGGCCGACTACGCGATCACCCAGATGTTCTTCCGCGCCGAGGACTACTTCAGGCTGCGCGACCGCGTCGCCGCCGCGGGCTGCGACATCCCCATCCTGCCGGGGATCATGCCGGTCACCCAGCTGAGCACGATCGACAGGTCCGAGCAGCTGTCCGGCGCGCCCTTCCCCGCCGACCTCGCCGAGCGCTTCCGCGCGTACGGCGACGACGCCGAAGCCGTCCGCGACTTCGGCGTCGAACACTGCGCCGAGCTGTGCCAGGAGCTCCTCGACGGAGGCGCGCCGGGCATCCACTTCATCACCATGAACCGGTCGACCGCGACGCGCGAGGTGTTCGGGCTGCTCGGCGCGTCAGCCGCGCGGGCCGGCGCCGTCGTGTGACCGTCAGCGGCGCGCGCCGGCCTCGACCCGTACCAGGGGCAGGCGCGCGCCCATCACCGCGTACGGCGGGCCGCCCCCGGGGAACTCGAACTCGCTCAGCAGGTCGTGGAAGCCGACCGACCGGTACAGGTGCTTGGCGGGGGTCTCAGGGCGGCGGTCCAACGTCGACAGGACCACGGTGCGCTCCCTACGGCCCGCGCAGAGCGTCGTAAGGAGAGTGCGGCCAAGTCCCCGGCCCTGGTACTCCGGACGCACGTGCAGCTCAGCGACCTCGTAGGCGTCGCTCAGCCAGCTCGCCGCGTGCTCGTACCCTGCCCGCTCGCGCAACTCGTCGTCGACGACGTCGTGCCACCACTGCCCGGACGCGCCGTGGAAGCCGTACGCGAACGCCACGGGGCTCGCGCCGAACACTTTGCGCTGCTCCACCACAAGCGCCCGGAAACCCGGATAAGTCGCGTGCTTCAGCATGATCGTCTGACGGCCCGGCAGCTGCGCCGGAGGCGGGTCCATCGCCGCCACATAAACCTCGAGCAGCCCGCCGAGCACCCGGCGGAACGTCTTCGCGTCGATCTCACGCAGCGTCGGCTCCCTCACCCGTCCGACCCTATTGCCGCCCCCGTCCACCGGGTCAACCGGTGGCGATGGTGCGGGGCGTCGCGCCGACCCTGTCGTAGATCGACCACAGGATCGTGTCGGCGGCGTTCTGCAGCTTGCGGCGCGTCGCCGTCAGCTCCTCGCCCCACGCCCGCGCCTCCGGCCCGAGCCACGCGTCGGTCGCCGTGAACGTCCGATGCGGCGCGTTCATCGACTCCCGCAACGCATCAACACTCCCGTACGCAGCCACATAATGCTGATAAATCTCCCGATAAGCCGGATTCGGCACAGTCCCCGGCGGCGCCTCCCCCGGCCCATAAGGCAACGGCACAGTCCCCGGCGCCGGCGGCGCAGACGGCATCCCCATCAGTAACCCCACCTCCCTCTCACCAACCCACCCAACCCCCCGCCCCCCACGCACAACCCACGACCCAGCCCCATCCGTCCCGTGGGCACACGGCCCCGCCGCCCACGGCCCAACCGACTGCGGACCGGACGCATGCGGCCCGTGGCCGCGCACACCTGACACGCGCGGACCAGCCGCATGCGAGCCAGCCGAGTGCGGGTCGGACGTGTGCGGGTCGGACGTGTGCGGGCCAGGCACGGACGGACTGGACACGTGTGAACTGGACGCGTATGGGCCGGACGTGTGCGGACTGAACGCGTCCGTCCCGTGGGCGTGCAGCCCGGACGCGTGCGACCCAGCCGACTGCGGCCCAGCCGCGTGCGGACTGGACACGTGCGGGCCAGCCGCGTGCGCTCGGGCACATACGGACTGGACGCGCGCGAACTGAGCGCGCACGGGTCGGACGCGTGCGGACCGGACGTGGGCGGGCCGTGGGTGGGTGGAGCGGGGCTGCGGGGCGGGCTCGGCGGGGTTGGCGTCCGGGTCAGTGCGGGACGGGCTTGGGGCGCGCGAACTCGCGGGCGGTTCGCCTGTGGCGGGGTGCGGGTGGGCGGGCGGGCGCTGTCGTGGTGCGGGGACAGGTCGGTTCGCCTGCGGGGGTGTGGGGGGTGGGGGCACCGGGCGTCCTCCTACTCGTTCCGCGGGCCGGTTCCGGCACCCGTCAGCCGGGTCGTGGACGCGGTCGCGCCGCCCATCGGCGTCGCACCGAGCACGGTCGCCGCGTCGGCCTGCACGCCGAGCTCAACGGCCTCGGCCCGCACGTCCGCCGCCCACTGGGCGTCAAGGTCAAGCTGTCCCTGCGCGCTGGACAGCGACTCGGCGATCACCTCAAGACGCGCCGGGTCCCCGTCCGCCGCCGCGATCAGCTGCGCGGTCCCCTCAGCCCCCAACCGCTCGTAGTACGCCGCCGTATAGTCCCCGTCGCCCGAGAACTCCCCGAGCTTCTCCCAAACCCCCACATCAACCCCGCCCCCGCTCCCCAACGCCTCAACCGTCGCATACCCATCGACAACACCCCCGGCAACCCCACCCCCACCTTCTCCGCCAGACCCACCGACCCCGTCGGCCCCGGACCCGCCGCCTCCGTCACCTTCGGCCCCGTCACCGGAACCATCGCCCCCCGCCCCGTCCGCCGACTGGCCCGCACCCGAACCATCCCCGTCCGCAGACCCACCCCCGTCACTATGCCCAGAAGATCCCTGATCGTGCCCACTTCCAGATTCATGCCCACCTGACCCATGCTCGGACCCGCTCCCGGACCCGTGCTCGCCAGAGCCCTGCTCGTGCCCGGACCCCGAGTCATGCCCGCTCCCAGACCCGTGCTCGTGCCCGCCGGAGTCATGCCCCGCACCCGAGTCATGCCCGCCGCCCGACTCATGCCCCGAGCCGTGTTCGTGCCCGCCGCCCGACTCGTGCCCGGAACCGGAGTCGTGACCCGTACCGCCTTGATCGTGCCCGCTGCCGGAGTCGTGACCGCTTCCCGACCCGTCGGACCCGTGCTCGTGCCCGCCTCCCGAGTCGTGCCCGGTTCCGGAGCCGTGGTCGTGGCCGCCCGAATCGTGCCCGCTCGATCCCTGGTCGTGCCCATCACCCGAATTGTGCCCGCCGCCGGAGTTGTGCCCGGTGGAGCCTTGGTCGTGGCCGCCGGAGTCGTGCCCGCTTCCGTGGTCACTGCCGGAATCGTGGCCGCTGCCCTGGTCGTGCCCTTCGCCGGGATTGTGCCCGGTGCCCGGGTTGTGGCCGCTACCTGAGCCGTGGTCGGAGGGGTCCTGGCCGTGGTTGTCCGTGCCAGTGCCGGTGCCGCCGCCGGTTCCTGTGCCGCCGCCGGTGCCTGAACCGGTGTCGGGGGTGTCGTCGTTGTGGACTTCGGGGGTTTCGGGGGTGTCTGTTCCGGTTCCGGGGCCGCCGCCTGGTGTGGTGCCCAGGTCGAGGTCGGGGTCGTTCTCCGGGGTCGGGGGGTTGCCCGCGTCCGTGCCCGGGGTGGTGCCGGGTGTGGGTGCGGGGGGCGGGGTGGGGGTTGGGCCGGGGGTGGGGGCTGCGGCGGGGGAGTCGGGTGTGTCGGTGTTGGGAGGGGTTCCTACGGGGATGTCGGGGTCGTCCAGCTGGGTCTGGGCGGCGTCGCGGCGGCGGTTCAGCATGCCGAGCTGGCCGGTTATCCACTGCTGGGCGGCGCGGGCCTCGCGGTAGCCGTTGCCGGCGACGCCGGGCGGCGGGGGATGGGCGGACAGCCACGTGCCGATCTCGTCGGCGGCGCGTTCCATCTGCCGGATCAACTGGGAGAGGGCCGCGGCCTCAACACCGCGGAAGTTCGGGTCTCGACTCGCCGGCCCCGTCCGCATGCTCATCGGCGCGCTCCCCGCCCAAGGACACCTTCCGTGACCTGTGTACCACAGGATCCCCCGCCGCGTCTGCCGGGAACGACCGTCTTGTCGACGGTCTCAGCGGCCCAGTGCGGCCTCGATCGACGCCTCGTCGCGGGCGACGTGCGCGCGTCCGTCGTCGGTGAGGATGATGGGCCGTTGGATGAGCGAAGGGTGCGTCGCGAGAATCTCGATCCAGCGCGCGCGATCGCGTTCGGCGGACTTCAGCCCGAGCTCCTTCGCGACGGGTTCGCCCATCCGCGTGATATCCCACGGCTCCAGTCCGAGCCGCGTAAGGACGTCCTCGAGCTCGGCCGCAGTGGGCGCGTCGTCAAGGTAACGCCGCTCGCTGAACTCGGCTCCGCTCTCGTTCAACGCCGCCAGCGCGGCCCGGCTCTTGGAGCACCTCGGGTTGTGCCAGATCTCCATGGGCCGACCCTACGACCTCCCCCAACCCCGCCCACACACACGGTGCCTTGCTCGCCGCGGCGGCGCGGCCGGGATCGCGCTCGGCGGCGTCGAAGAGCAGCCCGTGCGCCTCGACCCGTCCGCGCGGCTCGTCGGGATCGGTGCCGCGGCCGGCGAAGCCCGCCCGCACACCACGCCGCCCGGCCGCGTGAGGGAGATGACGGCATCGCCCGGACCGTGTACCTGGGAGCCTTGCTCGGCGCTCGGCGCTCGGCGCTCGGCGCTCGGCGCTCGGCGCTCGGTGGAAGTCCTAGGCTTACGCGACTTCGGCGGGGGTTCCGGCGGTGAGTTTGAGGAGTTCTGTGTAGTTCGTCGGGAAGACGGTGTGGGGGTGACCGGCCGCAGCCCAGACCGTGTCGTACTGCTCCAGCGCCACGTCCACGAGCGTGCGGATCGGGGCGGGGTGCCCGACGGGGGAGACGCCGCCGATGGGCTGGCCGGTGGCGTCCCGGACGAACTCGGGAGTAGCGCGCTTGACCTTCGCGGCCCCGACGAGTGCGGCGACCTTCTTCACGTCGACGCGGTGCGCGCCGCTGGTGAGCACGAGCAGCGGCGTGCCGTCGGCGTCGAAGACCAGGCTGTTGGCGATCGCGCCGATCGCGCATCGGAGCAGGTCGGCGGCTGCCTGGGCGGTCGGCGCGGCCTCGTCCAGCTCCACTACCTCGCCGACCGCCCCGAAGGACGCGAGGACGGCGGCGACGTGTGCGGTGTTCGGGTGCATGGGCGAAGCCTAGTAGCGCGCTAGGCGAGGGTCGCACGGGTTTTCCGGGACGCCGAAAGAGCCGTGGGACGGGTTCGCGAAAAAGTTGTCCACAGGCGTCGAAGCGTTCTGTCAGTGTCCTGTGTTCTCATCTGAGTACCCGGTCGACCTGGGGTTCCATGGATCATGGACACGCCGAATCGAACGTATTGACGAACGATCGCGGTTGGGGTTAACTGGGGGCATGTCGAACCGATGTTCGACATGGTGCGGGACTCGCGGCCCGCATCCGAGGCACAGGCGAGACGGCGGCAGCGCAAACCGGCCGGCTCGCTCCGGCCGGGCTGGAGGAGGGGAAGCCTCCGGTCCGGCCGGGCCGCCGAAGGGAAAGGGGCGCGAGGAGTTCGTCCCGGGAGGGGCCGTCCGGCTCCGTCCGGCCGAGAAGGAGGCGAATGCCATGAACGTGCATCCGATGCCTCCGGGTCCGCCGATCCGGAAGGCACCCCCGACCCACGCCCAGCACCTCTTGCGTGACGCGCGCAGGCTCCTCGCGGAAGCCGCCGAGTCCTCCCACCCGAACCTCCGCTACGCCACCGCGCACCTCGCCGCGCTGCGCGCCGCCGCGGCGGTCCTCGCGGTCCGCGGCCCCGTCGCGCCCGCGCGCGGGCGGCCACGCACCGCATGGGTGCTCCTGGAGCAGGCCGAACCACTGCTCGCCCAGTGGGCAGCCTTCTTCGCCGCGGGCGCCCCCACCCGTGCCGCCGCCGAAGCCGGCCTCCCAGGCGCAACGACCCCCGCCGAAGCCGACGACCTCCTCCACAGCACCGAGACCTTCCTGACCGTCGTCGAAGACACCCTGCACATCCCCACCCAACAGTCCCTCCCTCTGACCGGCTAATCCCCCTGCGGCCAGAGGGAGGGACCGCCCCACCCACCCACCCAACCCACCCACGACCTGTCCGCCCCAGACCCGCTCAACCAACGACCCTGTCCCACCCAGACCCCGTCCAACCACGACCCTGTCCGCCCTAGACCCCGCCCAACCAACGACTCTGCCCCACCCACGACGCTGTCTCACCCGACGCCGACCCGTGCTCCCACCGGGCCGAACCCGTGCCACGCTCCGGACCCCGGCACCCAGCCGAGCCCGGACCCGCTCCGGGCCCTGACCTGCGCTCCCATACCGGGCCGAACCTCGGGCCTCGTTCCGGATGCCGCACCAGGCCGAGTCCCGGGCACCGCTCCGGACGCCGCACCCGTCCGAACCCCGGGCCCTGGCCCGCGCTCCCACACTGGGCCGAACTTCGGGCCCGACCCGGACCCGCGCCCGGTCGAGTCCCGGTCCCCGCTCTGGAGCCCGATCCGGCTCAGGTGTCGCGACCCGGGGCCGGTACCACTGCGCTGGCCATGCCCCGGGCCCTGACCTGCGCTCCCATACCTGGGCGAACCTCGGGCCCATTCCGGACGCTGCACCGGGCAGGGTCCCAGGCCCCGCTCCGGGCCCTGGCCCGCGCTCTTACAGCGGGCTGAGCCCCGGGCCCCGCCCCGGACGCTGCACCCGGCTGAGTTTCGGGGCCTGCTCCGGGTTCTGGCGCGTGCTCCCGCACCGGCCGAACCCCGGGCCCCGACGCGCGCTCCACACGGGGCCGAACCTCGGGCCCCGGCCCGGACGCCGCGCCCGGCAGAGTCCCGGGCCATGCTCAGTGCCTGACGCGGGACCCCACACCGGGCCGGACCCCGGGCACCGATGCGCGCTCCCACATGGGGCAGAAACCGGGCCCCCGCTCCGGCCCCCGCTCCGGCCCCCGCTCCGGACCCCGCTCCGGGCAGGGTCCCGTGCCGTGCTCCGGGTTCTGACCTGTGCTTCCATTCCGGGCCGGAGCCCGGGCCTCACTCAGGACGCCGCATCGGGCCGAGTCCCGGGGCCTGCTCCGGGTCCTGACGCGCGCGGTCCCGCACCGGCCGAACCCCGGGCCCCGATGCGCGCTGTCACACGGGTCCGAAGCCTGGGACACGCTTCGGACCCCTCACTGGGCAGAGTCCCGGGCCCTGCTCCGGGTTCTGACCTGTGCTCCCATACCGGGCCGAACTTCGGGCCCCGAGTCGGACGTCGCGCCCGGCTGAGTCTCGGTCCCCGCGTGCCTGACGCGGGGCCCCGCACCGGGCCGAAGCCCGGGCCCCGACGCGCGCTTCCGCACCGGGCCGAAGCCCGGGCCCCGACGCGCGCTCCCACACAGGGCCGAAGCCCGGGACGCGCTCTGGACGCCGCACTGGGCGGAGTTTCGGGGCCTGCTTCGGGGCCTGGCGCGTGCTTCCGCACCGGCCGGACCTCGGGCGCTGACGTGTGCTCTCGTGCTGGGTTGAAGCTCGGGTGCCGAGCCGGGCGTTGCGGTTGGCTGAGTACCGGGGCTTGCTCTGGAGGTTGGTCTGGCTTAGGGATTGCGGAGTGGGACGGTAGTACTGCGGTGGCCATGCTCTTGGCGTTCGTGTTGCGCTCGCGGAGCAGCGGTGTGGTGTGTTTGGGCGGGGTGGTGTTGTTAAGTGAGTGTGTGACGGGGTTGCTGGGCCGTGTGGGGTTGTTGTTCTTCATTTGGGTGAGCCGCTGCGGGTCGGGCCTGTGGCGCATTTGCTTGTTGACGTGGGGGAGTGCGGTGATGCGCGGTGTGTGCATGAGTTGGAGGGTTGCGCGCTGCCGTGGGGGGCGAAGCCCGGTCGGGCAGGGGCCTGAAGGGCCGAACCGGCCTCTGGACCCTTCTGGACGCTCGCCTGGGCCCGCCCTCTGGAGTGCGTCCCCCTGGGTGTGGGGGCCTTGCCGGAGATGTTCGGCGACTTGGGCTCGATGGTGAGAACGGGCTGTAGAAGGTGTTCGTTCGGGTTGGTGAGGGTGTGCGTGCTGCTGTGCTGCGCCTGCGCAGGGGGCCGCTATGTCGGGCACTGCCTTCTTGCCCTGAACTGGCTGGTCCCGGCCCCAGACCGCGACCAGGGATCGCGTGCCGGACTGCTGGCGTCGGGCGTTTTCGCTGACGTTTCCGTCGCGTTCGAGGCCGACCTGTGCTCTCGCAGCGGCCGGGGTGACAGTTGGCTCGTGGTTTGACGCGGTGTGGGATTGGGATCTTGGGGCGCTTTAGGGGCTCAGGGTTGTGCTTGCCTGCGGGTCTGTCGCGTTGGACGGTGGTCTGCGGTTCTGGCCTTGGCTGCGACCCCGGCTGCAAGCCTGACCCTGGCGTCGGCTGCGACTCCGCTCTCGGCGGCGACCCTGACCCTGGTCGCGGCCCTGGCGTCGGCTGCGACCCCCGTCGCAACCCCGACCCCCGCGTCGGCTGCGACTCCGATCCCGGCCGCGGTCCTGACTCTGGTCGCGGCCGTGACCCTGGACTCGGCCGTGACTTCGGACTCGGACTTGGGCGTGGGCCTGGGTTGGGGGTGCGGGCGGGATGCTGTGTGCTGTTGGGGGGGCTGCGATGGGGTGTTGTGTTTGATGGGGAGGGGGCGGCTGGGTCGGAGGTGGGTTTGGGGGGGTTGTGACGGTGTGTTGGGCTTGTGGCTGTGTGGGTTGTGGGGGGTGCGGGTTTTGGGGGTTAGGGGGGTGGGGGGAGGAGGTGGGTCATGGGGGTGAAGTTGGTGAAGTTGTCTTTGGGGGTGGGGGTGGGGGTGGGGGAGGGGGAAGGGGTGGGGAGGAGGGAGTGGGCCAGGGCGGTGGCGGCGGTGTGGGTTCGGGTGGTGAGGGGGGTGGTGTGGGGGGCGGTGGTGGGGGAGCCGAAGTCTTCGGAGGCGGCGAAGACTGAGGTGGGGAGGGGGGTGGCCTTCAGGTAGGTGAAGAGGGGGCGGAGGGTGTAGTCGATGGCCAGGGAGTGACGGGCTGTGCCGCCCGTCGCGCCTAGGAGGACGGGGACGCCCGCGAAGGCGCCTTCGTCTATGACGTCTATGAAGGACTTGAAGAGGCCCGCGTAAGAGAGGTTGAAGATAGGGGTGACGGCTATGACGCCGTCGGCGGCCTTCACCAGGTCGATCGCCTTCTGGAGGCGTTCGTTCGCGAAGTGGGTGAGGGTCGCGTCGACGATGTCGTGGGCGAGGTCCTTGACCTCGATGACGTCGGTCGTGACCGCGCGTCCGTAGCTCTCCAGGACGTCGCGGGTGGCGGAGGCGAGCCGGTCGGCGAGCATCCGGGTGGACGACGGGACGCTCAGCCCCGACGAGATCACCGCGAGACGGATCGGGCGCGCGTCACTCATCTTCGGTTCCCTTCTCGGCGGACTCGCGTCCGGCGGCGGACTCGGCGAGGCGGGCGCGCTCGAGGCGGTCCTTCAGCTGGGCCTCGCGCAGGGCCTGCTCGCCGCCCTCGGCGGTGAGGCCGGTCCAGTTGTCGCCGGTGCCGAAGCGGTAGGCGTCGGAGTACGGGGGCGCGCCCTCGGCGGCGCGGGCCGCGTCGCGGGCGGCGACGAGGGAGGCGTGCGTGGGCCCGTCCGGGACGTGTGCGGGCCGCTTCGCGTCGAGCTCCCTGCGCAGCACCGGGACGATCTGGGTGCCGAGGATCTCGATCTGCTCGAGCGCGGTCTTGTGCGGCAGGCCCGCGTGGTCGACGAGGAACAGCTGACGCTGGTAGTCCCCGACGTGGTCGCGCATCGACAGGTAACGCTCGATGACCTGGTCGGGCGACCCGACGGTCAGCGGCGTGTCGCGCGTGAAGTCCTCGAGCGACGGCCCGTGCCCGTAGACGGGCGCGTTGTCGAAGTAGGGCCGGAACTCGCGGACGGCGTCCTGGCTGTTCGGCCTGGCGAAGAACTGCCCGCCGAGCCCGACGATCGCCTGGTCGGCCGAGCCGTGGCCGTAGTGCTCGAAGCGCTGCCGGTAGAACTCGACCATCTGCTTGGTGTGCCGGATGGGCCAAAAGATGTTGTTATGAAGGAACCCGTCGCCATAGAACGCGGCCTGTTCGGCGATCTGCGGGGAGCGGATCGAGCCGTGCCAGACGAACGGGGCGACGCCGTCGAGCGGGCGCGGGGTCGAGGTGAACTGCTGGAGCGGCGTGCGGAACTTGCCCTCCCAGTCGACGACGTCCTCGGTCCACAGCCGGTGGAGCAAATGGTAGTTCTCGATCGCGAGGTTGATGCCCTCGCGGATGTCCTGCCCGAACCACGGGTAGACGGGTCCGGTGTTGCCCCGTCCCATGACGAGGTCGACGCGCCCGCCCGACATGTGCTGGAGCATCGCGTAGTCCTCGGCGATCTTGACCGGGTCGTTGGTCGTGATCAGCGTGGTCGCGGTCGACAGCAGCAGGTCGGTGGTCTGTCCGGCGATGTAGCCGAGCGTGGTGGTCGGCGACGAGGTGACGAACGGCGGGTTGTGGTGCTCGCCGAGCGCGAAGACGTCGAGCCCGACCTGTTCGGCGAGCTTCGCCATCTCCACGATGCCGCGCAGGCGTTCGTGCTCGGTCGGAATCCTCCCGGTGGTCGGGTCCGGGGTGATGTCGGCGATGCTGAAGATGCCGAACTGCATGGTGACGGCTCCCTCCGGGCTCCGGGTCCGGCACCGCGCCGGCCCAGGTGGTTGAAGGTTGAACTATCTCACGCCCACCCCTATTCCCGCCGGAAACCGCCCCCGTCGGGCCGGGAGCGCGGACGGTTGAGCGCCCCCGCTCCCGGCCCGCGCCGGCGTCAGAGGTTCCCCAGGTCGGAGGAGATCCAGTGCTCGGGCCGCATCCTGATCACCACCGACGGCCCGTGCTCGCGCAAGGCGCTCTCGACGTACGCGTCGACCTGGTCGGGCGGCAGATAGCGCGCTGAGATCTCCTTCAGCTGCTCGAGGGTCGCCTCCTCGGTCGACGTGACGGGCCCCTCGACGCCCACGTAACGGATCGTCGGCGACAGCCTGTCGATCATCAGCGTGAACCTGCCGGACTCGGCGATGCGCTTGGCCTTGCGCGAGTCGCGTCCGGTGAGGATCCACACCTCCTCGCCCGGCGCGTACTGGTACCAGACCGGCACCGTCAGGGGCCCGCGCCCCGGTTCGGCGACGGACAGGGCGGCGACGTGCGGTTCGGCGAAGAAGGTCTGGCGTTCGTCGCGGGACAGCGGCATCGGTGCGGCTCCTCGGGCTGGCTCAACGGGTTCGACGGGGTCGGCGGCACCGCCCCCCTGTTCCCCTTCCCCGATCCCGCGCGAACCCACCCCCACCCCAGATCCCCACATATCCGGCAAAGGTGAGAATCTATCGCCTTATGAACAAGCGCTGGGGCAGCCGAGGACTCGTCAGGACACTCGCTTTCCTCGGCGTCGTCGCCTACGCGATGCCGGTCGCGGTGATGACCCCCGCGCTGCCCGTCGTCCAGGCCGAGCTCGGCGCGAGCGCGGCGGGCGCGGCGTGGAGCATCACCGCGATCACCCTGAGCGCGGCGGTCGCGACGCCGGTGATCGGCAGGCTCGGCGACCTCTTCGGGGCCCTGCGCGTCATGCGGTGGGTGCTGCCGCTCGCCCTCGTCGGCCAGGCCGTGACGGCCCTCGCCCCGAACCTCCCGGTCCTGCTCGCGGGACGTGCCCTCGCCGGTGTGGGCAGCGGCGTCTTCCCGCTCGCGTACACGCTCATCCGCGCCCACGGTAAGGAACGCGCGATATCCGGCCTCGGCGTGATGTCGTCGATGCTCGCGCTGGGCGGCGCGGCGGCCTGGGTGGTGGCGGGGCCGGTGATCGACCTCGCGGGCTGGCGCTGGCTCGTCGCGGTGCCCGCCACGCTGCTGCTCGTCGGCACGTTCCTCGCCCGACGGCTTCCGGAGACCGACGGCAGCCCGGGCCAGCGCGTCGACTGGTGGGGCGCGGTCCTGTTCGCGGGCTGGATGGGCGCGGGCCTCACCGGCCTCACCCAGGGCCTGTCGTGGGGGTGGACGTCACCGGGCGTCCTCGCGCTCGCGGGGGCGGCCGTCGCGCTATGCGGGGTGTGGGTGCGGGTCGAGGCGCGGGTGCCGCAGCCGCTCATGGACCCCAGGATGCTGCGGCTGCGCGGCGTGTGGACGGCCAACCTCGGCTCGATCATCGCCGGTTTCTGCCTGATGGCGGCGGGCGTCCTCATGCCGCTGCTGGTCCAGGCCCCAGAACGCGACGGGTTCGGCTTCGGCGGCACCGCGACCGACACCGCACTCGTCGCCCTCCCGGCGAGCATCGCGATGACGGCGTCCGGCATGCTCGCCGCCCTGCTCGCGCGCGGGATCGGGGCCCGCGCGGTGCTCGCGGCGGGCGGCGTCCTCACCGCCGCGTCCTACGCGATGATGCTCGCCCTGCACGCCGAGCTGTGGCAGCTGATGGCCGCCAACGCGGTGCGCGGCGCGGGACTCGGCCTCGCCTACGCGGCCGTCGCGACCCTCGTCGTCGCGGCGGTCCCGATGGCGCAGACCGGCGTCGCGACCGGCGTCAACACCCTCCTGCGGACGGTCGGGGCGGGCCTCGGCACCCAGGCGACGGCGGTCATGGTCGCCGCCTTCGCGGGCGCGCGCCAGGGCTTCCTGCTGGCGTTCGGCAGCTGCGCGGTGCTCGCCCTCGGCGTCGTCGCGGCGGCGGTCCTCGCCCCGCGCCCGGCCAAGGCCGCGTCCCCCGAGACGGGACGGCTTCCCGAGCCCGCCTCCTAAACGCAAAAATGGCCCGGTCCAACAATGTGGACCGGGCCAAGTCAGGGAGGCGTCAGAAACCCTCGACGGCGCGGCGCGCCTCGGCGTCGAGCACGCCCCAGCTGATCAGTTCCTCGGTCAGCTCCGCCGGGGACTTGTCGTAGATGACGGCAAGCGAACGGAGGTCCTCCTGACGGATCGACAGGACCTTCCCGTTGTAGTCGCCCCGCTGTGACTGGATCGTCGCGGCGTACCGGGCGAGGGGGCCTGCCTTGTCCTTCGGAAGCTGGGTGAGCCGCTCAAGGTCGATGACGAGCTTGGGCGTCGGGCCCAGGGGGCTCGGCGCGGCACCGCCGGGGAGCAACTCGTTGACGGGCACGCCGTAGAACTCGGCGAGCTCGTTCAGCTTCTGAACGGTGACGGCGCGGTCGCCACGCTCGTACGAACCGACGACGACGGCCTTCCAACGGCCGCGCGACTTCTCCTCCACTCCGTGCAGGGACAGGCCCTGCTGGGTCCGGATGGCACGAAGCCGTGCGCCCAGAGCCTTTGCGTATTCAGACGGCATCTTTGCGGCCCCCAGGCTCACTCTCATAGTCGTGGTTCTCCCAGGGCGTCCGGCACGGGGTCGGATGACCACCCTGAGTACGGTTACGGACAGTGACGGTAAAACGGAGACGGCCAAAGGTCAAGCTGTTCGGAAAAATCCGGTCGAATCTGTCACGGACTTCTGACCCTCCGCGAGTCGAAAGCCCCCTCGGGCAGGAGGTTATCGGCAGTGACCCCTTCGCCCCGTGTGACCCCTCTCACCTGCTGTTATGGAGGAGCCGCCGGGGACGACGCAGGATGACGGTACTGCTACCGTGAAGAGGACATGGCGTCCTTTAAGCCCCGTCCCGTGAGGCGGGAAAGGAGGTTGGTGCAGTGACCGCTGCCCAAAGCCAGGACGCGCCCTACAAGGCAGTCCTGGAGGCCCCGGAGATCCGCCGGGCGCTCACCCGTATCGCGCACGAGATCCTCGAACGCACCAAGGGCGGCTCTGACGTCGTCCTGCTGGGCATCCAGACGCGGGGAGTGAACCTCGCGAGGATGCTCGCCGAGCGGTTCCGCGAGGTCGAGGGTCTGGAGATCCCGTGCGGGTCGCTCGACGTGACGATGTACCGCGACGACCTGCGCATGAAGCCCGCCAGAGCGCTCACCAAGACCGAGCTCCCCGCGGAGGGCATCGACGACAAGATCGTCGTCCTGGTCGATGACGTGCTCTACTCCGGCCGCACGATCCGCGCGGCCCTGGATGCCCTGAACGACCTGGGCCGTCCGCGCGCGGTCCAGCTCGCCGTGCTGGTCGACCGGGGGCACCGCGAGCTGCCGATCCGGGCCGACTACGTGGGCAAGAACCTGCCGACGTCGAGCCAGGAGACGGTCCGCGTGCTCCTGCGCGACGTCGACGGGCGTGACGCGGTCCTGCTGGGGCCGAAGGGGGACGGCAAGTGAAACGGCATCTGATCTCGGCCAAGGACCTCAGCCGTGACGACGCGCTGCTCGTCCTCGACACCGCCGAGGAGCTGACGAGGGTCACCGAGCGTTCGGTGAAGAAGCTCCCGACGCTGCGCGGCCTGACGGTGGTGAACCTGTTCTTCGAGGACTCCACCCGCACCCGCATCTCGTTCGAGGCCGCCGCCAAGCGCCTGTCCGCCGACGTCATCAACTTCTCGGCCAAGGGATCGAGCGTCTCCAAGGGCGAGTCCCTGAAGGACACCGCGCTCACCCTCGAGGCGATGGGCGCCGACGCCGTCGTCATCAGGCACGGCGCCTCCGGCGCGCCCTACCGGCTCGCCGACTGGATCAACGGCAACGTCATCAACGCCGGCGACGGCACCCACGAGCACCCCACCCAGGCCCTCCTCGACGCCTACACGATGCGCCGCCACCTCGGCTCGCTGGACGGCCGCAAGATCACGATCGTCGGCGACGTCCTGCACAGCCGGGTCGCCCGATCCAACGTGCTGCTGCTGTCCACGCTGGGCGCGGAGGTCACGCTGGTGGCCCCGCCGACGCTGCTGCCGGTCTCGATCGGCACCTGGCCGTGCAAGGTCTCCTACGACCTCGACTCGGTCCTGCCCAAGAGCGACGCCGTCATGATGCTGCGCGTGCAGCGCGAGCGCATGAACGCCGCATACTTCCCGACGGTCCGCGAGTACAGCCGCAGGTACGGCCTGTCGGCCGAGCGGTACTCGCACCTTCCCGAGCACGCCATCGTCATGCACCCGGGCCCGATGAACCGGGGCGTGGAGATCGCCGCCGAGGTCGCCGACTCGGCCCGCTCGACCATCGTCGAGCAGGTCGGCAACGGCGTCAGCGTGCGCATGGCAGTCCTGTACCTGCTGCTGGGCGGCGCCCAGCCCGCGATCGGAGCCGACAAGTGAGCCTGTACCTCATCCGGAACGCGAGCATCCTGGGCGGGGAGGCCCGGGACATCCTGGTCCGGGACGGCGAGATCGCCGAGATCGGCGTCGGGATCGAGGCCCCGGCGGCCGAGGTCGTGGAGGCGTCCGGGCTGGTCGCGCTGCCGGGCCTCGTCGACCTGCACACGCACCTGCGCGAGCCGGGCCGCGAGGACAACGAGACAGTCCAGTCCGGCACGCAGGCCGCCGCCAAGGGCGGTTTCACCGCGGTGCACGCGATGGCCAACACCACGCCGGTCGCCGACACCGCGGGCGTCGTGGAGCAGGTGTGGCACCTGGGCCAGGAGTACGGCTACTGCGACGTCCACCCGGTCGGCGCGGTCACCGAGGGCCTGGCGGGCAAGAAGCTCGCCGAGCTCGGCGCGATGGCCGAGTCGGCGGCTGGCGTGCGGGTCTTCTCCGACGACGGCCACTGTGTGGACGACGCCGTCATCATGCGCCGCGCGCTGGAGTACGTGAAGGCGTTCGACGGCGTCGTCGCCCAGCACGCCCAGGAGCCGCGGCTCACCGAGGGCGCGCAGATGAACGAGGGCGAGGTGTCCGACCGGCTCGGCCTGCGCGGCTGGCCCGCGGTCGCCGAGGAGTCGATCATCGCGCGCGACTGCCTGCTGGCGGCGCACGTCGGCTCCCGCCTGCACGTCTGCCATGTCTCGACGGCAGGTTCGGTGGAGATCGTGCGCTGGGCCAAGTCCAAGGGCTGGAACATCACCGCCGAGGTGACCCCGCACCACCTGTTCCTCACCGACGCGTGCTGCGAGCACTCGCCCCTCGGCCGTTCCTACGACCCGATCTACAAGGTCAACCCTCCGCTGCGCACCCAGCGCGACGTGGACGCCCTGCGCGCGGGCCTTGCCGACGGCACCATCGACTGCGTCGCCACCGACCACGCCCCCCACGCCGTGGAGGACAAGGAGACCGAGTGGGCCGACGCCGCCATGGGAATGATCGGCCTGGAGACCGCGCTGAGCGTGGTGCAGGCCGCCATGGTCGACACGGGGCTGCTCGACTGGGCCGGCGTCGCCGACCGCATGTCCGCCAAACCCGCTGAGATCGGACGCCTGACGGGCCAGGGCCGCCCGCTCGAGCCCGGCTCCCCGGCCAACATCACCCTCTACGACCCGGCCTACCGCGCTCAGGTGGACGCGACGGTGATCAACTCCTTCGCCTCCAAGAGCCGCAACACCCCGTACGCCGGTCTCGAACTGCCCGGACGGGTCGTCGCCACGTTCCTGCGCGGCCGCCCCACGGTGCTGGAAGGAAAACTCGTATGACGCAGGCCATGCTCGTCCTTGAGGACGGACGGGTGTTCTATGGGGAGGCGTTCGGCGCTGAGGGGGAGACCTTCGGCGAGGTCGTCTTCAACACCGGGATGACCGGGTACCAGGAGACGCTTACCGACCCCTCCTACCACCGGCAGATCGTGGCGATGACCGCGCCGCACATCGGGAACACCGGGGTGAACGACCTCGACCCCGAGTCGCGACGGGTGCAGGTCGCCGGATATGTCGTGCGCGAGCCCGCGCGGGTGGCGTCGAACTGGCGGGCGCAGCGGTCGCTGGACGCCGAGCTGAAGGCGTACGGGGTCGTCGGCATCGCGATGCCCGGCACGCGTGCGCTGACCCGTCACCTGCGCGATCGCGGGGCGATGCGCGCCGGGATCTCGTCGGTGGAGAGCGACCCGCGCCAGCTGCACGCCCGCGTGCTGGCCAGCCCGCAGATGGCCGGGGCCGACCTGGCGGCCGAGGTCGCCACCACCGAGCCCTATGTGGTGCCCGCGCGCGGTGAGGCGCGCTTCCGCGTCGCCGCCGTCGACCTGGGCATCAAGGCGATGACCCCCTACCGGATGGCCGAGCGCGGCTGCGAGGTGACGGTCCTGCCCGCGACGGTCACCGCCGAGCAGATCCTGTCGCTGAACCCCGACGGCGTCTTCTTCTCCAACGGCCCCGGCGACCCGGCCACCGCCGACCGGCAGGTCGAGGCGCTGCGCGGCGTGCTGGCCTCCGGCACCCCGTTCTTCGGCATCTGCTTCGGCAACCAGATCTTCGGCCGCGCGCTGGGCCTTGGCACCTACAAGCTGCGCTTCGGGCACCGGGGCGTCAACCAGCCGGTGCAGGACAGGCGCACCGGACGGGTCGAGATCTCCGCGCACAACCACGGCTTCGCCGTCGACGCCCCCCTCGACGGGCCCTTCGACACCCCGTACGGCCGCGCCGAGGTCTCCCACGTGAACCTGAACGACGGCTGCGTCGAGGGGCTGCGGCTGCTCGAGCGGCCCGCCTTCTCCGTGCAGTACCACCCCGAGGCCGCGGCGGGCCCGCACGACTCGACAGTCCTGTTCGACCAGTTCTGCGCCCTGATGCAGCACGCCCGCAACCTCAAGGAAGGTGTCTGAATGCCGCGGCGCGAGGACCTGAAGTCCGTACTGATCATCGGCTCCGGCCCGATCGTCATCGGCCAGGCGTGCGAGTTCGACTACTCGGGCACCCAGGCGTGCCGGGTGCTCAAGGCCGAGGGCCTGCGGGTCATCCTGGTCAACAGCAACCCCGCGACGATCATGACCGACCCCGAGTTCGCCGACGCGACCTACGTCGAGCCGATCACCCCCGAGGTCGTCGAGAAGATCATCGCCAAGGAGCGCCCCGACGCGCTGCTGCCGACGCTCGGCGGCCAGACCGCGCTGAACTGCGCGGTCGCCCTGCACGAGGCGGGCGTCCTGGAGCGTTACGGCGTCGAGCTGATCGGCGCGAACTTCGACGCGATCCAGCGCGGCGAGAACCGCGAGATCTTCAAGGGCATCGTGGAGGAGCTGGGCGCGGAGGTCGCGCGCAGCATCATCTGCCACACGATGGACGAGGTGCTGGCCGCCGCCGGGCAGCTCGGCTACCCGCTGGTCGTGCGCCCGTCGTTCACCATGGGCGGCCTGGGCTCGGGCTTCGCCTACACCGAGGACGACCTCCGCCAGATCGCGGGCGCGGGCCTTGCGGCGTCCCCGACCAGCGAGGTGCTCCTCGAGGAGTCGATCCTCGGCTGGAAGGAGTACGAGCTCGAGCTGATGCGCGACCGCAACGACAACGTCGTGGTGGTCTGCTCGATCGAGAACCTCGACCCGATGGGCGTGCACACCGGCGACTCCATCACCGTCGCCCCCGCGCTGACCCTCACCGACCGCGAGTACCAGCACATGCGCGACGTGGCCATCGCGGTCATCCGCAAGGTCGGCGTGGACACCGGCGGCTGCAACATCCAGTTCGCGGTGCACCCGTCGACCGGGCGCATGATCGTCATCGAGATGAACCCGCGGGTGTCGCGCTCGTCGGCGCTGGCGTCCAAGGCAACGGGCTTCCCGATCGCCAAGATCGCCGCGCGTCTCGCCGTCGGGTACACCCTTGACGAGATCCCGAACGACATCACCAAGGTCACCCCCGCCTCGTTCGAGCCGGTGCTGGACTACATCGTCGTCAAGGTGCCGCGGTTCGCGTTCGAGAAGTTCCCCGGCGCCGACCCGACGCTGACCACGCACATGAAGTCAGTCGGCGAGGCCATGGCGATCGGCCGCAGCTTCCCCGAGGCGCTGCAGAAGGCGCTGCGCTCCCTCGAGCAGAAGAACGCCTCGTTCTCCTGGGACGACGTCCCGCCGCTGGAGCAGCTCCTCGAGTCGATCCGCGTCCCGCACGACGGCCGTCTGCACGAGGTCCAGCAGGCGCTGCTGGCCGGCGCGACGATCGAGCAGGTCTACGCCATCACCGGCATCGACCCGTGGTTCCTCGACCAGATCGCCGGGATCAACGAGATCGCCGCCGACATCCGCCTGGCCGACGACGCCCTCACCGCGCCGAAGCTGGTCCGCGCCAAGCGCGCTGGCTTCTCCGACGCGCAGATCGGGCAGCTGCGCGGCCTGAACGAGGCGGTCGTACGCGAGGTCCGTTACGCGCTCGGCGTCCGGCCCGTCTACCTGACCGTGGACACCTGCGCCGCCGAGTTCGCCGCGCAGACCCCGTACATGTACTCCTCCTACGACGAGGAGACCGAGGTCCCGCCCGGCGGCAAGCCGAAGGTCCTCATCCTGGGGTCGGGCCCCAACCGCATCGGGCAGGGCGTGGAGTTCGACTACTCCTGCGTGCACGCCTCGTTCACGCTCGCCGAGGCGGGCTACGAGACGGTCATGGTCAACTGCAACCCCGAGACCGTCTCGACCGACTACGACACCTCCGACCGGCTGTACTTCGAGCCGCTCACCCTTGAGGACGTGCTCGAGGTCGTCCACGCCGAGCAGCAGACGGGGACCGTCGCGGGCGTGATCGTCCAGCTCGGCGGCCAGACCCCGCTGGGCCTCGCGCAGCGGCTGAAGGACGCGGGCGTGCCGATCGTCGGCACCAGCCCCGAGTCGATCCACCTCGCCGAGGACCGCGGCGCGTTCGGCCAGGTGCTCGCCGAGGCCGAGCTTCCCGCGCCCAAGCACGGCACCGCCGTGGCCGTTGACGAGGCCGTCGCGATCGCCAACGAGATCGGCTACCCCGTCCTGGTCCGGCCGTCCTACGTGCTCGGCGGACGCGGCATGGAGATCGTCTACGACGACGCCGCCCTCATCGCGTACATGGACACCGCGACCGAGGTCAGCGCCGACCGGCCAGTCCTCGTCGACCGCTTCCTCGACGACGCCATCGAGATCGACGTCGACGCCCTGTTCGACGGCGAGGAGCTGTACCTCGGCGGCGTCATGGAGCACATCGAGGAGGCCGGCATCCACTCCGGCGACTCCGCGTGCGCGCTTCCGCCGATCACGCTGGGCCGTCAGGACATCGAGCGCATCCGCGAGTCCACCCTTCGGCTCGCGCGCGGCATCGGCGTGCGCGGCCTGATGAACGTCCAGTACGCGCTGTCGGCGGGCGTCCTGTACGTCCTGGAAGCCAACCCGCGCGCTTCGCGGACCGTGCCCTTCGTGTCCAAGGCGACGGCCGTGCCGCTCGCCAAGGCCGCCGCCCGGGTGATGCTGGGCGCGTCCATCGCGAGGCTGCGCGCCGAAGGCGTCCTGCCGAAGGAGGGCGACGGGGGAGACCTGCCCCTTGACGCGCCCATCGCGGTCAAGGAGGCCGTGCTCCCGTTCAACCGGTTCCGCAACGCCGAGGGCCAGGGCGTCGACACCGTGCTCGGCCCGGAGATGCGCTCGACCGGCGAGGTCATGGGTATAGACGAGGTCTTCGGCACCGCCTACGCCAAGTCGCAGTCGGCCGCCTACGGTTCGCTGCCGACCAAGGGACGCGCGTTCGTTTCGGTCGCCAACCGGGACAAGCGGCACATGATCTTCCCGGTGAAGCGGCTCGCGGACCTCGGTTTTGAGATTCTTGCCACCGAGGGAACCGCCGAGGTGCTGCGGCGCAACGGCGTCCGTGCCAAGATCGTCCGTAAGCACAGCGAGGGCCCGGGACCGGACGGCGAACCCACCGTCGTGCGGCGCGTCCTCGACGGCGAGGTGGATCTCATCGTCAATACTCCGTTCGGCGACGGCCAGTCCGGGCCCCGCCTCGACGGCTACGAGATCCGCACCGCCGCGGTGCTGCGCGGCATCCCGTGCGTGACCACGGTCCAGGGCCTCGCCGCCGCCGTCCAGGGCATCGAGGCGGTGACGCGCGGGGACGTGGGCGTCCGCTCCCTGCAGGAGCACGCGCAGCGGCTCAGCGGCGCGCGCGAGGACTAGCCGGGGGCGCGTACCGGCAACAGAACAGTCGAGAGGGAGGCCGCCATCTCCACCGAGGCATCCGGCGGGACGGGACCCGTCCAGTCGCCCGGGACCGTCCTCACGGTCCGGCAGGTGGCGGCCTACCACGCGATGACCGTGGTGGCCCCGGCCGTCGCCGAGCGGTTCAGGCCGGGGCAGTTCGTCGCGGTCGCCGTCGGCGGTGAGCACACCTCGCTGCTGGCGCGGCGCTGCCTGCCGGTGTACGAGGTCAAGCCGGACTACGGCGGCACCGTCGAGTTCGTCTTCGCCGCCGACGACCCCGGCAGCCGGTGGCTCGCCTCCCGCCGCTCCCGCGACGCGCTCGACCTCATCGGGCCGCTCGGCCGCCCCTTCCCGCTGCCGCGCGACCCCGCCTCCTGCCTGCTCGTCGGGGGCGCGCACGGCTCGTCCGGGCTGTTCGCGCTCGCCGACGCGCTGCGCCAGCGCGACTGCAAGGTGCACTTCGTGCTCGCCGCCCCGCACGCCCACCAGGTGTACGGGGCGCTCAGCGCCCAGCGGATCGGCGACAGCTCCACGGTCATCACCCGCGACGGCTCCCTCGGCACCGCGGGCATGGTCCCCGACCTGCTGCCCGCGATCATCGACCGGACCGAGGCCGACGTCGTCTACGCCGCGGGCCCCACCGGCATGCTCAGCGCCGTCAGCGGCATCGCCTCGTCCCTCGGCATCCCCTGCCAGGTCAGCCTCGGCGAGCTGCTCGGCGAGACCGGCGCGTGCGGCATCGGCGTGTGCGCGTCCTGCGTCCTGCCCGTCATCGGCGACGACGGCCACACCCGCATGGTCCGCGCCTGCGCCGAGGGCCCCGTCCTGCGCGGCGAACGCGTCCGCTGGACCGACCTCGGCACGATCCCCCTCGACGCCCTGGGCGGGCCGCGCGGTTGATCGAGTCGACCTGCTCCTAGGAGGAGAACCGTGGATCTGAGTACGCGGATCGGGGGCGTCACGCTCGCCAACCCGCTGCTTACGGCGTCGGGGTGCGGGGGGAGCGGGCGTGAGCTCGCGCCCTACACCGATCTCGCGCGGCTCGGCGCGTTCACCACCGCGACGGTGATGGGACGGCCCAGGGCCGGGCGGCCGACGCCCCGGATGGCCGAGACGCCCAGCGGGCTGCTCAACGCGATGGGGCTGCCGGGCCCCGGGCTCGACGCGTTCCTCGCGCGGGATCTGCCGTGGCTCACCGAGCACGAGGTGCCGACCGTCGTCTCGGTCGGCGGGGGGAGCGTGCAGGAGTTCGGGGAGGTCGCCGGACGGCTCGCCGCGTCCCCGGCCGCGCGGTCGATCGTCGGGGTCGAGGTGAACGTCGCGTGCCCGAACGCCGAGGACCGGGGACGTATGTTCGCGGCCTCTCCGGCGGCCGCCGCGGAGGTCGTCCGCGCGGTGCGCGGCGCAATTCATCGGGACGTCCCGGTATTGGCCAAGCTTTCGCCTGACGTGACAGATATCGCGACCATTGCACTGGCCTGTGCCGACGCCGGGGCCACCGGATTGTCACTCATCAACACGGTCTCCGGACTGGCCATTGATCCGGCCACATTGCGGCCCGCGCTCAGCGGCGTGTCCGGCGGCCTTTCCGGGCCCGCGCTGCGGCCCGTCGCGCTGCGCTGCGTCTTCCAGGTCCACGCCGCGATCCCGGAACTGCCGATCGTCGGCGGCGGCGGCGTCGCCACCGGGTCCGACGCGCTTGAGTTCCTCGTGGCGGGCGCGACCGCCGTCTCCGTCGGCACCACCCTCCTGCACGACCCGTCGGCCCCCCAGCGCATTCTCAGGGAGCTGGAGGAGGCCCTTGCCGCGCGGGGGATGACCAGGCCCGGCGACGCCGTCGGGCTCGCCCACCGGCCCGCCTCGGCGGTCCCCCAGATCGCGCGCCCGCGCGCCCGTATCGAGGAGTTCTCATGACGACGCCCGCGCCCATCGCGGTGGCCCTTGACACCGACGACATCGCCACGGCCGTCCGCTGGACCGGCCAGGTCGCCCCGCACGTCAGCACGGTCAAGGTCGGCCTCGAGCTGTACTTGCGTTATGGGCGCGAGGCCGTCGCGCGGGTGCGCGAGGCGGGCGGGCGGCGGGTGTTCCTCGACCTGAAGCTGCACGACATCCCCGCGACGGTCGAGAAGGCAGTCCACGCCGTCGCCGACCTCGCCCCCGCGTACCTGACCGTGCACGCGCTGGGCGGCACCGCGATGGTGAAGGCGGCGGCCGCGGCCGCGCCGGAGACGAAGATCACAGCGGTGACCGTGCTGACGTCCATGGGCGAGGGCGACCTTGCGGCCGTGGGCGTCGCGGGGCCCGCCGACGACGCCGTCCGCAGGCTCGCGGCCCTCGCCGTCGAGGCCGGGGCCCGCGCGCTGGTGTGCTCCCCGCGCGAGGTCGCCCTTGTGCGCGCGGAGGTAGGCGAAGGAATCGACCTCATCACCCCCGGCGTGCGCCCTGCGGGAGCCGCCGCCGACGACCAGACGCGCGTCGCGACGCCCGAGTCCGCGCTCGCCGCGGGGGCCGATCTGCTGGTTATCGGACGGCCAATTACCCGGGATTCGGACCCGGGAAGGGCCGCCGCCGAGATCGCGGCGGCACTGCGCGCCCAGGGGTGAGTGAAAGCCCAGGCAGCCGGGCTGTAGCGCAATTGCGATAGACGCAGTGTGATGGCTCGATTACGGATAGAGAATTTCGTAGATATCTCACGGGAATAACCGCTCATCACGTTGCTTTATGGGGGGGAAAGTCGCTAGTTTCCGGGGCGTCCGACTCCGTCGAGTGGAAAACACGAGGTGACCGGCGTGGCTCTTCCGCCCCTTACCCCCGAACAGCGTGCCGCGGCCCTGGAAAAGGCCGCATTGGCCCGCAGGGAGCGCGCAGAGGTCAAGGTCAAGCTCAAGAACCAGGAGATCTCACTCTCCGACGTGCTTCAGCAGGGCCTTGCCGACGACATCGTCGGCAAGATGAAGGTCTCCGCGCTCCTGGAGTCGCTGCCCGGCGTCGGCAAGGTCCGCGCCAAGCAGATCATGGAGCGGCACGGCATCGCCGAGTCCCGCCGCGTGCGGGGCCTGGGCGCCAACCAGCGCGCCTCCCTGGAGCGCGAGCTGGGCAACAAGTAGCGGCGCGCGTCCCGCCGGGTCCGGCCACCGGTCCTGACCCGGCAGGACACCCCGCCCGCGCCGCCGGGGTCGTGATAAACCTGGGGCGTCATGGAAACCTCCGATTCACCCGCCCTTACGCCGCGGGCCACCAAACGCCTCACGGTCCTGTCCGGACCGTCCGGCGTAGGCAAGAGCACAGTCATCGCCCACCTGCGCGCCGACCACCCCGAGGTCTGGCTGTCGGTGTCGGTGACCACCCGCAAGCCACGTCCCGGTGAGACCGACGGCGTCGAGTACTACTTCACCGACGACGCCGGATTCGACCGGATGGTCGCCGAAGGCTCGCTGCTGGAATGGGCCGAGTTCGCGGGCAACCGCTACGGCACCCCCCGCGCCCCCGTCGAGGACAGGCTCGCCGCAGGGGTCCCCACCCTGCTGGAGATCGACCTCCAGGGCGCGCGCCAGGTGCGCGAGACCATGCCGGACGCACGGCTCGTCTTCCTCGCCCCGCCCAGCTGGGAGGAGCTGGTCCGCCGCCTGGTCGGGCGCGGCACCGAGTCCGACGAGGTGATCGAGCGGCGTCTCGCCGCCGCCCGCGTCGAGCTCGCCGCCGAGAAGGAGTTCGACACCACGCTGGTCAACCACTCGGTGCCTGGCGTCATCGAGGAACTGCTAGCCTTGATGGCTGACCACTGATCACTATTGAGGGGCGCATTGTGGCTGCCAACAGCGAGGGCATCACCAACCCGTCGATCGACGAGCTGCTCGAGGTCGTCGACACCAAGTACGGCCTGGTGTCCATCGCGGCCAAGCGGGCCCGGCAGATCAACGCCTACTACGCGCAGCTCGGCGAGGGCCTGCTGGAGTACGTGGGGCCGCTGGTCGAGACCCAGGTCCAGGAGAAGCCGCTGTCCATCGCCCTGCGCGAGGTGCGTGAGGGCCTGCTGCACACCGAGCCGATCGAGGCTTGAGCCGGCCGAGGGTCGTTCTCGGCGTCGGCGCCGGGATCGCCGCGTACAAGGTGTGCGAGCTGCTGCGGCGGCTCACCGAGTCGGGCCATGAGGTCAAGGTCGTGCCGACCGCCGACGCGCTGCGGTTCGTCGGCGAGCCCACCTGGGCCGCGCTGTCCGGCCAGCCCGTCCAGACCGGCGTGTGGGACGGCGTCGCCGAGGTCCCGCACGTGCGGATCGGGCAGGGCGCCGATCTCGTGTTCGTCGCGCCCGCCACGGCCAACCTGCTCGCCAAGGCCGCGCACGGCATCGCCGACGACCTCCTCACCAACACGCTGCTCACCGCACGGTGTCCCGTGGTGTTCGCGCCCGCGATGCACACCGAGATGTGGGAGCACCCCGCGACCCAGGCGAACGTGGCGCTGCTGCGCGAGCGCGGCGACGTCGTCGTGGAACCCGCCTCGGGGCGGCTGACGGGCAAGGACACCGGCCCCGGGCGGCTGCCCGACCCGGCCGAGCTGTTCGAGGTGGCGCGGCGGGTGCTCGCGGGCGATCCGCGCGACCTCGTCGGAAGGCATGTGGTGGTCTCGGCGGGCGGCACCCGCGAGCCGATCGACCCCGTCCGCTTCATCGGCAACCGCTCCTCGGGCTTGCAGGGCTACGCCCTCGCCCGGGTCGCCGCCGCGCGCGGCGCGAAGGTCACCCTGGTCGCCGCCAACACCGCCCTGGCCGACCCCGCAGGGGTTTCGGTCGTGCGCGTCGGGTCGGCGCTCGAGCTGCGTGAGGCGATGCGGGACGTCGCCGCCTCCGCCGACGCCGTGGTGATGGCGGCGGCCGTCGCCGACTTCCGTCCGTCGGTCTTCCAGGGCTCCAAAATCAAGAAGACCGACAAGTTGGAGACTTTGCCTATCGAATTGGTGAAGAATCCGGATATCCTGGCCGAGCTCGTCACGCGGCGCGCCCCCGGGCAGGTCATCGTCGGCTTCGCGGCAGAGACCGACGACGTCCTGGCCAACGGACGGGCCAAGCTCGCCCGCAAGGGCTGCGACCTGCTCGTGGTCAACCAGGTGGGCGAGAACCTGACGTTCGGCGCTCCCGACAACGCCGGGGTGATCCTCGCGGCGACCGGGACCGAACGGGAGATCCCGCGCGGCAGCAAGGACCAGCTCGCCTCCGCGGTCTGGGACGAGGTCGCCGCCCTGCTCGGCTGACGCCCGCGCCGCCCAAGCGCCGCGACGGCCGGTAAGGCTAGACTTCGTTCGCCTGATCCACGAATCTGAACCGCGGGCCGGACCGCACCCGGCTCGACCCCGTCAACCTGCTACTGGTTCAAGTCAGCAGCCGCTGCAAGGAGTTCACGTAGTGTCCCGTCGCCTCTTCACCTCTGAATCGGTCACCGAGGGCCACCCGGACAAGATCGCCGACCAGATCAGTGACGCGATCCTCGATTCCATGCTCAAGGACGACCCGAAGAGCCGGGTCGCCGTCGAGACGATGATCACCACAGGCCAGGTGCACGTGGCCGGCGAGGTCACCACCGAGACCTACGTGGACATCCCCGGCGTCATCCGGGAGAAGATCCTGGAGATCGGCTACGACTCCTCGGCCAAGGGCTTCGACGGGCACTCCTGTGGCGTGTCGGTCTCCATCGGCGCGCAGTCCCCGGACATCGCCCAGGGCGTCGACGACGCCTACGAGAACCGCGAGGGCCAGGCGGGCGACGACCTCGACCGGCAGGGCGCGGGCGACCAGGGCCTCATGTTCGGCTACGCCACCAACGAGACCTCCACCCTGATGCCGCTGCCGATCACCATCGCGCACCGGCTCGCGCAGCGGCTGTCGGAGGTCCGCAAGAACGGCGACGTCGCCTACCTGCGCCCCGACGGCAAGACCCAGGTCACCATCGAGTACGACGGCGCGAAGGCGGTCCGCCTCGACACCGTCGTCGTCTCCTCCCAGCACGCCCCTGACATCTCGCTCAAGGAGCTGCTGACCCCGGACATCAAGGACCTCGTCGTTGACCCGGTCCTCGCGGAGTTCGAGATCGACACCGACGGCTACCGGCTGCTGGTGAACCCGACCGGCCGCTTTGAGATCGGCGGCCCGATGGGCGACGCGGGTCTGACCGGCCGCAAGATCATCGTGGACACCTACGGCGGCTACGCCAGGCACGGCGGCGGCGCGTTCTCCGGCAAGGACCCGTCCAAGGTCGACCGCTCGGCCGCGTACGCGATGCGCTGGGTCGCCAAGAACATCGTCGCCGCGGGCCTGGCCGACCGGGCCGAGGTCCAGGTCGCTTACGCGATCGGCAAGGCCCAGCCCGTCGGCGTGTTCGTCGAGGGCTTCGGCACCGAGAAGGTGGACATCACCAAGCTGCAGGCCGCGGTCCTCGAGGTGTTCGACCTGCGCCCGGCCGCGATCGTCCGCGACCTCGACCTGCTGCGTCCGATCTACTCCCAGACCGCCGCCTACGGCCACTTCGGCCGTGAGCTGCCGGACTTCTCCTGGGAGCGCACCGACCGCGCCGAGGCGCTGCGTTCGGCGGTCGGCCTGTAGTCAGGCTTCGTCAAGGCCCGTGTCCCCGCTGTGGGGCACGGGCCTTGTTTTGTTTGTGCGGGTTTCCCTTACTTGGACGCACGAGTCCACTATTCTGGACTTGTCGATCTAAGTTTGGAGGGCATGATGGGTTCGCTCAGCACGCTGGAGATCCTCGAGGCCGAGCGGGAGATCCGGCAGACCTACTTCCGGTTCTTCCAGCTCGCCGACCGGGGCGACTACGCGCGGCTCGGCGTCGAGTGCTTCGCCGCCGACGCCGACATCGAGTACACGATCATGCCGGGGCCGCCGCAGCGGTTCGCCGGGCGCGACGCCTTCACGTCGTTCATGCTCGCGGGCACCGGTCCCGCCGTCGAGGGGGGACCCGCGGTCGCGCACGTCGCGGGGATGAGCTCGATCAGCTGGGACGGGGAGCTGCCGCATCTGTCCGGTTATGCCACGGTGTGGCACTGGGCGGCGACCCGCACGCCCGGCGGATTCCATCGTCCGGCCGACTGGACCACGATCGGCCGGGTCGAGGACGACTACGCGCTGATCGACGGCCGATGGCTGATCACCCGTCGGCGGGTCTCGCCGGCGGCCGGGCTCGTCGCGACGGGGACCGCGCCCGGGTTCGGCCGTCCGACGCCGTCGTAGTGCTCAGGTCTTCGGGCATCCGGGTCGTTCCGGGCTGGGTAGGGTGGGCGATGTGGCGGGGGCAGGGCGCGGGCGCGTCGACAAGAGGCGGGCGATAGTCGAGGCGGCGTTCGAGGTGTTCGCGCGGCGCGGGTACGAGCTGGCGAGCATGCAGGACGTCGCGGAGCAGGCGGGGGTCTCCAAGCAGACCGTGTACAACCACTTCCAGGACAAGCCGGAAGTCTTCGCCGAGGCGATGGCCGTCACCGCCGACGCCGTACTGGCCGCCAACCTTGAGGCCGTCGAACTGCTGCGCAACCCGGGCGCTGATCTGCGCGCAGCCCTCAACGAGGCGGCTTTCGCGATGCTACGGATCTGCTGTGACCCGCGCTCTACGGCGCTGCGCTCCCTCACCTACGCCCAGCGCGCGCGCTTTCCCGAGCTCGTGGACGTCATCCAGAACCGGCTCGCCGGACGGCTCGGCCCCGCCGTCGCCGACCGGCTCGCCCGCCTCGCCCTGTCAGGCGACCTGCGCCCGTGCGACCCAGAACAGGCCGCCGAACAACTACTCGCCCTCCTCACCGCCCCCGTCGAGGCCCGCTCCCGCATGGGCACCCGCCCCGTCCCAGACCCCGACATCAAGTCCATCGCCGAAGCCGCCACCGACACCTTCCTCCGCGCCTACGCCCCATCGGCTCCCGCATCGGTCTAACGCGCTGATGCCGTGCGGCTTCGGCCGAGAATCGCGCCGAGCAGCGCGCGGGTGGCGGCTCCCGCATTGGTCTAGCGCGCTGGGCGGTGCGGCTTTGGCCGGGAATCGCGGCGAGGAACGCGCGGGTGCGGAGGTCGCCCGCCGACACCTTCCTGCGCGCTTACGCGACGGCGGCTGCCGCGTTGGTTTAGCGGGCTGGGGTGTGTGCGGCTTCGGCCGGGGGCCGCGTCGAGGAGCGCGCGGGTGGCGGTTCCCACGTCGGTTTAGCGCGCTGGGCGGTGCGGCTTTGGCCGGGAATCGCGGCGAGGAACGCGCGGGTGCGGAGGTCGCCCGCCGACACCTTCCTGCGCGCCTACGCGACGGCGGCTCCCGCGTCGGTCTGGCGCGCTGGCGCGTGTGCGGCTTCGGCCGGGGGCCGCGTCGAGGAGCGCGCGGGCGGCGGCCCCGCGTCGGTTGAGCGCGGCCGGGGCGGCGCGACCCTGGCCGGAATCGCGGCGAGGAGGGCGCAGGTGGCGGTTTCCGCGTCGGTTTAGCGCGCTGGAATCGTGCGGCTTCGGCCGGGGGTGCGGTGAGGAGGGCGCGGGGGTGGAGGTGGTCGTCGGTACCTTCCCTGTGTGCTTAGGCGATGGTGGCTTCCGCGTTGGTTTAGTGGGCTGGGGTGGTGTGGCTTTGGCCGGGGAGGGCGGTGAGGAGGGCTTGGGTGTGGGGGTGGGTGGGGGTGGTGAGGAGGGTGGGGGTCGGGGCGGTTTCGATTATTTGGCCGGTGTGCATGACGGCGACGCGGTGGGCGATGCGGCGGACGGCGGCCAGGTCGTGGGTGATGAAGAGGTAGGAGATGCCGGTTTGGTCTTGGAGGGCGGCTAGTAGGTCGAGGATGTGGGCGCGGATCGAGACGTCGAGGGCGGAGACGGGCTCGTCGCACACGATCAGCACGGGTGACAGGGCCAGTGCGCGGGCGATCGCGACGCGTTGGGCCTGGCCGCCGGACAGTTCGGCGGGGCGTCTGTGCAGCGCGGATGGGGGTAGGGCGACCTGCTCGATCAGCGCGCTTGCGCGTTCCGTCCTTTCCGCCCGGGTTCCGATGCCGAAGGCGCGTAGCGGCTCGGCGACGACGTCGCGGACCGATAGGCGCGGGTCGAAGGAGGACGCGGGGTTCTGGTGGATCAGCTGGATGCGGCGGCGCAGCTGCCTCAGCGGCTCGCCCCGGTGCCGGGTGACGTCCTCGCCGTCGAGCATGATCCGGCCGGAGGCGGGGTCGGTGAGGCGCAGGACGAGCCGGGCCGTCGTCGTCTTGCCGGAGCCCGACTCGCCGACCAGGGCTAGCGTCTCGCCGCGGCCGAGCGTGAAGCTGACGCCGTCGACCGCCCGGAATGTGCCTTTTCCGAGGGGAAAGTCCTTGACAAGGGCGTCGACCGCGAGCAGGGGAGGGCCGGGCGGCGGGGCTGCGGGGCCGTCACGGTCGCCTGAGGCGGATATGAGGGCGCGGGTCACCGAGGCGCGGGGGCGGGTGAGGAGACGGGCTGTCGGGCCCGTCTCGGCGATCTGGCCCGCCGCCATGACCGCGGTGCGCGCGGCGCGGTCGGCGGCGACGCCCAGGTCATGGGTGATGAGCAGGACGGCGGTGCCCGTCTCGGAGGCGAGCGCGGTGAACTCGTCAAGGACAAGGCGTTGAACCGTCGGGTCGAGCGCGCTGGTGGGCTCGTCGGCGACGATCAGTTCCGGCCGCGCGGCGATCGCCATCGCGATGAGCACCCTTTGCCGCATGCCTCCGGACAGCTCGTGCGGGTACTGCCGCGCGCGCACGGCGGCGTCGGGAAGGCCGGCGCGCCCAAGCAGGGCGACGGCCTCGGCCCGCGCGCTACGGCGTCCGGCGAGCCCATGGACGACGAGCGCCTCGGCGACCTGTACGCCGACCCGTTGGACGGGGTTCAACGCGACGCCCGGGTCCTGCGGGACGAACCCGATACGGGAGCCGCGTACGGCCCGGAAGGCACGTTCGGGAAGGCGGGCGAGGTCAAGTCCGGCGAAGGTGATGCTTCCGCCGTCGATCCGCGCGCCCTCGGGAAGCAGCCCGGTGACGGCGTGCGCGATCGTGCTCTTACCGGAGCCGGACTCGCCGACAAGGGCGACGATCTCTCCGGGACGTATATCGAGGTCGGCGGAGCGGACCGTAGGAACGCGTCCCGCAGGCCCCCGGTAGGAGACCGACAGACCGCGCACCGAAAGCAGGGGAGCGTCCTTCACCGGGGAACCCTTTCGCCGTCGAGCGCGCGCGCTATCCGGTTCAGTGAGAGCACTGTCACCACCACCACAAGGCCGGGCAGGGTCGAGAGCCACCACGCGTTCGCGAGGTAGTCGCGTCCGCCCGAGATGAGGGTCCCCCACTCGGGCGCGGGAGGCGGCGCGCCGTAACCGAGGAACCCCAGCGACGCGACAGCCAGCACCGCCGTCCCGAGGTCGACCGTCGCGAGCGCGATCACCGGCCCCCGCGCGTTCGGCAGGACGTGCCGGAACAGGACGCCGCTCCAGCGCACGCCGCACACCCGCGCGGCGTCCACATACGCGGCCTGTCTGACCCGCAGCACCTCGGCCCGCATCACCCGCGAGAACGCCGCGACGCTCGCGGCCCCGACCGCCACCGCCACGTTCAAAGTCCCGCGTCCGAGCGCGGTGACCAGCGCGAGCGACAGGAACAGCGCGGGGATGGACAGCAGCACGTCGACGCCGCGCATGAGCACGCCGTCGAGCCGCCCGCCCGCGAAGCCCGCGACCGAGCCGATCGCGCCGCCCGCCGCGAACGCGACGGCCACCGCGACGAGCGTCGCCTTGAGCGAGAGGGCTGCGCCGTGGACCACACGGGCGTACAGGTCGCGGCCGAGCTCGTCGGTGCCGAACCAGTGCCGCGCGCTGGGCGGCTGGAACCGCTGGGCGGGCACGCCGCGCAGCGGGTCGGCGGGGGCGAGGACGTCGGGGAGGCATGCGGCGAGGACGACGGAGGCCACCACGAGGACCGAGAGGGCGAGGCCGGGACGTCGGAGGAGGGAGGAGATCATCGGGGGCCTCCCAGGGCGATCCTGGGGTCGAGCAGCGGGGACAGCAGGTCGACCAGCAGGTTCACCGCGACGAACACCGCGGCGCTGAGCACGACGACGCCCTGAACGACCGGAATGTCCTGGGTGGTGACCGCCGAGACGACGACCCTGCCCAGGCCGTTGCGCGAGAAGACCGTCTCGACAAGCACGGAGTTGGCGAGCAGTCCGCCGACCAGGAGGCCCGCGACGGTAAGAGCGGGCAGTGACGCGTTGCGCAGCGCGTGCCGTACGTGGACGCGTACGGGACCCGCGCCCTTCGCGCGTGCTGTGCGCACGTACGGCTCGGCCAACGCGGTCATAAGACTCCTCGCGAGTACCTGGGCGATGATCGCCGCCGTAGGCACCGCGAGGGTGAGGGCCGGTAGGACGAGGCCGCGTACGCCGTCGTCTCCGAAGGCCGGGAAGAGGCGGAAGCGGAACGACAGAAGCTGGATCAGCATGAGCCCCACCCAGAAGGCGGGCACAGACGCGACCAAAGGAGGCAGCGACAGAAGCAGCTGCCGTAGCCAGGGCCGTGATCCGTAGGTCGCCGCGAGGGCGATACCAGCGCCTAGGACAAGTGCGAGGGTGAGCGCGCTGAGGGTGAGCGTAAGGGTCGGCGGCAGCGCCTCGGCGAGCAGCGCCGTCACCGGGCGTCCCGTGGCGAACGACGCGCCGAGGTCGCCGGTGACGGCGTCGCCGAGCTGCGCCGCGTACTGGACGAGCGGGGGCTCGTCCACGCCGTACTCGCGGCGCAGCTCGGCGAGGCGCTCCGGGCTCACCGAGGAGGCGGCCCCCGCGGCCCCGGTGAGCGCGGCGACGGCGTCGCCGGGCAGGAGGACGAGGACCAGGAACGAGACGGTGTACGCGGCCCACAGGACCACGGCGGCCTGGCCCAGCCTCAGCAGGACGTACCGGGGCATTCAGCTCTTCCAGGTGTCGTGCAGGTGGACGTCGCCGGAGCCCGCGAAAGCCAGGTCGTGCACCTTGGCCGAGACGCCGAGCACGGTCCGCTGGTCCACGACGGGGACGACGTAGGCGTTCTCCACGATCAGCCGCTGCGCCTCGGCGACGAGGTCGGCGCGGCGGGCCGGGTCGGCTTCGGCGGCCTGGCGGTCGAGGAGCGCGTCGAGGCCGGTCGCGGGGATGCGGTAGGCGTTGTTGAGCCGTGTCGAGTACAGGGTGCGCAGGGCGTCGGGGTCGGCGCGGTTGTAGTTGCCGCCCCAGAAAGCATCGAAATCGCCGGATTTGAGCAGCGCGGGGAACTGGGAGACCTGGAGCTCAGTCAGCGCGAGGTCGACGCCGACGTCCTTGAGCTGCTGCTGGAGGAGTTCAAGCGCGGGCTTGAAGACAGCGACGTTGTTGAACCAGACGGTCTTGAGGGTCAGCTTCTCGCCGTCCTTGACGCGGATGCCGTCCGGGCCAGGGGTCCAACCTGCGGCGTCCAGAAGGGATTTCGCGCGGGCGGGGTCGTAGGAGAGGTCCGCGCTCAGGTCCGTGTAGCCGGGGGTGTTCTCGGCGAGGACGCTCGTCGCGGGCTTCGTGCCGCTGGAGAACACAGTCTCCACGATCTGCTGGCGGTGCACAGCTGACCGGATGGCTTGGCGGACCCGTACGTCGCGCAGAGCCGGCTTGTCGCTGTTGAGGCCAAGGTTGTAGCCGACTCCGGGGATCGTGTGGCCGACCAGCCCCGCGCCCGCGCCCTTGATGGCGGCTTCCTCGGCTTGGGCGACCCTGCCTATCGCGTCTACCTGGCCGGAGGTAAGGCCGCCCGTCCGTACGCCGGACTCAGGGACGACGGTGAAGACGAGCTTGTCGAGGTAGGCCGCGCCCTTCTTCTTCCACAGGGACGAGCCCCAGGCGTAGTCGTCACGTCGGGTGAGGGTCGCCGACTGGTTGGGGGCGTACTCGGCGAGGACGAACGGGCCGGTGCCTACGACGCCGTCGGTGCAGCGTTCCTGTGGGGACTTGTCTGCGCTCTTGGGGGAGACGACCGACAACACGGGTGTGGTCGTCGCCTGGAGGAACTGGGCGTTCGGGCGCTCGAAGGAGACTTCTGCGGTGCGGTCGTCGACGACCTTGGTGCCGGTGTAGCCGTCGAGGTAGGCGGTGGCCTGGACGGCGAGTGCGCCGAGCTTCGGGATCGCGTCGAAGCTCGCCTTGACGGCCGCGGCGTCGAGGGGGGTGCCGTCGCTGAAGGTGACGCCGGGGCGGAGCACGAAGGTGAAGGTCTTCGCGTCGGCGCTGATCCGCCAGCTCTCGGCGAGCCACGGGACGATCTCGCCGGTCGCCGGGTCCTGGTCGGTGAGCGAGTCGACGGTCTGGCGGAGCGAGTACAGGGTGTCGCTGCTGCCGACCTGGTGCGGGTCGGCGCAGCCCGCGTCGGACGCCACGGCGAACGTCAGGGTGCCGCCGGGGCGCGCGGTGCCGTCGCCGTCGTCGGCGGGCTCTCCGGCGGCGCAGGAGGCGAGGGGCGGCAGCGCGACGAGGGCGACCGACAGTGCCGCGATCCGCCGTCCGCGACGAGCGGTACGGCGCACAGGGGTGCGTCTCACGGGGGATTCCTGTCCATGGGGCTGAATGAACTTTTCAGACCGAATAAGTCGACTTATCGGTCCTGGCTGAACGTAGCCCTAATTGGACTCATGCGTCAAGATTAATGGACTTTGCTGTTCCGCGAGGTCGGCGGGCGGGGTTGTCCACAGGCGGGAAATGCGCGGGTGCGGCGGGGGTGATAGGTGTGGGGGGTGGGTGAGGACGGGCTGATTCCGGGGACGGAGGGGCTGGCGGCGGAGGCCGAGCAGACGCGTAACAAGGCTGGCAAAACGGGCAATGGGGGTGGTGCAGGCAAGGCGGGCGGTAAGCAGCAGGCGGGCGTGCCCGAGCGGGCGGCGGAGCTCCCGGTGGCGCGGGTCGCGGTGGACGTGCCGCTCCCGCACCTCGACCGGGTGTTCGACTATCTCGTGCCCGCGCGGCTCGCCGAGCGTGCCGTGCCGGGCTGCCGCGTGCGCGTCAGGTTCCACGGCAAGCTGATGGACGGGTTCCTGCTGGAGCGGGTCGCGAGCAGCGACCATGAGGGCAGACTCGTGTTCCTGGAGCGCGTCGTGTCCGAGGAGCCCGTGCTCACGCCCGAGATCGCGGCGCTGGCCCGCGAGGTCGCCGACCGCTACGCGGGGACCTTCGCCGACGTCGTCCGCCTCGCCGTGCCCCCCAGGCACGCCCGCGCGGAGAAGCGCGCGCCTTCCGCGCCCGCCCCCCTCCCGCCGCCGCCCGACGACCCCGGCCCCTGGGCGTCCTACCCGGCGGGCCCGTCCTACCTCGCCGCGCTCGCCGACGGCCGCTCCCCCCGCGCCGTCTGGACCGCCCTGCCCGGCCCCGACTGGCCCGCCGCCGTTGCCCGCGCCGCCCGCGCCACCGCCTCCACCGGCCGAGGCGTCCTCATCGTCCTCCCCGACGGCCGCCAAGCCCTCCGCCTGGCCAAGGCCCTCACCACCGAACTCACCACCCCCTCACCCCACCCCGACGCCCCCCCAGCCACCACCCCCGCCGCCCCCGCCTCCGAAGTGCGCACGGAAGCCGCGCCCACCGCCCTTACCGCGCCCCCCACCACCCCCGCCGCCTCACCCGACGCTCCCACCGCGCCCGCGCCCGCGCCCGCGCCCGAAGTCCGCAGGGAAGCGCCGCCCAACGCCCCCACCGCGCCCGCGCCCGAAGGCCGCACGGAAGCCCCGCCCAGCGCCCCCACCGAGCCCACGCCCGAAATGCGCACGGAGGCTCCGCCCGGCACCCCCACCGCGCCCGCCCCCGAAATGCGCGCGGAAGCTTCGCCCAGCGCTCCCACCGCGCTCGGGCGCCGTACGAGAGGCCGCGCTGACATCGCCGTCGCGGCCCCGGCTGACCGTGCGGCGGGTTCCGGAGCACGTGCGGAGGCTTGGGACGTCGCCGCCGTCGTGGCCCAGGCCGAAGGGTCTGGCGGGAGCGGAGGGAGCGCCCCGGCCGACGCGGCCGACGCGGGGGCGGCTGAAGGAGGGGCCGCGTGCGGGGAGCGTGCGGGGTCGTCGTCCGACGCCGCGCCCGGGCAGCGTGCCGGGTCGTCGGCTGACGCGGTCGCGGCCGAAGGGCCCGACGCGCCCGAAGGACCCGTGGAAGGTTCTGCGGACGTTGTCGCGGGTTCGGCCGGGGGAGCCGTCGCGGCTGGAGGGGGCACGGGAGGTTCAGCGGTCGGTGTCGGCGTGGGTTCTGTCGCGTCTGGAGGGGCTGGGGACGCTGTCGTCGTGGTTTCGGGCAAGGGGGTTGGCGGGCCGGAAGGTGGGGTGGGGGTTGTGGTTCTGCGGGCTGAGGATGGGCCGGAGCGGAGGTATCGGGAGTGGCTGCGGGTGCTGCGGGGGGAGGCGCGGATCGTGGTGGGGACGCGGGCCGCGATGTTCGCGCCGGTACGTGACCTGGGGCTCGTGGTGCTGTGGGACGACGGGGACGACGTGCACGCTGAGCCGCACGCGCCCTATCCGCACGCCCGTGAAGTGCTTGTGCTGCGGGCGCATCGGGCGGGCGCGGCGGCGCTGTTCGGGGGGGTGACCAGGACCGCCGACGCGACGCGGCTCGTGGAGACGGGGTGGGCGCGTCCGGTGGTGGCGGCGCGCGAGACCGTCCGGGCGGTGATGCCGCGGGTCAGGCCGGCGGGGGAGGACGCGGAGCTGGCCAGGGACGAGGCGGCCCGCGTCGCGCGGCTGACGGCGCTGGCGTTCCGGACGGCGCGGGCCGCGCTCGCCGACGGGCCAGTGCTCGTCCAGGTCCCGAGAAGGGGATACCTCCCCGCCCTGGCGTGCGCGCAGTGCCGTGAGCCCGCGCGCTGTCCGGCGTGCGCGGGGCCGCTCGCGCTCGGCTCGGCGGGCGGCGCGCCCGCGTGCCGGTGGTGCGGCGCGATCGCGGGCGCGTGGCGCTGCCCGGAGTGCGGCGGGACCCGGGTGCGCGCGGTCGTCGTGGGGGCCGGGCGCACCGCAGAGGAGCTGGGCCGTGCCTTCCCGGGCGTGACGGTCCGCACGTCGGGCCGTGACGGGGTGCTCGCCGAGGTGTCCGGACGGCCTGAGCTCGTCGTGTCGACGCCGGGGGCCGAACCCGTCGCGGAGGGAGGGTACGCGGCCGCGCTCCTGCTCGACGGGTGGGCCATGCTCGGCCGCCCCGACCTGCGCGTCAACGAGGAGGCGCTGCGCCGCTGGCTGAACGCCGCCGCGCTGGTCAGGCCGCAGGGCGCGGTCGTGCTCGCGGCCGACGGCGCGCTGCCGGTCGTGCAGGCCGTCGTCCGCTGGGACCCGGTGACGTTCGCCGAACGCGAGCTCGCCGAACGCCGCGAGCTGCGGTTCCCGCCCGCCGCCCGGATGGCGTCGCTCACCGGCCCGCCCGCCGCGATCCGCGACCTCCTCGACCACGCCCGCCTCCCCGACGACGCCGAACTCCTCGGCCCAGTCCCGCACGGCGACCCGACCGCCGACGACCCGCGCGAACGCGCCCTCCTGCGCGTTCCCCGCACCGCCTCCCCGGCCCTCGCCCGCGCCCTCAAGGAGGCCCAGTCCATCCGCAGCGCCCGCCGCCCCCCCGACCCCGTCCGCATCCAACTAGACCCCCTAGAACTCCTCTAACCCCCCGAAACCCCCTCCCGCAGTCCCTTCGGGACTGCGGGAAAGAAGCGACGCCCCGCCTGCGCGTCTCTGTGTTCCCGCAGCCCCTTCGGGGGCGCGAATGCCCCGCCCCCGCGTGCCTGTGTCCCGAAGTCCTTTCGGGGCCGTGAATGCCCCGCCCCCGCGTGCCTGTGTCCCGAAGTCCCTTTGGGGCCGCGAACGCCCCGCCCCCGCGTGCCTGTGTCCCGAAGTCCTTTCGGGGCCGTGAATGCCCCGCCCCCGCGTGCCTGTGTCCCGAAGTCCCTTTGGGGCCGCGAACGCCCCGCCCCCGCGTGTCTGAGTTCCGCAGTCCTTTCGGGGTGTGAACGCCTTGTCCGCGCGTGTCTGTGTTTCCGCGGTGAGCGCCTCGTCTGCGCGTGTCTGGGCCTTCTGCGGTTCCTTCGGGGCTGTGGGGAGGAAGCGACGGCCGGGCCTTGGCAGGTGTGGGCTTCGCCTTTTGGGAGGGGCTTTGGGGGTGGGGTTTGTTGGGCTTTGCGGGGTTGGGGTTCGGGGGCTCGAAGGGGCTTTGGGAGCGGGCGGGCGGGTTCTCCTTTAGGGTTGACGGGTGGCTGAGAAGTGGGTGGACAAGACCGTCGCCGGGTTCGACAAGTGGGCGGGGGACCGGGGCGGGGCGGACGTGCACGGCGCGCGGATCATCGTGTCGCTGCTCGATCTGAACGACACTGCGGAGCTGACCGCCGAACTGCTGGAAGAGACGCTGCTCGAGGACTTCCCCGAGAACGTCGTCGCCGGGCCTGAGGACGCGCCCGCGGTGGTCGGCGCGGCCCGCGCGCTCGTGGAGTACCTGGCGCGCGGCGGCGAGCTCGCCGAGTCCGTCGCGGCCGAGTGCCGGACGCTGCTCGACGGCGTCGAGCCCCGCGTCGCCGAGGCGCTGGCCGACTCCGGCGGTGGCGAGGACGACGGCGAGGCGATGGAGTTCCTCGGCAGGATGATGGCCGCCGAGGGCGTCGACCTCGAGGACGAGGACGCCGTCGAGGCGTGGATCGCCGCGTTCGAGGCGCTCCCCGAAGAAGAGCGGATGCAGCGCACGATGCGCCAGTTCGCCGCCGAGAACGTCGTGCCGCCGGTGCGCCTGGCCCCCGTGGCCGAGCTCGCCGCGACCGCGCGCGACTCCGGCCTGCTGCGCGAGGCCCTCGGCCTCGCCGACTGGATCGGCGAGCGCCCCGCCGAGCGCGGCCGCCTGTCCGCCGCCGACGCCGAGTCCGCGGCCAACGCGCTCGGCCTGCCCGTCCCGCGCGCGGGCGGCGGCGCGTTCCCCGAGGTCGAGCGCATGTACGACGCGCTCACCGAGATCGGCCTCGTCGAGACCGACGGGACCGCGATCACCCAGGGCGGCCGCCCCGACCTGTCCTCCGACGAGGAGGTGCTCGGCGTCTGGATCGCCCTCCTGGACGGCCTCGTCGGCCAGGAGTACGCCGAGGGATCGTCGCTCAGCCCCGTCGAGGTCGTGTGGAGCGAGCTGCCGGGCGTGCTGCTGCGGCTGTACGAGAACGGCGAGCCCGTCGCGATCGGCCAGCTCGTCGTTGACCTCCTGGAGCACATCCAGGCCGGATACGACGTCGCCGACGGCGAGGTCTTCGCCGAGGGCGTCCCGCAGGCGCTGCGCCTCGACCTCGAGGACTTCGCGCGCTGGGGCGCGGTGGAGTTCGCGACCGCCGACGAGGCCGTGCTCACCCCGCTCGGCGTGTTCGCCGTCCGGGAACTGCTGCTCGCCGAGGGCTACACCGCGCCGCTCATCGGCGACCTCGCCGAGTCCACGGCCGAGGACCTGATCAAGGGGCTCGGCTTCCACCGCGAGGACACCGCCGAGGAGGAGATCGCGCTCTGGCTGTCGCAGCGCTCCGCCGAGGAGGCCGCGCAGGGCCTGCTGAACCTCATGCGCCAGGGCCGTCCCGCGCAGCGCAACATCGCCGCGGTCGTGCTCGGCCAGGTCGACCGGCCCGCCGAACAGCTGATCCGGGGGGCGCTCGAGTTCCCCGAGACCCGCCCGTACGCGCTGATGTGGCTGAACGGCCACGGCGACGAGTCCGCGATGCCGTCCGACGCCGACATGCAGTGGATGTTCGTCGACACCGTCGCCGGGATGACCGAGGCGCTCGGCCCGCACGACGCCGTCCACCTCGCCCTGTCCGACACCCCGGAGGAAGCCGACCTCACCGGCCTCATCTCCGACATCTGGCGCATCCCGCACCCCGACGTCGCCGACGTCCTCGAAGCCATCGGCGACCACCACCACGACCGCGACCTGGCGAAGGCCGCCCGCAAGGCAGTCTTCAAGGCGCGGTCTAAATAATGGGCCTCGCTCCGCTCGGCCGGTGATTGGGCTGTGTTTTATTGCCGCGGCTCCGCCGCGGCGGTGATTGGGCGCCGGGAAGTCGCCGTCTTCCCTCCGGACTTGCTCGCCTGGGGGCTCGCAAGTCCTCCGGTCCAGACGGCGACGCGCCCAATCACTCTGGGGTCTTCCACTCAAAGGCCGTGGCCCCGGCTGAGCTGGAACCCTCGCGCAGCGGGAGGTGGTCAGAGGCGTGGCCCCGGCTTAGCTGGAACCCTCGCGCAGCGGGAGGGCCCGAGGCCGTGGCCTCGGGTGGGCTGGGCCCTCGCGAGCGTTGGGTTCTGGGGCCGTGGCCTTGGCCGGGTTGGGGGTTTTGCCCGGGGGTGTGGCCTTGGCGGGGGAGTCGAGGGGGCGGTCGTCGGTCGCCGAGGGGTGGTCGGGGGCGCGCGTAGACTTACTGCGATCCGTAGAACCTTCTGAGCTAGGAGCCGTCTTGTCTGTCAAGCCGATCCGTCTCTTCGGCGATCCGGTGCTGCGCACTCCCGCCGAGCCCGTTGTGGACTTCGACAAGGAGTTGCGGACGCTGGTCAAGGACCTCACCGACACGATGGTGGAGGCGCCGGGGGCGGGGCTCGCCGCGCCGCAGCTGGGGGTGGGGCTGCGGGTGTTCACGTACTACGTGGACGACGTGCTCGGGCATCTGGTGAACCCGTCGCTCGACCTGTCGGAGGAGATCCAGGACGGTGACGAGGGGTGCCTGTCCATGCCGGGTCTGACGTTCCCGACAAAGCGGGCGTACGGCGTCGTCGCCAAGGGCTTCAACATGCACGGCGAGCCGATCACCGTCGAAGGCACCGAGTTGCTAGCGCGCTGTGTGCAGCACGAGACCGACCATCTCGACGGAATCCTCTTCATCGACCGGATGGACCCCGAGCAGCGCAAGCAGGCGATGAAGGCGATCCGCGAGGCCGAGTGGTTCGGCGAGCCCGCGCCGGTGGTCAGGGCGTCGCCGCACAGCACCTTCGGCAGGGCGATCTGAGATGAGACTCGTCTTCGCCGGGACCCCGGAGACCGCGGTACCGCCGCTCAAGGCCCTGCTCGACTCCTCGCACGAGGTCGTCGCGGTCGTCACCAGGCCCGACGCCCCCGCCGGACGCGGCCGCAGGCTCGCCGCGAGCCCCGTCGCGGAGGTCGCCGAGGCCGCCGGGATCGAGGTGCTGAAGCCCGTCAAGGCGAGCGACCCCGAGTTCCTGGCCCGGCTGACGGAGCTCGAGCCGGACTGCTGCCCCGTCGTCGCCTATGGCGCGATCCTGCGCAAGGAGGCGCTGGCGATCCCGCGCCTGGGCTGGGTGAACCTGCACTTCTCGCTGCTGCCGGCCTGGCGCGGCGCGGCCCCGGTGCAGCACGCGATCCTCGCGGGCGACGAGATCACCGGCGCGATGACGTTCCAGATCGAGGAGGGCCTGGACACCGGCCCGGTCTTCGGCCACCTCACCGAGCCGATCCGTCCCGACGACACCACGGGCTCCCTGCTCGAGCGGCTGTCGGTCGCGGGCGCGCGGCTGCTCGCCGACACGATGGACGGGCTGGAGATCGGCGGTCTGCGGGCCGTCCCGCAGTCCGACGAGGGCGTGTCGTACGCGGCGAAGCTGACCCCCGAGGCCGCGCGCGTCGACTGGTCGGCCCCCGCGATGCGGGTCGACAGGCTCTGCCGGGCCTGCACGCCCGCGCCGGGCGCGTGGACGACGTTGCGCGAGGACCGGATCAAGCTCGGCCCGGTCAGGCCCGCGGCGGGCGGCGGCCCGCTGGAGCCCGGGCAGATCAAGGTCAACCGCACCGAGGTCCTGGTCGGCACCGCCACCCATCCGGTGGCGCTGAGCGAGGTCCAGGCCCCCGGCAAGAAGCGGATGCGGGCGGTCGACTGGGCGCGCGGACTGCGCCTGACCGACGCCGACCGTTTCGTCTGATCCGCACCACATTTCGGGGATGTGCCGTGTAAGAGGCACGAGCCGCATGAGACGTCCGGGGGAGAACCCATGCCCGAACCGCGCCGCAGAAGCGCACACCGCGCCCGGCCGCACGACACCCGCAGGCCCGCGCGCCAGGCCAAACGCCGCACGCCCGGCGACGCCGTACGCCGCGCCGCCTATGACGTCCTGCGCGCGGTCGATACCCGCGACGCGTACGCCAACCTGCTCCTGCCGCGCATCCTGCGCGAGCGTGAGCTGTCCGGACGTGACGCGGCCCTCGCGACCGAGCTGACCTACGGGACGCTTCGGGGACGCGGCACCTACGACGCGATCCTCGACCTGTGCAGCGACCGCCCGGTCGCCAAGATCGACCCGCCGCTGCGCGATCTGCTGCGCCTGGGCGTCCACCAGCTGCTGCGCACCCGGATTCCCGCGCACGCTGCGGTGTCCACGACGGTCGACCTCGTCAGGTCGGTGGCGGGACCGGGGCAGGCGAAGTTCGCCAACGCGGTGCTGCGCCGGGTGACGTCGCGCGACCTGCCCGGCTGGCTCGTCGTGATCGCGCCCGAGGACGAGCTCGGCCGCCTCTCGGTCACCTACAGCCATCCGAAATGGGTGGTTTCTGCGCTGAGGGACGCGGTCGGGCCCGCCGAGATCGAGGATCTGCTGGCGGCCGACAACGAGCGTCCCGGCGTGACGTTGGTCGCACGGCCCGGCCGGATCGCGGTCGAGGAGCTGTACGACCTCGGCGCGGGGCCCGCCGCCTACTCGCCTTACGCGGCCTACCTTCCCGAGGGCGACCCGGGTGAGCTCGCCGCCGTCCGGGAGGGACGCGCGGGCGTCCAGGACGAGGGGAGCCAGCTCGTCGCGCTGGCGCTCGCCGCGGCCCCGCTCGACGGGCCCGACGCCGCGTGGCTCGACGTGTGCGCCGGCCCCGGCGGCAAGGCGGCGCTGCTGTCGGCGCTCGGCGCGCAGCGCGGCGCGAAGCTGCTCGCCTGCGACGTGCAGCCGCACCGGGCCGAGCTGATCACCCGCGTCGTCGGCGACAACACGACTGTCCTCGTCGCCGACGGGACCGCGCCCGCGTGGGAGCCCGCGTCGTTCGACCGCGTCCTCGTTGACGTCCCGTGCTCCGGGCTCGGCGCGCTCCGCCGCCGTCCCGAGGCCCGCTGGCGGCGCACCCCGCAGGACGTCGGCGAACTCGGCCCCCTCCAGCGCCGCCTCCTGACGACGGCCCTGGACTCGGTACGCCCGGGCGGCGTCGTGGCCTACGTCACCTGCTCCCCGCACCTGGCGGAGACCCGCGTGGTCGTGGACGACGTCCTGCGCGCCCGCTCGGACATCAAGCGCCTCGACGCCGTCGACGTCCTCACCTCCGTCGCCCCCGGCCTCTCCCACCTCGGCGCGGGCCCCTACGCCCAACTCTGGCCCCACCGCCACGGCACAGACGCCATGTTCCTAGCCCTCCTAACAAAGCTCTAATTCCCTTCCTCGCAGTCCCTTCGGGACTGCGAGGAAGAGCTGGCGCTGCCTCCCATCGAGGGCGGCGGAACAGTTGACCTCCACCTTCCAACTGCGGGGGGAAGGTGCCCGGGCCGCTGGAAACTGGGTCTCCCAAGGCCCGGGGCCTTGGGGGCGACGCGCTGGCCCGTGGCTGAGGTCGGGAATCTTTCAGGTGCGGTAGGGCCGGGGGTCCAGCGGAGCGCCGTCAGGCGCGGCTTGCCGCGTGCTCGGGCGCGCTGAACTCCCCGCGCAGTCCCGAAGGGACTGCGCGGTTAGGGGGTAGGGGGCGCTGTCTGCCGCGCAGTCCCGTGGGGACCGCGCGGGGACGGCGGGGCGCTGTGTTCCGTGTAGTTCGGAAGGGACTGGGCGGGGAGGGGCGCACTGTGTTCTGTGCAGTCTCGCGGGGACTGCGCGGGTAAGGGGGCGCTGTGTTCGTGCGGTCCCGAGGGGACTTCGCGGGTAGGGGCGGGCTGTGTTCCGTGTAGTCCCGAGGGACTGCGCGGGGAGGGGGCTGGGTTTCGTGTGGTCTTGAGGGGACTGCGCGGGGTGGGGGGCTGGGTTTTGTGTAGGTCCGGAGGGATTGTGGGGGTGGGGGTGGGGTCACCTGGGGGGTCACTCGGGTGGGGGAGGGGGTGGGGGGTGGGGGCGCTTAGACTTTGGGGTCATCATGGGTATTCAGATATCTCCCAGCATTCTGTCCGCTGACTTCGCGCGGCTCGCCGAGGAGGTGGCCGTCATCTCGGAGGCCGCCGACTGGGTGCATGTCGACGTGATGGATAACCACTTTGTGCCGAACCTCACGCTCGGGCTGCCGATCGTGGAGGCGCTGCTGAAGCACAGTGCGCTTCCGCTCGACTGCCATCTGATGATCGAGGACCCCGACCGGTGGGCTCCGGCCTATGCGGAGGCGGGGGCCAAGAGCGTCACGATCCATGCGGAGGCCGCCAAGGCGCCGATCCGGACGTTGCGGATGATCCGGGCGGCCGGGGCGCGGGCGTCGCTGGCGCTGAACCCGGCGACGCCGGTCGAGCAGTATGAGGACCTGCTCGGGGAACTCGACATGCTGCTGCTCATGACCGTTGAGCCCGGTTTCGGGGGACAGAAGTTCCTCGACGTGGTCCTGCCGAAGATCCACCGCGCGCGGGAGATGGCCAAGGGGCGCGATCTCGACCTGTGGATTCAGGTCGACGGCGGCGTGTCGGCCGAGACCATCGAGCGCTGCGCCGAGGCCGGAGCCGACGTGTTCGTCGCGGGCAACGCCGTCTACGGCGCGGAAGACCCCGCCGACGCGATCCGCGAACTGCGCGCCCTCGCCGAGGCCAAGACCGCCCACCCCAAGCCCATCGGCTTCGGCAGGGGCTGAGCCCCCACGACCCGCCGCCCCGAGCACATCGGCTCCGGCAAGGGCTGAGCGCATGACCTCCGCGCCCGAGCCCATCGGCTTCGGCAGGGCCTGAGCGCGCACGACCTCCGCGCCCGAGCCGATCGGCTTCGGTGTTCGATCGCGCCGCCTCCGCGGTGGTCGGGCGCGCGAGGTCCCTGAGCGCACCAAGCGAGCGCTTGGTTGGCCCGATGTGGTCAGGGGTGGGGGGTCGGTATGGCGGGTGGAACATCTGTCATGGCAGACTTGTTACCGAGTCATAAGGCTGATGAGGGATAGACCCTCACACGGCCCGCTACTCAGTACGACAGCAGTGCAAAGCAGGACAAGTGAGACGTGGCGCAGCAGCGCCGCGAAGCGTGCTCCGGGGTCGGTGCAATTCCGAACCGGCGGTAAAGTCCGCGACCCGACCGAAGCCATCGGCCGGCTGATCCGGTGAGATTCCGGTACCGACGGTGACAGTCCGGATGGGAGGCAGCGCGCGCGCCGAACCATGCCCTGACCAGGGCTTGTTCGGCTATTCCTACACCCCCGGAGCTCCCCTTCAGCAACAGGGAGGACAGGGGAGTGTTCACCGGAATCGTCGAAGAGCTCGGCGAGATCGTCAGCAAGTCCGACGGCCCAGAGTCGGCCGTCCTGGCCATCAGAGGGCCGATCGTCACCTCCGACGCCGTCCACGGCGCGTCGATCGCGGTCAACGGCGTGTGCCTGACCGTCGTAGACCTCAAGGACGACGTCTTCACCGCCGATGTGATGCACGAGACACTGGCGCGGTCCAGTCTCGGCGCGCTCACGCCCGGATCCCGCGTCAACCTCGAACGGCCGGTCCGCCTGGCGGACCGCCTCGGCGGCCACCTCGTCCAGGGTCATGTGGACGGGGTAGGCACGATCACCGAGCGGACACCCTCTCCAGGAGGCGAAAACGCCAAGTGGGAGATCGTCCGGATCTCCCTGCCGGAGACGCTGTCCCGGTATGTCGTGGAAAAGGGCTCAATCACCGTCGACGGCATCAGCCTCACCGTGGTCGAGGCCGCCGCCGACTCCTTCACCGTCAGCCTCATCCCCACCACGCTTGAGCTGACGACCCTCGGCCGCAAGGCCGTCGGCGACCCCGTCAACCTTGAGGTCGACGTCGTCGCCAAGTACGTCGAGCGCATGATCGGAGACCGGAAGTGACGACGTTCAACACCATCGAGGAGGCCCTGGCCGACATCGCCCTGGGCCGTCCGGTCGTCGTCGTGGACGACGAGGACCGCGAGAACGAGGGCGACCTCATCTTCGCCGCCGAGAAGGCGACGCCCGAGCTGCTCGCCTTCATGATCCGGTACACCTCCGGTTACGTGTGCGTCGCGCTGCCCGAGAGCGACTGCGTCCGGCTCGACCTGCCGCCGATGTACCACTCGAACCAGGACGTGCGCGGCACCGCCTACACCGTCACCGTCGACGCGTCCGAGGGCGTGTCCACCGGCATCTCGGCCGCCGACCGCGCGCGGACCACCCGGCTGCTGGCCGCGGCCGACACCGTCCCGTCGGACCTGCGCAGGCCCGGCCACGTGGTGCCGCTGCGGGCGCGTGAGCACGGTGTGCTCGTGCGGCGCGGCCACACCGAGGCGACCGTCGACCTCGCGCGTCTCGCGGGCCTGCGCCCGGCCGGGGCGCTGTGCGAGATCGTCAACGACGACGGCACCATGGCCAGGCTGCCGCAGCTCGAGGTGTTCGCCAAGGAGCACGACCTCAAGCTGATCTCCATCGAGCAGCTCGTGGAGTACCGCAAGCGCACCGAGAGCCTTGTCGCGCGCGCGGCCGAGACCGTCATCCCGAACCGGTTCGGCGTGTGGCGCGCGGTCGGCTACACCTCGGCGATCGACGGAGGCGAGCACATCGCCCTCGTGCTCGGCGACCTCGGCGACGGCGCCGACGTGCTCACCCGTGTCCACTCCGAGTGCCTCACCGGCGACGTCCTGCACTCCGACCGCTGCGACTGCGGCACCCAGCTCGACGCGGCGATGGACGAGATCGCCAAGGCCGGGCGCGGCGTCGTCGTCTACCTGCGCGGCCAGGAGGGGCGCGGCATCGGCCTCATAGCCAAGCTGCGCGCTTACGCCCTGCAGGACGGCGGCGTGGACACCGTCGACGCCAACCTCGAGCTCGGCCACCCGGTCGACGCCCGCGAGTACACCAACGCCGCGCACATCCTCGCCGACCTCGGCGTGACGTCGGTCAGGCTGCTGACCAACAACCCCGAGAAGATCGCCGCGCTCGGCTCGTTCGGCCTCGAGGTCACCGGCCGCGAGGTCCTTCCGGTGCACGTCACCGAGCACAACCGGCGCTACCTGACGGTCAAGCGCGACCGTCTCGGACACCAGATCGGGGGACTGTGATGAGCGGGGCGGGACGTCCGGAGGACACCACGGTCGAGGCCGCGGGCCTCACCATCGGGATCGTGGCCGCGCGCTGGCACGGCGAGATCACCGACCAGCTGCTGGCCAGGGCCGTCGAGGCGGCCAAGGCGTGCGGCGCGCAGCCCGTCGTGGCCCGCGTCGCCGGGACGCTGGAGCTGCCGGTCATCGCCCAGCAGTTCGCCCGCGACCACGACGCGACGGTCGCGCTCGGCTGCGTCGTGCGAGGTGAGACCGCTCACTTCGACTACGTGTGCGACTCGGTGACGGCCGGGCTGACCAGGATCGCGCTCGACGAGGCCACGCCCGTCGGCAACGGCGTCCTCACCTGCGAGAACCTCGACCAGGCGCGCGCCCGCGCGGGCCTGCCGGGCAGCACCGAGGACAAGGGCTGGGAGTCGGTCGTGGCGGCGCTCGACGCCGCGCTGACCCTGCGCGACCTGCGGGCCGGGGCGGGCGAGGGCTGAACACTGCGGTAAAGTTCACGTGCCCGCAACACGCGGGCACGTGACCCGCTCTCGGGTTCCGATCCCGGCTCGCCGGGGGGAGAGATCCGAGGTTTCCGGTGGAGGAGGCGAAGTGACCGCGCTCGGCATGGCATTCGACCTGCGAGGCACGCGGCACGGTGGGCACGCCGGGCATTCCGGGGAGCATCGCAGCTCCTGACCTTGCCCCGGACGTCTCACACTCTTCGTGCTCCGCCAACCGAAAGGCTTCACCGTGCTCTCCCTCGTTCTGCCCAAGGGCTCCCTGGAGAAGGCGACCTTCGAGCTGTTCGCCGCCGCCGACCTGTCCGTCAGGCGCGCCAGCGACCGCGACTACCGCGCCTCGATCGACGACCCGCGTATCGACAAGGTGCGCGTGCTGCGCCCCCAGGAGATCCCGACCTACCTGGAGCAGGGCCTGTTCGACCTCGGCATCACCGGCCGCGACTGGATCACCGAGACCGACGCCGACGTGGTGTCGCTCGGCGAGCTGAAGTACTCCAAGGTCACCTCGAACCCGGTCAAGGTGATCATGGCGGTGCCGCAGGACGCGCCCTGGCAGTCGGTCGCCGATCTGCCCGACGGCGTCCGGATCTCCACCGAGTTCCCCGCCCTGACCGACCGCTTCCTTGAGAAGCACGGCGTCAAGGCCAAGGTCTTCCCGTCCTACGGCGCGACCGAGGCGAAGGTCCCCGACATCGTCGACGTGATCGTCGACCTCACCGAGACCGGCTCGTCGCTGCGCAAGAACGGCCTGCGCATCCTCGACACGCTGCTCACCAGCTACACCGAGCTGGTCGCCAACCGCGAGGCTTATGAGAACCCCGAGAAGCGCGCCGCGATGGAGGACATCGCACTGCTGCTCCAGGGCGTCATCCGGGCGCGCGGTCAGGTGCTGATCAAGCTGAACGTGCCCGCCGCCCAGCTGCAGGACGTGCTGAACGTCGTGCCGGCGATGGCGTCGCCGACCGTCACGCCGCTGGCCGGCGGCGAGATGTACGCGGTCGAGAGCGTGGTCGCCAAGGCCGGGATCAACGAGCTGATCCCGAACGTCAAGGCCGCGGGCGGCCGCGACATCCTCGAGATCCCGATCTCGAAGATCGTTGACTAAGACCGTGCGGAGCACGACCTGGCGGCCGCGCAAGACGCGGATCACCGCCTACGCGTTGGCGGGCCTGATCATGGCGACCATGATCTGGCTCGCCGTCGTCATCTCCGACACCTTCCAGCTGGCGGACCGGATCGGCATCGTGCTGTTCGGGGTCTTCGTGGCGGTGCTGCTCGCGCTGCTGGCCAGGGTGAAGGTCGTCGCCGACGGCACCGGCCTCACCGTGGTCAACCCGCTGCGCACGCACAGGTACGCCTGGGCGGAGATCGTCGGGGTCGGCCTCGGCGAGGGCGCGCCCTGGCCGTACCTCGACCTCGCCGACGGCACCACCAAGGGCCTCGTCGGCATCCAGGGCTCGGAGGGCGCGTCGGCGCGGGTCGCCGTCGCTGAGCTGCGGGCGCTGATCGCCGAGCGCGGCGAGACCCCCGACCCGTCCTGACGGCCCGGTGACGGCCCGGCGACGGCGTCGGCCGCGTCGGCAGTGTCGGCCAAGATCGCGCTGACGCCGGGTCAAGATCGCGCCAACGCCCGGTGTGCCGCGCGCCGGACGGGAACACCCGCGAGGTGATCTTCCTCGCCCAGCCTCACGACGACCTCCGGTTGGACGTCAACGGCATCGACTGGCTGATGCTCGCGATCTACTTCGCGACGGTCCTCGGCATCGGCTTCGCGGCCAGGCTCACGGTCCGCTCCAGCGTCGACTTCTTCCTGTCGGGCAGGTCGATGCCCGCGTGGATCACCGGCCTGGCGTTCCTGTCGGCGAACCTCGGCGCGACCGAGATCCTCGGCATGGCCGCCAACGGCGCGCAGTACGGGTTGATGACCACGCACTACTACTGGATCGGCGCGGTCCCGGCGATGGTCTTCCTCGGCATCGTGATGATGCCGTTCTACTACAAGTCGGGCGTGCACAGCGTGCCGGACTTCCTGCGCCGCCGCTTCAACCCCGCGACCCAGCTGCTCAACGCCGTGTCCTTCGCGATCGCGCAGGTGCTCATCGCGGGCATCAACCTGTACGCGCTCGCGCTCGTGATGCGGGCGCTCGTCGGCTGGCCGCTGCCCGTCTCGGTGGTGGTCGCCGCCGTGTTCGTCCTGATCTACATCACGCTGGGCGGTCTGTCGTCGGCGATCTACAACGAGGTGCTGCAGTTCTTCGTGATCGTCGCGGGGCTGATCCCCGTCGTCTACCTTGGGCTGCGCAAGGTCGGCGGGATCTCCGGGCTGAAGGAGAAGATCGACGCGAGCCCGCTCGGCAACCCCGGCCTGCACACCTGGCGGGACACCGGGTTCGGCGACACCAACCCGATGAACGCGAGCTGGCTCGGCATCGTCCTCGGCCTTGGCTTTGTGTTGTCGTTCGGTTACTGGACGACGAATTTCGCCGAGGTCCAGCGCGGTCTCTCCGCCAAGAACAACACGGCGGCGAGGCTGACGCCGATCGTCGCGGCGTTCCCGAAGATCTTCATCCCGATCCTCACCGTCGTGCCCGGCATGATCGCGCTCGTGGTGTTCCCGCAGCTCAGCCAGCCCGGCGCGGACTACAACAACTCGATCCCGCTGCTCATGGGCGACGTGCTGCCGAACGGCGTCCTCGGCGTCGCGCTGACCGGTCTGCTCGCCTCGTTCATGGCCGGCATGGCGGCGAACGTCTCGGGCTTCAACACGGTCTTCACCTACGACATCTGGCGGCCGTACCTGGTGAAGGGGAGGTCCGACCACTACTACCTGAACACCGGCCGCTGGATCACCGTGATCGGCGTGGTCTGCGGCATCTTCACCGCGTTCATCGCCTCGCTCTACAGCAACATCATGGCGTACATGCAGCAGCTGTTCTCGTTCTTCAACGCGCCGCTGTTCGCCACCTTCATCGTCGGCCTCCTGTGGCGGAAGATGACGCCCTGGGCCGGTTTCTGGGGACTGCTGCTCGGCACGCTCAGCGCGCTCACGTCCTACCTGCTGTATGAGGTCGGCGTACTGCGCGACTTCTACGGCACCGACCTGAACGCCAGTTTCTACGGCGCGGGCATCGGCTTCGTGGTCGACGTCATCGTGTCGATCGTCGTCAGCAAGATGACGGCGTCGACGGCCAAGGGCACCGAGGAGCTGCGCGGACTCGTCAGGGGCATCCCGTCGAACCGCGCCGACGACTTCCACACCGGCGACGACAGGTGGTACCGGTCGCCGGTCAAGCTCGGGCTCGGCGCGCTCGTGCTGTCCCTCGCCTGCTACATCCCCTTCTGGTAGGAGCCCACGTGCGCAATCCGCTCGCCGTCCTTCTCGACATCAGGACAGTCATCGGCGGCATCTTCACCATCTACGGGATCATCCTGACGATCCTCGGCATCATCGACGACGCGGCGGCCAAGGCCAAGGCCCAGGGCGTCGACATCAACCTGTGGGTGGGCCTGGCGATGCTGGTGTTCGGCCTGTGCTTCCTCGGCTGGACGATCTACCGGCCGCGGCAGGGCCCGTCGGAGAAGCACGGGCCCGACCCGCTCGACGAGCCGGGCGGTCCGGGCCTGCCGGGCGGGCTCACCAGGGACCCGCGGGAGCTTCCGGGCGAGTCGGGCAGCACCGCGCACGAGTGAGGGTTCAGACCACGCAGACGTTGTGCCTGACGACGCCGGACCACAGGTAGCCCTTGTTGTTGTAGGGCGAGCCGAGCGCCTCGGTGACGCCGAGCTCGTCGGTCGCGCGGGCCATCAGGACGGCCTGGCCGCGCCGCGCCGGACACCACGGCAGCTCCCACTGGGCCCAGGTGTGCCGCTCGCGCGGGCCGACCATACGGGCCGGGGTCCAGCTCGCGCCGCCGTCGGTGCTGACCTCCACCGAGCGGATCGCGCCGTTGCCCGACCACGACCTGCCCGTCAGCAGGAAATCCTCGCCGCGCGGCAGCTTCGCGCCGGGCGCGAGCTCGAACGCGCTCTTGACCGGCATCGAGGTGAGCGGGGCGCTGCCTTCTGAGGGGTAGCCGAGGCCGAACAGCCGGTAGAAGTCGGTGTTCCACGGCGACTGCAACGGTGAGGTGGACACCTCGATGTCGCCGAGCCACTTGATCGAGGCGACGCCGACCCAGTCGGGCACGATCAGCCGGATCGGGAAGCCGTGCTCGCGGGTGAGCGGCGCGCCGTTCATGTCCCAGACGACGAGGACGTCCTTCATCGCCTTGGAGACCGGCAGCGGACGGCGGAAACGGCCGTAGTCGACGCCGTCCTCCACATAGGAAGGGTCGAGGCCGCGCGGCATGAGGTCGACGGCGTCGTCGCTGATCCCGGCGTGCTCCAGGACGTGTCTGAGGGGGACGCCCGTCCACTCCGCGACGCCGATCGCGCCGAGCCCCCAGGGCGTGCCGGAGACCCGCTGGTTCTGCTGCGAGGTGTAGAAGGTGCGGCCGTTGCCCGCGCACTCAAGGAAGGCGTTCATCGTCACCGACGGCATCGCCTTGAGGTCGTGGTAGTCGAACGTGACGGGGCCGCCGCGCAGGCCGTCGCCGTGCAGGGTGAGGGTCCAGGTCGAGACCTCGATGGCGGGCGCTTCGGTGTGGTAATGGACGAAGAACCGGTCGGTGGGCGTCTGGTGCCCGGCTCCCCGCATCTCCTCCCAGTTCATCTCCCGGTCGCCGTCGCCCTTGCGAAGTTCTTCCCGCAGCATCGTCTCAGCATGACCCCTCAATCCCTACCAAGTCAATCGACATTTAGGAAATTTGCCGGAACTCCCGTCGTCCGACCGTTGAACCCGGCCCCGATCAGGGCCGCGCGACCGGCGATTTCCCGCATGGAGCGAACATAGCGGCGCTTTCCGGCGTCAGGGTCAGGGGTGGGGAGGAGACGCCCCAGCCGCGGAACCCCTGACCCGGCGGAATGATTCGCCAGTGATCGCGGAGGTGTGCAAGATTGGTCGCCATGCGCGGCGGATTCCCCCTGTTGTCCAGTGCTGTCGCGGTGGCCCTCGCGGTCGCCGCCGGAGCGTGGCCCTCGATCCGGACGGTGGCCTACGGCGGCCCGGACGCCGCCGAGGTGACCGCCGCGGCGAAGATCCCCGACCAGGTGTGGGCGACCCCCGCCAAGGGCTCCTACACGCCTCCCGCGGGCTCCACCGACGGGCTCCCGCCGGTCGTCACCAAGATCGAGACGCAGGAGAAGGTGGTCTTCCTGACGATCGACGACGGTTATGAATACGACGAGGAGTTCGTCAGGATCGTCCGCGAACAGAAGGTGCCGATCCTTACCTTTCTGACGAGTTCCTACATCGCGGGACACGGACCCTACTTCTGGGCGTTGAAGAACGCCGGATCGCAGATGGAGAACCATTCGGTCAGCCACGCCAACCTTCCCGCGCTCGGCCCAGAAGGCCAGAAGAAGGAGGTCTGCGGCGCGTCCGACGCGATCGAGCAGCAGTACGGCCGCCGCCCGACCATCTTCCGCCCGCCGTTCGGCGCCTACAACGACATCACCAAGCAGGTCGTCAAGGACTGCGGCATGAAGTCGATCATCCTGTGGTCGGCCGAGTACTACAACGGCACGACCTCCCCCCAGGGCGTCCGCGACGCCTTCGTCCGCGGCGACGGCGGCACTGGCTTCAAACCCGGCGACATCGTCCTCATGCACTACCGCAAGGGCCTCGCCCAGCAGATGACCACGATCCTCGGCTGGATCAACGAACAGGGCTACAAACCCGCCGCCCTGGAGAACTACCTCCCCGAATCCCTCGGCGGCAACGCCCCGGGCTAGATGCCGCGCATGCGGAGGACGCGGAGGGCCAGGTTGACGTTGAGTTGGAGGTGGGGGTCTTCGGTGAAGGGGCCGAGCATGCGTTCGAGTTTGCCTATGCGATAGCGCAGGGTGTTGTAGTGGAAGTGGAGGCGGCGGGCGGTCTCGGCGACGTTGAGGTTGGTCTCCAGGAGGACCTGGAGGGTGCGGCGCAGGTCGGCGGCCTCGGGGTCGGCGTCGCCGGCGAGGTCGCCGAGGGTCTCGGCGACGAAGGCGTGCAGCTCGGCGGTGTCGTCGACCAGGCTGAGCAGGCGGTAGACGCCGAGCGCGTCGAAGTGCGCGGTCTCGCCGGGGCCGTGCAGCTGCCTGCCGACCCGCACGGCCTTGACGGCCTGGTCGTACGCCTCGGGTAGGAGGGCGGGGTCGGGCGCGGGACGGCTCACGCCGGTGGTGAACACCACGCCCTCGACCGTCGAGATCTCCCTGACCAGCCCCGCGACGAGATCGGCGAGCGACCCCTCGTCGGGCAGCCCGACCACGGCGACGACCTCGTGCGCGAACGCGGCGACGGCGGCGTCGCGGTCGCGGCGGCGGACGGCGGCGGCCCAGGCGGCGGCGAGCCGTTCCTGGGCGTGTTTGGCGCTGTCGGACGGCCTGCCGCCCTCGGCGTCGAGGTCGAGCGCGGCGACGAGGACCGCGACGGGCCGCGCGAGGTCCCAGCCGAACCCGGCGCAGTGCGCGACGACGCGTTCGGCGTCACCGGCCCGGCCGGCGAGCACGTCGCGCAGGAAGTCGGCCCGGTACTTGCTCTCGACCGCCGCGACGGCCTGTTGTTTGGTGATGACGAGGGCGGCGACGGTGGCGGCCCGTTCAAGGATGCCGACCTCGGTGTCGCTCAGCTCGCGGCCGGGGAAGTAGGCGGCGATCAGCCCGTGGTCGAGCCCGCCCGCCGCGACCGGCACCACGACGCGGTCGCCGTGCAGGCCGAGCCCGTGGTGGCGGTCGAGCCAGGTCTCCAGGGTCTTCAGGTCGTCCGGGGCGCCCGCGCCCGCCAGGACGCGCTCGTCGCCGTCCATGGCGAGGACCGCGCCGTCGAGGAGTTCGGCGAGCTCCGCCGTCACCTCGGGCAGCCCGCCGCCGCACAGGACGATCTGGACGAGCGCGCGGTGCACCTCCTCGGTGCGGGCGAGGATCGCGGCCTGCCGGTTGAGGATGTCGGTGAGGACCTGGTTGAGGATGTCGTCGAAGCCGACGTGCTCGGGCAGCTGGATCAGCGGGAAGCCGAGCCTGTCGGCCCGTGCCAGCATCTCCTTGGGCAGTTCGTCAAGGTATGCCCCGGGTTTGACGGCAAGGGCCGCGACGCCGCGCTCGTTCAGTCCCGTCACCAGGTGGCCGAGTGCCTCGGGCCGGTTGCGCAGCGGGTAGCCGGTGGTGAGCAGCAGCTCGTTCGGCTTCACCCAGGCCAGGACGTCGGGGACCTCCATGACGTTGAGCCGCTGCACGATCCGGTCGAGCCCGGCCGCGCCCGCGACGAGTTCGGCGTCGGCGAGCGTGGACACGCCGAGGACCTCACGGACGGGCAGCCCGTACTTGAGCGTGCCCGTGCTGGCGAGGCGCAGCCTGGGCGGGACGGTGTGCGTCTCGCCGGTTCTGCGGGTCCAGAGGTCGGTGCGCGTTTCCATAGGTGCGGTAACCATCACAAGAAAGACGAAGGATGACAAGTATCCTTGGCAACTTTCTCCATACGGCGATCCAGTGAACGAGCGTTAACGTCCGATGAACGCCGCCCCCTCCGGAGGAAGACACTCGTGACGGACCGCCCGGCCCCCCGGCTGCTCGTGACCGAACCGGCCGCCCGCACCGGCCAGGCCCCCGTCCCGGGGGCGCTCCCGACGAAGTCGGGGTCGCCCAAAGCGCCCCCGGGACGAATCGAGCAGGTCCCGGGGGCGCTCCCGAGACGGGCCGAGCAGGTTCCAGGAGCCGCGAGCCTCGCGCTGCGCGAGGTGCTTGAGCGGCCGCGCACCCCGGCGAGGGTCGTCGCGGTGTTCCCGTCGACGGTGTACCTGCTGCTGAAGTCCGACGGCGACCCGCGCGTCATCGTCCTCACCGGCTCGGACGAGGCGCGCCCTGCCAACTCGGTGATCGTGCCGTCGGTCTCGCGCAGCCAGCCCTTCACCGGCGTCCGGGAGGGCGACGAGGCATGGGCGGGGGACGGGCTGATCGAAGCCGGGGACTTCGCTGTGCGGGTCAAACGGTGGTGGGACCCCAGGCCCGTACTCGGGCCGCTGTCTTCGGCGCGGCTGCGGCACTCGGTCATGGCGCTGGAGAACGCACTCGACCCCTCCGCCTGCGGCCTTGCCGGGCATCCGGGGCCGGCGGCGCTCGCGGAGTACTGCGCGGCGGGGGATCTCGCGCGCGCCGTCCCGGCCGCCGAGCGGATCGTCGGGCTCGGGCCCGGCCTCACGCCCTCCGGCGACGACGTGCTCGCCGGGCTGATCCTGTCGCTGCGGCTGCTCGGCTCGGTCCTCGACGGGGGCGGCAGGGCGGTCTGGCTCTCGGGGTGGCTCGCCGCCGCCGTCACCGCCGACGCCGAGACCCGCACGACCCCGATGGGCGCGGCAGTGCTGCACTGCGCCGCCGCAGGACGGCCCGCCGCCGAGGCCGCCGCGTTGCTGCGGGGCCTCGCCGGACGCGAACAGCTGCTGCCCGCCGTGCGGCGGCTCGCCAAACCCGGCCGCGCCGGGGGCCGTGACCTCGCCTGGGGACTGCTCGCGGGGGCGCGGGCCACCCTGGCGCTGCGCGGTGAGACCGCGCGCCGGGCGACCGCGTGACCCCACCCCTGACGGTCGGGGGACCGGACGCCTACCGCACGGCGTTGGACGCGCTCCACGGGGGACATGACGTGCTGCTGCCCGGCGAGGAACTCTCGGTCGCGCAGGAGATCGCGCTCAAGGACGAGGCGGCCGTGCTCGGAAGGCTCGTCCTCGGTCCCTGTGCCTGCCAGGTGGCCATAGCGCCCGGACCGTACGGGGTCGTCGCGGTGTCCGCGGAGGCGACCGCCGAAGTCGTCGGGGTACTGGCCGATAGAGGCGGGCGCGTACTGCCCGTCGGAGCACGCGACCTGTCTTCGGCCGTGTGCGGACGGGCCACCCTTCAGGCGTTGGCTGCGTTCGACGCCGATCCCGTCATCGAAGCCGTCGTCTTGGCGGCTGAGCGGCCTGCCGGAGCCGTCGCGGTGCTTCTGCGGGAGGCCGCACGGCGGATAGGCAAGCCGGTGGTCTCCGCCGCGCCCGGCGACGCCAGAGCCGTCCTGTCCCGGCTCGACGCCTTCTAGGGCCCTCCCTCGCCTCCGGGTCAGGGAAATGTGGCAGCCGGAGGGATCTTGCATCCGCCGCGTTCCGCGAGAATGCAGGCATGACTCTTTCGGGGAACCAGTACGAGATCACCGCGGGCGGATACCGGGCGGTGATCACCGAACAGGGCGCGAGCCTGCGCGAGCTGACGCACGAGGGCGCGCCCCTCGTCCTCGACTTCCCCCCCGACGAGGTCGCCTCCGGCGCGGCGGGCCAGATCCTCGCGCCGTGGCCCAACCGCATCGCGCACGGCACCTATGTGTTCGAGGGCGTCGAGCAGCGCACCCCCATCACCGAGCCGGAACGCGACTGCGCGATCCACGGGCTCGTCAGGTGGCAGCCTTGGACGGCCTCCGAGCACGAGTCCTCCAGTGTCACCCTTACGCACCGGCTGCTCGGCCGTCCCGGGTATCCGTACCGGCTCGACCTGTCCGTCACGTACGCGCTGGACGCCAGGACCGGCCTTACCGTCCGGTTGGGCGCGGCCAATACCGGCTCGCGTAACGCGCCGTACGGGCAGAGCGCCCACCCGTACCTCACCGTCGGGCTGCCCCTTGACGAGTGCACCGTGACGTTCGGGGCGACGCACTACCAGCCCGTCAACGAGCGGCTTATCCCGTCGGGCGCTCCGGTGCCCGTCACGGGGACCCAGTACGACCTCAGCTCCGGCGGCGTCTTCGGCGCGCGCCGCATCGACACCGCCTACACCGGCCTCGAGTTCGCCGACGGACGCGCCTGGGTCGGCCTGTCCGGGGGCGGCCGCACCGTCGGGCTGTGGGCCGACGACGCCCACCCGTGGCTCCAGCTGTACACGGCCGACCACATGGGCGAACGCGCCCGCGGCGGCCTCGCCGCCGAGCCCATGACCTGCCCGCCGAACGCCTTCAACACCGGAGTCGACCTCATCACCCTCAAACCCGGTGACGCGTTCGCCAGTTCTTGGGGGATCATCTCCTTGTGAACCTGAGCGTCTCCAAGACCGACGATCTCGCCGAGCGGGCACGCGCGCTCGCCGCCGCAGGCCGTCCCGGTCCCGCCGAGGGCCGCCAACCCGTCCACACGGTCTTCGTCCCCGCCGACCGCTTCTCGCGCACCACCACGGCAGACTGGGGCGCGCAGGCGCTGCGGCTGCTGAACAAGCACACGCCGGGCGACGGCTCGTTCGGCGCGTCGTTCATGCTGGACCCGTCGCTGGCCGGGCAGATCCGCGCGCGCGTCGCCGCCAAGCTCGCCCGCGAGCCGATCGAGGACCTGCGCATCGACTTCGCGTCCTCCTACGGCGAGCGGACCGACGAGGAGGAGGACGGGCACGTCGAGCAGGTCGTCGAAGCCGTCGCGACGTCCTACAACGCGCAGCAGCTCCCGCACTTCTGGGGCGTGCGCGTCAAGTCGTTCTCCGGCGGAGGGCACGCGCGCGCGATGCGCACCCTCGACGGCTTCCTCACCTCCCTGCGCGACCGCCTCGGAAGGCTCCCGGGCGGCTTCACGATCACCCTGCCGGGGGTGACCGCGCCCGAGCAGGTCGCCGTCTTCACCGACTTCCTCGACCGCCTTGAGGCGGCCCTGGGGCTGCCCAACGCGACACTGCGCTTCGAGGTGCAGATCGACGCGCCCGAGGGGATCGCCGACCAGCGCGGCGGCCTCGGCGTCCGGCGCGTCCTTGTGTCGGGGCAGGGGCGGATCCAGACCGTCCACTTCGGCGGGCTCGACTACGCGGCGGCGCTCGGGCTGCCGGAGGAACAGATCCGGCTCGACCACCCCGTCTGCGACTTCGCCCGGCACGTCCTCCAGACGACGACGGCGGGCTGGGGCGTCCGGCTGTCGGACGGGCCGCCGCACCTCACGCCGCGCGACGACTCGGCCGACGAGGTCGTCGGGGCCTGGCAGGCGCACGCGACCGAGGTCAGGCACTCCCTCGCGCACGGCTTCTACCAGGGCTGGGACACCGACCCCGCGCACCTGCCCGCCCGCTACGCCGCCCTGTTCGACTTCCACCTGAGCGGCGTGGAGGCCGCGATCGGCAGGCTCAAGGCGGCCCCCGAACGCTCCCCGGCCCTCCTTGACCGCCTCCAACGCGGCGTAGCCTGCGGCGCCCTGGAAGCCGACGTCCTCCAGAGCTGACCCCGCGCCCCTACGCGGCGCTCGACGCGGGCCGCGTCCGAGGCCGTCGGGCGTGCGAAGGGGGAAGCGCGTTCGGGCCGCGTGCTCTGACGCCGGGCCGTGCGCGCGCGTCCGAGGTGGTCGGGTGCGTGAAGGGGGACGCGTGTACGGGCCGCGTGCTCTGACGCCGCGCCTTGCGCGCGCGTCCGAGGTCGTCCGGCGTGCGAAGAGGGACGCGCGTTCGGGTGGCGTGCTCTACGCCGGGCCGTGCGCGCGCGGTCGCGGTCGTCGGGTGTGCGTAAGGGGACCCGCGGTGGGCGGGTCCCCTTACGTGTTGCCGTACGGCTCCGGTCAGCTCACGCCGAGGAGGTCGACGACGAAGATCAGGGTCTCGTTCGGGCCGATCGCGCCGCCCGCGCCGCGCGCGCCGTAGCCGAGGTGCGGCGGGATGACGAGCCTGCGGCGGCCGCCGACCTTCATCCCGGCGACGCCCATGTCCCAGCCCTTGATGACGCGGCCCGCGCCGAGCGGGAACACGAACTCGTCGCCCCGGTTCCAGGACGCGTCGAACTCTTCGCCGGTGGAGAACGCCACGCCGACGTAGTGGACGTGGACCTGGTGGCCGCGCTTGGCCTCCTCGCCGTCGCCGACCGTGATGTCGGTGATCTCCAGGTTGGCGGGCGGAGCGCCCTCGGGGAAGTCGATCTCGGGCTTGGTCAGCGCCATCGCTGTGCTCCCTGCGGGTCGGTGGGGGGTCTGGATGAATCTTGGACCGAACGAGGCTACCGGTCATGGCGCGGGAATGTTCGCGGTGGGCGCGGTGTTGGCGTCGGGGTGAAAATCGAGATCTATTCCGACGTGGTGTGCCCCTGGTGCTATCTCGGACAGGCCCGCTTCCGCAAGGCCGTCGAGGAGTTCCCCGGTGAGGTGGAGGTCGTGTGGCGGCCGTTCCAGCTCGACCCCTCCGCGCCCGAGGACAAGGGCGCGGGACTGGCCGACGAGGTGCTCGCGCACAAGTTCGGCGGAGCCGACAAGGTCAAGGCCGCGCACTCGAGGCTGCGCGCCCTCACCGCCGAAGAGGGCCTGCCGTACGAGCCGGAGAAGTCCCACCACATCAACAGCCGTGCCGCCCACCGCGTCATCTGGCTCGCGGGTGAGCTCGGCGTGCAGGACGCCGTCGTCGCGCGGCTGTTCCGCGCCCACCACGCCGAGGGCCGCGACCTGAACGACCCCGAGACGCTCGCCGAACTCGCCGCCGAGTCGGGCGTGCCCGCCGAACGCACCCTCGCCCTGCTCGCCTCCGACGAGGGCGTCGCCGAAGTCGACGCGCAGATAGACGGGGCACGTGAACTCGGCGTCAGCGGAGTGCCGTTCTTCCTCTTCGAAGGCAAGTGGGCGGTCTCCGGCGGCCAGCCCACCGAGGTCTTCACCAAGGCCCTCCAGGAGGTCGCAAGCCGCCTGTAACCGGGGCGCGTATCGCCCGGGGAAGCCGACGCGCGAGGATGTGCGGCATGGGACTGCTGGGGCGGGAACGTGACGGGGTGCTGCGCGTCGGCGCGGCGGAGGTGACGCGCGAGGAGCTGGCCGGGCGGGCCGGGGCCGTCGCGGGGCGGATCGCCGGGGCGCGGGCCGTCGCGGTGAACGCGACGCCGACGGTGGAGACCGTCGCCGCCGTCGTCGGCGGGCTCGTCGCGGGGGTGCCGGTCGTGCCGGTACCGCCCGACTCCGGGCCCGCCGAGCGCGGCCACATCCTCGCCGACTCCGGCGCGGAACTCCTCGTCGGCGACCCCGCCGACGGGGAGGTCTTCGGCCTCCCGACGGTGCCTTCGACGGGCACTGCGGCCGGCTCCTTCCCCGAGCCGTCAGACGACGAGACGGGCCTGATCCTCTACACCTCGGGCACGACCGGCGCGCCGAAGGGCGTCATGGTCTCCCGTGGCGCGATCGCCGCCGACCTCGACGCCCTCGCCGAGGCGTGGGCCTGGACCCCTGAAGACGTCCTCGTCCATGGGCTTCCGCTGTTCCACGTGCACGGGCTCGTCCTGGGCGTCCTCGGGGCGCTGCGCGTCGGGTCGGGGCTCGTCCACACCGGACGCCCTACGCCCGAGGCATACGCGGCGGCCGGGGGGAGCCTGTACTTCGGGGTGCCCACGGTGTGGTCGCGGGTCGTGGAGTCCGGCGCGGCCGAGGCGCTGCGCGGCGCGCGGCTGCTGGTGTCGGGCAGCGCGGCGCTTCCCGCGCCGGTCTTCGACGCGCTCGCCGCGCGCAGCGGGCACCGGGCCGTCGAGCGGTACGGCATGACCGAGACGCTGATCACCGTCAGCGCCCGGCACGACGGCGAACGGCGTCCCGGACAAGTCGGACTGCCCCTGCGCGGCGTCCAGACCCGCCTGGTGGGCGAGCACGGCGAGGCCGTGCCCCATGACGGCGCGACGCCCGGCGAGCTCCTCGTCCGCACGCCCACGGTCTTCCAGGGGTATCTCAACCGGCCGGAGGCGACCGCCGAGGCACTTTCCGACGGCTGGTTCCGCACCGGCGACATCGCGGCGATCGGGCCCGACGGATGGCACAGGATCGTCGGGCGGGCGTCCACCGACCTCATCAAGAGCGGCGGCTACCGGATCGGCGCGGGCGAGATCGAGGCGGCGCTGCTTGCCCACCCGGCCGTGCGGGAGGCCGCCGTCGTCGGGACGCCCCACCCCGACCTGGGCGAGCAGGTCACCGCGTACGTGATCGCCGACGGCGTCACCGGGCCCGCGCTCATCGACTTCGTCGCCGGGCACCTTTCCGCGCACAAACGCCCCAGAACCGTCCACTTCGTCGACTCGCTGCCGCGCAACGCGCTGGGCAAGGTCCAGAAGAAGCTCCTCACCGCCTGAGGCGGCGGGGCGGAAGTTTGGTGTAATCGGGGCGTGGCTGACCATCGGAGAACGGCCCGGGAACTCATCGGGCTCACGCTCGACGCGGGCACCTGGACGCCGTGGGACCCCCCGCGCGTCCCGGACCGCACGCCCGCCCCCGCCGGATACGCGGCGGAGCTCGCGGCGGCCCGCGCGCGGTCGGGCGGCGACGAGGCGGTCGTCACCGGAGAGGGCAGCGTCTCCGGACACCGTGTCGCGCTGATCGTCAGCGAGTTCGCGTTCCTCGCCGGGTCGATCGGCGTCGCCACCGCCGACCGGATCGTCGCCGCAGTAGAACGCGCCACCCGCGAGGGCCTGCCTCTGCTCGCCGCACCCGCCTCCGGCGGCACCCGTATGCAGGAGGGCACCTACGCGTTCGTGCAGATGGCCCGCATTACGGCCGCCGTCATGGCGCACAAGGCGGCCCACCTGCCCTACTTCGTCTACCTCCGCCACCCCACGACGGGCGGCGTCCTGGCGTCCTGGGGCTCCCTCGGGCACGTCACCGCAGCCGAACCCGGGGCCTTGATCGGCTTCCTCGGCCCCCGCGTATACGAGGCCCTGCACGGCGCGCCCTTCCCCCCGGACGTCCAGACCGCCGAGAACCTGGCGTCCCGTGGCCTGATCGACGCGGTGATCCCCGCCAAGGGCCTGCGGCCGACCCTCAGCCGCATCCTCAGGACCCTGACCCCCGCCGACCCCTCCCGGGCGGCCCCGGACCTCCTCGGCGTCGGCTCGGGGGCCCCTGAGCCGGGGGAGCGGCGGGCCTGGGACGCGGTGCTCGCGACGCGGGAGCCGGACCGGCCGGGCGTGCGCGACCTGCTGTGGGAGGCGTCCGACGTGACGCCGCTGTCGGGGACGAGCGCGGGCGAGAACGATCCGGGCCTGCGCCTTGCCCTCGCCAGGTTCGGCGGCGTCGGCTGCGTGGTCGTCGGCCAGGACAGGCTGAGCCAGCGGACCGGCCACCCGCTCGGCCCGGCCGGGCTGCGGGTCGCGCGGCGCGGCATGCGCCTCGCCGCAGAACTCCGCCTCCCGCTGCTGACCGTGGTCGACACCCCCGGCGCGGTGCTCTCGGCCGACGCGGAGAACGGCGGCCTCGCCGGGGAGATAGCGCGCTGTCTGGCCGACCTGATCACCCTCGACGCCCCGACCGTCTGCCTTCTGCTCGGTGAGGGGACCGGAGGCGCGGCGCTCGCCCTGCTGCCCGCCGACCGCGTCCTCGTCGCCGAGAACGCCTGGCTGAGCCCGCTTCCGCCCGAGGGCGCGTCGGTGATCGTGCACCGCACGCCCGACCGTGCCCCCGAGCTCGCCCAGTCCCAGCGCATCACCGCGCCCGACCTGCTGGCCCAGGGGATCGCCGACGCGATCGTGCCCGAGACGCCCGCGACGCTGGTCCCGCTCGTCGCCCAGGCCCTGCGCGCCGCCTCGGCCCTTGCGCCTTCGGTCCGGATCAGCGGCCGCAGCGGCCGCTTCACCCCCTAGCGCGCGTCACAGGCGGCGGTGGGTGAGGGAAGGGAGGACCGAGCGGACCCGCGCGGTCAGGGAGAGGTCCACGGGGACCGTGCGTACTGCGGGGAAAGGCCCGAGGTCGGCTGTGATGGTGCCCATCGGGTCGACCGCGAGGGAGCGGCCCACGCCGGTGCGCGCGCCGCGCGGCGGGTCGGTGAGGTCGGGGGCGCGGTCGACGGCGAGGGTCCACAGCGTGTTCTCGATCGCGCGGGCGCGGACCAGGGTCGTCCAGTGCTCCTCCTTGAAGGGGCCCTGCGCCCAGGCGGCGGTCACCACGAGCAGCTCGGCTCCCCGGTCGACAAGCGCGCGCGCTAGTTCGGGGAAGCGGATGTCGTAACAGGTGATCAGCCCTATGCGCGCTCCGGCGAGCTCCACCACGACGGGTTCGTCTCCGGCCGCCACCGTGGCGGACTCCTTGTAGGCGAAGGCGTCGAAGAGGTGGATCTTGCGGTACGTCCCGGCGATGGCGCCCGCGGCGTCGATCGCTACGACGGTGTTGTGGACGCGTCCGTCGTCCGACGGCTCGAAGGTGCCCGCGATCACCGCGACGCCACGGGCGGCCGCCTCGGCGCGCAGCGCGGTGACGAAGGGCCCGTCGAGGGGCTCGGCGAAAGGCTTCAGGCTGTTGCCGAACCGGATGAGGGTCGCCTCGGGGAAGATCGCGAGGTCGGCCCCGGCTGCCTCGTCCAGGGCGGTGCGGACGGCCGCCAGGTTGGCGGCCGGGTCGTCGGTCACGTCGATCTGGCAGAGTGCGGCGCGCATGGGCGCCAGTCTAGGGTGGCGCCGTGAGCGAACCACTGGTCGGGCGGATGCGGGGCTTCGGCACGACGATCTTCGCCGAGATGTCGGCGCTCGCGGCGGCCACCGGCGCGATCAACCTCGGCCAGGGCTTCCCGGACGAGGACGGCCCCCGAGGCGTGCTGCGCAAGGCCGTCGAGGCGATCGAGGGCGGCCGCAACCAGTACCCGCCGGGCCCCGGCCTGCCCGTGCTGCGCGAGGCCGTCGCGGCGCAGCGGCTGGCCCGCTACGGGCAGTCCTACGACCCCGAGACCGAGATCCTGGTGACGGTCGGGGCCACCGAGGCCATAGCGGCGGCCGTACTCGCGCTCGCGGGCCCCGGCGACGAGGTGATCGCCTTCGAGCCCTTCTATGACTCCTACGCCGCTTCCGTGGCGTTGTCGGGGGCGGCCTTGCGCCCGGTCACCCTCCGTCCCGAGGGCGGCCGCTTCACCTTCGACCCCGACGAGCTGCGCAAGGCCGTCACCCCGCGCACCCGCGCCGTCCTGGTCAATTCGCCGCACAACCCTTGCGGCACCGTCTTCACCAGGGAAGAGCTGTCCGCGATAGCCGACCTCTGCGTGGAGCACGACCTTCTGGCGATCACCGACGAGGTGTACGAGTACCTGGTCTTCGACGACGCACGGCACCTGCCCCTCGCGTCGTTCCCCGGCATGCGGGAGCGGACCGTCACGATCTCCTCGGCCGGCAAGACGTTCTCGGTCACCGGCTGGAAGACCGGCTGGGTGTGCGCGCCCGCGCCGCTGGTCGCGGCGGTCCGCACCGTCAAGCAGTTCCTCACCTACGTGGGCGCGGGACCGTGGCAGGAGGCCGTCGCCTACGGCCTCGCCCACGAGACGGCTTGGGTCGAGGAGCTGCGCCTCGCCCTCCAGGCCAAGCGCGACAGGCTCATGGAAGGGCTGGAATCCGCCGGCTTTCAGGTCTTCCGTCCCGAAGGCACGTATTTCGTGCAGGCGGATCTGCGTCCCCTCGGCCACGAGGACGGGCTCGCGTTCGCCCGCGCGCTGCCCGAGCGCACAGGGGTCGTCTGCGTCCCCACCCAGGTCTTCTACGCCGACCCCGCCCGGGGCAGGCACTACGTGCGGTTCGCCTTCTGCAAGCGGGCCGAGGTGATCGACGCGGCAGTAGCGCGGCTGAAGGGCGGCGGGCCCGTCTGAGCGCGGAGCCTTCGAGTGACGGAAACGGCACCCTGGGTGAGCGTCGATGGCTATACCCTTCCACGCGTGTCCGGACCGAATCTCATCAAGCCGCAGTTCCCCGACGACGACGGGAGCGCCGACCCCCGCCTCCAGGCCGCGCTGACGGCCTACGCGGGCGGACGCGCCGCGGAGTACACCGTGCTCGAGGCGCTCGCCGCCTCCCGGCTGCTCATCCCGATCGTCGCGCTTGCCACGTCCGAGGAGGAGGTGGACGGCCTGCGCAGGGAGAAGGAGAGCGAGATCGCCCTGCCGATGCTCACCGGCCAGGACGGCAGACGCGGCGTGCTCGGGTTCACCTCGCTGAAGACGCTCCAGCTGTGGCGCGCCGACGCCCGTCCGGTGCCCGCGCACGCGCGCGACGCCTGCCGCACCGCCCTCGACGAGGGGGCCGACGCGCTCGTCGTGGACGTCGCGGGGCCCGTCCCGTTCGCGGTCGACGGCGTCCGGCTGCACCTGCTCGCCGAGGGCGCGCCGGTCCCGCCCCCGCACCGCGACCCCGACGTGCTCGCCGCGATCGAGGCGGCGTTCCGTCCCGAGACCGGCGTCACCGGGGTCAGGGTCGGCCCGGGCAACGACACCGAGCTGTCGGTGCGCTTCCACGTCGACCCCGGCGTCGACGAGGAGGCCGCGGTCCGCCGCGTCGGCGACCGCCTCGCCGACGTGCTGCGCGGCAGGATCGTCGGCGGCGTCGAACTGGGCGTCGCCCGCCGCTGACGCCCCGCCGACCCGCCGATTCCGGGCGTTCTGTAGACGTCTGTGGCGGTCTGTACCCGCGGGAAAGTCGCGGAAAAAAGTTATCCACAACCGGCTCGGCGCGGTGTCGGCGGTTCGGGTTAGTGTGCGGCGCATGAGCGAGACGGTGTCGTGGAGCGAGCCCGTCCGCGCCCGCCCTGCGGCGGTCGCGGCGGTGGCCGCGTGCGTGCTCGCGCTGCTGGTCTGGCGGATCGGGGCGCGGCCGGAACTCGCCGCGTTCGCGCTGCTCGGCGTGGTCGGCACGGTCCTTGCCTTCGTGGACGCGGCCACCAAGACGCTGCCCGAGCCGCTGACGCTGCCGCTGCCCGTCGCGCTCGCGGCACTGCTGTGGATCGCCTCCCCGCAGGAGGGGCGGAGCCTCACCGGGGCGCTGCTCGGCGCGGTCGGCCTGTTCGCCTTCTACGGCCTGCTGTGGTGGTTCTCGCCCGATCGCGGCATCGGTTTCGGCGACGTCGTCCTGTCGGTCTCCCTCGGCCTCGTGCTCGGCTGGCTCGGCGTCTCCGCGCTCGTCACCGGGGTTCTGGCGATCCATCTGTCGGGGGCGGTCTGGGCGCTCGGGCTGCTCGCGCTCCGCCGCGCCACGCGCGGGTCCGAGCTGCCTTACGGGCCGTTCCTGCTGGCCGGGACCCTCGCCGCGGTGCTGCTGCACGCCTTACCCCGGGCGTCGCAGGCCGGTTGTCGGGGGCGGGGCGTGCCGGACCCGTCGCATCTCAGCAGGTGGACGGCGGTCGGGCCGGTCGCCGGAAGGTGGAAGAATTACCGTCATGTTGCGCTGGTTGACCGCTGGGGAGTCCCACGGGCCCGCTCTCGTCGCGATAGTCGAGGGAATGCCCGCCGGAGTGCGGGTGACGTCCGCGGACGTCGCCGAGGGCCTGCGCCGCCGCAGGCTCGGACACGGCCGGGGCGCCCGGATGAAGTTCGAGCAGGACAAGGTGACGATCGTCGGCGGCGTCCGCCACGGGTCGACGCTCGGCGGGCCGATCGCGATCGAGGTCGGCAACACCGAGTGGCCCAAGTGGGAGACCGTCATGGCGGCCGACCCGGTGGACCCCGACGTGCTCGCCGCCCAGGCGCGCAACGCCCCGCTGTCGCGGCCACGGCCGGGCCACGCGGATCTTTCCGGCATCCAGAAGTACGCCTTCGATGACGCCAGGCCCGTCCTGGAGCGCGCCAGCGCCCGGGAGACCGCCGCGCGCGTCGCGCTCGGCGAGGTCGCCCGCGCGTTCCTGCGCCAGACGCTCGGCGTCGAGGTGCTGAGCCATGTGGTCGCGCTCGGCGAGATCGCGGTCCCGGCCGACGCGCCGCTGCCGACCCCGCAGGACCTCGAGGCCATCGACGCCACCCCCGCGCGCTGCTTCCACGCCGAGACCGACGCGGCGATGGTCGCGCACGTGGACGAGCTGAAGAAGGCCGGCGACACCGTCGGCGGCGTCGTTGAGGTGCTCGCCTACAACCTGCCGCCGGGCCTGGGCAGCTACGTGCACTGGGACCGCCGCCTCGACGCGCGCCTCGCCGGAATCCTCATGGGCATCCAGGCGATCAAGGGCGTCGAGGTCGGCGACGGCTTCGAGACCGCGCGCCGCCCCGGCACCCGCGCCCACGACGAGATCGAGAACACCCCCGAGGGGGTGCGCCGCCGCACCAACCGGGCGGGCGGCATCGAGGGCGGCATGACCAACGGCGAGGTGCTGCGCGTGCGCGCCGCGATGAAGCCGATCTCGACGGTCCCGCGCCAGCTCGACACCGTCGACGTCCTCACCGGCGAGCCCGCCAAGGCCATCAACCAGCGCAGCGACGTCACCGCGGTGCCCGCCGCGGGCGTCGTCGCCGAGGCGATGGTCGCGCTGTGCCTGGCGGACGCGGTGCTGGAGAAGTTCGGCGGCGACCACGTCGAGGAGACCGCGCGCAACGCCCGCGCCTACCTCCAGTCGCTGGTGGTCAAATGAGCCCCCGCGCGGTCCTCATCGGCCCGCCAGGGAGCGGTAAGACCACGGTCGGCGTGGCGCTCGCCGCGGCGCTCGGCGTGGACTTCCGCGACACCGACGCCGACATCGTGCTGCTGGCGGGCAAGCCCGTCAGCGACATCTTCGTGGACGACGGCGAGGCGCGCTTCCGCGAGCTCGAGCGCGAGGCGGTGCGCACCGCGCTCGCCGAGCACGAGGGGGTCCTGGCGCTCGGCGGCGGCGCGATCCTCGCGCCGGAGACCCAGGAGCTGCTCGCCGGGCACCGGGTGGTCTACCTCGAGGTCTCCCTTGAGGAGGCCGTCAAGCGCGTCGGGCTCACCGCCGCGCGGCCGCTGCTGGTGTTCAACCCGCGCTCGCAGCTGCGCAAGCTCATGTCGGAACGGCTGCCGATCTACCAGCGGCTCGCCGAGATCACCGCGGTCACCACCGGCCGCGCCGAGGACGAGGTCGTCGCGGAGCTCGCGGCGGCACTGGAGACCGCGCGATGAGCGACGCGAGCAGGATCACGGTCGGCGGCGAGCAGCCCTATGAGGTCGTGATCGGCACCGGGGTGCTTGACGAGCTGCCCGCGCTGGTCGGCGAGAAGGCGAGGACCGTCGCGGTCCTGCACTCCGCGGACCTGCCCGAGCTGGCACGTCCCGTCGTGGAGGCGCTGCGCGGCGCGGGGTACGCGGTGCACGCGCTGCCGGTGCCCGACGGAGAGGCGGCCAAGAACGTCGAGGTGCTCGCCGGGCTGTGGTCGGAGTTCGCGCGGATCGGCGTCACCCGCTCCGACGCCGTCGTGGGCGTCGGCGGCGGCGCGGCCACCGACCTCGCGGGGTTCGCCGCGGCGTCCTGGCTGCGCGGGGTGCGCTGCGTGCTGGTGCCGACGACCCTGCTCGCGATGGTCGACGCCGCAGTCGGCGGCAAGACCGGCATCAACATCGCCGAGGGCAAGAACCTCGTCGGCGCGTTCGCGCCGCCCGCCGGGGTGCTGTGCGAACTCGGCACGCTGGCCACCGTGCCGCACGAGGACTACATCTCCGGCCTCGCCGAGACCATCAAGGCGGGGTTCATCCGCGACCCGCGCATCCTCGAGCTGATCGAGGAGGATCCGGCAGGGGCCGCGTCCCCGGCCGGGCCGCACACCCTCGAACTCGTCGAGCGGGCGGTGCAGGTGAAGGCCGACGTCGTCGGGGCCGACCTCAAGGAATCGGGCCTGCGGGAGATCCTGAACTACGGCCACACGCTCGCGCACGCGATCGAGAAGGTCGAGCACTACGCCTTCCGGCACGGCCATGCCGTCGCGATCGGCTGCGTGTACGCCGCCGAGCTGGGGCGGCTCGCCGGACGGATCGACGGCGACCTCGTCGCCAGGCACCGCGAGGTGTTCTCCTCGGTCGGCCTGCCGACGACCTACCGGGCCGACGCCTGGCCCGCGCTGCGCGAGGTGATGAACGTGGACAAGAAGACGAGGGGCGCGACGCTGCGCTTCGTCGTCCTCGACTCCCTCGGCGAGTGCGGCCGCCTGGTCGGCCCGTCGGAGGAGCTGCTGCAGGCCGCCTACCTGGAGGTGGCGCGATGACCGAGGTCCTCGTCCTGAACGGCCCGAACCTGCGGCGGCTGGGCACTCGCGAGCCGGAGATCTACGGCGCGGACACCTTCGACGACCTCGTCGACCTGTGCCGCCGCACCGGCGCGGAGCTCGGCCTGAAGGTCGAGGTGCGGCAGACCGACGACGAGGCCGAGCTGGTCGGCTGGGTCCACGACGCCGCCGACTCCCGCACCCCGATCGTCCTCAACCCGGCGGCCTTCACCCACTACTCCTACGCGCTGCACGACGCCCTCGCCCAGCGCACGGCCCCGCTCATCGAGGTCCACATCTCCAACCCGCACACCCGCGAGGAGTTCCGTCACACCTCGGTCGTCTCCTCCGTCGCCAACGGCGTCATCGCCGGCTTCGGCCTCACCTCCTACACCCTCGCCCTCCAAGCCCTAAAAACCCTCCTCTAACCCAGCAGCCTCCACGGCCAAGACGAGACCCACCAAGACAACGGCACCAACCGCCCCGACGGCCGAACCCCCCGCCCCCGAGGCAGCCCCGGCGGCCCGACGGCCCCCGCCGAGACCGCCTCGCGGCCGGACGCCCCCTGTCCCGTGAGCACACCTCCGGGCACGCGCCCTCGCCCTTCCCACCGAACATCGGCTCGCGAACACGCAGCCCCGCCAGACGCCGCCGTCGCGCGTCCGCGTGCGGCCGGGCCGCGTCGGCGCTCCGGCTGAGGGGCGTCGGCGGGCGCGTGACGCCGTGACGCGTCGTGTACTCGGCCTGGCACGGGTCAGCGGGACGCGTCGTCGCTCCGCGTCGCTCCGGCTGAGGGGCGTCGGCGGGCACGTGAGCTGTGACGCCGTGACGTGTGCTCGGTCTGGCACGGGTCGGCGGTCCGCGTCGCTCTGCCTGAGGGGCGTCGGCGGGTGCGTGACGCGGGGGCGCGTCGTGTGCTCGGTCTGGTGCGGGTCAGTGGGGCGCGTCGGGCGGTCCGGCTGAGGGTGTTTGGGTGGGGTGGGGTTAGGTTTCGGCGGCTTCGGTGGGGGGTGGGGGGGTTGTGGCGTTGTCGAGGGCGGTGCGGACTAGGGCTTCGAGTTCGGTGGCTACGTCGTCGAGGGCGTCGGTGGTTTTGGCGGCGCGGCAGAGGATGGTGGCGCCCTCGACGGCGGAGACGATGAGGGTGGCGAGGGTGGCGGCGCGGGCGGGCGGGCAGCCGCCGGAGACGAGGCCCGTCGCGAGGGTCTCGCGCCAGCGGCGGAAGGCCGCGGCGGCCGCCTCAGCGAGCTGCGGGGCCTCCTCGTGCGACTCGATCGTGACCGCGGTGATCGGGCAGCCCGCCTGGAAGCCGCTGCGCAGCAGCACCTGACGCCACCACCCGATGAACGCGCGCATCGCGGCGCGCGGATCCTCGCTGATCGCCGACTCGGTGCCCGCGGCGATGAAGTCGCCCGCGTAGCGCATCGCCTCGACGGCGAGTTCCACCTTCCCGCCGGGGAAGTGGTGGTAGATCGAACCTCGCGGCGCGCCGCTGTGCGCGATCACGTCACGGAAACCGGTCCCGCTGTAGCCGCGTTCCCGGAACAGGTACGCGGCACTGCGGACCATGCGCTGCTTGGCACTCATTGTCGCATTATGTCAGTATCCCTATGACAGTCATCATAATCCGCGAGAGCAGTCCTTCCGGAGGACACATGATCAAGATCGAGGACGCCGGGTCCGGGGTCAGCGTTCTGCGCATGACCCAGGGGGAGAACCGGTTCAGCCCGGACTTCCTGGACGCCTTCGCCGCGGCGATCGACGAGGTCGAGGGCACCGCCCGCGCCGTCGTGACCACGGGCGAGGGCAAGTTCTACTCCAACGGCCTCGACCTGGACTGGCTGTCGGGCAACGGAGAGAAGTTCGACTGGTACCTCGGCCGCGTCCACGCCCTGTACGGGCGGCTGCTCGGCCTGAACCTGCCGACGGTCGCCGCGGTCAACGGGCACGCGTTCGCGGGCGGCGGGATGCTCGCGCTCGCGCACGACTTCAGCGTCATGCGCGCCGACCGGGGCTGGTTCTGCCTGCCGGAGATCGACCTGGAGATCCCGTTCTCGCCGGCGATGGTGGCGCTGATCCAGGCCAAGCTGCCCAAGGAGACGGTGCACGAGGCCGCGCTGACCGGCCGCCGCTACACCGGCCCTGAGTCGGTGGAGGCGGGGATCGCCCACCACGCCGTCGCCGAGGACGAGGTGCTCGGCAAGGCCGTCGAGATCGCGACGGGGCTCGCCGGCAAGAGCGGCAAGACCTTCGGCGCGATCCGCCGCACGATCTACCGGCCCGCGCTGACCGCCCTGACGGGCGCGGCCGAGTCGGCCGGGGCCTGACCCACCACCGACTATGACAACTGGCATACTGAACCCTGTTCGGTAAGCCGGTACTTTCTTCGAGGAGACAGCAAATGCGCATCGGCATGCCCCTGGGCTACGCGGGCGGCTTCAAGGAAGCCGTCACGGAACTCATCGACTTCGAGAAGGCCGGACTCGACATCGTCTACGTCCCCGAGGCGTACAGCTTCGACGCCGTCAGCCAGCTCGGCTACATCGCGGCGAAGACCGAGCGGCTCCAGATCGCGTCGGGCATCCTCAACATCTACTCGCGCACGCCCGCCCTGATGGCGATGACGGCGGCGGGCGTCGACTACGTCTCCGACGGCCGCTTCACGCTCGGCCTCGGCGCGTCCGGCCCGCAGGTGATCGAGGGCTTCCACGGCCTGCCCTACCACGCGCCGCTCGGCCGCACCCGCGAGGTCATCGAGATCTGCCGCCAGGTGTGGAAGCGCGAAGCGCCGCTGTCGTACGAGGGCAAGTACTACACGCTGCCGCTGCCCGCCGAGCAGGGCACCGGCCTCGGCAAGGCGCTGAAGATCATCAACCACCCGGTGCGGCCGTCGATCCCGGTCGAGATCGCCGCGATCGGCGAGAAGAACGTGGAGCTCGCCGCCGAGATCGCCGACGGCTGGCAGCCGATCTTCTTCCTGCCGGAGAAGGCGAACGACGTGTGGGGCGACTCCCTGGCCAGGGGCAAGGCCAAGCGCGACGCCTCGCTCGGCGACCTCGGCGTCGCCGTCGCGACGTCCCTGGCGATCGGCGACGACGTCGAGGGCTTCCTCGACTTCGGCCGTCCGATGCTCGCGCTGTACATCGGCGGCATGGGCGCGAAGGGCAAGAACTTCTACAACTCCCTGTGCCGCCGCTACGGCTGGGAGAAGGAGGCCGAGGAGATCCAGGAGCTCTACCTGTCCGGCAAGAAGGCCGAGGCGGCAGAGAAGGTCCCCGCCGAGCTCCTCAAGAACATGTCGCTCATCGGCCCCGAGTCCTGGGTCAAGGAGCGCATCGCCGCCTTCAAGGAGGCGGGCGTCACCACCCTCAACATCACCCCGGTCGCCGCCGACCACAAGGGCAAGCTCGCCCTCATCGAACGCATCAAGACCCTCACCGAAGAGGTCTAAAGCGCTAAGAACAACGGGCCCTCGCCCGGCCACAGCCACGGCCACGGCCTCCGGGCGGAGTTCCCCAGAGTGATCGGGCTCCCCGGTGCTGCCCCGTAGGCCCCCAGGGCCGGAGGGGCAGCGCCGGGCTCGCAAGAGCCCGATCACCGCGGCGACGGAGGAGCCGCAATCGAGCACAGCCCGATCGCGTCAGACCAGGGGGATTACTTCGGTGGCGGCGCGTTCGCCGGAGCGGACGGCGCCGTCCATGTAGCCGGTCCAGTAGTCGGAGGTCTCGGTGCCGGCCCAGTGGACGGGGCCGCAGGGGGTGCGCAGGGCCGCGCCGAACTCGGTGAGGACGCCGGGCGGGGCGATGCCGGTGGGGCCGCCGCCGCTCAGCGGGTCGGCGTCCCACAGGTGGTAGGCGTACTCGATGGGGGAGGCGGCCTGCGCGCCGAACAGCTTGGTGAACGACGCCAGGCAGGCCGCGGCGATCTCCGCGTCGGGCTTGCCGTGTAGTTTGCGCATGTTCGTCTGGTTGACGAAGCCCATGAGCAGCCCGCGCGACCCGTCGGGCGGGCTGTTGTCGAAGGTCGCGTCGATCGCGCCGGAGTCGGCGACGGCCTGGCCGGTGAGCCCCTCGGCCCGCCAGAACGGCGTCGGGTACACCGCGACGAACTTCGCGACCGACCCCATCGGGAACCGCTGGACGAGCTGGGCCCGCGCGGCGGGCAGCCCCGGCCGGAACTCGATCCCCGCGGTCTGCGACGGCGACATCGCCACGATCACCCGCTTGGCGCTGACCTGGTACCCGTCGCTCTCGACGAGCACGCGCGGCCCGTCCACGGTGACGCGCCTGACCCGGGTGTTCAGCCGCACCCGCGCGCCGAGCTGGGTCGCGAGCCGCAGCGGGATCTCCTGCGACCCGCCGACGACCCGGCTCTCCTGCCCGCCGCCCGCGGTGTTGATGAGCCGGTCGACGCTGCCGGGGCTCGTCGCGTTGCCCGCGGAAGCGATGTAGTTGAGCACGTAAAGGAGGGAGACCTCCTTGGAGCGGACCGACAGGGTCGAGGAGACGAACGCGTCGAGCAGGAAGCGCGCGCCCGAGCTGATCGTGTTGGCGCGCGACCAGGTGTGGAAGGTCTGGGAGTCCCACTCCTCGGCGCTCGCGGCCGCCCAAGGCTGCCCCGGGGTGATCTTGGACGCCATGTCGCGCAGCCGGGACAGCGCGATCTCCAGGTCGAGCACGCCCCAGTCGGGCGGGACCGCGCCGAGCAGGCCGTCGGTCGCGTAGGTCGACCGCTTGTTGTTGCGGAAGTAGACGTTCTTGCCCGTGTTGTACGTGGCGAAGGTCGTGACGCCGAGGCTCTGCGCGAGCGCGCTTACGCGGTCCTGGGTGGGGCCGATGAACTCCGCGCCCCCTTCGGTGACGCTGCCGTCCCCGAGCGTCATCCCGTACACGCGGCCGCCCGCGCGATCGCGTCCTTCGAGCACAACGACCGACTTGCCTGCGGCGACGATGTCACGCGCGGCCGTCAGCCCGGAAAGGCCGCCGCCCACAACGCACACATCCACCTCGACGGGTTCGCCGGGGTCCCCCGGCGCGGCGGAGGCCCCGGAAGAGGGCAGCGCGGCGAGGGAGGCCGCGGAGGCGACCGCGCCTCCGAGCATTCTTCTGCGGCTGAGAGACGTCATGGTGTGCTCGTCCTTGGGGGGAGGGGACTGCGGACATGAAGGACACTCGCGTTGAACCGCACAAGCTAGGGGAAGGAACCGCAGTCGATCAAGGCCGCCGCCCGGCGCGCGCGGCGGCGTCCGCGCGTCCCGGCCGCTTAGGGTCGGGGGATGCCGCAGATCCACCAGCAGCGCCGCGCCGCGCTCGCCGCGAGGCTCAAGGTCCCGGCCGCGCTGATCACCCGCCTCGTCAACGTCCGCTACCTCACCGGCCTCGCGTCGTCCAACGCGGCGGTCCTGGTGCGCGCCGACGGAACCGCGATCCTGGCCACAGACGGCCGTTATGCCGGAACCGCCGCCGCCGTCGCACCCGATCTGGAGACCGTCGTCGCCCCGCGCGTCGCCGAGGCGCTGATCGAGCGCGCGGGAGGGGAACTCGCGTTCGAGGCGCACGACATCACCGTCGAGGAGCACGCGCGGCTGTTCGCCGACGTGCGCGCGACGCCGCTCGGCCGCGTCGTGGAGGAGCTGCGGGAGGTCAAGGACGAGGCCGAGATCGAGCTCCTGCGCCGCGCGTGCGCCATCACCGACCGGGCGTTCGCCCTGGTCCTGAACCTGCTGGAGCCAGGCGTGACCGAGCGCCGCGTGGCCGTCGCGCTGGAGCGCCACATGATCGACCTCGGGGCCGACGGGATCGCCTTCCCGTCGATCGTCGCCTCGGGCCCCAACGGCGCGGTGCCCCACCACGTCCCCGGCGACAGGTTCCTCGCCGACGGCGACCTCGTCACGATGGACTTCGGCGCGCAGGTCGGCGGCTACCACGCCGACATGACGCGGACCGTCGCCATCGGGTCAGTCTCGGCGTGGCAGCGCGAGGTGTACGGCCTGGTCGCGGAGGCGCAGCGCGCGGCGGTCGCGGCGGCCGTGCCCGGCGCCGACGTCGCCGAAGTCGACGCCGCCGCCCGCACGGTGATCGCCGCCGGAGGGCACGGCGCGGACTTCAGCCACGGGCTCGGGCACGGGGTCGGCCTGGAGATCCACGAGGCACCGATGCTCGGCCCCTCCAGGACCGGTAAACTGGGGGATCGAGTTCCCGTCACCGCCGAACCGGGCGTCTACCTCGCCGGTCGAGGCGGTGTCCGGATCGAGGACACGCTCGTCGTCCGCTCGGGCGGCCCGGAGCTCCTCACCCAGACCACCAAGGAGCTGCTTGTCCTGTGACGCGCAGGGCGGCGGCCGATACGGAAAGACGATTCGAGTGGCGACGACGAACGACCTCAAGAACGGCCTTGTACTGAAGCTCGAAGGCGGCGAGCTGTGGTCGGTGGTGGAGTTCCAGCACGTCAAGCCGGGCAAGGGGCCCGCCTTCGTCCGCACCAAGATCAAGAACGTCCGCTCGGGCAAGACCGTGGACAAGACCTTCAACGCCGGCCTGAAGATCGAGACCGCCACCGTCGACAAGCGCGACATGCAGTTCTCCTACAAGGACGGCGACGACTACGTCTTCATGGACAACGAGACGTTCGAGATGCTGCACGTCTCGCCCGCCGCCCTCGGTGACGCCGCCAAGTACCTGCTCGACAACGGCCAGGCCATGCTGGCGCTGCACGAGGGCGAGGTGCTGTACGTCGAGCTTCCCGTCACCGTCGAGATCGTCGTCGCGCACACCGACCCGGGCCTGCAGGGCGACCGCTCCACCGGCGGCAACAAGCCAGCCACCCTGGAGACCGGCGCGGAGATCAAGGTCCCGCTGTTCATCACGACCGGCGAGAAGATCAAGGTCGACACCCGGACCGGCGACTACCTCGGCCGCGCCTGATGGCGGCTAGGTCCAAGGCCCGCAGGTACGCCTTCGAGGTGCTCTTCGAGGCGCAGCAGCGGGACATCTCGCCGGGCGAGGTGGCGCTGCGGCGCGACAAGCCCAAGGGCGAGCAGCTCGCCGAGCAGGCGCACGCGGTCCGGATCATCGAGGGGGTGACCCGGCACCGCGAGCGGATCGACGAGCTGTTGGCGACCTACGCGGTCGGCTGGACCCTCGACCGGATGCCCGCCGTGGACCTCACCGTCCTGCGGATCGGCGCTTTCGAGCTGCTGTGGGCCGACGACGTCCCCGACGGCGTCGCGCTGTCCGAGGCGGTGGCGCTGGCGACCGACTTCTCCACCGAGGAGTCGCCGAAGTTCGTCAACGGCCTGCTGTCGCGGCTCCAGGAGCTGAAGCCGAGCCTGGCGCTGTAGTCCGTCCGTCAGGGCCCGGTCTCCGCACGCGCGGGGGCCGGGCCCTGACGGCTTGGGCGGCGCGGATCGATGCCGGGAACCGGCCTTGCCGGGGAATGCCGAGGAATGTCGTACCCCGTGGTTAGGGTGGTGGCATGACCGTCGAGGAAGGGCTGTACCCGTCCCGGCCAGGGGGCGCGGCGAAGGCGCGGGCGGCCGCGGACCCGGTGTCCGCGGTGCGCGAGGCGCTGCGCCCCGTGCTGTCCGGCGGCCCGCTCGACGTCCTCGACGTCGGCGGGGGCACCGGCCACTACGCGGTCCCGCTCGCCGGGCTCGGCCACCGCGTCACCGTCGTGGACCCGAACCCCGACGCGCTGGCGATCCTTGAGCGCCGGGCGGCCGAGGCGGGGGTGGCGGTCCACGGCGTGCAGGGCGACGCCGCCGACGTCGCGGCGCTCGTCGGCCCCGACCGCGCCGATCTTGTGCTGTGCCACAGCGTCCTCGAGTACCTTGACGACGTTCCGGCGGGCGTCGCCGCGCTGGTCGAGGTGACCAGGCCCGGCGGGACCGTCAGCCTGCTCGTGCCGGGCGCGTTGGGCGCGGTCCTGCACCGGGCCGCGGCGGGGCGGTTCGCGGAGGCCAGGAAGGCGCTCACGGCCCCGGACGGCCGCTGGGGCGACCGCGACCCCGTGCCGCGCAGGTTCACGCGTGCGTCGCTGCTCGCGCTCGCGGCGGGCGCGGGCCTTGCTGAGCCGCGTGTCCAGGGCGTCCGGGTCTTCGGTGATCTTGTGCCGGGCGCGGCCGCCGAGGCCGATCCGCGCGCCGCCGAGGCACTCGCGGCGCTCGAGGCCGACGCGAGCACCCATCCCGTCCTGGCCGATCTGGCGGCGAGCCTGCACCTGGCGGCGGTCCGCCCGGCGCGCGACCCCTTGACCGAGCGCGGTGATCCGGAATCCGGCGGTCCCCGTGTCCCGTAAGCAGCAGCTCCACCGGCCGGGTCCGGTGCGCGGCCCCCTCGCCGACGACACCGGCTGTTCGATCCTGCACGTCGACATGGACGCGTTCTTCGTCTCGGTCGAGCTGCTGGAACGCCCGGAGCTGCGCGGCCGTCCCGTGCTCGTCGGCGGGAAGGGGCTGCGGGCGGTGGTGTCGGCGGCGTCGTACGAGGCGCGGCGGTTCGGCGTCCACTCGGCGATGCCGATGACCAGGGCGATGCGGCTGTGCCCGCAGGCCGTCGTGCTGACGCCCAGGCACACCAGATACGGCGAGCTGTCCCGGCGCGTCATGGAGATCCTGCGCTCGCTGACCCCGCTGGTGGAGCCGCTTTCGGTGGACGAGGCGTTCCTCGACGTCTCCGGCGCGGGCAAGCTGTTCGGCAGGCCCGCGGAGATCGCCGCGCTGATCCGCCGCAGGATCGCCGACGAACTCGGCCTCACCTGCTCGGTCGGCGTGGCCCCGACCAAGTTCCTCGCCAAACTCGCCTCCACCCGCTGCAAACCCGACGGCCTGATGGTCGTCCCCGCCGACGGGATTCTGGAGTTCCTGCACCCGCTGCCGATCGCGTCGCTGTGGGGGGTGGGCGAGCGCACCGAGGCCCGGCTGCGCGCGCTGGGGCTGGCCACGGTCGGCCAACTCGCCGCGGTGCCCGTCGCGACCCTGCGGGCCGAGCTCGGCAACGCCCTGGGCGCCCATCTGCACGAGCTGGCGTGGGGCCGTGATCCGCGCGGCGTCACCCCCGAAACCCCTGATCGCAGCGTCGGGGCCGAGGAGACCTACCAGAGCGACGTCGCCGACCCCGCCGAGGTCCGCAGGGAGCTGCTGCGCCTCGCCGAGCGCACCGGGGCGCGGGTCAGGGCGGCCGGCCTGCGCGGCAGGACGGTCAGCCTGAAGCTCCGCGAACCGGACTTCACCACGATCACCAGGTCGCGTACCCTGCCCGAACCCACGGACATGTCTCGTGTGATCTATCTCACAGCGTGCGAGCTGTTCGAGGCATCCGGCCGTGAGCGGGTACCACTCCGATTGATCGGGGTCCGTCTGGAGAATCTGTCGCAGGCGGGCGAGGCACCCCGCCAACTGGCCCTTGACGAGCCGGAGACGGGCTGGCGGGAGGCGGAGCAGGCGATGGACGAGGCCGCGCGCAGGTTCGGCAGCGGCGCGATCAGGCCCGCGGCGCTGCTCCCGCCGACGTCCCGCGGAGCCCGGCGGGACCCCGGTGGCGCACGGGACGCCGGAAACGCAAGGGGAGGCGCCGATGCATAGCTCGCAGCCCGACCGTCGGGGTTTTCTTCACTCAGGTCGTCTGGACTCGTATTCTGGGCATATCACCGTTAGCCAGGTCCCCGTCCGGCCAAGGAGCGCCAGGCACCGGAACCACGGGGCAGTCGTTGGGAGGCACCGTGCCGCTCTCTGAGCACGAGCAACGTCTGCTCGACCAGATCGAGCATGCGCTTTACGAGGAAGACCCGAAGTTCGCGCATGCCGTCCGTACCACCAACCCACAGAGCCACTACAAGCGTCAGATCATCAAAGCGGCGCTGGGCCTGGTGGTGGGCATCACCGTGCTCATGGCCGGCCTTGTCGTCGGGAAGGGCGGCGTCACCGTCGCCATCAGCGTCACCGGTTTCCTCCTCATGCTCGCCAGCGGCGTCTGGGCGCTCTCGAGCTGGAAGCGGATGACCGGAGTGGGCGCGACCGTCGACTTCGAGGCCGACGGCACCGCCGCCCAGCGCGGCGGCGGCCGTCAGTCCTCCGGCGGATTCATGAACAAGCTGGAGGAACGCTGGCGTCGCCGCTCCGAGGAGCAGTAACGCAGCACCACCCGCGTACGCGAGGGCCGCGCCCCCAGGGCGCGGCCCTCTCGCGTCCCCGCCCGGTCCTCGGCTCTGATCACGCCCGACCTACGTCCGGTGGAGCATCTGGCGTCCCCGCCCGGGGCCCGGGGCCTGGGGCCTGGGGCAGGGGGCCCGGGGCAGGGGGTCAGGGGGTGGGGTGGTCGCGGTGGGGGAGTCTGGCGCGCAGGGCCGACCAGGCGCGGCGGACCGCGTCGAGGGAGGAAGCGGGCAGCAGACGGGCGCGCAGCGAGACCGGGCCGGGGACGGCGTCGGACATGGCGGCGCGGACGGCCGCGGCGTCCGCGCGCAGGCCCTGGGTGCCCTGCGGGGGCAGGGCCTCGGGCGGGGCGTAGCGGGCGAGTTCCTGGGCCAGCGCGATCCGCGCGAGCGGCTGGGCGGCGTCCGGGCCGAGACGGGGCCCGAGGCGGCCGACGACGGCGCGCGGCGACTCCGACACCTGCCAGCCCAGGGAGTGGTCGAGGGTGTCGGCGCGCAGCTGCGCCCAGGCCGCGGCGGCCGGGTCGGGGGCGCGCCGCCAGCGCAGCAGCGACACAAGATCACGGACCAGCCGGGGCGCGGCGAGCACGAGCAGCACCGCGAGAATCCCCAAAATCCACAGGATCGGGACGGTGAAGCCGCCCTCGGTCGGCCGGCCGTCCGGGGTGTCGGCCGCCGCCCCGGCCGTCGGGGTGGGCGTGGCCGCGGCGCTCGCCTCAGCCGACGGGGTCGGCTCGGCGGAGTCGGTCTCGGTATCGTCCGTGCCGTTCTGGGCGTCGGGCCTGCGCGGCTCGGTGTACTCCGGCGCGCCCACCGACGTCGGCGCGCCGGTGCCGGGCGGGGTCGGCTCGAACCGCACCCAGCCGGTGCCCTCGAAGTACAGCTCGGGCCAGGCGTGCGCGTCGCGCTGCCGGACCACATAAGTCCCGTCAGACGTCCTGGTGCCGGGCGCGTACCCGACCACGACGCGGGTCGGGATGCCCAGCGACCGCGTCATCAGGGCCATGGTCGCCGCGAACTGCTCGCAGTAGCCGCGCCGGTCGTTCAGGAACGCCAGGAGGTCCGACATCTGGGTGGGCGGGGCGGGGTCGAGCGAGTAGGTGAACTCGCGGTTGAACCAGCGCTGGATCGCCAGCGCCCGGTCGAAGCGCGTCCTGGCGTTCTCGGTGACCTTGCGGACGAGCCGGTGCACCTCCTCGGGCAGCGGCGTGTCGATCCGCGTGTACTTCATCGGCCCGCCGCCCTCGGCCCTGCGCAGCTGCGCCGCGCTGGGGGTCGCGCGGCGGCTGGAGACGGTGTAGGTGAGGCCGTCGGCGTCCGAGGACGGCGAGTAGACCATGAGCGAGTCGCGGTCGGCCCGCCAGTCGTTGCCGTCGATCTCCACGGTGCGCGGCGCGTACGGCATCGCCAGGAACTTCATGTCGCGCACGTCGGGCCCGACGGTGACGACGGTCTTGGTGCTGACGTGCGCGGAGACGCTGAGGCCGGGCACGCGCGGCAGGGTGACGCCGTCGGCGATGCGGGGCGCGGTGCCCGAGCCGAGCGCCGAGTACGTCCAGCGCTCCTCCTCGAACACGTCGAGCGCGTACATCCGCAGGTAGTCGGGGTCGGGGTCGTCGGTGGTGTAGCGCAGGACCTCGGTGTCGCCGAGGTCGGTGAGCTTGCGCTTGAGGTCGACCAGCGGGTCGGCGGTGGTGATCGTCGCCGAGCCGCCCTGGCGGTCGTCCAGGTCGAAGATCCCGTGCGCGCCGAGCCCCGGCACGAGCGCGGGGATCGCGACCGCGACGGCGATCGCGGCGAGCCCCACCCGTTTGCCCGACGGCAGCCGTGGCGACGCCGTCGGCAGGCTGCCGTACCGCGACGGCACCGCCCTGCCCCACAGGCCGACCTGCTCGCGCGCCTCCATCGCCAGCAGCACGAGGTAGCCGCCCGCGCCGAGGGCGAACGCGATCCAGCTGACGCTCTCGGAGCGCGCGGCGGCGGCCGGGACGCTGTACATCGCCAGCAGCGGCAGCCCCGCCGGGGCGGCCCTGCGCAGCCGTACCGCGAGCAGGTCGACCATCGCCGCGACGAAGCCGATCCCGAACGCGGTCATGATCCGCACCCCGTCGCCGACGGGCAGGGGGGCGGCGTAGGTCTGCGCGGTGTGCCTGCCCTCGCGCAGCAGGTTCAGCATCTCCGTGATCGAGTCGGTGGTGGGGATCACCCACAGCAGCGCGTGGTCGCCGGTGAAGTAGGCGGTGAGGTACAGGTGCAGCGCGGCGAACGCGCCGACGACGGTGAAGACCGCGGGCAGCCGGAACCGCCGCACCACCGCGCCCGCGACGGCGACGACGATGATCGCGCCGAGCGACGGGATGACCCAGCTGCGGTTCTGGAAAAGCGGGGCGAGGCTCGTCGCGGCGAGCGCGGTCGCCGCCGCCGCGGCGAAGGCGAGCGCGGGCCGTGGCTTCATCGTCGGGTCCTCTCCGGGGGCCGTCACTGGCCCGCCCCCGCCCACACCGAGGGCAGGACCTCGAGCGAGGTCGGCGCGAGCACCCGCCACCCCGCCGCGTGCAACGTCGCCGCGGCCTGCGCGCCCTCACCCGCGGTGAGCAGCGCGATCGGGGCCGCGTTGCCGCCGGCCGCCGCGAGCGTGACGGCCTCCTCGTCGGTGAGCCGGCCCAGCACCGCGACGACGAGCCCGCCGACGCCCCCGGCCCCGGTCCCGGTCAGCGCCGCGACGCCCGGCACAAAACTGCGTTCCTCCGACATGGACACCACCGCCAGCGCGTCGAGGAGCTCACCGCCGGACTCCGCGCCCGCCGAGTAACTGACCGCCGCCTCGCGTCCGGCGTCGGTGGCGAGGCGCAGCGCGAGGCCCTCCTCGGCGAGGTGGACGCCCACCGACGCCGCCACCGACACCGCGAGTTCGAACGCCTCCTCCGACGGATGCGCCGACCGGCGGGTGTCGAGCAGCAGCGTGGCACGCCGCTGCCACTGCTGCTCCTCCCGGCGCACCATCAGCTCGCCGTAGCGCGCGGTGGAGCGCCAGTGGACGCGGCGCAGGTCGTCGCCGCGCCGGTACTCGCGCGGCGCGAGGTCGTCCTCGCCGCCGACCGCGATCGCGCGCGACCTGCTCTCCCCGTCGCCGTCCCACGACGTCAGCATCCGCTGCGACGGCAGGTCGACGATCCGCGGTGTGATCGTCAGGGTGTCGGTGAGGCTGAAGGAACGGGCGAGTTCCACGAGGCCGAACGGGTCGGCGAGCCTGACCGTCAGCGGGCCGACGCGGAACCTGCCCCTGACGTCCGAGCGCAGCCGGTAGCTCAGCTCGCGGAACCCGTGCGGCTCGATCCTGTCAAGGACGAAACGGGCACGGCCGCCGAGCGTGAACGGCACCCTGTCCTCCACGAGCAGCAGCCCCGACGGCAGCTTGGAGACGTTCTCCAGCCGCAGGTCGGCGCGCGCCTCGTGCCCGGCGGGCAGCCGCGACGGCCACAGCCGCCGCGCGCACGCGAGCCGGTAGCGGGTCCGGGAGACCGCGAGCGCGGAGATCAGCGGGAGCAGCAGGATCAGCAGCCCGGCGCGCAGCAGGTCGCGTTCGCCGAGCAGGAACGAGCACACCACCGCGGTGAATCCCGCCGCGACGAACGAGCGGCCGCGCGTGGTCAGCGCCTCGAGCGCCGCGGTGACGAAACCCACCTCAGCCCCGCAGCGGCAGCCGAGCGACGATCTCCGCGACGATCTGCTCCGGCCTGCGCCGCTCGACCCGCGCCTCGGCGGTCGGCAGCAGCCGGTGCGCCAGCACCGGGACGGCGAGCGCCTGGAGGTCGTCGGGCAGCACGTACTCGCGGCCGTCGAGGGCGGCGCGGGCGCGCGCGGCGCGCACCAGCTGGAGGGTGGCCCGGGGCGACGCGCCCAGGCGCAGGTCGGGGTGGTCGCGGGTCGCGGTGACGAGGTCGACCGCGTACTGCTTGACGGCCGCGGCCGCGTGCACGCGCCGGACCGTCTCGACGAGGCCGCGCACCTCCTCCACCGAGGCGACGGGCTGGAGGAGGTCGAGGGGGCTCGCCGCGCCGTGCGCGTCGAGCATGTCGAGTTCGGCGGCGAAGCTGGGGTAGCCCATGGAGATCCGCGCGGTGAACCTGTCGCGCTGCGCCTCGGGCAGCGCGTAGGTGCCCTCCATCTCGACGGGGTTCTGGGTGGCGATCACCATGAACGGCCGCTCGAGCGGGTGGGTGACCCCGTCGACGGTGACCTGCCGCTCCTCCATGCACTCCAGCAGGGCCGACTGGGTCTTGGGCGAGGCCCGGTTGATCTCGTCGCCGACGACGATGGTCGCGAAGATCGGCCCGGGGACGAACTCGAAGACGCGGCGGTCCTGCTGGAAGACGCTCACTCCGGTGATGTCGCTCGGCAGGAGGTCGGGGGTGAACTGGACGCGGCGGACCGTGCCGTCCACCGCGCGGGCGAGGGTCTTGGCGAGCATGGTCTTGCCGACGCCGGGGACGTCCTCGATGAGGAGGTGGCCTTCGGCGAGCATCACCGTCAACGCCAGATTGACGGCCTCGCTCTTGCCCTCGATGACGGACTCGACCGCGGACCTGATCTTCCCGGCGACGCCAGCCACGTCACCGAAACCGGTACCGGCGCCGCTTCGCACACCCACTGTCACGAACTCTCCGCCCTGCTCGGTGATTTCCCCACGGCCCAATGTAGGGGCTTCTGACGCCCATGGGCCGGTCGCAGCATTATCCGCTTTTTGCCGGTGTTACCGACAGTACGGCCTCCGCCGCCCCCGCGTCGCACCGACGGAGGAAGACCCCGCAGGGGGGCGCTTCGCCCGGCCCGCGCCGCGCCGCCGCGATGGCAACCGCCCCCACTTTCCCCCACCCGTCCTGAGCAGGGAGTTTCGGGCGGCGCACGGGTGCGAAACGCCAGTTTTCCTAGTTGACGGTGGGGAGGAGTGGAGTACAGTGGGGCGCTGTGGGGCAAGGGTCCCATGCATTCCCGGCCGTACGGCTCCACGGAGCCCGCGGCCTTCCCGAGCTGTAGGGCATACGGCGCCAGGGGGTGGGGCCTTGTTCCTCGGCACCCATCCGCTGCGCCTCGACGACAAGGGGCGGCTGTTCCTGCCGGCCAAATACCGCGAGGAGCTGTCAGGGGGACTGGTGATCACAAAAGGCCAGGAACGCTGCCTTTACGTCTTCCCCGTGGCGGAGTTCGAACGGATCACCCAAGCCCTGTCGACGGCCCCGACCACCGCCAAGGCGGTGCGCGCCTACAGCAGGGTCTTCTTCGCCAGCGCCTCCGACGAGGTCCCCGACAAGAGCGGCAGGATCGTCGTCCCGCAGGCGCTGCGCACCTACGCCGGCCTCGGCCGCGACTGCGTCGTGATCGGCGCGAACACCCGGCTGGAGATCTGGGACGCCCCCGCGTGGGAGTCCTATCTCGCGGCCGAAGAGGAGTCCTTCTCCGATCTGTCGGAGGAGGTGCTGCCGGGCGTCTTCTAGCTCGACCCGGGACGGGTCATCTCCGTCCGGCCAGGTCTCCACCCGCTCTCCCCGCCAGCTGGCGCAGCTTCCCCGGCGCCAGGTGGCCCTTCCTCAGGGCAAGCGGTTGGGGACCTGGCCGGGCGAACGACCCCCGCCCCGGGCGCATGTCCGATCGACCGCGAGCGGTCGGCTGCCGTGGGGGAGTAACACCATGAACGATCCCGGACACGTTCCGGTACTGCTCGATCGCGTCCTGCGGACGCTGGAGCCCGCCGTGGGGGCGCCGGGCTCGCTTTACGTCGACGGGACGCTCGGCATGGGCGGGCACGCCGAGGCGATGCTCACCGCATTCCCCTCCCTGCGGCTCCTCGGCCTCGACCGCGACACCGTCGCGCTGGAGCGGGCGGGCAAGCGGCTCGCCCCGTTCGGCGACCGCGTGACGCTGGTCCACGCCGTCTACGACGAACTGCCTTCGGTCTTGGCGCGCCTCGGCAAGCCGACGATCCAGGCCGTCCTGTTCGACCTGGGGGTGTCGTCGCCGCAGCTCGACGAGCCGGAGCGCGGGTTCGCCTACTCCTATGACGCGCCGCTCGACATGCGGATGGACCAGACGCGCGGGATGACCGCGGCGGAGGTGCTGAACACCTACCCGCCCGGCGATCTCGTGCGCATCCTGCGCGAGTACGGCGAGGAGCGCTTCGCCCAGCGGATCGTCTCGGCGGTCGTGCGGGAACGCGCCAGGGAGCCGTTCAGCGGCAGCACCCGGCTCACCGAGCTGGTGCGCAACGCGATTCCCGCGGCGGCCCGGCGTACCGGGGGCAACCCGGCGAAGCGCACCTTCCAGGCGCTGCGGATCGAGGTCAACAGCGAGCTCGCGGTGTGGGAGCGCGCGCTTCCGGCCGCGCTCGACGCGCTGTCGCTCGGCGGCAGGATCGCCGTGCTGTCCTACCACTCGCTCGAGGACAAGATCACCAAGCGGGTGCTCGCCGACCGCACCACCGACCACACCCCGCCCGGGCTGCCCGTGCCGCTGCCCGGGATGGAACCGAAGTTCCGCCTGCTGACCAGGGGCGGAGAGCAGGCCACCGAGGCGGAGATCGCCGGGAACCCGCGGGCCGCCTCGGTCCGCTTCCGCGCCGCCGAGCGGATCCGGGAGGACGCATGACGACGATCGAGCGCGGTGGTCCGCGCGGCCGTCGCGGGGCCAAGCCCGCCCGCGAGGCGGCGGCGTCCGATCCCGTGGACGCCCCGGCGCGCGGCGGGGCCGCCGCGAAGGAGGCGGCGAAGGAGGCAGTGAAGGAGGTCAAGCCGTCCCGCAGGACGCGCAAGGCCGCGGCCTCCGCCGACGTCGTGGAGGCCCCCGCCAAGCCCGCCCGCAAGCCGAGGGGCAGAGCCGCCGCCAAGGCCGCGTCCAAGGCGGAGCCCAAGACGACGGCGAAGGCGGCGTCCAGGGCGTCGGCGAAGGCCGGGGTCAAGACCGGGTCGCAGACCGAGGCCGGGACGGTTGTCGACCCCGCGCCCGGACGCGTCGCGCCGCGCCGCCGCGCGCCCGCGCGGGAGACGCCGACGCGCGAGCTGCCAGGCCGCAGGCAGCCCGACGCGCCCAAGCCCGCGAAGGCACAGCCCGCCAAGGCACAGCCCGCCAAACCCAAGGAGCCCGCGCGTGACGGACGCCCGAGGGCCCCGTTCGTGCTGCTGCTGCTCTGCCTGATGGGCGGGGCGCTGGTGTGTCTGCTCGTCCTGAACACCGTCCTCGCCCGCGACTCGTTCACGCTGAGCGCGTTGCAGAAGAGCGAGCGGCAGCTTCTACAGGAGAAGCAGCAGCTCGTGGAGGACATCGCCCGCGAGGAGGCCCCCGACAGGCTGGCGCTGAAGGCCGAGAACGAGGGAATGGTCCAGCCGGAGAAGCTCGCGTTCGTCGACCCGGTCGACGGCACGGTCACCGGCGGCAAGAAGCGGCAGGTCCCGTCGGCGGCCGCCGCTGCCGCCGCCGCGGCCGGGGTCATCGGCGTGCCGGGCGCGATCGTGCCCGGCGACGGCATCCCCGGCTACACCGGGCCCGAGCCCGGCGTGCAGACCGACCCCGCGGCACCGGGGGAGCGGTGACGGACCGGCCGCGCACCCCCGGCGGGGCCGTCCCGCCGGGGCGTCGCCCGCGCCCGCCCGCGCCCCGCAGACGGCCCGGAGGCGCGGGCACCCTGCCGGGTCCCGACGCCCCGCGCGGCACGGGCACGCGCCGCGCGGCCGCCGAGGGGCGCGCCACCGAGGGCCGGGCCGGGGAGGCGCGTGCGGGGGAGACCCGTCCGCAGCCGCCGCGTCCGCGCCCGCCGCGCCGTCCGCCGCCGCGCCGCCGTCAGACGATGCGGCTGAAGGACCCGATGAAGCGGCTGAACGCGGGCCTGCTCATCATCGCCTTCGTGCTTTCGCTGTTCGCCGGACGGCTCGTGCAGCTCCAGGGCATCGACTCGGAGAAGTACGAGGCCGCCGCGATCAAGCAGCGGCTGCGGCTGATCGAGCTGCCCGCCGTGCGCGGCATCATCACCGACGCCTCGGGCGCGCCGCTGGCGCTCACCCAGGAGGCGCGCGGCGTGTTCGCCGACCCGTCGATGATCGACCCGGCCAAGCGCACCGAGATCGCCGCGCGGCTGTCTTCGATGCTGGGCCTCGACGTCCAGCAGGTCCTCGAGGCGATCAGCACCCCCAAGACCCGCTATGTGCCGCTGGCGCACGCGGTCACCCCGGAGAAGGGGCGGCTCGTGCTGTCGCTCGGCTACCGCGGCATCGGGGTGGTGCCCGAGTCGCGCAGGTCCTACCCGGCCGACGCCGTCGCCGCGAACGTCATCGGCTTCGTCAACCAGGACGGCGACGGCGGCGCGGGCCTGGAGTACGCGCAGAACAAGCTGCTGAAGGGCGTGGACGGCTGGCAGCGGGTGGAGATCAGCGCGGGCGAGGGCCAGCACATCCCGATGGGCGAGGGCCAGACCAAGGACCCGGTCCCCGGTCAGGGCCTGCGGCTGCACCTCGACCAGGACATCCAGTGGCAGGCCCAGGAGGCGCTCGCCGAGGCCGTCAAGAAGCACAAGGCCGAGTCCGGCACGGTGATCGTCATGACGCCGGACGGCAAGATCCTGGCGATGGCGTCCGCGCCGACGTTCGACCCGAACGACTACGCCAAGGCGTCGGGGAGCGCGTTGCAGAACCGTGTCGTGCAGGAGGCGTTCGAGCCGGGCAGCACCGGCAAGATCATCACCGCCGCCGCGCTGCTCGAGGAGGGCCTGGTCACCCCCGAGACGCCGTTCACGGTGCCGGACCACATCTGGAAGTACACCAAGAAGTTCAAGGACTCCCACAGCCATCCGCCGTACAAGAACATCACGTTCGCCGGGATTCTCGCCAAGTCCAGCAACGTCGGGACGATCCTTGCGTCGGAGAACCTTCCGGACGACAAGCTGTACAACTACCTGACGGCGTTCGGCTTCGGCAGCCAGACCGGCGTCGGCCTGCCCGGGGAGACCGCGGGCCTGCTGAACCCGCCCAAGACCTGGAGCGGCACCGACCGCTACCCGATCTCCTTCGGCCAGACGGTGTCGGTCAACGCGCTGCAGATGGCGAGCGTCTACGCGACGATCGCCAACGGCGGCGTCCGCGTCACCCCCACGCTCGTCGCGGGCAGCCTCGACGAGGAGGGCGCGTTCACCGCGGCCCCCGCGCCGCAGAGCCGCCGCGTCATCCGCGAGGAGACCGCGCGCCAACTCGTCAGCATGTTGGAGGGCGCGGTCGGCCGCGACGGCACCGCCGCGTCCGCCCAGATCCCCGGATACCGTGTCGCGGGCAAGACCGGAACCGCCGAGCGCTACGTGGAGAAGGCGGGCGGCTACGAGGGGTACACCGCCTCGTTCGCGGGCATGGCTCCGGCCGATGATCCACAGCTCATCGTCCAGGTCGTGCTGCAAGATCCCAAGCCGGAGTACTACGGTGGCGTGGTGGCGGCCCCGGTCTTCCAGAAAGTGATGTCCTTCGCCCTGAAGTCCCGCAAGGTGCCGCCCACCGGAACTGTCGCGCCGACGTTGAAGATGTTCGCCGACTGACCGCCAACCGGGAGGTCGCCTCCGGCGTCCCACAGAGCAATGTCCGCACGAGAGAGTTACCAGATGCGTCCTTCGAGCAATCCGGCGCGGCCGCTGACCGGCCTCGCCGAGCGGCTGGGGGTGCAGTGGCGGGGCGACGGCGAGGTCTCCGGGATCACGCACGACTCCCGCCAGGTCCAGCCGGGCGACCTGTACGCCGCGCTCCCCGGAGCGCGCTTCCACGGGGCCCGGTTCGCCGCGCAGGCGGCCGACGCCGGGGCCGCGGCGATCCTCACCGACGCCGAGGGCGCCGCCGACGCCGAGGCGACGGGCCTGCCCGTCCTCGTCGTCCGCGCGGTCCGCCCGGTGCTCGGCGACGCCGCCGCCTACGTCTACGGCGACCCCGCCGACGGCCTGCTGCTGGTCGGCGTGACCGGCACCAGCGGCAAGACCACCACCGCCTACATCCTCGAGGCGGGCATGGAGGGCTCGGGCCTGCCCGCCGGGGTCATCGGCACGGTCGAGACCCGGATGGCCGGGGAGCGGATGCCGTCGTCGCTGACCACCCCCGAGGCCACCGACCTGCACGCGATCCTGGCGACCGCGCGCGAGCGCGGCATCGGCGCGGTGGCGATGGAGGTCTCCAGCCACGCGCTCGACCAGGGCAGGGTCGGCGGCGCGGTCTTCGACGTCGCGCTGTTCACGAACCTTTCCCAGGACCACCTCGACTACCACCCGACCATGCGCGACTACTTCAACGCCAAGGCCGCGCTGTTCACCCCCGCGCGCAGCCGGGTCGGGGTCGTCAACGTGGACGACCCGTGGGGCAGGGAGCTCGTCGCCCGCGCGGGCGTGCCGATCACCACGTTCTCCCCGGGCGGCGACCACGCGGCCGACTGGCGGGCCGAGGAGGTCAGGATGGGGGCCGACGGCAGCGTCTTCCGCATCGTCGGTCCGCTGGGCATCGAGGCCGACGCGCGCATCGACCTCGCGGGCCCGTTCAACGTCGCCAACGCGCTAGGCGCGATCGTCACCCTCGTGGAGGCGGGGCTGCCGCTCCAGCGCGCGGTGGCGGGCGTGGCGCACATGCCGGGCGTGCCCGGCCGAATGGAGCAGGTGGACGAGGGCCAGGAGTTCGCGGCGCTGGTCGACTACGCGCACAAGCCTGGCGCGGTCGAGGCGGTGCTGACGACGCTGCGGCCGGTCACCGCAGAGAAGCTGATCATCGTGCTCGGCTGCGGCGGCGACCGCGACAAGGGCAAGCGGCCGCTCATGGGCGAGGCCGCCGTACGCCTCGCCGACCTCGCCGTCTTCACCGACGACAACCCGCGCTCGGAGGACTCCCTGGCGATCCTCGCCGCAATGGTCGAGGGCGCGCTGAAGGTCCCCGCCGACGAGCGCGGCCACCTCGTCGTGGAGCCCGACCGGGCGGCGGCGATCGAGCTGGCGGTCGCCCGCGCGGGGCGCGGCGACGTCCTGGTCGTCGCGGGCAAGGGCCACGAGCGCGGCCAGTACGCCGCCGGGCGCGTCATCCCGTTCGACGACCGAGAGGTCCTCGCCAAGGCGATCAGGGGGCGGCAGTGATCGGACTGTCCCTTGCGCGGATCGCGGAACTGACCGGGGGAGCGGCCCACGGGGGGCCCGCCGAGGTCACCGGACCCGTCGTGATCGACTCGCGGCTCGCCGAGCCCGGCGCGCTGTTCGTGGCGCTGCCCGGCGAGCGCGTCGACGGCCACGACTTCGCGTCCGCCGCCGTCGAACGCGGCGCGGCGGCGGTGCTGGGCGCGCGGGCCCTGCCCGGCATCCCGACGGTCGTGGTCCCCGACGTCGTCGCGGCGCTCGGCGCGCTAGCGCGCGGGGTCCTCGCCGAACTGCCCGAGCTGACGGTCGTCGGCGTCACCGGCTCGTCCGGCAAGACCTCAACCAAGGACCTCATGGCCCAGGTGTTCGCCGCCGCCGGGCCGACTGTCGCCCCGGCCGGGTCGCTGAACAACGAGATCGGCCACCCCCTGACGGTCCTGCGCGCCGACGCCGAGACCCGCTACCTGGTGCTGGAGAAGGCCGCGCGCGGCGTCGGCCACATCCGGTACCTCGCCGAGATCGCCAGGCCGTCGGTCGGCGTCGTGCTCAACGTCGGCACCGCGCACCTCGGCGAGTTCGGCGGCCGCGAGGCCGTCGCCAGGGCCAAGGGCGAACTGGTCGAGGCGCTCGACGCCGCAGGAACCGCCGTGCTGAACGCCGACGACCCCCTGGTGGCGGCGATGGCGGAGCGGACGGTGGCCCGGGTCGTCGCCTATGGAAGGGCCGCGACCGCCGACGTGCGCGCCGAGGACGAGACCTACGACGCCGAGGGCAGGGCGTCGTTCACCCTCGTCACCCCCGAAGGCTCAGCGCCCGTCACGCTGCGCCTGCACGGCGCGCACGCCGTCTCCAACGCGCTCGCCGCCGCGGCGGCCGCACGGGCGGCGGGGCTCGATGTGACGCTCGTCGCGGAGGCGCTGTCGCGCGCGGTGCCGGTGAGCCGCTGGCGGATGGAGGTCACCCGCAGGGCCGACGGCCTGACCGTGGTCAACGACGCCTACAACGCCAACCCCGAGTCGGTGCGCGCGGCCCTCGACGCGCTCGCCCGCATGGCGGAGGGGCGGCGGACGTACGCCGTACTCGGCCACATGGCCGAGCTGGGTGCCGCGTCCGTTGCGGAACACGAGAAGATCGGACAACATGCCGCCCGGACCGGAGTGGCCGGTCTGATCGCGGTGGGCCCGGACGCGGCGCCCCTCCTGGAGGGGGCGAAGCGGATCGGGACATGGAACGGAGAGTGCGTACAGGTGGATGACGTCGGTACGGCCGTGGCCGTGCTGGGCGAACGGCTGGGGCCGCGCGACGTGGTGCTCGTCAAGGGCTCCCGGGTCGCGGGCCTGGAACGGGTGGCCCAGGCACTGCTCGCGGACGCCCCCCCGGAGGCTTCGGCGTGAACAACGTAATCCTGGCGAGCGGGATCGCCCTCTTCATCGGCCTGCTCGGCACCCCCCTGTGGATTCGCCTTGTGGTGCGGCTCGGCTACGGCCAGATGATCCGCGAAGACGGTGTGGCCACGCACCTCAGCAAGCGCGGCACCCCCACGATGGGCGGCACCGTGATCGTCGTCGGGTCGCTGCTCGGTTACGCGGCCGCGCACCTGATCACGTGGACCCAGCCGACGATCTCGGCGGGCCTTGTGCTGTTCCTCATGACCGGCCTCGGCGTCGTCGGCTTCATCGACGACTACATCAAGGTCTTCAAGCAGCGCAGCCTCGGCCTGCGGAGCCGGGCGAAGGCGACGGGCATCGTCATCGTCGGCGTGATCTTCGCCGTCGGATGCCTGCAGTTCCCCAACGAGATGCAGATCACCCCCGCCGACAGCTACCTGTCGTTCCTGCGCGACTTCGGCCCGAACATCGGCCCGTACCTGTTCGTGCTGTGGGCGCTGATCCTCATCCAGGGCGTGTCCAACGGCGTGAACCTCACCGACGGGCTCGACGGCCTCGCCTCGGGCACCGTCGGCCTGATCCTCGCCGCCTACGTGATCATCGGGAACTGGCAGTTCCGGCAGAGCTGCATCGTGCAGGGCCTCGAGCCGCACTGCTACTGGGTCCGCGACCCGCTCGACCTCGCCGTCGTCGCCGCCGCGGTGCTCGGCGCGTGCTTCGGCTTCCTGTGGTGGAACGCGCCCCCCGCGAAGATCTTCATGGGCGACACCGGCTCGCTCGCCCTCGGCGGCGTCCTGGTCGGCCTGGCGATCACCACCCGCACCCAGATCCTGCTCGCCATCCTCGGCGGCCTGATCGTGCTGATCACGATGTCGGTGATCCTGCAGGTAGGCTGGTTCAAGCTGAGCGGCAGGCTGCTCGGGCAGAACAAGCGGCTGTTCAAGATGGCCCCCCTCCAGCACCACTTCGAGATGTCGGGCTGGGCCGAGACGACGATCGTCGTCAGGTTCTGGCTGATCTGCGGGCTGTGCGTGGCCGCCGGCGTCGGACTGTTCTACCTGGAGTGGGTGCCGAAGTAGATGGACGGCAAGTGATGGGCTTCAAGGACGTGCGCGTCGTCGTCGCCGGGCTCGGGGTCTCCGGGCGGGCCGCGGCGCGCGCGCTGGCCGGGCGCGGCGCGGTCGTCACCGGCGTCGACGCCCGCACCGAGATCGACGGGGCCGCCGAGCTCACCTCGGTCGGCGTCCGGCTGCGCCTTGGCGACGGCGACAGCCTCCCCGACGGCGTCGATCTCGTCGTCACCTCGCCGGGCTGGAAGCCGACCTCGCCCCTGCTGGCCGCCGCGGCGGCCGCGGGGGTCGAGGTGATCGGCGAGGTGGAGCTGGCGTGGCGGCTGCGTCCCGAGACGGGCGCGGCCCCCTGGCTGGCGATCACCGGCACCAACGGCAAGACCACCGCGGTGCGCATGCTCACCTCGATCCTGCGCGCGGCGGGCCTGGACGCGGTCGCCGTCGGCAACGTCGGCGAGCCGATCGTGGAGGCGGTGACGGCCGGGCACGACGTCCTTGCCGTCGAGCTGTCCAGCTACCAGCTGCACTGGTCCTCGACGCTCGACCCGCGCGCGGCGGTGATCCTCAACCTCGCCCCCGACCACCTCGACTGGCACGGCTCGCTCGACGCCTACGGCGCGGCCAAGGCCAAGATCTACGGCCCGAACACCGTGCGGGTCTGCAACGCCGACGACCCCGTCACCGTCGCGCTGGCCGGGCCGGACGCCCAGCGGTTCACCCTCGGCACGCCCGCGCCCGGCGAGTTCGGCGTCGTGGAGGACCTGCTGGTCGACCGCGCCACCACCGAGGACCCGGTCCGCTCGGCCGAGGAGCTCGCCTCGCTCGCCGACGTGGCCCCCTTCGCCCCGCACAACGTCGCGAACGCGCTAGCGGCCGCCGCCCTTGCCAGAACGGTCGGCGCGTCGTGCGAGGCCGTCAGGGAGGGCCTGCGCGCCTTCCGGCCCGACCCGCACCGCATCGCGCACGTCACCGAGATCGACGGCGTCGCCTACGTGGACGATTCCAAGGCCACCAACCCGCACGCGGCCGCCGCCTCGCTCGCCGCCTACGAGCACATCGTGTGGATCGCGGGCGGACTGCTGAAGGGCGCGGACGTCGACGACCTCGTCCGCCAGGCCGCGCCGCGGCTGCGCGGGGCGGTCCTGCTGGGCGCCGACCGCGCCCAGATCGCCGACGCGCTCGCGCGACACGCCCCGGATGTCCCGGTCCTGGACGTATCCGCGACCGACACTTGTGCGATGGATCTCGTGGTGACCGAAGCCGCCCGGCTCGCCCGTCCCGGCGACACCGTGCTGCTCGCCCCGGCCGGGGCGTCGATGGACATGTTCGCCAACTACGGGGCGCGCGGCGACGCGTTCGCCGCGGCCGCGCACCGGCTCGCGGCGGCCCGGAACGGCCTGAGCCGGGAAGCGTGACCGCCGTGGCCGGCCAGGAGCCGGAGACCGGGGCCCGCCGGGGGCCCCGCGCCCACGTCGCGCACGCGCTCGGCCTGCTCGACCGGCCGCTCACCTCGTACTACCTGGTGATCGGCTGCACCCTGCTGCTGCTCGCGCTCGGCCTGACGATGGTGCTGTCGGCGTCGTCGGTGACCCAGCTGAAGTCGACGGGCTCGGCCTTCACGCTGCTGCAGAAGCAGGCCACCTGGGTGGCGATCGGCCTCCCCCTGATGGCGCTGACCGCGATGCTGCCGCCGCGCTTCTTCCGGGTCGCCGCCTACCCGATCCTGCTGCTGTCGGTCCTGGCGCTCGCGCTCGTGCTCGTGCCGGGACTCGGCCAGAGCGCCAACGGCGCGACCCGCTGGCTCAGCTTCGGCGCGGGGTTCCAGCTCCAGCCGTCCGAGCCCGCCAAGCTCGGCCTCGTGCTGTGGGGCGCGGACCTCCTGGCGCGCAAGGAGAAGCTGCGGATGCTGAACGACTGGCGGCAGCTGCTGATCCCGCTGATGCCCGGCGCGGGCATCCTCGTGCTGCTGGTGATGCTCGGCAACGACCTCGGCACGACCCTCGTCGTCTTCACGATCTTCCTCGCGCTGCTGTGGGTGATCGGTGCGCCCGCCCGTCTGTTCGTCGGGATCTCCGGCCTCGTCGTGCTGCTCACCAGCATCCTGATCGTGGTCGAGCCCTACCGGATGCAGCGCCTGACGGGGTTCCTCGACCCGACCGGCGACCCCCTGGGCATCAACTACCAGAGCAACCAGGGCCTGTACGTCCTCGGCTCGGGAGGTGTCTTCGGCACGGGCCTTGGCGAGGGCAGGGCCAAGTGGGAGTACCTGCCGCACGGCGACACCGACTTCATCTTCGCCGTCCTCGGCGAGGAGCTCGGGCTCGTCGGGACCCTCATCGTCCTCGGGCTGTTCGGGCTGCTCGCCTACGCGGGACTGCGGGTCGCGCGGCGGGTGCGCGACCAGTTCATGCGGCTGGCCGCCACCGGCATCACCGCGTGGGTCGTGGTCCAGGCGATCGTGAACATCGGGGCGGTCATCAACGTCCTACCCATTACCGGAATCCCGCTGCCGCTGGTCTCCTATGGGGGGTCCGCCCTGATTCCGACCCTGATCGGACTCGGCGTCCTGCTGTCCTTCGCCAAACGGGAACCGGGAGCCCGGCAGGCTCTGGCCGCACGTGGCCCCGGACCGGCCGCCCGCGCTCTAAGCTGGCTGGGTCTGGGCCGGTCCAGATGAACCCCCCGTCCGAGATCCAAGGATCTCCACCGAGACACGGATCTCCCCGCAGAAAGGTCGTCGCGTCATGAGGGTTGTTCTCGCCGGTGGCGGCACCGCCGGTCACATCGAGCCTGCGCTCGCCCTCGCAGACGCGCTGCGGCGGATCGACCCGTCGACCAGGGTGACCTGCCTGGGCACCGAGCGCGGCCTGGAGACCACGCTGGTGCCGCAGCGCGGGTATGAGCTCGCGCTGATCCCGCCCGTGCCGCTCCCGCGCACCCTCACCCCCAAGCTGCTGGCCGTTCCGGGCCGTCTGAACAGCGCGATCAACGCCGCCGCCGGGGTGCTCGACCGCACCGGCGCGGACGTCCTCGTCGGCTTCGGCGGGTACGTCGCGAGCCCCGCCTACCTCGCCGCCCGGCGCAGGCACGTCCCGATCGTGGTGCACGAGGCCAACCCCAAGCCCGGCATCGCCAACAAGCTCGGCGCGCGCTTCACCGACCACGTCGCGGTCTCCCACCCCGACACCCCGCTGCCGAACGCCCAGTTCGTCGGCATCCCGATCCGCCGCCAGATCGCCGAGCTCGACCGGCTGGCGATCGGCGACAAGGCGCGCAGCTACTTCGGCCTCGACTCCGACCTGCCCACGCTGCTGGTCTTCGGCGGCTCCCAGGGCGCGCGCTCGCTCAACCGCGCCGCCGTCGCCGCCGCGCCCGCGTTCCGCGCGGCGGGTGTGCAGGTGCTGCACATCGTCGGCAAGAAGAACACCGAGGAGGCCGAGCCCGGCCGTCCCGGCGAGCCGCAGTACGTCACCATCCCCTACTGCGACCGGATGGACCTCGCCTACGCCGCCGCCGACCTGGCCATGTGCCGGTCGGGCGCGATGACCTGCGCGGAGCTGTCGGCCGTCGGCCTGCCCGCCGCCTATGTGCCGCTGCCCATCGGCAACGGCGAGCAGTCGCTGAACGCCGCGCCCATCGTCAACGCGGGCGGCGGGATCATGGTCGACGACAACGCGCTCACCCCGCAGTGGATCGTGGACCACGTGCTGCCGATCCTGAAGAACGCCGACCTCGTCGTGCAGATGTCGGAGGCCGCGGCGTCCATGGGCCGCCGTGACGCCGACGCCACCCTCGCGCGTATGGTCTTCGAGGTGGTCCGCGCCGGAAGGTAGGCGCGCACGGGCAGCACAGAAGACAAGTCACACAGCAGCACAGCACGACAGCCGCGCACAGCCGCGCAGAAGGTGGAAAACCGTTGAGCCTGGTCAGCCCCGTCGACGTCGTGCCCGCCGATCGGCTGGGCCGCGTCCACTTCATCGCGATCGGCGGCGCCGGCATGTCCGGCATCGCAAGGATCATGCTGGCGCGCGGCATGGCGGTCTCCGGCAGCGACGCCAGGGACTCGGAGATCCTGCGGGAGCTCGGCGACCTCGGCGCGCGCGTCCACGTCGGGCATGACGCGGCGCACCTCGGCGACGCCGACACCGTCGTGGTGTCCACCGCGATCCGGGAGGCCAACCCCGAGCTCGTCGCGGCGCGCGAGCGCGGGGTGCGCGTCCTGCACCGGGCGGCGGCGCTGGCGTCGCTGATGGCCGGGCGGCGTGCCGTGGCCGTCGCCGGGACGCACGGCAAGACGACGACCACCTCGATGCTCACCGTCGCGCTCCAGGCCGCCGGGCTCGACCCGTCGTACTGCATCGGCGGCCAGCTGGTCACCACGGGCCTGGGGGCCGACGAGGGCAGCGGCGACGTGTTCGCCGCCGAGGCCGACGAAAGCGACGGCTCCTTCCTCATGTACACCCCACGCGTCGCGGTGATCACCAACGTCGAGGCCGACCACCTCGACAACTACGGCGGCTTCGAAGAGGTGAAAGCCAACTTCGCGCGGTTCGTTGAGCGGATCGAGCCCGGAGGCGTCCTGGTCGCCGGGATCGACGACCCCGTCGTCCGGGAGTTGGCTGCGGGCGCGCCCAAGGTGCTCACCTACGGCGAGGCCGAAGACGCCGACCTCCGCATCACCGGCTTCACCCCGCGCGGCCTCGGCTCGACCTTCCAGGTCTCCGGCGTCGGCGAGGTGGCGCTGGGCGTCCCCGGCCGGCACAACGCGCTCAACGCCGCGGCCGTCATCGGGGTCGCGACGGCGCTCGGGGCCGACCTCGCCGCCGTCGTGAAGGGCCTCGCGGCGTTCGGGGGAGCGCGGCGCAGGCTTGAGCTGAAGGGCGAGGCGGGCGGCGTCCAGGTCTTCGACAGCTACGCCCACCACCCGACCGAGCTGACCGCCGACCTGTCGGCCACCCGCGACTACGTGCGCGAGACCGGCAGGGGCAGGATCGTCACCGTCTTCCAGCCGCACCTGTACAGCCGCACCCGCTTCTTCGCTGCCGAGTTCGGCGCGGCGCTCGGCGCGAGCGACGTCGCGGTCGTCCTCGACGTGTACGGCGCGCGTGAGGACCCCGAGCCTGGCGTCACCGGACGGCTCATCTCCGACGCCGTCCCGGCCGGGCCCGAGGTGCACTACCTTCCGGACTTCGCTTCGGCGGCCGCCGAGGTCGTCGCCCTCGCCAGGCCGGGCGACGTCGTCATCACCGCGGGCGCGGGCGACGTCACCACGCTCGGCCCCGCGATCCTCGGGCTGCTGTCCTAACCGCCGGCCTTCCTGAACCCGGCCTTCCTGAAGGCCGGGCTTCCTGAACCCGGCCCTTCCTGAACCCACGCCTTCCTGAGGGTTGGCCTTCCAGAGGGTCGGCCTTCCTGAACGCGCGGCCAAGGCCGGGCTTTCTGAACGCGTGGCGGGCTGAGCCGGGGAGGGGACGGTCCGGGCGTGTCGGGCACCGGGGCGACGCCGTCGGCGGGCCATCATCGTCAGATGCCCCAGACGCCCCCGCCCACGCGGACCCGTCCCGCGACCCCGTCAGCCGCGCCCGCCGCCCGTGCGCCGCGCCGCCGCGACCGGTGGAAGGTCCTTTTTGTCCTGCTGCTGCTCGCCGGGCTCGTCGGCGCGGCGGTGTGGGTGGTGCTCGGCTCGCGGCTGCTCGTCGTGCGCGACGTCGAGGTGCGCGGCCTGTCGCTGCTCGCCCGCAAGCAGGTGCTCGACGTCGCCCAGGTGCCCGTCGGCACCCCGATGGCCCGGCTTGACGTCGGCGCGGTCGAGCGGCGGATCGCTGCGGTGCGCGAGGTGGAGTCGGTGAAGGCCGAGCGGGCCTGGCCGACGACCCTCGTGATCCGGGTGGTCGAGCGGGTCCCGGTGGCGTCCTTCGCACGCGACGGCGTCTACGCGCAGCTCGACAGGTTCGGTGTGACAGTTCTCACCGGCCCCCGCAAACCCGGCCACCTGCCCGAACTCGTGGTCGCCGCGCCGGGCGCGGGCGACCCCGCGACCCGTACCGCGCTCGCCGTTCTGCGCGGCCTGCCCGACCGTTGGCGGGCCCGGCTGACGGCGGTCGAAGCGCCCGGCCCCGAACACGTCATCCTGCGGCTTGAAGGCGGCCTCGCCGTGGTCTGGGGAGCGGCGGAACGCGGTCCGGAGAAGATCAAGTTGCTTGAGGCACTGCTTTCCACGAAAGCGGGAAAGGCGGCCCGTACGGTCGATGTGAGCGCACCCGGAGTGGTCACTACCAGATGATCGGTAATTCCCGCGAATCGGGGCGAGCGTCGCGCAGTACGACACGCCGAATTCCCCGGCGCGCGGTTAGTTGACCCTGATGGGGGGCGGCCCTACTGTCCCTAGCAGCCCTCAGGTTTACATAACTGTAAGCCTCAAGTAGAGGGTAAAGGTTAGTCCGAACAGCAAGCTAGCGGAAAGGCCCCTCACCGTGGCAGCACCGCAGAACTACCTCGCGGTCATCAAAGTCGTCGGCATCGGCGGCGGCGGTGTCAATGCCGTCAACCGGATGATCGAAGAGGGGCTCAAGGGCGTCGAGTTCATCGCGATCAACACCGACGCGCAGGCGCTGCTCATGAGCGACGCCGACGTCAAGCTCGACGTCGGCCGCGAGCTGACCCGCGGTCTGGGCGCGGGCGCCAACCCCGACGTCGGCCGCAAGGCCGCCGAGGACCACCGCGAGGAGATCGAGGAGGTCCTCAAGGGGGCCGACATGGTCTTCGTCACCGCGGGCGAGGGCGGCGGCACCGGCACCGGCGGCGCGCCCGTCGTGGCGAACATCGCAAGGACGCTCGGCGCGCTGACCATAGGCGTCGTCACCCGGCCGTTCAGCTTCGAGGGCAAGCGCCGCGCGATGCAGGCCGAGGCGGGGATAGAGACCCTGCGCGACGAGGTCGACACCCTGATCGTGATCCCCAACGACAGGCTGCTGTCGATCTCCGACCGCCAGGTGAGCGTGCTCGACGCGTTCAAGGCGGCCGACCAGGTGCTCCTTTCCGGTGTGCAGGGCATCACCGACCTCATCACCACCCCGGGTCTGATCAACCTCGACTTCGCCGACGTCAAGTCCGTCATGTCCGGCGCGGGCTCGGCCCTCATGGGCATCGGCTCCGCGCGCGGCGACGACCGCTCGGTGGCCGCCGCCGAGATGGCGATCTCCAGCCCGCTGCTGGAAGCCAGCATCGACGGCGCGCACGGCGTCCTGCTGTCCATCTCCGGCGGGTCCGACCTCGGCCTGTTCGAGATCAACGAGGCCGCGCAGCTGGTGTCCAACGCCGCGGCCTCCGACGCCAACATCATCTTCGGCGCGGTCATCGACGACGCGCTCGGCGACGAGGTGCGCGTCACGGTGATCGCCGCGGGCTTCGACGAGCTCCAGCCCGCCGCGCCGGAACCCGAGGCCAAGAAACTCCCGCCGCCCCCGCCAAGGCCGACGGTCACCGAGGCCGCGGCCAAGCCGGTCGCGCCGGAGCCGCCGCCGAGCGTGCCGGAGCCGGCCCCCGCCGCCGAGGCCGAGCCCGAGGTCGAGCCGGTCGACGCCGACTACGACGAGGACCTGCCCAAGGTGCCGCAGCAGGGCCAGTCGGGTGACACCCCCGCCGTCACCCGGATGGACCGCTTCTTCGGCGGCGAGCCCGTCCGGCGGCGCACCCCTCCGGTGGAGTTCGAAGAGGACATCGACGTGCCGGACTTCCTGAAGTAGCTCCCCGAAACCAGGATTCATGACTCGTGAAGAGGAGCTCGCGGACGCCCTCGAGGGCGTCCGTGAGCGCATCGCGCTCGCGTGCGACAAGGCAGGGCGCGACCCGTCGGAGATCACGCTGGTCGCGGTGACCAAGACAAGGCCAGCCTCGGACGTCAGGCTGCTGGCGGGCCTCGGCGTGACCGACATCGGGGAGAACCGCGACCAGGAGGCGGGTCCGAAGGCCGCCGAATGCCGTGATCTTCCCCTCACCTGGCACTTCGTCGGCAGGCTCCAGACCAACAAGGTCAAGTCGGTGCTGCGCTACGCCTCGGTCGTCCACTCGGTGGACCGCCCCAGGCTCGTCTCGGCGCTGTCGGCGGAGGCCGCCGACCGGGCGGAGCCGGTGCGCTGCCTCGTCCAGGTGTCGCTCGACCCGCCGGACGCCGACGGGCGCGGGGGCGCCAGGATCGAGGACGTCCCGGCGCTGGCCGACGCGATCGCGGCGGCCCCCGGACTCGAGCTCGGCGGGGTCATGGCGGTCGCCCCGCTGGGCGAGGATCCGGCCCCGGCGTTCGCCCGACTCGCCGACGTGGCCGCGCGGATCCGCACGGCGCACCCTTCGGCGCGTATCGTCTCCGCTGGCATGAGCGGGGACCTCGACGAGGCGATCGCCTGTGGTGCGACACACGTCCGCATCGGTACGGCGTTGCTCGGGGGCAGGCGGGCAATCGTCGGGTAATGTCCGCCCTGTATGTAGCGGACGCCGTCCGACAAGAGGGTTGAAAGCCGACACTCTGGACGGGATTTCGGATCGGAGGGGTCCATGGCCAGCGCGATGCGCAAGATGGCGGTCTATCTCGGCCTCGTCGAGGACGACCGCTACGACTACGACGATTACGAGGATTACGAGGACGCGGAGGCCGAGACCGCCGTCCCGCGCCGCCGTACGCCCGTCGAAGACGACGCCGCAGCGCAGCTCGCCTCCGAGCCCCCCGCGCCGCCGCAGGAGCGCACCCAGCCCGCGGCGCCGGATTTGACGCGCATCACTACGCTTCACCCAAGGACGTACAACGAGGCACGGACCATCGGAGAGCGCTTCCGTGAGGGCACTCCGGTGATCATGAACCTGACCGAGATGGTCGACAGCGACGCCAAGCGTCTCGTCGACTTCGCGGCCGGCCTCGTGTTCGGGCTCCACGGGAGCATCGAACGCGTCACCAACAAGGTGTTCCTGCTGTCCCCCGCCAACGTTGAGGTCACCGCCGAAGACAAGGCGCGGATGGCAGAACGAGGATTCTTCAACCAAAGCTGACATCCCCATGCGAGAGTGTTCGTGACAGTCGTTGGAGCCGTTCTGACGGTGATCCTGTATCTGTTCCTGCTGATCTTGATCGGCAGGTTGATCCTCGATTACCTGAAGTTGTACGCGGAGAGCACGTCGAGGCAGCCTTGGCGGCCCAAGGGAGTCGTCCTCCTGTTCGCCGAACCGATCTGGACGATCACCGAGCCGATCCTTGCGCGGCTGAGGCGTATCTTCAAACCGTTGCGATTGGGTAACGTGAGTCTCGACCTGAGTTTCATGGTGCTGTTCCTGATCGTCTTGATCCTCATCAGGGTGGTCGGTGCACTGACGACGTGATCGTCTTCGCCGTGGGACTTTGATCGGATACCGTCCTGTGGACAGACTCCAAGCGCGCCAAGGAGACCAACATGCCGCTGACACCCGCGGATGTGCGGAACAAGCAGTTCAGTACGACCAGGCTGCGGCCCGGTTACGACGAGGAAGAGGTAGACGCCTTTCTCGACGAGGTCGAGGCGGAGCTCGACCGGCTGATCCAGGAGAACGAGGAGCTGCGGGCCAAGCTCGCGGAGTGCCTGCGCGGCAAGGTCCCGGCGATGGCGGCGCCCATCGTCGAGCCCAAGCCCGACATGGCCCCGCCGATGCCCGAGCCGATGCTGCAGCAGCAGCCGCCGATGCAGCAGCCGCAGCAGCCCGAGCCGGTCATGGGCCTCACCCAGCACGCCGCCGAGCAGATCAACCCGCGGCCGTCCACCGAGGACAACATGGACACCGCGGCCCGCGTGCTCGCGCTGGCGCAGCAGACCGCGGACCAGGCGATCGCCGACGCGCGCCGCGAGGCCGACGAGCACCTCGGCAGGGCCCGCCGCGAGGCCGAGGACATCCTCGGCAAGGCGCGCCGCCAGGCCGACCAGATCGTCTCCGAGGCGCGCTCGCGCGCCGAGCAGCTCGACCGCGACGCCCAGGAGCGGCACCGCCAGGTCATGGGCTCGCTCGTGCAGCAGCGCGAGGAGCTCGAGCGCCGCGTCGACGACCTGCGCGCGTTCGAGCGCGAGTACCGCAGCCGTCTGAAGGCTTATCTGGAAGGGCAGCTGCGCGAGCTCGAAGCCGGCGCGGACACCTTCCAGCCGTCGCTCACCGGTCCGCAGCCCGTCGCCGTGCCCGCGCACGCCGGGGCCACGCAGTCCGCGCCCGTCGTCACCGGCCCGACCCCGTTCCCGCCCCCGTCAGAGCCGGCACAGCACGGCGGCACGGGCGCGTTCCACGTGGGCGAGCCGCCGCAGGACCGTCGCTGACCCGCTTCCCGCGGGTGTGCGCTGGTTTCGCGTGGCACGACGGACGTGTCCGAGGGTGGGCGATGTGGCCTTCCACGGACACGGCGAATCCGTGGACACGGCGATTCCCCGCCTGACATGTGTGAGGTCCGTCGCGCGATAGGGTGCTGCGCACGGCGGTGGTCGGCCCGCAGCGGCCCGCCTCCCGAGCCGGCAGGCGCCGCCGCGAGACCGGGGACCGGGGAGTTAGGGAGACCTAGTGATCATCCTGAGTGGCCTGCTCGTGATCGGTGCGATCGCGTTGCTGGTGGCGGGGATTGTCGTGCAGGACGAAGCGGTCCTGGGGTTGCACGGGCTGCAACTGATGTACATCTCGATCGCCGTCAGCATCGTGTCGTTCCTCTGCCTGGCCATCGGGGTCTTCCTGCGCCGCAAGGAGCTGTTCGGCACCGCGCCGACCCGCGCCGCCGCGCCCAAGTCCCGCCAGCCGGGACGTGCCGCCCGCAAGGCCGCGGCCCGCGTGGTGGAGGACGAGCGCCCGGTCGAGCGCGAGGAGGCGACGCCGTTCGCCTTCCCGATGCCCTCGGGCCAGGTCCCCGACGACGCGATCGTGCACGTCGTGCCGGGACGCAAGCGCTACCACCTCGACAGCTGCCGGCAGCTCGCCGGACGGCCCACCGAGGAACTGACCTACGTCGAGGCGCAGGAGGAGGGGTTCAGCCCCTGTACCGCCTGTCTGCCGGACACCGCACTGGCGGCGCGCGCCATCGCGGGTCCGGCGGACGAGGCGGCCTCCGGCCCCGACGAGCAGGTCGAGACGGTGCACGACGCGGTGCGGCCCGAGCGGCAGCACGCCGACGCCGGGCGCGGCGACTTCACCGCCGCCCCGTACCCGCCCGAGCCGCCGTTCGGCACGGTCGGCGGCGACAGGTACGAGCGCACCGACGGGCCGGGCTACGAGCCCGCCGCGTACGAGACGCCCGCTTACGACACGCCCGCTTACGAGAGCCAGGGCTACGAGAGCACGGGCTTCGACAAGCCCGGGTTCGACAAGCCGGGCTACGACAAGCAGGGTTACGACAAGCCGGGGTTCGAGACGTCGGCCTATGAGACGCCGACCTACGAGCGGGCCGAGCCCGTCGACCGGTGGCAGACCCCGGCCGACCCGGCCCCCGCGCCGCTGCCCGCGCCGTCGCCGGTCGAGGACACGGTGACCGACTGGGTGCCGACCGCGTTCCCGCCGAGCCCGCTCGACAAGGACTACCCCTTGGGGGATGCGCCCGTCGAGGCCGAGGCCGCCGAGTCCGGGGAGTGGAAGCGCGTGGTCGAGCCCGTGGCGGCCGAGCCCGTCGCGCGGACCGAGGCGGTCAGGGTGCTGGACGACGAGCCTGAGGAGCCCGTCAAGCAGCCCGTGGTGCCCGCCCAGGCCGAGGAGGCCGTGGTCGAGCCCGTCGCGGTGAGCGTGCCTGAGTCCCGCGAGTCAGAGGACGTCCCCCAGGACGCCGCCGACGACGGCGACGGCAAGGCCGAGCGGCAGGCCGCGGGGCCGCTGGTGCGGATTCTGTCCGGCACCAAGCGCTACCACCGGCCCGACTGCGCCCTGATCGAGGACATCGGCGAGGACGACGAGGACCTCGAGTCGCTGCCGCGCGGCGAGGCCAAGGACCGGGGCTGCACCCCGTGCCTGGTCTGCCAGCCCGACAAGGAGCCCGCGGTCTGACCGGCCCCTGAGACAGCGAAGAGCGGCCCGTGCCTTTCGGTGCGGGCCGCTCTTTTCGTCGGCTCAGCAGCCGTGGTGCTTGCGGCGGTAGGACTTCTTGCGGTCCTTGGGTGCCTTGCGCTTGAAGTCGAGGCCGCCGAGGATCACCATCCCGGTGAAGCGGATGACCGGGGCGTTCGGGTCGACCGTGTCGTTCTTGGGGTTGCCCGCGCCGCCGAGGATTCCGGCCGCGTCGACCTCGACCCGGACGCCGGGCGGCACCGTCACTTCGACGCCGCCGAGCACGCAGGTGACGTTCACGACGACCTCGCGCTGGGTCAGCACCGCGTTGCGGAAGTCGAGCTCGACCCCGCCGAGCACGCAGTTGACCGTGGTGACGGGCTCGACGAGCCAGCGGCCCTTGCGCTCCGCGCCGCTGAGGATGCAGGTGATCACGTTCGAGGGGCGTGAGGGCGGGGGGAGCGCCGCGTCGTCCTTGTGCAGGGAGACGCGCGGCTGCGGCTGGGCTTGCGGGAGGTCGGCGGTGAGGGGGGCGAGTTCGGCGTAGGTCTTGGCCGCGTAGAGAAGTTCCAGGCGTTCGGCGTGCTCCTCCGCGCTCAGCCTGCCTTCGGCCATCGCCTCGCCGAGCAGTGTCGCGACCTCGTCGCGGTCGGCGTCGGAGGCGCGCAGGTCAAGCTTCTTTTCGAGTTCCACCTCTCCACTATCGCAAACGCGGTGGAGCGGCCCAAGGCTTCCCGGGGTCGGATGGGGGGAATGTCGGGGTGGACCCCTAGGGGTCCACCCCGGGGCGTCACACCCGGCTCAGGGCGAACGCCAGGCCCAGGTCGGCGTCGGTGTGGGTGGGCTCGGCCGCGCCCTCGGTGAGGGAGTCGGCGAGGACCTCGCCGGCGATCTCGTTGCCGTGGGCGCGCAGCGCGGCGGCCATGTCGGCGTCGGAGGCGGTCCACACCAGGCGGATGCGGTCGGTGACCTCGAGGCCGGACTGCTTGCGGGCGTCCTGGATCATCCGGACGGCCTCACGGGCCAGGCCCGCCAGGCGCAGCTCGGGGGTGATCTCCAGGTCGAGGGCGAGGGTCTCGCCGCCCGCGGTCTCCACGGCCCAGCCGGAGCGCGGCCGCTCGGTGACGATCACGTCGCCCGCGCCGAGCTCGACCGCGCCGACCTCGGGCACGTCGAAGGCGTACCCGCCGGCGCGCACGCCCGCGACGAGCGCGACGGGGTCGGCCGCGGTGACCGCCTTGGCGACCAGCGGGGTCTGCTTGCCGTACCGCTTGCCGAGCTCGCGGAAGTTCGGCTTGACCTCGTACTCCACGAGGTCGCCGCCGATCGAGGACAGGTCCTCGAACGCGCCGACGTTCAGCTCCTCGGCGATCTGCGCGCGCAGCGCCTCGGGCAGCGTCGCCCAGCCGGGCGCGCCGACCAGGGCGCGGCCGAGCGGCTGCCGGATGCGCACCGCCGACGACGTCCGCGCGGCCCTTCCCAGGTCCACAAGACGACGGACGAGGGCCATCTGGGCGGTGAGGTCGGCGTCGAGGAGGTCGGGGTCGGCCTCGGGCCACGCGGCAAGGTGGACGGACTCCGGCGCGCCCTCGGGCCTGAGCACGTCCCAGACGTGGTCGGTGACGAACGGGACGAGCGGGGCCATGAGCCGGGTCAGCGTCTCCAGGCACTCGTACAGGGTCGCGAACGCCGCGCTGTTCTCCGGCGTCGTGGGGCCCTCCCAGAAGCGGCGGCGTGAGCGGCGCACGTACCAGTTGGACAGGTCGTCGACGAACTCGGTCAGCCTGCGTCCGGCGGCCTGGGTGTCGAACTGCTCGAGGGCGGCGGTGACCTCGGCCGTCGTGCGGTGCAGTTCGGCCAGCGCCCAGCGGTCGAGCAGCGGCCGGTCGGCGGGCGCGGGGGCCTCGCCGAGCCGGGCCGGGGTCCACGCGCCGCCCTGCGCGGCGGCGGCGTTGGCGTACAGGACGAAGAACGACGCGGTGTTCCAGTAGGTCAGCAGGACCTTACGGACGATCTCCTCAAGCGCGGCGTGTCCGACGCGCCGGGCCGCCCAGGGGGAGCCGGAGCACGCCATGAACCAGCGCAGCGCGTCCGCGCCATGGCGGTCCATGAGGGGGAGCGGCTGGAGGACGTTGCCGAGGTGCTTGGACATCTTGCGGCCGTCCTCGGCGAGGATCAGCCCGAGGCACAGCACGTTCTCGTAGGACGACTTGTCGAACACCAGCGTGCCGACGGCCATCAGGGAGTAGAACCAGCCGCGCGTCTGGTCGGTGGCCTCGCAGATGAACTGGGCCGGGTAGTTGGCCTCGAACTCATCCAGGTTGGCGTAGGGCGCTCCGTGCTGGGCGAACGGCATGGAGCCCGAGTCGTACCAGGCGTCGATGACGTCCGGGACGCGGGTGGCGGTCTGCGCGCAGACCGGGCAGGGGAAGGTGACGTCGTCGACGAAGGGGCGGTGCGGGTCGAGGGCCGAGTGGTCCTCTCCGGCCAGCTCCGACAGCTCCTTCAGGGAGCCGACGCAGGTGACGTGCTCGTCCGGGCACAGCCACAGCGGCAGGGGCGTGCCCCAGTAGCGCGAGCGCGACAGCGACCAGTCGACGTTGTTGCGCAGCCACTCGCCGTAGCGGCCCTCCTTGATCGTCTCGGGGAACCAGTTGGTGCCCTCGTTCTCGCGAAGGAGCGCGTCCTTGACGGCGGTCGTGCGGATGTACCAGGCAGGGAGCGCGTAGTACAGCAGCGCGGAGTGGCAGCGCCAGCAGTGCGGGTAGCTGTGCTCGAAGTGCGCGCCCCGGAAGAGCAGGCCGCGCTCGCGCAGGTCCTCGGTCAGGCGCTCGTCGGCGTCCTTGAACAGGACCCCGCCGACGAGGGGGACGTCGGCGACGAAGCGGCCGTCGGGGCCGATCGGGTTGACCACGGGCAGGCCGTAGCGCTTGCAGGTCTGCAGGTCGTCCGCGCCGAACGCGGGGGCCTGGTGGACGAGGCCGGTGCCGTCCTCGACGGTGACGTAGTCGGCGAGCAGGACGAAGTGCGCGCCGGGGATCTCCACGAGCTCGAACGGCCGGGAGTAGGGGGTGCGCTCGAGCTCGCTGCCCGGGAAGGTCTCCCGGACGGTCCAGCCGTCGCCCAGCGCCGCCTCGATCAGCGGCTCGGCGACGATCACGGGCCGCTCGCCGTCCTTGGCGGCCACCACGTAGGTGACGTCGGGGTGGACGGCGATCGCGGTGTTGGACACCAGCGTCCACGGGGTCGTCGTCCAGATGAGCAGGTCAGCGCCCTCGAACCGGCCGGACGTGACGGGCATCCGCACGTACACCGAGGGGGAGGAGACCGTCTCGTACCCGCCGGGCTGGCCCAGTTCGTGGTCGGAAAGGCCGGTGCCGCAGCGCGGGCAGTAGGGGGTGATCCGGTGGTCCTGGAAGAGCAGGCCCTTGTCCCAGATGACCTTGAGCGACCACCAGACGGACTCCACGTAGGACGGGTCCATGGTCCGGTAGGCGTTCTCGAGGTCGGTCCAGTACCCCATGCGCTCGGTCATCTCTTCGAACGCGTCGGTGTGCCGCATGACCGAGGCGCGGCAGCGCTCGTTGAACTCCGCGATCCCGTACGCCTCGATCTGCGGCTTGCCGGACAGGCCGAGTTCCTTCTCGACGGCCACCTCGACGGGCAGGCCGTGGCAGTCCCAGCCGGCCTTGCGGGGCACGTTGAAGCCCTGCATGGTCTTGAAGCGCGGGAAGACGTCCTTGAAGACGCGGGCCTCGACGTGGTGGACGCCGGGCATGCCGTTGGCGGTGGGCGGGCCCTCGTAGAAGACCCAGCGGGGGCCGTCGGCGTTGCGGTCGAGGGAGCGCTGGAAGATCTTCTCGTCCTGCCAGCGGCTCAGCATGTCGCGTTCGAGTGCGGGCAGATCCACCTGGGCGGGCAGGGGCCGGAAGGACACGGGGTCGCACCTTTCAAGACTGAAACCACAAGATTGAAACCATTGGTCAGATCCTGAAGGGACGACCCGTCCGGGCCGCGGTACCACCCCTCTTGACCGCGCGAGCGCGATCCGCTTCGTTCGAGTCCGGCTGCCGGTTCTACTGGGCTCAGGGGATGATCCCCGGCTGTTCTTCCGGCGGCTCCGGGGTGATCGCCCCATCACTGCCTTGCCGTCGACTGCCACGATTGTAGGGCTACTCGGGACGCGGGCTCGACCCGGTTTCCCGCGCCGTGATCGTGCGCGCCGAAAAGATCGACCAAATGCGCGGTTCCTGACACCGTGTCGTGGGGCATATGCGGGTGGTGACCGAACGGCAGCGCCCCTGGCGTTGGCCGTCCCGCCGAATGGAGACCTATGCTTCCCGCACTGCCCGTCGAAGAGAAGCTCGACGTGAGGGGGCCCGCGATGGCCGCGACCGCGAGCGTGCAGAACAAGCCGGCGGAGCCGAAGCCGGCACAGTCCAAATCGGCCCAGAAGTCCGCAGGGAGATCCGCCGCCAAGGCCGCGGCGGCCGCCAAGGCCGACGCGCTCCCGGTCCGCGAGGGCGAGGAGCACTGGACGGTCGGGGAGCTCGCCGACGTCCGGACCAGGCTGAGCGCGGAGATCGAGGAGTTCGCCGCCGAGATCAGGGCGGCGCTCAACCAGGCGGCCGAGCACGGCGACTCCGGCGAGGGCGCGGGCGACGACCAGGCCGACGCCGGGGCCAAGACCTACGAGCGCGAGCACGAGCTCGCCCTGACCAACAACTGCCGGGACCTGCTCGAGCAGAACGAGCGCGCGATCGCGCGCATCGACGCGGGCACCTATGGTGTATGTGACAACTGTGGGCAGGCCATCGGCAAAGCGCGCCTCCAGGCTTTCCCGCGCGCGACACTGTGTGTGCCATGCAAACAACGCGAGGAGCGTCGCTGAGCGACGCCGCTGAGAGACCCAGGGAGCCGGGACCATTTCCGCTGAAGTGACGGGGTCCCGGCCCCGTCGTCGTATCGTCATGTTCGGGTGTGTGGCCGCCGCGGCCGTGCTGATCGACCAGGTCACCAAGGCCGTGGTCGTGGCGACGCTGGAAGGCCAGCGCCCGATCGAGCTGCCGCTCGGCCTCAGCACGCTGCGCGTGGTGCGCAACGCGGGCGCGGCCTTCTCGATCGGCACCGGCATGACGTGGGTGTTCACGATCATCGCGCTCGGCGTCACCGTCGCGATCGTCCGCTACGCCAAGGACCTGCGCAGCACCCCGTGGGCGGTCACGCTCGGGCTGCTGCTGGGCGGCGCGGCGGGCAACCTCATCGACCGGCTCGTCCGCGCGCCCGGCCACTTCCAGGGCCATGTGGTCGACTGGATCGAGTGGCCGACCTGGCCGCTGTTCGACGGGTGGCCGGTGTACAACCTCGCCGACACCTGCATCGTCTTCGGCGGGATCTTCGCCGTCGTGCTCGCGGGCCTCGGCTACCAGCCGGACGGCACCCGCGAGACCAAGGAGTCACGGGAGCCGGAGGCCGAGGAGCCGGAGGCCAAGGAGCTAGAGGCCGAGGAGTCGCGGGGGACCGCGGCGCAGGCCGACGGGGTCGCCGAGATCCCCGCTGACGGGCGTACGGCCGACAAGGCGTCCGCCGACGCGGCGCGGGAGGGCGGCGAATGAGCGACCAGCGCTCCCTGTACGTGCCCGAGGGACTCGAGGGCGAGCGGGTGGACACCGCGCTGGCGCGGCTGTTCGGCCTGTCGCGCGGCAAGGCCGCCGAGGTGATCGCGGCGGGCGACGTCCAGGTCGACGGGCGCGAGGTCGCCAAGTCCGACAGGGTGACGGCCGGGGCCTGGCTCGAGGTCGTGCTTCCGCCGCCGCCCAGCGCGCCGGCGCCGGTCGCCGAACCCGTCCCCGGCATGACGATCGTGTACGAGGACGACGACATCATCGTGGTCAACAAGCCGATCGGGGTGGCGGCCCACCCGACCACCGGCTGGACCGGCCCGACCGTGATCGGCGGCCTGCTGGGCGCGGGCCACACCGTCGCGACCAGCGGCGCGGCCGAGCGGCAGGGGATCGTGCACCGGCTCGACGCCAACACCACGGGGTGCATGGCCGTCGCCAAGAGCGAGCGCGCGTACTCCCACCTCAAGCGCGCTTTCCACGACCGCGAGGTGACCAAGCGCTACCACGCGCTCGTCCAGGGCCACCCCGATCCCTTCCGGGGAACCGTGGACGCGCCGATCGACCGTCATCCCTCGGGGAACGGGCGGTTCGCGGTCGTCGCGGGCGGCAGGCCCTCGGTCACCCATTACGACACGATCGAGGCGTTCCGGGCGGCGTCGCTGCTGGACATCACGCTGGAGACCGGCCGCACCCACCAGATCCGGGTGCACATGTCGGCGCTGCGCCACCCGTGCGTCGGCGACCTGCTCTACGGGGCCGACCCGACGCTCGCGGCGCGCCTCGGCGTCCAGCGGCAGTGGCTGCACGCCGTGCGGCTCGGCTTCCTGCACCCGGCGACCGACGAGTACGTCGAGTTCACCAGCCCGTACCCCGAGGACCTGCAGAAGGCGCTCGACATCGTAGCCGCGGAGTCCTGATGGGCGGGCCTGAGGTCGAAGGGGCGGAGATCGTCCTCGCGGAGGGTCCCGACGCGCTCGGGGAGGCGTTCGAGGTCCGCTGGGAGGTCTTCGTGGGCGAGCAGGGCGTGCCCGCCGAACTTGAGGCCGACGAACTGGACGACGTCGCCGACCACTTCCTCGCCCGCGTCGCCGGCGTCCCCCTCGGCGCCGTCAGGCTGCTGGTCCGCAACGGCACGACCACCGGGGTGCTCGGCCGCCTGGCCGTCCGCAAGGCGGCGCGCGGGACGGGCCTGGGCGCGGCGCTCGTGCGCGCGCTTGAGGACCACGCACGCGGCAGGGGCCTGACCGCGATCGAACTGCACGCCCAGACCCACGCCACGGGCTTCTACACCCGCCTCGGCTACACCCAGTACGGCCCGGAGGAACTCGAGGCGGGCATCCCGCACATCTGGATGCGACGCGACCTGTAACCCGCGCCCCTCAAGGAGTCCTGGGCGTCAGCCCTCGATTTCACGCGGGCTGACGCGCAGCGTGCCGGGGCTGAGGGGTCGCCTTGGGCGTCAGCCCTTGTCTCGCGCGGGCTGACACACAGCGTGCCGGGGCTGAGGGTTGCCTTGAGCGTCAGCCCTTGTCTCGCGCGGGCTAACGCGCACGGCGTCGGGTCGGGCGTGGGACGCGCCCAGGGGGTGCCTTGGGCGTCAGCCCTTGATATGCGCGGGCTGACGCGCACGGCGTGCCGGGGCTGAGGGGTTCGGGCCCGGGTCAGCCTTCGATTTCGCCGAGGCTGACGCGGACGGCGTGGATGGCGGCGTCGTAGAGGTCGGACTCGACGAGGGAGGCGCCGGGGAAGCGGGCGAGTTCGCGCTGGAGGTCGGCCAGGGACAGGTGGCTGATCAGCAGGGCCAGCGCGGTGCTGCCGGGCGGCACGGCCTCGCGGAGTTCGGCGATCTTCTCGTCCTTGATGCCCGTGTCGATCAGCTTGCCGAGCAGCGCGCCGCCGCCCGCGCTGGCCGCGCCCGCGACGAGACCGCCGACGGGTCCGCCGAGCAGCGTGCCGAGCAGCAGGCCCCACATGCCCGCGCCCAGCGCGCCGCGTCCCGGGGTGACGTCGCGGGTCTCGCGGACCGTCGACTTGCCGTCCTCGTCGCGCTCGATGAAGACCGCGTCGTGCACCTGGAGCTGCCCGTTCTTCTGCATCCGGGCGGCGGTGAGCATGAACTCACTCGCCTTGAGCGGGTCGTCGAACCCGATCACGAGGAGCTTGTGCTGCGGTTCGTCTGCCATGGTCCCTGCCTTTCCCGTCCGGGCCGCTCCCGGAACTTCACTACGATGGGATCATGCGCCCGATTGATTCTGAAACCGCCACTTTGGCGCAGGTGCGCGCGGCCATCGACCAGGTGGACGCCGAACTCGCCGCGCTGCTCGAGCGCAGGGCCGCGCTCGCGGCCACCGTGCAGCGGATCAAGCCCGTCGGCGGGCACCGGGGCCGCGACCCCGAGCGGGAGGCCGCGATCGTCGCGGCGATGGCCCCGCTCGCGCCGAGCCTCAGCCGCGAGCACCTGACGAAGATCATGAACGCGGTGATCGAGGCGGGCATCGACGCCTCCGGGGTCTAGGGTCTGACCATGGCGAAAGGCGCATCCAAGGGCACTCCCGCGACCGTCGCGGCGACCAGGGCGGGCATCGACTTCCGGCTGCACCCGTATGAGGTCGTGGAGAACACGGCGTCCTACGGCGAGGCGGCCGCCGCGGCCCTGGGCGTCGCGCCCGAGCGGCTGTTCAAGACCCTGCTCGCGGAGGTCGACGGCAAGCTGACGGTCGGGGTCGTGCCCGTCGCGGGCCAGCTCGACCTGAAGGCGCTCGCGGCGGCCGTCGGCGGCAAGAAGGCGCAGATGGCCGAGCCCGCCGCCGCCGAGCGCGCCACCGGCTACGTGGTCGGCGGGATCAGCCCGCTCGGGCAGCGCAAGCGGCTGCCGACCGTCGTGGACGAGAGCGCCTCAGCCTTCCCGACGGTCTACGTCTCCGCCGGGCGGCGCGGCCTCCAGATCGAACTCGCCCCCGCCGACCTCGTCCGCCTCACCGGTGCCGGTCTCGCCGCGATCGGACGCGGGTAGGCGGCGGGCCGCGTCGAGCGCCTCGAGGACGCCGAAGGCGAGCACCGAGGCCAGCGGCCAGAGCGTCAGGACGCCCTTCGCGCCGAGGTCGAGCGGGCCGGTCACCCGGGTCCCGTCCGCGCCGGTGGCGATCGCGTCGGTGAAGGCGGCGAGGCCGAACCTGTGACCGAACCACCACGCGACGAGCGAGCCGAGCAGGCCGCCGGACGCCAGCGCCAGGACCAGGGTGAGATCGTTGCCGCGCCCGGCCCGCCAGTAGGCGAGGACGCCGAGGACGAGGCCCACGCCGAGGCAGACGAGCGCGAGCTTGCCGTCGGCGGCGATGAGGTCCTGGGTCTCGGGGTCGAGCAGGTGCGCCCTGCCCTCGACCACGACGTAGCCCGGCCGTTCGGCCAGCCACACCCACAGCAGGCCGGCCGGGACGCCGACCAGGGCCAGCGTCCCGGTCACGGTCGCCCAGACGCGCAGTTGCCGGGCCAAATGCTCACGCTCCTGTACGTCCCGGAAAGTTGATCACCCGCAGCGTAACGTCACGGGAAGGTCCCCGCCGGGGTCCCTCCACGAAGAGGACACAAACCGGGCCGCCGCGGGTAGTGTTCCGAACATGTCAGGATTCAGCTCGGCGTTCGAACGCCTGGGTGCCGCGCTGTCCGCCATCGTCCTCGCCCAGCAGGAGACCCTGGCCGCCCGGCTGCCCCGCGCCGACTGGAGCGCCGACCTCAACGGCAGGACCTACACCAGCGGGGGCACCACGGTAAGGGTGGGCCTCCTCGGGAGCTACGCCTCACGAGAGCGTACCTGGTTGTGGGGATGGGCCAACGCCCAGTTCGGCCCCGACCACCCCGCCGTCGCCCCCACCCTCGCCGTCCGGGAGATCGGCGCGCGCCTTGCTGTGCCCGAGTTCACCTCGCCCGAAGTCGATCTCTCCTGGTTCGAGGGCGGCCACGCGGGCCATCTGATCGCCGTCGCCGCCGCGGGGGTGCTCGGCGGGTCCGGCTACATCGGCGCGGGCTACGAGGGCGGCTCGGCCTACCTGCTCGTCGACGACCCCGCGATCCCGCCCGCCGCCTTCGACCCGGCCGCGGTCCCCGCCCTGATCGCCAAGGCCGTCTCCCTCTTCCCCGCCGACCCCCAGCTGACCCTCACCCGCCTCCTCGCCTACCACCACGTGCCCTTCCGCCGCTCAGGCGCCCGCACCGAGGCCCGCCTCCCCGGCGGCGCCACCGCCACCGCCGACTTCACCACCGACCCCGTCTTCACCCACTGGGCCACCCCGGCACGGGTCTGAACCGGGCCCGGATCGCGTCTGGATCGGGCGGCGCGGCGTCTCAGCACCTGAAACCGATTCCCGACCCCGGCGTCGCTGTCCGTAGACTTGGCCGTGTGATTTCCCGAATCGACCTGCGCGGCGCCCTCCCCGGCGACCTGCGCGACGTGCTGCCCCGCGCCGAGTTCGACGTCGAGGCCGCCCTGGAGAAGGTGCGGCCGATCTGCGAGGACGTGCGGCATCACGGGGTCGAAGCGGTCCTGCGGTACACAAGGGAGTTCGACGGCGTCGAGCTGACCAGCACGCGGGTGCCCGTCGAGGCGATCTCCGCGGCGCTGGACAACCTCGACCCCGCCGTGCGCGACGCCCTTGAGGAGGCGATCCGGCGGACCAGGATCGTGCACCGCGAGCAGCGGCGTCAGGACGTCACCACCACGGTCGTGCCGGGCGGGACCGTCACCGAGCGGTGGGTTCCGGTCGACCGGGTCGGGCTTTACGTGCCGGGCGGCAAGGCCGTGTACCCGTCCAGCGTGGTCATGAACGTGGTGCCCGCGCAGGAGGCGGGGGTCGGCTCGCTGGCCGTCACCTCGCCCGCGCAGAAAGACTTCGGCGGCCTGCCGCACCCGACGATCCTCGCGGCGTGCGCGCTGCTGGGCGTCGACGAGGTGTACGCGGCGGGCGGCGCGCAGAGCCTGGCGATGTTCGCCTACGGCACCGAGGAGTGCCGCCGCGCCGATCTGATCACCGGGCCGGGGTCCATCTGGGTCGCCGCCGCCAAGCGGTACCTGCGCGGGGTCGTCGGCATCGACGCCGAGGCCGGGCCCACGGAGATCGCCGTCCTCGCCGACGCCACCGCCGACGCCGCCTACGTCGCCGCCGACCTGATCAGCCAGGCCGAGCACGACACCATCGCCGCCTCGGTGCTGGTCACCGACTCGGTCGAGCTCGCCGACGCGGTGGAGGCGGAACTCGCCGTCCAGGTCGCGCGGACCAAGCACCGCGAACGCGTCAGCGAGGCGCTTTCCGGGCGTCAGTCGGCGATCGTGCTGGTGTCCGACATCGAGGCGGGTCTCGACGTCGTCAACGCCTACGCGGCCGAGCACCTGGAGATCCACACCGCCGACGCCGAGGGCGTCGCCGCACGGGTGCGCAACGCGGGGGCGGTCTTCGTCGGGCCGTACGCGCCGGTCTCCCTGGGCGACTACCTCGCCGGGTCCAACCACGTGCTGCCTACGGGCGGCTGCGCGTGCCACTCCTCCGGGCTGTCCGTGCAGTCGTTCTTGCGCGGCATCCACGTCGTCACCTATGACCGCGCGGCGCTCGCCGAGGCGACCGCCCGGGTCGTCACGCTGGCCGAGTCCGAGGACCTTCCCGCGCACGGCGCTGCGCTCAAGGCGCGCTTCGACTGGGAGATCCCGTCATGACGTCCCTGTCCGACCTGCCGCTGCGCGACGACCTGCGCGCGGAGAAGGCGTACGGTGCGCCGCAGCTCGACGTGCCCGTCCAGCTGAACACGAACGAGAACCCGTACGGGCCGTCCGAGGCGCTGGTCAAGGCGCTGGGCGAGGCCGTCGCCGAGGCCGCGGGCACGCTCAACCGCTACCCCGACCGCGACGCGCTCGCCCTGCGCGCCGATCTCGCCGCCTTCCTCACCGCCGAGTCGGGCGTCGCGCTCGACGCCTCGCGGGTGTGGGCGGCCAACGGGTCGAACGAGATCATCCAGCAGATCGTGCAGGCTTTCGGCGGCCCCGGGCGCTCGGCGATGGGCTTCGAGCCGTCGTACGCGATGCACCCGACGATCTCCAAGGTCTCCAACACGCGCTGGATCGACGCCTACCGGGCCGAGGACTTCGGGCTCGAGGCCGACCGCGCCGTCGCGGCGATCGAGGAGCACAGGCCGGACATCGTCTTCCTCACCTCGCCCAACAACCCGACGGGGACGTCGCTCGATCTTTCGGCCATCGAGGCGGTGCTGAAGGTCGCGCCGGGCATGGTCGTCGTGGACGAGGCGTACGGGGAGTTCCGCCGCTCGGGGACGCCGTCGGCGCTCGAACTGCTCGACGGGCACCCGCGGCTGATCGTCACCAGGACCATGTCCAAGGCGTTCGCGCTGGCCGGGGCGCGGCTCGGGTACCTCGCCGCCGACCCCGCCGTGCTCGAGGCGCTGCTGCTGGTGCGGCTGCCGTACCACCTGTCCTCGGTCACGCAGGCCGTCGCGCGCACCGCCCTGGCGTTCGGCGACGAGCTCCTCGGCTACGTCGAGCAGCTGCGCGGCGAGCGCGACGCCGCCGTCACCTGGCTGCGCGGGCAGAACCTCGAGGTCGCCGACTCCGACGCCAACTTCGTGCTGTTCGGGCGGTTCCCCGACCGGGACGCGCTGTGGCGTCGGATGCTTGACCGCGGCGTCCTCATCCGCGCGGTCGGACCGCCGGAATGGCTGCGGGTGTCCGTCGGGACGCCCGCGGAGATGGCGGCCTTCCGCGCCGCACTCCAGGAATCCCTCAAGGAGACACAGTGAGCAGGATCGGCCGCGTCGAGCGGGCCACCAAGGAGACCAAGGTCTTCGTAGAGATCGACCTCGACGGGACCGGGGAGGTCGAGGTCGCCACCGGCGTCGGCTTCTACGACCACATGCTCGCCCAGCTGGGCAAGCACGGCTCCTTCGACCTGACCGTCCGCACCGAGGGCGACCTGCACATCGACAGCCACCACACCATCGAGGACACCGCGATCGCGCTCGGCCAGGCGTTCAAGCAGGCGCTCGGCGACAAGCGCGGCATCCGCAGGTTCGCCGACGCCTCGATCCCGCTCGACGAGTCGCTCGCGCAGGTCACCGTCGACCTGTCCGGCCGCCCCTACCTCGTGCACTCCGAGCCCGACGGCATGGCCCCCATGATCGGGCCCGAGTACGACACCACGCTGACCAGGCACATCTTCGAGTCGTTCGTCGCCAACGCCGAGATCGCGCTGCACGTCCACGTCCCGTACGGGCGCAACGCGCACCACATCGTGGAGGCGCAGTTCAAGGCGCTCGCGCGGGCCCTGCGGTACGCGAGCGAACTCGACCCGCGCGTGCACGGCATCCCGTCGACCAAGGGTGCGTTGTGAGCGCGGTCGTCGCTGGGGTGCTTGCGGAGGAGGGGACCGTTAGTCTTTTTGGGCTTTCGGTGCCGTGGACGGCGATGTTGCTGTTCGCGCTCGCGCTGTTCCTGGCGACCGGCGTTTACAGCTTCATCAGGCAGGGCCTCAAGGTCGCGGCGGTGATCGTCGCGGTGCTCACCGTGCTGTCGGTCCTGGCCGCGATGGGCAGGCTGTGAGGGAGGGGTGGGAATGAAGAACGTCGTCATCCTCGACTACGGGTCGGGCAACCTGCGGTCGGCCGAGCGTGCCGTGGCGCGCGTCGGCGCGGACGTCACCGTCACGTCGGACTTCGAGACCGCGCTGAACGCCGACGGGCTCGTCGTCCCCGGCGTCGGCGCGTTCGCCGCGTGCATGGAGGGGCTGAAGTCGGTGCGCGGCGAGCAGATCATCGGCCGCCGTCTTTCCGGGGGCCGTCCGGTCCTGGGCATCTGCGTCGGCATGCAGATCCTGTTCTCCAAGGGCGTCGAGCACGGCATCACCACCGAAGGCTGCGACGAGTGGCCCGGCACGGTCGAGCGCCTGCACGCCCCGGTCATCCCGCACATGGGCTGGAACACCGTCAAGGCCCCCGAGGACTCCGTCCTCTTCCGCGGCATCGACCCCGCCACCCGCTTCTACTTCGTCCACTCCTACGCCGTCCGCCGCTGGGAACTCGAGCCGGGCCGCTTCACCCCCCCGCTCGTCACCTGGTCCGAACACGGCGAACCCTTCGTCGCCGCCGCCGAGAACGGCCCCCTCTCCGCCGCCCAATTCCACCCGGAAAAATCCGGCGACGCCGGCGCCACCCTCCTCACCAACTGGCTAACCACCCTCTAACCCACCCCCGAACGCCCCGCCCGCAAAGGCCGGGGCGTTCGGCGTTGGCGCAGGGGAAGTGTTAACACTTCCTGAGCATTTCGAATGCGCTTGATGTCACAGTGGCGCGGGCCTACGCTCGTCCGGGAACGGGTTCGGGTGACCGGGCCGAGCGGCGCACGTCATGCGCGCCTGAGAACGACCGTGCCCCGGGCGGCGTGCCGAAGCAGAGGCGAACCCGGGGCTTACGGGACCGAGTCTAACCGATCCGACTTCGCGCTGCCCAGGAGCGTCCGGTGCCCCCTTCCCCCCACCGCCTGCCGTTGCGGACGCTCTCGGCCCCGAGATTCGCGCCGTATCTGCGCCACACGGCGGGCGACGCCGACCGGGCCGGCCGCCTGTACTGGTGGAACATCGAGGCCGCCGGGGCCTTCTACGGGCCGCTGCACTGCCTGGAAGTCGCCCTGCGCAACGCGCTGCACGACTGCCTGGCCGCGCACTTCGGCAGGGCCGACTGGTGGGAGGCGGCGCCGCTCAAGCGGCCGAACCGCCACCAGGTGCGGGCCGCCGAGGCGAAGGCGCGGACCAAGACGCGGGGCCGCTGGACCGCCGACGACGTCGTGGCCGAGCTGTCGTTCGGCTTCTGGGTGTCCCTGCTGAGCCGCGGCTACGACCGCCACCTCTGGCGTCCGGCCCTCGACCGGCAGCGGGCCTTCCCGCAGTACCGGGGCAGCCGGGGGGACCTGCACGACGGCCTGCTGTCCCTGGTCTATCTGCGGAACCGGATCATGCACCACGAACCCGTCCACGCCCGCGACCTCGCCGCCGACCACGTCAAGATCTGCCGGATGCTCGGGTTCCTGTCGGTGGACCTCGCCGACCGGGTGGTCGCGCTCGCCCGCGTCACCGCGGTCCTGTCCCGCAAGGAAGAGGTCTGCTCCGGCCTCGCCGAGCCGAGCTTCTGATGGACGCCTCGGATGCCGAACTCGTCACCATGGCGGAGATCGCGCGGCGCTGCGGCGTCCAGCGCGGCGCGGTGAGCAACTGGCGGCGCAGGCACCCGGGCTTTCCCGCGCCCGCCGACGTCGGGCAGGGCCGCGAGCTGTTCCACGCGGGCGAGGTGGCGCGCTGGCTCGACGGACGCGGCATCGACCGCGGCTCACGGCGTCCGGAGGAACCCGAGGGACGGACCTACGGCGACCGCTTCCGCGCGGCCACCGGCACGGAGGTTCGGCCCAGGCGGGACGAGGTCAAGGCCGAGCCCGAGCTGTCCGTCTCCGCGCTGCAGATCGTCGGCGCGGCGGAGCGGAGCGGGATCGCGCGGTACAGCGGGCTGATCCTCGAACTCGTGCGGCTCCGCTTCCAGGAGCCGCGCCGCTGGCAGGCGCTCGCCCGCGACGGGGCCGCGTGGGCGGAGCAGGGGCGCGGGACGGGCTCGGCCGCGGACCTCGGGCTGTGGCCGGGGGCCGACACGCCGGTGTACCTGGCCCGCGTGGTCGAACTGCTGAACCGGCTGCCGGAACTCCAGGGTCGCGCGCTCGCCGAGTTCACCGACGGCCTGCTCGACCGGCTGATGGCGCACTCGGTCAGGGGAGGGGACTTCTACACGCCGCGTGAGCTCGCCCGGCTGATGGTCGCGGTGACCGAGCCCCGTCCCGGCGAGACAGTGCAGGATTCATGCTGCGGCATGGGCGAGCTCCTCGTCGCCGCCGCCGAGGCCGCGGACGTGAGACTGCGCGCGCGTACCAGGGCGAAGGAGACCTGCGAGGCGACCCTCGTCAACCTGCGCCTGCACGGGCTCGAGGCAAGGGTCACGGCGGACGCGGACGACGGGCTGACCACGAAGGAACTGCGGGAGCCGTTCGACGTCATGCTCGCCAATCCGCCGTTCACGATCACCTTTGACGGCACGGGCGAACCCCGGCTCGGCGTGCCGAAGGGGCAGAGCCTCATCTACGGCTGGCTCAGGATGGCAGCCGAGGAACTGGGGCCGGGGCGGCGGGCCGCCGTCGTCGCGCCGCCCGCCGCGGCGTGGTCGCGCCGCTCGGTGGACCGGCGCGTGCGTGAGGACCTTGTGGTGTCCGGTCTTGTCGAGCGGGTGATCGCGCTGCCCGCCGGTCTGTTCGCGGCGACGTCGGTTCCCGTGCACCTGTGGGTGCTGCGGCAGGGCTCACGCGGAGTACTGGTCGTTGACGGGTCTGACCTGGGCACGATGGTCGACCGCTCCCGGCGCAGGCTCTCGGCCGCCGAGGTCGCCGAACTCGCCTCGACGCGTGGGCCGCGTGTCCGCAGGATGACGGTCGCCGACCTCAGGGAGCGCGAGTTCGAACTCGACCCGGTCCGGCTCGTCGGGCGGAGGGCGTCCTCGGGTGACGGCGGCCTTCCCGAGGACATGATCCCTGTGCTGCGCGCGGCGGAACGCGAAGCCGCGGAGGCGGACAGGGCGGCGGCGGAGCAGCTGCGGAGGGTCGGGCGATGGACGAGCTGATGGGGCGCGTGCCGGAGCACTGGACCAAGACGTCGCTCGGTGACGTCGCCGACGTCCAGGCCGGGCATTCCAACCTCCGTCCCTACTTCCTTCCCCTAGGCGCGGCGGGGGTGGGGGTCGTGGCGGCGTCACAGGTGGGACGGCACGGCCGCGTCTCCGACTTCAGCGCGCGACGGGTCCCCGACCATGTGGCGGCGTCCATGACGAGGTTCCGGCTGCGGGAGGACGACCTGGTCTGCGTCCGCTCGGGGGAGGTCGCCAGGGCCGCGCTCGTCGGGCCGGGGCAGGACGGGTGGCTCGTGGGGACGTCGTGTCTGCGCGTCCGCGTCCGGAACGGGGACCGGGTCAGCCCGCGCTACCTGCTGCACTACCTCGCGCACGAGGAGGTGCGTGCCTGGCTCGTCGCGCGGTCCAGCCGCTCGGTGATCTCCAACCTCCGCACCCGCACCGCGCTCGACCTGCCGGTCCTGCTGCCGCCCCCGGCCGAGCAGCGGGCGATCGTGGAGGTGCTCGCCGCGCTGGAGCGCAAGGAGGAGGCGCACCGCAGGGTCGCCGAGGAGACCGGCAAACTGCGCACGTCCCTCGCGGACCGGCTGCTGACCGGGACGATGCACGTCACGGACGGCTGAGCACGCCGCGGCCCGGACGGGTGGGATGCTTGGGGGGTGAGTGGGGAGAGGGCTCGGCGGAGGGCTGAGCGGGAGGCGGCGGCGGCGCGGGCCGCGGAGGTCAACAGGGTGCGGCAGGCGCGGAAGGCGAAGTGGCGGCGGGTGGGGCGGGCGGTGGGCAAGGTGCTGCCGACGGGGGCGGCGGGGCGGGCGGCGCGGGAGCGTCGGACGCGGTTCGCCGCGGTCGTGGTGTTCCTCGTGGCGGTGCAGGGGTTCGCGTGGGGGCTGGGGTTCGGCGGGATGGAGCGGTTCGCGGTCCTCGTGGTCTCGGTGCTGGTGGTTCCTGTTGTGGCGTTCCTGGCGTTCGACAAGCGGTGAGCCGGGCCGGGGGCCCGGAAAGGGGAAGACCGCCCGGTTCTGAAGGGGCCGGGCGGTCTTGGGGACGGGGGGTGATGGGGGGCTTGTCGAAGGGTGGGTCGCCCGGCCCTTGCGGGCGGGGCCGGGCGGCCCGGTTCTAGGGGCGGGCCAGGACGCCGTTGTTGTCCAGGGCTCGGTCCAGGTTGACGGCGGCGCTGATGAGGGCCAGGTGGGTGAAAGCCTGGGGGAAGTTGCCCAGGGCTTCGCCGGAGGGGCCGATCTCTTCGGCGTACAGGCCCACGTGGTTGGCGTAGGTGAGCATCTTCTCGAAGACCATCCGGGACTCCTTGACGCGTCCGGCCGCGGTGAGGGCGTCGACGTACCAGAAGGAGCAGAGGTTGAAGGTGCCCTCCTCGCCTTCCAGGCCGTCGTGGCCGGTCGCCGCGTAGCGGTGGACGAGGCTGTCGGAGACGAGTTCCTTGCCCAGGTGGTCGAGGGTCATGAGGAAGCGCGGGTCGGTCGGGCCGGAGAACTTCAGCATCGGCATGCACAGGACAGCGGCGTCGAGCAGCTTGCTGCCGGGGTGCATGACGTACGCGCCGATCTCGGGGTCCCAGCACTCCTGCTGGACGAACCGGTACGCCTTGGCGGCCAGGCGCTGCCACTTGTTGGACCGTGCCGGTAGGCCGCGGTCGCGGGCCAGGCGCAGGGCGCGGTCGAACGCCGTCCAGGTCTGCAGGCCCGAGTAGGTGAAGCGCTGACGGCCGCCGCGCACCTCCCAGATGCCCTCGTCGGGCTCCTCCCAGTGGTCGGCGAGCCAGTCCAGGCGCTTGGACAGGGTCTGCCACAGGTCGTAGGAGATCGGGACCTCGCGGTTGTACATGTACACCGCTTCCATGATCTCGCCGTACACGTCGAGCTGGCGCTGGCCGGCGGCCCCGTTGCCGATCCGGACGGGACGGGACCCGCGGTACCCCTCGAGGTGGTCGAGGGTGTGCTCGGGGATCTTGTCGGACCCGTCGACGGAGTACATGATCATGACGTCGCGCTCCAGCGTCGCCTCCTCACAGCGGAGCTGGAGCCACTCCATGAACGCCGCGGCCTCCTCGAGGAAGCCGAGCTGCATGAGCGAGTAGATCGTGAAAGCCGAGTCGCGCAGCCAGGCGTAGCGGTAGTCCCAGTTGCGCACGCCGCCGATCCCCTCGGGCAGCGACGTGGTGGGCGCGGCGACCAGCGCGCCGGTGGGGTGGTAGACCAGCAGCTTCAACGCCAGCGCCGAGCGGTGGACCATCTCCCGCCAGCGGCCCCGGTAGCGGGACTGGCCGATCCACTTCTGCCAGAACTCCTGGGTGCGCAGGAACATCTCGTCGGCCTCGCCGGGCACGAGCGGGTGCACCTGGCCCTGCCACTCGAGGACGACGTCGACGGTCTCGCCCTCGTCCAGCGTGAACGTCGCCTTGACGCCGTCGCCGTCGTGGATCAGCGGCACGTTGGAGCGCAGCACGAACCGGCCCGCCGACGACGTGAACACCGCGCCCACGTTGTCGACGATCTCGATCTCGTGCGTGGCGCGGCCGTAGTCGAACGCCGGGTAGCAGCCGAGCTCGAAGGTGGCCCTGCCGCGCACCGCGCGCGCCTGGCGCACGATGAGGTCGCGGGGCGGGGCCGACCCGCTGGTCTCCGGCACCATGAAGTCGATGACCTCGCCGACGGCCTCGGCGGTGAGGAAGCGCGTCATGAGGATGTTGGTGTCGGGCAGGTAGAGCTGCTTGGGGCGGTTCGCCGAACGGCAGGACAGCGAGAAGAAACCGCCCTTGCGCGCGTCTAGCAGGGAGGCGAACAGGCTGGGCGCGTCGAAGCGCCCCGGACAGAACCAGTCGATGGTCCCGTCGGTGCCGACGAGTGCGACGGTGCGCAGATCGCCGACGATCGCGTGTTCTTCGATGGGCAGGTAACGGCCGTACTGGACCGATCCATTTCGAGGCACTCTCTTGATGGTCCTCGTTCATGTGATGGGCGGATTTCGGACGTGTTAACAGCGTGATCCGGATTGGGACCCGCGGGTAACCGTCTTGCCAGGATAGGTCGGGCCGGGGGGCGGATGGGGCGTGTTGCGCCATGTGGGGCCTCAGGAAGGGCACGTCCCGCGGTATTCGTTGATCTCTTTGGTCGGGAAAACCGGACCTGGGCACAGGAACGGGTCGTAGCGTGTGTCGTTGTCCACATAACGCTTCAACCAGGACACCGTGTACTTGGTGATCACTGGATGGGCCACGATGAACTTAAGGTGACCGCTCTTGCGGAGTTCGATGTACGCCTTCTCCGGGGCCCGCGTCATGCTCTGGTAGAACGGCTCGGCGTGCGTGCGGACGGGGGCGACGCGGTCGTCGTCAGAGCCGAAGACGAGGGTCGGGACGCGCACGGTCCGCCAGTCGCGTTCCAGGTGCCAGGGCGCGAGCGGGACGGCCGCCTTGAGGCCGGGGCGTTGGGCCGCCGCGCGCAGGACCGCGCCGCCGCCCATGGAGTGGCCCATCACCGCGAGGCGCGACGGGTCGATGAGGTCGCGGGCCGGGCCCGTCACGAGGCGGTCGAGGGCGGCCAGGAGCTGGGTGGCGCGGGCGTCGGGGCGGTCGGTGCGGCGCTTGGCGTTCAACGTGAACACCACGAAGCCGTGCGAGGCGAGCAGCGGCCCGTACAGCGAGATCGACTTCTCGGTGCCGAGGAAGCCCGGCATGACGGCCACCGCGCCGAACGTGCCCTGGGAGGCGTCGGCCGGGTAGTGCAGGGTGCCCGCGGCGGTGCCCTGCCCCGCGACGAGCCGGGTCTTGGCGACGGGGAATGGGCCGCGCGGGGCCGTCAGGGCGGCCTCGGTGGGCGCGGGGCCGCGCTGGAACCCCACGACGGCCGCGGGGGCGTCGGGGGCCGCCGGGACGGCCTGGGCGGGCAGCAGGGCCACCAGGGCGGCCAGGGGGACGGCGAGGGATCGGGAGAGCGTGTTGATGGTCGCTCCTGTTGTCTGGTCGCTCCTTCGTCGCTCCGGAGTGCGGGCGCTGGTGAACCTCGGAGGGTGCGATCGCCCGGGGGCGATCACACCCTCCGAGGGCGCCCGAACTCGGTCCCGGGGTTCCGGGAACGCGGCCGAAGTCGCGAACGGTGAGGGTTTTGTCACGCAGAGTGTTACGGGGTAACGGTCGCGTGTCCGGGCGGCGCGCGCTGCGGCTTGGAAGATCATTTACGTCGGGGAGGGGAAAACGCCGGTCAAGGCCGTTCCCGGTAGGCTTTCCGCCATGACCCTGACGCTCCTTCCCGCCGTTGACGTCGCCGATGGCCAGGCCGTGCGCCTGGTCCAGGGCGAGGCCGGCACCGAGACCTCCTACGGCAACCCGCTCGACGCGGCACTCGCGTGGCAGAGCGCCGGCGCCGAGTGGATCCACCTCGTCGACCTCGACGCCGCCTTCGGCCGCGGCTCCAACCGCGAGCTGCTGCGCGAGGTCACCGGGCGGCTGGACGTCAAGGTCGAGCTGTCGGGCGGCATCCGCGACGACGCGTCCCTGCGCGCCGCCCTCGACACCGGCTGCGCCCGCGTCAACCTCGGCACCGCCGCGCTCGAGGACCCCGCGTGGACCCGGCGCGCGATCGCCGAGTTCGGCGACCGCATCGCCGTCGGCCTCGACGTGCGCGGCACCACCCTCGCCGCGCGCGGCTGGACCCGCGAGGGCGGCGACCTGTGGGACGTCCTGGCCCGCCTCGAAGAGGACGGCTGCCCGCGTTACGTCGTCACCGACGTCACCAAGGACGGGACGCTCAAGGGCCCGAACGTCGAGCTGCTGCGTGAGGTGTGCGCGCGTACCGACAAGCCGGTCATCGCCTCCGGAGGGGTGTCCTCCTTGGAGGACCTGAAGGTGCTGAAGGACCTCGTGCCGCTGGGCGTCGAGGGCGCGATCGTCGGCAAGGCCCTGTACGCGCAGGCTTTCACGCTCGAGGAAGCGCTGGAGCTCACTCGATGATCGAGCGGATCTCCTCGGGCGGACCCTGGGAGGAGGTGATCGGGTACTCGCGGGCGGTGCTTGCGGGGGACATGGCTTTCGTCTCCGGCTGCACCTCGACCGTGGACGGCGAGGTCGTCCACGTCGGTGATCCGTACGAGCAGACCCGCACCGCCTTCCGGGTCGCCCTCTGGTCGCTGGAGCGGCTCGGGCTTTCGGCCCGCGACGTCGTCAGGACCAGGATGTACGTCACGTCGCCCGAACACGCCGAGGCCGCCGGACGCGCCCACGGCTCGCTGTTCGGGCACGTGCGGCCCGCCTCCTCCCTGCTGGTGGTGGCGGGCCTGCTCGACCCGCGGATGCTCGTGGAAGTTGAAGTGGACGCCTACCGGGGAGCAGTGGCATGACCGTGGCCGTACGGGTGATCCCGTGCCTGGACGTCGACGCCGGACGCGTCGTCAAGGGCGTCAACTTCCAGAATCTGCGGGATGCGGGCGACCCCGTCGAGCTGGCGCGCCGGTACGACGAGCAGGGCGCGGACGAACTGACGTTCCTCGACATCACCGCCTCCTCCGCCGACCGCTCGACCACCTACGACGTGGTGAGCCGGACCGCCGAGCAGGTGTTCATCCCGCTGACCGTCGGGGGCGGCATCCGGACCGTCGAGGACGTCGACAGGCTGCTGCGCGCGGGCGCGGACAAGGTGTCGATCAACACCGCGGCGATCGCGCGGCCCGAGTTCCTGCGCGAGGCCGCGCACCGGTTCGGCAGCCAGTGCATCGTGCTGTCGGCGGATGCGCGGCGCAGCCCGGAGACCCCCTCTGGCTTCGAGGTGACGACGCACGGCGGGCGCAAGGGCACCGGGATCGACGCGATCGAGTGGTGCCGTCGGGCCGAGGAACTGGGCGTCGGGGAGATCCTGCTGAACTCGATGGACGCCGACGGGACCAAGGCCGGGTTCGACCTCGAGATGCTGCGGCGGGTGCGTGAGGTCGTCGGGGTGCCGGTGATCGCCAGCGGCGGCGCGGGGGCGTTGGAGCACTTCCCGCCGGCGGTCGACGCGGGGGCGGACGCGGTGCTGGCGGCGTCGGTGTTCCACTTCGGGGATCTGCTGATCTCCGAGGTCAAGGGCGCGATCGCGGCCGCGGGGCATCCGGTTCGCTGAGGTTGTCGGGCCCTGGTCGTCTTCGCGGCGTCCAGGGCCCTTTTTATGCTGGAAAGTTTCTTGTGGGAAATGTTGGGGAGTGGGGGTTTTTGGGTGGTGGGTGGGGGGTCATACGCATAACCTGGGTGGGTGAGACTTGCGATCGCGACATGTGCCGCGCTGCCCGAAGGGGACGAGGACACGCCCGCGCTCGTCGCGGAACTCGCCGCGCTCGGGCACCGCGCCGAGGCCGTCCGATGGGACGGGCCCGCCAGATGGGACGACTACGACCTCGTGCTGGTCCGCAGCACCTGGGACTACTCGACGCGGCTCGCGGAGTTCCTCGCGTGGGCAGACTCGGTGCCCCGGCTGGAGAACCGGGCCGAGGTACTGCGGTGGAACACCGACAAGCGCTACCTGCGCGACCTCGGCGCGGCGGGCGTCCCGGTGGTGCCGACGCTGTGGGACCCGGTCGAACTGCCCGAATGGCCCGACTACGTGATCAAGCCCGCGGTCTCGGCGGGCGCGCGCGACACCGCCCGCTGGTCGGCCGAGGAGGCGGCCCCGGCCGCTGAACACCTCGCGCGGCTGCGCGCCGAGGGGCAGACGGTCATGGTCCAGCCCTACCTCGACGCGGTCGACACGGCCGGCGAGACCGCGCTGATCTTCTTCGACGGCGAGTTCAGCCACGCCGTCCGCAAGGCCCCGATCCTGACGGCCGGCGCTGGCGTCCAGCCCATGATCGCCGACGAGAAGGACGCCCGCGAGCAGATCACCCCCCGCGCCCCCTCCAAGGCCGAACTCGCCCTCGCCGCCCAAATCCTCGCCGCCGCCCCCAAAGACCTCCTCTACGCCCGAATAGACCTGATCCCGGGCCCCGACGGCTCCCCCGTCCTCCTAGAACTAGAACTGACGGAACCCTCCCTCTTCCTCCACCACGCCCCCACCGCCACCCCCCACCTAGCCCAAGCCCTAACCCGCAGAACCTAACCCCAACCCCTACTCCTCCGGCCCACTCGCCTAGCGGCTCGCGGCCCTCCGGAGGAGCACCCTCCCCCCGCGAGGCCCCGATGCCCCGCGCGCGGGTCCTGCCCTCCTGGGACCGCGCGGGTCCCCAAGGGCCCGGGCCGCGCGGTCGAGCCTTCTCCTCCTGCTCTGAGGCCCGCGCCCTCGCGCGGGGCTTGGTCGCCTCGGAAGCTCTCGGGCAGCCTGACCCTTGGCCCCGCGCAAATCTGGGCCTCCGGCCCGCTCGCCTGGCGGCTCGCGGCCCTCCGGGGGAGCGCCTTCCCCCCGTGAGGGCCTGACGGCCCGCGCGTGGGGCCTGCCCTCCCTCCCGGAGGACCCGAGGTTCCGCGCGCGGGCCCGCCCTCCTGGTAACGCGCAGGCCCCGAAGGCCCGGGCCGCGTGGTTGAGCCTTCTTCCTCCTGCCTGAGGTCCGCGCCCGCGCGCGGGGCTTGGTCGCCTCGGAAGGTCTTGGGCGGTCCGGCCCTTGGCCCCGGGGAAAATCTGGGCCTCCGGGGGAGAGGGGCCCTTCGTGAGGGTGCGATGGTGCGCGCGTGGGGCTTGGGCTCCTGCTGGTCCCGGAGGTTCGGGCTATGGGGGCGAGCTTGCGCTTCTTGCCTGCGGGCCGCGTTTGGGCGCGAGGGGCGGTCCGGTGCGGGAGGTCTGGGGCGGTTGGCGCTGGCCTGGGGGGGAGTTGGGGCTTTGGGGGGTGGGGTGGTGGCGGGGCGCGTGGGGTGGTGGAGGGCGCGTCCAGCGCCGGTCGGCTCTCGCGGGCTTCGGGGGAGGGCTTGGGAGCCGTTAGGCGAGCGAGTTCGGAGGGGGGACGGCGGCTTGAGGCGCCCGATCACCGCCGTGCCGGAGGCGCGGCTACTCGGTGACTGTGACGCCGGTGGAGATTTCTACGATTACTTGGTCTTGGGTGATGGACTTGACGCGGAGGTTGAAGTCGCCGGATTGTTCGGCGTCGTTGAGGGGGACCGTGACGTTCTGGCCGCCGATCTTGACGGTGACCGTGGTGTCGGTGGCTTCGACGAGTTCGGCTTCGACGCCGAGGACCTTGGCCTTGGCGTCGACGCCGCGGTCGAAGGTGACGGTGCAGGTGCCGGTGGTGAGGGCGCAGTCGGTGTTCTCGCTCGAGCAGGCCGACGCCGTCCCGAGGGCGAGGGCGAGCAGGGGGGCGGCCAGGAGAAGGCGCGTCTTAGCGGAGATCATGCGAGCGAGTGTAGGCGCAGGGTAGGGGTCGGCACATCGCGCTGGGGGACCACTGTTACGTGCGTCCGTAGGAGGATGCGGGGGGTTCGGCCGATACCGGGCGACGATTTCCCGTGACGTGTTCGCCGGGCCGTCAGGGCTCGCGGGAGGCGCGGTCGACGGCGGCGGACACCACGCCGGGTTCCTCGGCCGCGCACGACGCCAGGCGGCGCAGGCGGAGGCTGTTGTCCTCGGTGAGGGGGGCCATGCTCGCGCCGATGCGGCGGGCCTCCTCCTCGCAGTCCCACAGGGCCTCGGCGGCGTGCGCCTCGGCGGTGTGCGGGGCGGTGCGCAGCAGCGCGGTGAGCAGGCGCGGCCGCAGATAGGCGTACTCGGTGGCGGTCCACGCCTCCTTCAGCAGCGGCACCGCCGCCCCGGCGCGCAGCCGTCCGAGCCCTTCGACGGGATGCGCGGCCTGCCCCCAGGCGCGCGCTTTGAGCGCCGCTTCGAGGTCGTCGACGAGGACGGGGACGTCCTGGGCGGTCCCGTGGCCGGCGAGGATCGCGATCGCGACCTTCCGGCAGCCCGGCGTCCCCGCGGCCCACCGTCGCGCGCTGGGCAGCGCGGCGGGCCCGCACTCGCGCAGCGCCCGGCAGATGACGCCGCGCCAGCGCCCCTGCCCCTCGGGCAGGAACTCCTCGGCGAGGTCGAAAAGGGCGGGACTGCGCCGTCTGCCGAGTTCAAGGATCGCCTCGACCGACGCGTCCGACCGCTGGTGCGCCAGCGCGACGAGCTCGCCGTCCGAGCCCGTCGGCCGCACATGCTCACGCTGGCGCGGGGTCGGCCCGGTGCCGCGCCTGGCGACGGCGTCGGCGATCGCCGTGTGCTCGGCGGCCCACTGCCTGATGACGGGATTGCCGGGATCGTCCACGAGCCAGTGCAGGTCGTCCTCGTCGCACCGGGCCGCCGCGACTGACCCGAGCCCGTGCACGAGCGCCGGGTCGCCCAGCGAGACGAGCGCGTCGAGCGCCTCGAACCAGTGGGTCCCCTCCGACGCGTACCGCCGCAGCGGGGTCGCGGCCTCCCGGCGGCTCAGCCGGACGAGGTCGGTGAGGGTGTCGATGGCCAGGGAGGCGCGCCACTCGTCGCCGTCGGCGGAGTCGGCCGGGTCGAACAGGTGGTCCGACAGCGGGTGGACGGGCAGCTCGAGGTCGACGATCAGCCGCGCGTAATAGAGGCTGCGCGACTCGACCTGGCGGTCCCAGCGCGGATCCCTGCGGACGCAGTCGTAAACGAACTCTCCCGCGCCCCGGGTGCGGGCCGCCCGCCTGGCGGCCCTGCCGAGACCGCGCTGGAGCTGGCCGTGCAGGGTGTCGACTGGCTGCGTCACATGTGCGTCCACCCCGCCAGCATGCGCAGGTGAGGACACGGTGGGCAAGTGCCTTTTCCCTGACGGGTCCGGATGATCTCCGCGCGGCTCCACTTCGTCGGCATTTGTCGCTTCCCAGTGATCTTCGGGAATATCCGTCGGCGCCCGATGGTAGGCATGGATGCCGAAACAAACGGGTGACAGTGGGAGATCTTTCGTGACACAACGCGTCAACCCCCAGGTCCTGCGTGCGGGCCTGCGGGTGCTGGGGGTGGCGATCCGCACCGAGCCGCTCATGTTCGCGCTGTCCGTCGTGGCCAGCGCGCTTTACGGCGGTATGACGGTGGCGAGCGCCTGGGTGCTGGGCGAGGTCACCGAGCGGGTGATCCTCCCGGCGTTCGAGGCCGGTGAGACGACCCGGGGCGCGCTCGTCGCGGGCGGGGCGGCGATCGTCGGCGTCGCGGTCCTGAAGGCGCTCGGCGTCGCGGGACGCAGGTTCTGGGCCGGGCTCATGCAGTACAACCTGCAAGCGCGCTACCGGCGCTCGGTAACGCGCCAGTACCTGCGGCTGCCGCTCGCCTGGCACCACCGCCACCCGACGGGCCAGCTGCTGTCCAACGCCAGCAGCGACGTCGAGGCGACGTGGGCGCCGATCGCGCCGCTGCCGATGGCCGTCGGCGTGGTGTTCATGCTCGTGTTCGCCGCCGCCTCGATCCTCGCGATCGACCTGCCGCTCGCGCTCGTCGGCTTCCTGCTCTTCCCGCTGATCGCGCTGCTGAACCTCGCCTACCAGCGGGTCCTTTCGCCCCGGGTGGCGCACGCGCAGCAGCTGCGCGCGGAGGTCAGCGAGGTCGTCCACGAGAGCTTCGAGGGCGGCCTCGTGGTCAAGACCCTCGGGCGTGAGGCGGCCGAGACCGAGCGGTTCCGCACGGCCGCCGAGCAGCTGCGCGACGCCAACGTCACCGTCGGACGGGTCCGCGGGCTCTTCGACCCGGTTCTCGAGTCCCTGCCCCGTTTCGGGGTGCTCGCGGTGCTGCTGTTCGGCTCCGCCCGCCTCGACGCGGGAGCGATCAACACAGGCGACCTCGTCCAAGTGTGTTATCTGTTCACCCTGCTTTCGTGGCCCGTACGGTCGCTCGGATGGGTGCTGGCCGAGCTGCCGCGCAGCGTCGTCGGCTGGGACAGGGTCCGGGCCGTCCTGGACGCCGAAGGCTCGATGCCGTACGGCGAGGACTCCTTGACGTCCCAGCAGGCGGCCCGCCTTGAGGCGGAGAACCTGACCTTCGGTTACGCCGACGACACCACTGTCGTGTCCGGCGCGGCCCTGAGCGTCGAGCCGGGACGTACCCTCGCCCTGGTCGGCCCGACGGGTTCCGGCAAGTCGACCCTCGCGTCACTGCTCGTCCGTCTGGTCGACCCCCGCGAGGGCGTCGTGCGCCTCGACGGACGCGACGTACGCGAGCTCGCCCCCGGGGAGGTGGCACGCGCCGCAGCCCTCGTCCCCCAAGACACCTTCCTGTTCGACGACACCGTACGCGGCAACGTCGATCTTGAAGGCGACCTCTCCGACGCCGACATCTGGGCGGCCCTGCGCCTCGCCCAGGCCGACGGGTTCGTCGCGGGCCTGCCCGACGGCATCGACACCCGCCTCGGCGAACGCGGCGCGACACTCTCGGGCGGCCAGCGGCAAAGGCTCGCGCTCGCCCGCGCGCTGGTGCGCCGGCCCCGGCTGCTGATCCTTGACGACGCCACCTCGAGCGTCGACCCGCAGGTGGAGGCCCGCATCCTCGCCGGACTGCGCGACACCGCCGCGACCGTCGTGGTGGTCGCCTACCGCAAGGCGACGATCGCGCTCGCCGACGAGGTCGTGCACCTCGTGCGCGGCGGCGTGGCCGACCGGGGCGGGCACGTCGAGCTGCTCGCCCGCTCGGCCGCCTACCGGGACCTGGTGAACGCCTACGAGAACGCCGAGGCCGAACGCGAGGCGGAACGCGAGGCACTCGATGAGGACGCGGACGCCGGAGAGGACGTGCGGGCATGACCGTCATGACGGACAAGAGCGCCGCGACCAAGGGCGACAGGCCCACGGGCGAAAGCGGACTGAACGAGACATCCCTCAGCGAGGGCGCGATCGCCACACTGCGGCGCGGGCTCGCGCTCGCCCCCGAGTTCCGGCGCGGCCTCGCCCTCACCCTCCTGCTCGCGCTCGTCGCGACGGCCGGGCGCACGGTCGTCCCGATCGCCGTCCAGCAGACCATCGACCACGGGCTGCCGATGGGCGGCAGCCCCGACCTCGGCTACGTGCGCAACGCCGTCCTGATCTGCGCGGTGGTCACCGTGCTCACCGCGCTGAGCGCCTACCTGATGAACGTGCGGCTGTACAAGCGGACCGAGGGGTCGCTGGCGACCTTGCGGGTGAAGGCATTCCGGCACGTCCACGACCTGTCGATGCTCACCCAGAGCGGGCAGCGCAGGGGCGGCCTGGTGTCCCGGGTCACCGGAGACGTCGACCAGATCAGCCAGTTCATGCAGTGGGGCGGGCTGATGCTGCTGATCTCCGTGGGGGAGGTCGCCGTCGTCACCGCGCTGATGGCGGTCTACTCCTGGCAGCTCACCCTCGTCGTCTGGATCGCGTTCCTGCCGCTGGCGTTCGCGCTGCGGTTCTTCCAGAGGCTGATCTCCCGCGCGTACATGACGGTAAGGGAGCGGATGGGCGATCTGCTCGCGGCCGTCAGCGAGTCGGTGGTGGGCGCGCCGGTGATCAAGGCGCACGCGGCCGAGCGGCGCACCGCCGACCGGGTCGACCTCGCCGTCGAGCGGGGGCGGGCCGCGCAGAAGCGGGCGCAGGGGCTGGTCGCGATGACGTTCCCGAGCAGCGAGATCGTCGCGGCGATCGCGACGGCGGCGGTGGTCGTCGGCGGGGTGATGCTCGGGGTCGGGGGCGGGATCAGCGCTGGCGAGCTCGTCGCGTTCCTGTTCCTTGTGACGCTGTTCGTCAGCCCGATGCAGCAGGCCACCGAGATCCTCAACGAGGCGCAGAACGCGATCGCGGGGTGGCGGCGGGTCCTCGGCGTCCTGGACACCGAGCCCGACGTCGCCGACCCGGGCGAGGACGGGCACGTCCTGCCGCGCGGGCCCGTCGAGGTGCGCTTTTCGGACGTGGCGTTCGCCTACCCGTCGGGGCCGCGCGTCCTCGACGGGGTCGACGTGCGCATCCCGCCGCGCGCGAGGATCGCCGTCGTGGGCGAGACGGGCTCGGGCAAGACGACGTTCGCCAAGCTCCTCACCCGGCTCATGGACCCCGCTGAGGGGACCGTCCTTGTCGACGGGGTGCCGCTGGACCGGGTCAGGTTCTCCTCGCTGCGCGAGCGGATCGTCATCGTCCCGCAGGACGGTTTTCTCTTCGACACCACGCTCGGGGAGAACATCCGGTACGGACGGCCGTCGGCGACTGACGCGGAGATCACCGAGGCGCTCGGCGCGCTCGGCCTCGCCGACTGGCTGGAGAGCCTGCCGCGCGGGCTCGACACCCCCGTCGGGCAGCGCGGGGAGTCCCTGTCGGCGGGGGAGCGGCAGCTCGCCGCCCTCGCCCGCGCCTACCTCGCCGACCCCGACCTGCTCGTCCTTGACGAGGCCACCTCGGCCGTCGACCCGGCCACCGAGGTCCGCATCCAGCGCGCGCTGGACGGCATCACCCGCGGCCGCACCTCGGTGACGATCGCGCACCGCCTGTCCACCGCCGAGGCCGCCGACGAGGTCCTCGTCTTCGACAAGGGCAGAATCGTCCAACGCGGACACCACGAGGCCCTCGTCGCGACCCCGGGCGTCTACGCCGACCTTCACAGGTCCTGGAGGGCCCAGAGATCCCTGTGACGCCCGGGCGGCCCGGCGGCGGGACCCGTGCCTCAAAATTAAGGAAAGTTTCTGGACATCCGTCTTATCTGACAACGTATGTCTGCCTGATTTCGAGATTGAGCCGTCGCCGGGTTGTGAGCTTGGTGTTATCAAGGCTGTGTCCAGCGGCTCGGCTGACGAGGGATGCGGAAGGTGTCGGCGGGGATACGCAACGGATCTGTGGAATCGGTCGGGTAGGGGGCAGGAGCGGGGGAATTCCCTTACTGGGCAGGGTTTTCTGGTCTCGCGACGGCTCGCCCTCCGGTGATACTCTCAGCCCCAGCGGTAGCAGTCTTGGTTCGTTACGTGTTCTGCCAGTGGTATAACGCCCGCGCGAACGATGGACAGCGGGCGTCTTGGCTTTCCCGGGGACGGTACCCGGGGGCGAGGACCCCCCGTGCAGGCCGCGGTGGGGCCACGAGGTGTGGACCCGTGTTTTGCCGCAAGGAGAAAGACCATGGCCCAGCAGGGCACCGTGAAGTGGTTCAACGCCGAGAAGGGCTACGGCTTCATCGCCGTGGACGGCGGCGGACCCGACGTCTTCGTCCACTACTCGGCCATCCAGACCTCCGGCTACCGGAGCCTCGAGGAGGCCCAGCGCGTCGAGTTCGAGGTGACCCAGGGCAACCGGGGCCCGCAGGCGGACCAGGTCCGGCCGATTTAATTGCCGCGCCTCCGGCGCGGCGGTGATTGGGCGCCTCGAGTCGCCGTCTTCCCTCCGGACTTGCTCGCCTTGCGGCTCACAAGTCCTCCGGTCCAGACGGCGACGCGCCCAATCACTCTGGGGTCTTCCACTCAGAGGCCGTGGCCTTGGCTGGGCTGGAACCCTCGCGCAGCGTTAAGGCTCGGGGACGTGGGCCTGGGTGGGCTTGGACGCGTTGCGCGGGGTGAGAAGCGTTGCGCGGGGGGTGAGCTCTGGGGGTGTGGCTCCGGGGCGGCTGGAGACCTCGCGCGGGGTCGCGTGGGGGTGTGGGGGTGGTGGGCTGGGGCGCCTTGGGGGGGTGGGGGTTGGGGTGTCGTGGGTGGGGGTGGGGGGTGGGTAGGGTTTGGGGTATGTCTGTGCAAGTGCCTGCGGCTGCTGGTAGCACCGCGCTTGATCCTAAGATCGCCGCTCGGCTTAAGCGGACCGGGGACGGGCTTGTTCCGGCCGTGGTGCAGCAGCACGACACCCTTGAGGTGTTGATGATGGGGTGGATGGACGACGAGGCGCTGCACCGCACGCTGACCACCGGGCGCTGCACGTTCTGGTCGCGCAGCCGCAAGGAGTACTGGGTCAAGGGCGCGACGTCGGGGCACGCCCAGTGGGTGAAGTCCGCGGCGCTCGACTGCGACGGCGACGTGATCCTCGTCAAGGTCGACCAGGTCGGCGCGGCCTGCCACACCGGCGACCGCACCTGCTGGGACGCCGACGACCTCGGCGCGGTCGTGGGATCGCCCGACCAGTGAGCGCCCCGCACGCCCCCGTGGACGTCGCCGAGGGCCCGGGAACGGCGGCTCCCGCGCCGTCCCGCCGCGAGATGGGCGCGGTCGCGCTCGTCTGCGCGGCGGCCGCCGCCCTGGTGATCTTCGCGACCGGGCGCGTGTGGGCCTACGCCACGCTCTCCGGCACCGGCCACGCGGCCGGCGCGACCGACCTCACCGGCGCGGACCTCACCGCGACGTCCGCGCTCGGCTGGGCCGCCCTTGCCGCGATGGCCGCGGTGTTCGCCACCCGGGCCGCCGCCCGGATCGCCGTCGGGGCGCTGCTCGCCCTGCTCGGCGCGGGCGCCGTCCTGCTGGCCCTCACCTCGACCGACGACGCCTCGGTGCTCGCGGCGCTGACCGGCGACACCGGCCAGATCGTCATCGTCACCGGCGAGACCGCGGCGGCCGAGGCCACCGCGTGGCCCTGGCTGACGGCGGCGGGCGGCGTCGTCGTCGCGCTGTGCGGCCTGTGGACCGCCGTGCGCGGCAGGGCCTGGCCCGGCATGTCCGCGCGCTACGAGCGCGGCTCCCGCCCGGTCAGGGCCGCCGAGGCCGACGACCCGTCGGCGCTGTGGAAGTCGCTCGACCGGGGCGAGGACCCCACCGCCGACGAGCCCGCCGAGCCCGACCACGACAAGTCCGACCACGACAAGTCCGACCACGACGAGCGGCACATCTCCGGCGAGTCCGGCGAAGGCTCCGGCGTGTCCCCCGCCGCGCGCTGAGCGCGGACCCGCCGCGGCCCTCTGGCACGACCCCCTTGGAAGCGTGGCACCACTGAACACCGACGCCCCCCGCCCTCCCGAGCCAGGCGGCACGGTCCTGGTCTTCGAGCACGACCCCGACGTCGCCGAGCTCCAACGCCTGTACCTGACGCGCGCGGGCTACCGCGTCGTCGTGGAGGCCGACCGCGCCCACCCCGCCGACGCGATCGCGCGCGTCGCGCCCGACGCCGTCGTCCTCGACCTGTCCGCGCTGCCGCCGCAGCTGCCCGCCGCCGAGCTGTACCGGCGGGTCGCCGACGCGGCACGGCCCGCTCCCGTCATCCGGGTCCTGCCGCCCAGCAGGAGCGAGGCCCCCGGTGAGCGCGCGGTGGTGCGCCCGTTCAGCCCGCGCGCGCTCGTCGCGGCGGTCTCGGCCGCGCTGCGCGCGCACGCCGAGGACACCGCCGCCGACGTGCTGCGGGCCGGCGCGCTCGTGCTCGACCCGCGCACCCGCTCGGTCCGCGCCGGAGACCGGCCCGCCACCCTGACGGCCACCGAGTTCGACCTCCTCGCCCACCTGCTGCGCCACCCCGGCCGCGTCTTCACCCGCGAACAGCTCCTGGCCGCCGCCTGGAGCCCCGGCGGCGGCGCGGGCGTCCGCACCGTCGACGTCCACGTCGCCCAGCTGCGCGCCAAACTCGGCCCGGCCAGCCCCATCCGCACAGTCCGCGGCGTCGGCTACGCCGCCGACATCTAACCCCGCACATCTCAGTGGGGTGTGCTCGTGGTGGGGTGGGTGGGGCGCTACCGTGGGGTGGGTGATGGGGGCTCAGGGGGTTCGGGGGGGTGCCGTGCTCGGCCCGCTCGCGGTGCTCGCGGCGGGGGGTGCGGCGTTCGCCTATGTGGGTGTGGTCGATCCGAATGAGGCGGGGCACTATCCGACATGCCCGTTTCTGGCGATCACCGGGTTGGCGTGTCCGGGGTGCGGGGGGTTGCGCATGGCGCACGCGCTCGCGCACGGGAGGCTCGGTGAGGCGGTCGGGTTGAACGCGCTCGCGTTCGCGCTGGTCCTCGTCGCCGCCTATCTGTGGGTGCTGTGGACCGTCGCCTCAGTGCGCGGCATCCCGGTCCGCACACGCCTCGGCGACCGCTGGACGATCTTCGCGCTCACCGGCGCGATCGTCGTCTTCTGGATCGTCCGCAACCTGCCGTTCGGGCAGGCACTGGCCCCGTGAGAGCGGGGGCGTGTGTGAGCGAGGTCCCGTGAGGCGGCTAACATCGGCAGGTACAGCAACCGTGACGAGGGGACAACCGTGAGCGTTCTCGACGAGATCATCGACGGAGTGCGCGCGGATCTCGCGGACCGGCAGCGCACCGTCGCGCTAGAGGAGCTGAAGGAGCGCGCCGCGGCCGCCGCGCCGCCCCGTGACGCCCTCGCCGCGCTCGGCGGCGACGGCGTCGCGGTCATCGCGGAGGTCAAGCGCAGCAGCCCGTCCAAGGGCGCGCTCGCGGCCATCGCCGACCCCGCCGCCCTGGCCCGCGACTACGAGTCGGGGGGCGCGAAGGTCATCAGCGTGCTCACCGAGCGCCGCCGCTTCGGCGGCAGCCTCGACGACCTCGCCGAGGTCCGCGCCAACGTCGACATCTGTGTCCTGCGCAAGGACTTCATCGTCACCGCCTACCAGCTGTGGGAGGCCCGTGCCTACGGGGCCGACCTGGCGCTGCTGATCGTCGCGGCGCTCGAGCAGGAGGCGCTGGTGTCCCTGATCGAGCGGGCCGAGTCCATCGGGCTCACCCCGCTGGTCGAGGTGCACACCGAGGAGGAGGTGGAGCGTGCCGTCGCCGCGGGGGCCAAGGTCATCGGCGTCAACGCCCGCAACCTCAAGACCCTGGAGGTCGAGCGGGGCACCTTCGCCCGCCTGGCCCCGCTGATCCCCGCCGACCGCATCAAGATCGCCGAGTCCGGCGTCCGAGGCCCGCACGACCTGCTGTCCTACGCGTCCGCGGGGGCGGACGCGGTCCTGGTCGGCGAGAGCCTGGTGACGGGCAAGGACCCGCGCGCCGCCGTCGCCGACCTCGTCGCCGCCGGAGCGCACCCCGCCCTGCGTCAGGGCAAGTAGTCGGCAGGGCGTCCCAGACAACCCGCTGCCCAACAGGAAAGTCCTCATGACCATCGACAACGCCGTGCCGGACGCCGCGGGGCGCTTCGGCCGGTTCGGCGGGCGCTTCGCGCCCGAGGCGCTCATGGCCGCGCTCGACCAGCTCGAGACCGAGTACCTCAAGGCCAAGGACGACCCGGCCTTCCAGGCCGAGTTCCAGGACCTGCTCACCAACTACGCGGGCCGGCCGAGCCTGCTCACCGAGGCGCCGAGGTTCGCCGCGCACGCGGGCGGGGCCCGCATCCTGCTCAAGCGCGAGGACCTCAACCACACCGGCTCGCACAAGATCAACAACGTGCTCGGCCAGGCGCTGATGACCAGGCGCATGGGCAAGACCCGGGTGATCGCCGAGACCGGCGCGGGCCAGCACGGCGTGGCCACCGCGACCGCCGCCGCGCTGCTCGGCCTCGAGTGCACGGTCTACATGGGCGAGGTCGACACCCAGCGCCAGGCGCTGAACGTCGCGCGCATGCGGATGCTGGGCGCGGAGGTCGTCCCGGTCAAGAACGGCAGCCGCACCCTGAAGGACGCCGTCAACGAGGCGTTCCGCGACTGGGTCGCCTCCGTGGACGACACGCACTACGTGATCGGCACGGTCATGGGCCCGCACCCGTTCCCGATGATGGTCCGCGACTTCGTGCGGGTCGTCGGCGTCGAGGCGCGCGAGCAGAGCCTGGCGCAGCTCGGCAGGCTCCCCGACGCGGTCGTCGCGTGCGTGGGCGGCGGCTCCAACGCGATCGGCATCTTCCACGACTTCATCCCCGATGAGGGCGTCCGCCTGTACGGGTTCGAGGCGGCCGGCGAGGGCGTCGAGACGGGCAGGCACGCCGCGACCATGACGGCCGGGGCCGTCGGCGTCATCCACGGCATGCGCACCTACCTCCTGCAGGACGAGGAGGGCCAGACGATCGAGTCGCACTCGATCTCCGCGGGCCTCGACTACCCGGGCGTCGGCCCCGAGCACTCGTGGCTGAAGGACACCGGCCGCGCGACCTACGCGGCGATCACCGACGCCGAGGCGATGGACGCGTTCGCGCTGCTGTGCCGCACCGAGGGCATCATCCCGGCGATCGAGTCGGCGCACGCGCTGGCCGGCGCGATCAAGGTCGGCAAGGAGCTGGGCCCCGAGGCGACCATCGTGGTGTGCCTGTCGGGCCGCGGCGACAAGGACATGCACACCGCGGCCGCCTACTTCGGCCTGATGCCGGAGGAGGAGCAGTGAGCGTTTCCGTCGCGTTCGACAAGGCCAAGGCCGAGAACCGGGCCGCGCTCGTCGGCTACCTGCCCGCCGGGTTCCCCAGCGTGGAGGGCGGGATCGAGGTCGCGCGGGCGATGGTGGCGGGCGGCTGCGACGTCATCGAGATCGGCCTGCCCTACACCGACCCGCTGATGGACGGCCCGACCATCCAGGACGCCGTGCACCGCTCCCTCACCGGGGGCGCGCGCCTGGCCGACGTGTTCCGCACGGTCGAGGCGGTCGCCGAGACGGGTGCGGCGACGCTCGTCATGACGTACTGGAACCCGGTCGACCGGCACGGCGTCGAGCGCTTCGCCCGCGAGCTCAAGGACGCGGGCGGCTCCGGCCTGATCACGCCCGACCTCACCCCCGAGGAGGGCGAGGAGTGGCTCGAGGTCGCCGACGCGCTCGACCTCGACAAGGTCTTCCTCGTCGCGCTCAGCTCCACCGAAGAGCGGATCAAGAAGATCACCGAGGTCTGCCGTGGCTTCGTGTACGCCGCGTCGCTCATGGGCGTCACCGGCGCGCGCAAGGCGATCGACACCGGCGCGCCGGGCCTCGTCGCGCGCACCAAGGCGCAGACGTCGCTTCCGGTCGGGCTCGGCCTCGGCGTCGGCACCGGGGCGCAGGCCGCGGAGGTCGCGGGCTTCGCTGACGGCGTCATCGTCGGCTCCGCCTTCATCCGCCGCGTCCTCGACGCCTACACCCTCGCCGACGGCGTCCGCGACGCCCGTGCCCTCGCCGAGGAACTTGCCGAAGGCGTGCGCGGCCGCGCCCGGCACTGAGGACAAAAGCCCTTCAGCCGGTGCCCCAAGGTCCGGGGCACCGGCTTCTTCGTGCCGGTAGTCTTTGCTTTCGGTGACGCCGCGCGCACGCTTCGCGTCCGAAGGGGCCGTGCCGGCTCCGGCGTCGCGCCCCGCGTGCTGATCGGGGGCTTACCCGCGTCCGGCTAGCCTGCCGGTGGAAATCCGGTGTGAAAGGTGAGGTGGGAGGCATGGTGGCCGATACCCGGGACGACACGGGGCCCGAGTCGCCGACGCGGCGCGCGCCCTGGACTGAGTGGGTCACCTTCGCCGCACGGCTGGGCCTGGCCGGGGTGCTGTTCTGGGCGGGGTGGACCAAGTTCACCGAGCCCGCGCCGCTCCAGCGCCAGGCCGTCGCGGCTTACGAACTGCTGCCCGACGCGCTGATCGGCCCGGTCGGGCACGGCCTGCCCGTCCTGGAGATGGTCCTCGCGCTGCTGCTCGTGGTCGGTTTCGCGACGCGGCTGAGCGCGATCCTTTCCGGCCTGCTGATGATCGTGTTCATCGGCGGGATCGCCTCGGCGTGGGCGCGCGGCCTGACGATCGACTGCGGGTGCTTCGGCGGGGGCGGCACCGTCGCCGCGGGGGAGACCAAATACCTCCAGGAGATCCTGCGGGACGTCGGATACCTGGCGCTCGCGGTGTGGATCACCGTGCTCGCGCCGGGCCGTCTCGCGGTGGACCGCAGGATCGGCCTGTAGGAAGAAACGATCGAGGGGGATCGGATGGGCAAGTCCTCGCGGGAGCGTTCCGCGCGGGAGAGGATCGCCGAGGAGCGCAGGCTCCAGGCCAAGCGGGACAAGCAGGTCAAGGCGCTGGCGGTCGGCGGGGGCGCGCTCGCGCTGATCGCGGTCGCCGTGGGCCTCGTCGTGCTGGCGAACTCGGGGGGAGGCGACAAGATGGAGTACACCGGGGCGCTCGCGCCGACGAGCAGACAGGACGACGGCTCGGTCGTCATGGCCAAGGAGGGCGTCACCGGGCCGACGGTCGAGGTCTACGAGGACTTCCAGTGCCCGGCCTGCAAGAGCCTTGAGGAGACCACGGGCGCGACGCTCAAGGAGCTCGCCGCGCAGGGCAAGGCGAGGGTCGTCTACCGGCCGTTCCGGCTGTTCAGCGAGGACCCGCTGAAGTCCAACTCCGAGCGGGCCGCCAACGCCGCGCTGTGCGCGCCGGGCGACAACTGGGTGCGGTTCCACGACAGGCTGTTCGCCGAGCAGCCCAAGGAGGGCAAGGTCGGCTTCGAGAACTCCGACCTGATCGCCTGGGCGGCCGACTACGGGATCAGCGGCTCGGCCTTCGAGTCGTGCGTCAACGGCAATGAGAAGTCCGCGCAGGTCCAGGCGATGACCGACCACGCGTTCAACATCGGCAAGGTCCAGTCGACGCCGACGATCATGCTCGACGGCAAGAACATCACCGAGCAGGCGTGGACGCCCGACGACCTCACCAAGGCGGTCACCGGGACGTCCTGACGCCGGGACCGCGGCGGGCACGGAGGCGGCGGGCCGGAGTCCGCCGCCTCATCATGTGCCCGAGGAGGGCCCCGGACGCGGTAACGTCACGGGCATGCTGCTCGCCTCGATCCCGAGCCCGTCCCAGGGCGTCTGGCACCTCGGCCCGTTCCCCCTCCGGGCTTACGCGCTGATGATCATCATCGGCGTGATCGTCGCCGTCTGGCTCGGTGACAAGCGCTGGGTCGCCAAGGGCGGCGAACCCGGCACCGTCATCGACATCGCCGTCTGGGCCGTGCCGTTCGGCCTCGTCGGCGGCAGGCTGTACCACGTCATCACCGACTACCAGATGTACTTCGGCGAGGGCCGCGACCCGATCGACGCGCTGAAGATCTGGCACGGCGGCCTCGGCATCTGGGGGGCGATCGCGCTCGGCGCGCTCGGCGCGTGGATCGGCTGCCGGCAGAAGGGCGTGCGCCTCGCCCCGCTGGGCGACGCGGTCGCGCCCGGCATCGCCCTCGCGCAGGCCATCGGCCGCTGGGGCAACTGGTGGAACCAGGAGCTTTACGGCAAGCCCTCCACGCTGCCGTGGGCCGTGGAGATCGACCAGGCGCACCGGCCGAAGGACTCCTTCGGCGTCGTGCTGCCCGAGTACGCCGACGTCACCACCTACCACCCGACCTTCCTGTACGAGTCGCTGTGGTGCGCCGCCCTGGCCTTCGTGCTGATCTGGGCCGGCAAGAAGTGGAACCTCAACCACGGCAGGACCTTCGCCCTGTACGTCGCGGGCTACACCCTCGGGCGCGGCTGGATCGAGCTGCTGCGCATCGACAACGCGCACGAGTTCCTCGGCCTGCGCCTCAACGCCTACACGTCGCTGCTGGTGTTCGCCGCCGCGGTCGGCTACCTGTACCTCAACCGGAACAAGGGCGCGGTGCCCGAGCGGCTGGACGACGGCCACAGCTACTTCCCCGACGTCGACGACACCGCCGACACCGCCGAGGCCGACGCCGACCCGGACGGCGACAAGCCGCTCGACGCCGCCGACACCGAGCCGACCGAGGACCTGTCGGCCGTGCCGCCGGAGGAGCGCGCCCGCGCCGCCGAGGAGGCCGCCGCCAAGGCCGAGGCCGAGCGCCCGGCCAAGGACGCGGAGACCGAGACCGAGACAGGCCAGCCCGAGCCCGCTGACGAGTCCGTCGACGCTGACGAGCCCGTCGCGGCCGAGCCCGTCGAGCCCGTCGCGGACGAGGCCAAGGCCGACGTGCCCGCGCCCGCCAAGGAGTCAGCGGAGGCCGACGCCGCGCCGGACGAGCCCTCGGGCTCGACCGCGCCCGCCGACCCCGAGCCCGACCCCGAGCCCGCTGACGCCGACGCGAAGGCCGACGCCGAGCGGGCCGACGAGGACGAGGCGGTCAAGGACCGGGCCTGACGAGCCAACCCCTGGCCGGTCTCCGGCCGGTCGGGCGGAGAAGGTGTGCGAGATCGGCGCGGGCGGGGGAGCCGAGCGGCCCCCCGCCCGCGCCGATGCTCGATAAGCTCTCGTCGCGATGTCTGAAATGCCTGGAGGATCGGTGGCCGGTACGAGCGCGCGGACGAAGTCCGCGGAAGAGGAGATCTGGCCCGAGCCCTCCTCACGCGGTGGCGCGGGCGGCAAGGGCAAGATCATCGTCGCGGCGGTCGCCGCGGTGGTGCTCGTCGTGGCGGCCGCCGTCGCCTGGTTCGTGCTGGGTTCCGGCGACGGGGACAAGGGTGCGGCGTCCCCCACGAGCGGGCACGTGCCCGACGCCTACGTGCCGCAGTCGCCGGGGCAGAACGCCGGGAAGGTCGCGTCGCGCAAGACCGACATCCGCCCGTTTACCGAGGGCGAGCTGTTCGACGCGATGAAGCAGGTGAAGTACCGCTCCTACACGTTCGAGCTGAAGGGTGCGGAGGTCACCGACGACTGCGCGTCGGCGGTGTGGGGCCAGCTGCTCGTGGAGACCCTGGAACGCGGCGACTGCACCCAGGCGGCGCGCGGCGCGTACCTGTCCAAGGACGGCAAGGGCGCGGGGATCTTCGCGGCGTTCAACATGGCCGACCAGCGCGCGGCGCAGCAGGTGCTGAACGCGCTCGACCCCGAGCTCAAGGGCGGGTTCGTGCGGCCGCTGCCGATCGACGGCGTCACCGACTTCGGCTCGGGATTCACCGCCGCCTACACCCAGGCCATCGGCCACTACGTGATCATGAGCTGGGTCGGCAGGTCCGACGGTTCGCCGCCGGAGGCGATGAACGAGCTGATCGACACGAGCCTCGCCGTGCAGAAGCCCGAGGAGTTCGCCTGGGGCCGGATCGTGCTGCTCGACCCCCGATGAACGATCCGCGCCTTCCCCGTCAGTCCGCGCCCGGGCCACGGCCGCCGCAGGGCCGTCCCGTGCCGCGTCCGCGCTACCCGGAGGCGGCTTATCCGGAGGCGGCCGTGACGGGGCCGAATCCGGTCCTGCCGGACCCGGCCAAGGAGCGCGACGCCGTCGCCGACAAGGGCGCACAGCCGCGCAAGGGCGGCGGGGGCGGCGCGAAGCGGCCGGGCAAGGGAAAGCGCAGGTCGCAGGTGTTCTTCGGCGCGGCCGCCGCGCTGCTCGTGGTCGTCCTGGCCGCCGTGGTCGCGGTGTTCGCGCTGCGGCCCGACTCCTCGGACGACCCCGGCCAGGCCGGGGGAGTGCGCATGGGCGAGCCCGAGGTGAACGGCTTCACGCCGGGCAGCTATTCGTCGTCCCCGTCCACCGACGTGTTCGCCGAGATCGACACCCGGGCGCTCGACCCCGAGCCGCTGAAGGCCGAGGAGATGTTCCCCAAGGGCTCGGCGCTTGAGGACGAGACCACCGGCGCGAAGCTCGCCCGCCGCGCCGCCGTCGCCGACACCGACTGCGCCGACGCGATCTGGGGCCAGAGCCTCGCGCGGGCGCTCGGCGCGGCGGGATGCAGTCAGGCGGTCCGCGGACTTTACACGGACGCAAAGAAGGGCTTCGCGGCTCTTGTGGCGGTCTACAACCTGAGGGACTCCTCGGCCGCCAATGCCGCTGTTGAGGCGTTCGGCGCGGGAAGCGCGGGATTCGTGCGCGTTCCCGAGGAAGCGCCGGAGTTCTTCGGGCAGGGCTTCGGGATGGCGCGTGGAATAGCCATGGGCCACTACGCGTTGATCGCATGGGTGCAGCGGACGGATGGCACCGGTGACGGGCGCAGCGCCGCGCTCCTTTCCGTGCTGGTTACGGCCGCGGAAGCCGACGCCCTGTACACCCGCGCGGCCGGATGACCTGCGTGTTTCCGTGAGGTTGATCACGGATGAACGGACAGGTCTAGACCTGGTGGGTCTGGTTTGTCCGGCTATGATGGGGTAGGCATACAGGACGGCGCCGGCCCGGAAGGGCCGGAACCGCCCGGCGGCGTGCCCTGGAGCTGATCGACGAAGACAGCTACCGGCGAAAGGATTCGTTTCGAAAGTTTCGCCAACCCACCCAGTCGGGCATGATCTGGGCATTGATGTAACCTTTAGGTAATACTCGCAGCAGGGCCAACGCCGTCCCGAACTGCACTTGTCAGTTGACAGTGAACTTTACGGGAGGGTTGATGGCGGCTGCTGCCCTCACACCTGGTCAGCCTGAAGCGCAGGGGCTCTACGACCCGGCCAACGAGCACGACGCCTGCGGCGTCGGCCTCGTGGCCGACCTTCACGGGCGCAAGACGCACGAGATCGTAGAGAACGCGCTGACGGTCCTGCGCAACCTCGACCACCGCGGCGCGGTCGGCGCTGAGCCCGACGACGGCGACGGCGTCGGCATCCTCACCCAGATCCCCGACGCGTTCTTCCGCGAGGTAGTCGACTTCGAGCTTCCCGAAGCCGGCGCCTACGCCGCAGGTCTCGCCTTCCTCCCCGCCGAGGCCGAGGAGCGCGCGGCCGCCGTCGCGCACATCCACGCCGTCGCGGCGGAAGAGGGCCTTGCCGTCCTCGGCTGGCGCGAACTGCCGATCGACCCGACCTTCTGCGGCCCCGCCGCGCGGCGCGTCATGCCGCACTTCAGCCAGCTCTTCCTCACCACGGCGTCGGACGGCCCCTTCGCCGGGCGCAAGGGCCTTGAGCTGGACCGCGTCGTGTTCTGCGCCCGCGAGCGCATCGAGCAGGACGTGCGCGTCTACTTCCCGAGCCTGTCCAGCCGGACCATCGTCTACAAGGGCATGCTCACCACCCCGCAGCTTGAGCCGTTCTTCCCCGACCTGTCCGACCGCCGGTTCAGCACGGCGATCGCGCTGGTCCACTCGCGGTTCTCCACCAACACCTTCCCGGCGTGGGAGCTGGCGCACCCCTACCGCTACCTCGCGCACAACGGTGAGATCAACACAGTCAAGGGCAACCGGAACTGGATGCGCGCGCGTGAGGCGCTGCTCGCGTCCGACGTGCTGCCCGGCGACATCTCCCGGATCTTCCCGGTCATCGACATCGAGGCGTCCGACACCGCGTCCTTCGACGAGGCGCTCGAGCTGCTGCACCTGGGCGGCCGTTCGCTGCCGCACGCGGTGCTGATGATGATCCCCGAGGCGTGGGAGAACCACACCGAGATGGACCCCGCCCGGCGGGCGTTCTACGAGTTCCACTCGACGCTGATGGAGGCATGGGACGGTCCCGCCTCCGTCTCCTTCACCGACGGCACCGTCGTCGGCGCGGTCCTCGACCGCAACGGCCTGCGTCCCGGCCGCTTCTGGGTGACCGAGGACGGGCTCGTCGTGCTGTCGTCGGAGTCCGGCGTGCTCGACATCGACCCGGCCAAGGTCGTCCGCAAGGGCCGCCTTCAGCCCGGCAAGATCTTCGTGGTCGACACCGAGGCCGGCCGGATCGTGGAGGACGACGAGGTCAAGGCGTCCCTCGCCGCCGAGCACCCGTACCAGGAGTGGCTCGATGAGGGCCTCGTGCGCTTCCAGGAGCTGCCGCCGCGTGAGCGCGAGGTTCCCACGCACGATACCCTCGTGCGCCGTCAGCAGACCTTCGGCTACACCAACGAGGAACTGCGCGTCATCCTGACGCCGATGGCCGCCACCGGCGCGGAGCCGATCGGCTCGATGGGCACCGACACCCCCGTCGCCGCCCTGTCGGAGAAGCCGCGGCTGCTGTTCGAGTACTTCAAGCAGCTGTTCGCGCAGGTCACCAACCCGCCGCTGGACGCCATCCGCGAAGAGATGATCACTTCGCTGCAGTCCACGCTCGGCCCGGAAGGCAACCTGCTCGACCCCGGCCCCGACTCCTGCAAGCGCCTCGTCCTCCAGACGCCGATCCTGGACAACGAGGAACTCGCCAAGATCATCCACATCAACGACGAGGGCTCCCTCCCGCACCTGCAGGCCCATGTCGTCCACGGCACCTACCCGGTGGCCGGGGGCGGCGCGGCGCTCGTCAAGCGGCTTGAGGAGATCTGCTCGGAGGTGTCCCGCGAGATCGCGGCGGGCGCGCGCATGATCGTGCTGTCCGACCGCGGCGCGGACTCCGCCCTCGCGGCGATCCCGTCGCTGCTGCTCACCGGCGCGGTCCACCACCACCTCATCCGCGAGAAGACCCGCACCCGGGTCGGCCTCGTGGTCGAGGCCGGCGACGCCCGCGAGTGCCACCACATGGCCCTGCTCATCGGCTACGGCGCTTCCGCGGTCAACCCGTACCTGGCGATCGAGACCGTCCAGGACCTGGTCCGCACCGGCGCGCTCAAGGGCGTCGACGAGGCCAAGGCCGCGCGCAACCTCGTGAAGGCGTACGGCAAGGGCGTCCTCAAGGTCATGTCCAAGATCGGCGTCTCGACCGTCGCGTCGTACACCGGCGCGCAGATCTTCCAGGCCATCGGCCTTGGCGGCGAGGTCATCGACCGCGCCTTCACCGGCACGTCCTCGCAGATGGGCGGCATCGGCTTCGCCGAGATCGCCCGCGAGGTCGCCGCCCGGCACACCCGCGCCTACCCCGTGAGCGGCAACGAGACCGCGCACCGCACCCTCGAGGTCGGCGGCGAGTACCAGTGGCGGCGCGAGGGCGAACCGCACCTGTTCAACCCGCAGACGGTCTTCAAGCTCCAGCACGCCACCCGCACGCGGCGCTACGAGATCTTCAAGGAGTACACCAAGCTGGTGGACGACCAGTCCGCCCAGCTGATGACGCTGCGCGGCCTGTTCTCCTTCAGGTCCGACCGGCCCTCGATCCCGATCGAGGAGGTCGAGTCCGTCGCGGAGATCGTCAAGCGGTTCTCCACGGGCGCGATGTCCTACGGCTCGATCTCGGCCGAGGCGCACGAGACCCTCGCGATCGCGATGAACCGGCTCGGCGCGAAGTCGAACACCGGTGAGGGCGGCGAGGACCCCGCGCGCTTCACCCCGGACGCCAACGGCGACTCGCGCCGCTCGTCCATCAAGCAGGTCGCGTCCGGGCGCTTCGGCGTCACCTCGGAGTACCTGACCAACGCCGACGACATCCAGATCAAGATGGCGCAGGGCGCGAAGCCCGGCGAGGGCGGCCAGCTGCCCGGCCACAAGGTGTACCCGTGGGTCGCCAAGACCCGGCACTCCACGCCCGGCGTCGGCCTCATCTCGCCGCCGCCGCACCACGACATCTACTCGATCGAGGACCTCGCCCAGCTCATCCACGACCTCAAGAACGCCAACCCGGCCGCGCGCGTGCACGTCAAGCTCGTGTCCGAGGTCGGCGTCGGGACCGTCGCGGCGGGCGTGTCCAAGGCGCACGCGGACGTCGTGCTGATCTCCGGCCACGACGGCGGCACCGGCGCGTCGCCGCTCACCTCGCTCAAGCACGCGGGCGCGCCCTGGGAGCTCGGCCTGGCCGAGACCCAGCAGACGCTGCTGCTGAACGGGCTGCGCGACAGGATCGTGGTGCAGACCGACGGTCAGATGAAGACCGGCCGCGACGTCGTCATCGCCGCCCTGCTGGGCGCCGAGGAGTACGGCTTCGCGACGGCCCCGCTGATCGTGTCGGGCTGCGTCATGATGCGCGTCTGCCACCTCGACACGTGTCCGGTCGGCGTCGCCACCCAGAACCCGGTCCTGCGCGAGCGGTTCTCCGGCAAGCCGGAGTTCGTCGTCAACTTCTTCGAGTTCATCGCCGAGGAGGTACGCGAGCTGCTCGCCGAGCTGGGCTTCCGCAGCCTTGACGAGGCCATCGGCCAGGTCGGCGTCCTGGAGACCCGCGCGGCGGTCGACCACTGGAAGGCCGCCGGGCTCGACCTGTCGCCGATCTTCCACACGCCCGAGCTGCCCGAGGGCGCGGCGCTCAAGTGCGTCACGACCCAGGACCACGGGCTGGAGAAGGCGCTGGACAACACGCTGATCCAGCTCGCCGAGGGCGCCGTCGCGTTCGGCGACCGGGTGAAGCTCGAGCTGCCGATCCGGAACGTCAACCGGACGGTCGGCACGATGCTCGGCCACGAGGTGACCAAGAAGTGGGGCGGCGAGGGCCTTCCCGCCGACACCATCGACATCACCTTCACCGGCTCGGCCGGCAACTCGTTCGGCGCGTTCGTCCCCGCGGGCATCACCCTGCGGCTGGTCGGCGACTCCAACGACTACCTCGGCAAGGGCCTGTCCGGCGGCCGGATCACGGTGCAGCCCGACCCGTCGGCGCAGTTCAACGCCGAGGACCAGATCATCGCCGGAAACGTCCTGCTCTATGGGGCGACGTCCGGTGAGGCGTTCCTGCGCGGCCTGGTCGGCGAGCGGTTCTGCGTCCGCAACTCCGGCGCGACCGCCGTCGTGGAGGGCGTCGGCGACCACGGCCTCGAGTACATGACCGGCGGACGCGCGGTCATCCTCGGGCCGACCGGCCGCAACCTCGCGGCGGGCATGTCCGGCGGCATCGCCTACGTGCTCGACCTCCAGCCCCAGCGCGTCAACCCCGAGATGGTCGAGATCGAGGCGCTGAGCACCGAGGACCGCGACGCGCTGCACGGACTCGTCGCGCGGCACGCCGAGGAGACCGGCTCGACCGTCGCGGCCAAGCTGCTCGCCGAGTGGGACAGCGCGGTCGAGCGGTTCAGCAAGATCATGCCGCGCGACTACAAGCGGGTGCTGGCGGCCAAGGCCGCGGCCGAAGCCGAGGGACGCGACGTCGACGAGGCCATCATGGCCGCCGCACAGGGATAGGAGGCGAGAAATGGCAGACCCCAAGGGGTTCTTGAAGGTCACGCAGCGGGAGCTGCCGGCCCGCCGTCCGGTGGACGTGCGCATCCGTGACTGGAAGGAGGTCTACGAGGACCTCCAGCGCCCGACCCTGGAGCGCCAGGCCAGCCGGTGCATGGACTGCGGCATCCCGTTCTGCCACCAGGGCTGCCCGCTCGGCAACCTCATCCCCGAGTGGAACGACCTTGTCTACAAGCAGAACTGGCAGGCCGGGATCGAGCGGCTGCACGCCACCAACAACTTCCCGGAGTTCACCGGACGGCTGTGCCCCGCGCCGTGCGAGACCGCGTGCGTGCTCGGCATCAACCAGGACCCGGTGACGATCAAGCGGGTCGAGGTCGAGCTGATCGACCGCGCCTTCGCCGAGGGCTGGGTCAAGCCGCAGCCGCCGGCCGTCAAGACCGGGAAGAAGGTCGCGGTCGTCGGGTCGGGTCCCGCGGGTCTTGCGGCTGCGCAGCAGCTGACCAGGGCCGGGCACGACGTCGTCGTCTACGAGCGGTCCGACGCGCTCGGCGGGCTGCTGCGTCGCGGCATCCCCGAGTTCAAGATGGAGAAGCGCCACGTCGAGCGGCGGCTCGACCAGATGCGCGCCGAGGGCACGGTCTTCAAGACCGGCGTCAACGTCGGCGTCGACATCACCGCCGAGGAACTGCGCGCCGAGTACGACGCGGTGGTTCTGGCGGGCGGCGCGACCGCGTGGCGCGACCTGAACGTCCCCGGCCGCGAGTCCACGGGCGTCTACCAGGCGATGGAGTACCTGCCGATCGCCAACCAGGTGGCCGAGGGGGTGCTTCCCGAGCCGACGATCACCGCCGAGGGCAAGCACGTCGTCGTCATCGGCGGCGGCGACACCGGCGCGGACTGCATCGGCACCGCCCTGCGCCAGGGCGCGGCGTCGGTCACCCAGCTGGAGATCATGCCGAAGCCGCCGGAGGCCCGTCCGGGCAGCCAGCCCTGGCCGACGTTCCCCATCCTGTTCAAGATGGAGAGCGCCCACGAGGAGCTGGAAGCGGCCGGAGGCCCCCGGGTCTACGCGGTCAACACGCTCGGCTTCACCGCCGACGAGGACGGCAACGTCAAGTCGCTGCGCCTCGTTGACGTCGAGGGGCCGCAGACCGGCTTCAAGCCGATCGAGGGCACCGAGCGGGAGATCCCGGCTGAGCTCGTCACGCTTTCGATGGGCTTCCTCGGGCCGCAGCGCGAGGGTCTGCTGGAGCAGCTGGGCGTCGAGCTCGACCAGCGCGGCAACGTCGTGCGGAACCTCGACTACCGGACCTCGGTGGACGGCGTGTACGTCGCGGGGGACATGGGGCGCGGTCAGTCCCTGATCGTCTGGGCGATCGCCGAGGGCCGCGCCGCGGCCTCGCGCGTCGACCAGGACCTGCAGGGCTCAACGGCGCTGCCGTACCCGATCCCGCCGACGGCGCGGCCCATCGCCTGACCGTCTTAGAGCCGCACAAGGGCGCACCCCGCTACGGGGTGCGCCCTTTGCGTTCTGGCCTGGCCCGAGAGACCCCCACCCACTACAACCTGGCTCCCACCCTCCCCCTAACCCAAAGGACGCGCTCCCCACGGGAGCGCGCCCTTCACGTTCTACCGGGAAACACCAGCCAAAAAAGCCGCCAACGCACCCCGCGAGACGCTCAGGTGCCCTTGCGCGGGGTTCTTGCTGTCCCGCACGCCTCGGGCCGAGCCGGGAAAGCGCGCGACCTCGACGCACGCACCGTTGCCGCTACTCCTGCTGCTCTTGCGCCACTGGGGGGAGATGTCGGTCATCGTGCGACCCCGGCGAGGAGGGCCGCCAGCGCGGACCGCGTGACGGTCAGGTGCCCCTGCCCGGGGTTCTTGGAGTCTCGGACGCCTCGGGCCGCGCCGCGGAAGCGCGCGACCTCGACGCACTCACCGTTGCCGCTGCTCCTGGTGCTTTTGCGCCATTCAGGGGAGATGTCCGCTGTCATCGGCTCTCCTTAGTTCACGCGGCCTTGCGCATCTCCCTGGCGAGTACACGAAGGAGCCGTGTTGACTCGATGGGGGACAGCGCGGACGCTCTCAAGTGGTCAAATATCAGTCTATAGGCCGAGACCTCGGCCGGTTCTTCCACGAACAGCGCGCTTGTGCCCGCGTCGATGTAGACGACGTCCGGATCTGGGTCGTCGAACCCCAGAACCACGAACGATGACGCCATGGCCGCGTGCTCTCCGGCGCTGTAGGGCATGACCTGGATGTGAACTCCCGGCTGATCGGCCACATCCGCGAGCCGGTCGAGCTGTTCGGCCATCACCTCGGGACCGCCGACCATCCGACGAACGGCTCCCTCGTCAAGAATGATCCATGGGCGCAGTGGCGCGTCGCCTTCGAGGACGCGCTGGCGGTCGACTCTGAGCGTGACCCGCCGCTCGATCGACGCCTCATCGTCATCAGGTCGGGTCGCCTTGATGACGGCTCGGGCGTAGTTCTCGGTCTGGACGATTCCGGCCACGAGTTGCTGCTGATAGCTCAGTAGAACGTTGGCTTCGGTCTCCAGGCCGATGTAGGTGCTGTACTCCGACGGCAGGACGTCGCCATATGCCTGCCACCAGCCGCGCTGGCGCGCCTCGCGGGACAGCGTGAGCAGCACCTCGGCCGTCGTGTCGTCCACCCGGTAGACGGCGAGCAGGCTCTTCAGGTCTGCCGGGCGGATGCGCCGGTCGCCCACTTCCCAGCGGGCGAGGGTGCTGGCGGACCACCCGTTGTCCGCCATGACGCACACCTGCTCGATGGTGTGGCCGGCTTGCTCACGGAGTCTCCGCAGTTCCCTCGCGAGTCGTTTGCTGCGGACGGTCGGGCTCGGCCTAACGGACATAAATACTCAAACCTCCCAAGCCGTGCCGTCCGCGAATTTTGGCGAATTGCCATTGACTTGTTGCCAACGACGCATTGTTGCTTCATCCTGGCATCAGACTGCCACAGCGAGTAGTAACTCTGCGGCAAATCGGCGAGATCTTCGGTGTTTCCCTTTGGCGAAACGCCAAACGACAACGACCCCGGCCAGTGAAGGCACGGGGCCTGACCGGAAGTGAGGTTCTGACCATGGGGTGTGATTCTCGGCCGGCGGCGGTCGGTGTTCTTGCGGGGCTTGAGGCGCTGGAGGTGGTGTTGGTGCGGCGGGGGGATCTCGTCGTGTCGGCGGGGGTGGTGGGGGTGGGGGTGCCCTGTTTGCGGGTGGCCGCCGTTGGTGGGGGTGGGGTTGTGGAGCGGGTGACGGTGGAGCCGGAGGTCGGCGGGGCGGTGTTCGTGTTGGCGCGGGGGGAGCGGTGGCCCGTCGCGGATGTGGCGGGGACGGCCGAGCGGGTCGCGGCGGTGCTGGGAGCGCATGTGGGGTTGCGCGTTCGGGCGGATGCGCGGGCTGTGGGGGCGGTGCGGGCGTGGTGTCGGAGGGTGCTGGCGGGGTGTGCGCAGCTTGGGGACGCGATGGTGTGCGTGAGCGAGCTGCTCGGGAACGTCGTGCGGCATGGGGGAGAGGCCCCGGTGCCCTCGACCGTGACGTTCTGGCATGAGGGGTCCGCTCTTCTCGGGGAGGTGCGGCATCCGATGGCCGACGATGCCGTGCGTCCGGCTACGCCCGACCACGTTCTTGACGAGCTCGCCGCGCTCGCCGCGCTCACCGAAGGGGCGGGCCCGCCCGGCTTCGACCTGGCCGCCCTTTCCGAGGGCGGGCGCGGCCTCGTCGTCGTGCGGGGACTCGCCGACGACGTCAGCCAGACCCGCACCCCCTCCGGCCTCGTCACCGTCTGGCGGCAGACCCCCTGCGGCTGCGTCCGCCCCACCCACACCCCCTGACGCCCCCGGCCCCCAGGAAGTCGCCGCCGTCCCGGAGGTGGGTGGGGGGGTTCTTGCAGGTGGGGGTGGGTGTGTCAGGGTGGGGGGATGCGGATCTTTGTTGTTGACGCGTTCACGGATCGGGCGTTCGGGGGGAACCCGGCGGGGGTGTGTCTGCTGGAGAAGCCCGCCGAGCCGAAGTGGATGCAGGCGGTGGCGGCGGAGATGCGGCACTCGGAGACCGCGTTCGTCCGGGCGCTCGACGAGGGGTTCGAGCTGCGGTGGTTCACGCCCGAGACCGAGGTGCGGCTGTGCGGGCACGCGACGCTCGCGGCGGCGCGCGCGATCTACGCCGAGGGCCTCGCCGAGCCGTGGCAGACGATCGAGTTCTCCACGCTGAGCGGCCTGCTGACCGTCGCCCAGGAAGAAGACGGCCTGCGGCTCGACTTCCCTGCCGTGCCCGCCGAACGTGTCGAACCCCCGGCGGGCCTCGCCGCGGCGCTCGGCGTCGAGCCGGTCTTCACCGCGCGCAACGCCCAGAACGACATCCTCGCCGTCGTCCCCGACGCGACGGCCGTCCGGAACCTGCGGCCCGACTTCGCCCTCCTCGAAACGATCGACGCGCGCGGCGTCGCCGTCACCGCCCCCGCCGACGCCGAAGCCGAGGGCGCGGACTTCGTCTCCCGCTTCTTCGCCCCCTCAGTCGGCATCCCCGAGGACCCGGTGACGGGCTCGGCCCACTGCATGCTCGCCCCCTACTGGGCAGAACGCCTGGGCCGCGACACCCTCACCGGTCTCCAGGTCTCCCCCCGCTCCGGCAAGGTCACCGTCCGCCTCGAGAACGGCCGCGCCCACCTCACCGGCAACGCCGTCATAGTCCTCATCGGCGAACTCCTGGTCTAACCCGACGCCGTCAGTTGTTACCACCCCATCGGGGACCCGAGCGGTCGGCCAACAGAACCTCAAGGGGCCGTCGTTTGATCGCGAGCAGCGAGACTGGCGCGAGGACGATCCAGCCGGTCTTCGGCTCGGCGTGCGGCAGCGGCGCAAGGGAACCGGCGAGCGCCGGGCTGGGGACGCCGGGGACCGTCGCGACGCACACCGCCCACTTCTTGCCGGGAACCGTCCGCCGGACGGCGACCCGCCCGATCTCCGGCCAGCGGTAGAACGTGAGCCGACCGCTGTCGCGCACCCCGAGGCCGTCGCCGTCCACCCGCAGCTCGAACGGCTCGCGCACCGCCCTGATCCGGGGGACGAGACGGCCGAGGCCGGTCACCACAAGGTAGATGCCGAGCGCGCCAAGGACGACGACAAGGCTGCCGTCCGCGTTGTTCGCGGTGCCCGAGACCGCGCCCGCCAGCATCACCACGCCGATCAGCAGCCGAAGGACGGTCCGCGCGAGCGCGCCGACCAGCACCGCCTTGCGGCCCCGGAGGACGACGCCGCTCCCGGGACCCGTCGCGCGTCCGGCGTCCGGGGCCGGGACCTCGAGCGTCGTCGTCACGCGCTCCACGCGCGGAGCCGACGCCTCGGGAGCGGTGTCCGGATACCCGAGGAGCCGCATGAGGGTCTGCGCCGCCGTGGGCCGCAGTTCCGGATCTTTGGCCAGGCAGGCGCGGACGATCCCGGCGAGCTCCGGCGGCAGCGCGGACACGTCGGGTTCGGCGTGCAGGACCCGGTGCAGCACCGCGGGGATGCTGTCCGCGCCGAACGGCGGCGCGCCCGTCGCCGCGAAGACGAGGGTCGAGGCCCAGGCGAACATGTCGGTGGCGGGCCCGAGCGGCAGTCCCGCGACCTGCTCGGGCGCCATGTAGGCGGGCGTGCCGACGGTGTGGCTGCGCATCGTGGCCATGCCGTCGAGTGCCCTGGCGATGCCGAAGTCGATGACGCGGGGGCCGTCCTCGCCGACGATCACGTTCGGCGGTTTGAAGTCGCGGTGCACGATCCCGGCTCGGTGGATCGCCGCGAGCGCCGTCACCGTGCCGATCGCGAGCCGGTGCAGGTCAGCGCCCGCGCGGACGCCGTCAGCCCGGATGAGCTCGTGCAGCGACCGGCCGCGCACGTACTCGCTGACGATGTAGGGCCGATCGCCGTACACGTCGGCGGCGATGACCCGGGCGGTGCAGAAGTCCGCGACGCGGCGTGCCGTCTCGAGTTCCCGGACGAATCGGACGCGCGCGGCCTCGTCGCCGCTGAAGCCCGCTGACAGGAGCTTCACCGCGACCTGCCGTCCGGACGGGCTCCGGCCCAGGTAGACGACGCCCTGACCGCCCTCGCCGAGCCGTCCCACGAGGACGTACCCGCCCACTTCGCCGGGATCGCCCGCCACCAACGCCGCAGCCCCCGACATCCCCACCCTCCAGCAACCTCGCCCACCCACCGCTTCTACTTATATCCCGACAACCCGCCCGACGCCCCCACTTCCGCCCCGGTCCCGCCGAATGTCGGGACCGGGGCGCGGTGGGTCAGCCTGCCAGCCAGGCTTCGAGTTCGTCGGCTTGGCGGGGGAGGGAGGCGGAGAGGTTTAGGGAGCCGGTTTCGGTGACGACGAGGTCGTCTTCGATGCGGACGCCGATGCCGCGCAGCTCCTCGGGGAGGGTGAGGTCGTCGGGCTGGAGGTAGAGGCCGGGTTCGACGGTGAGGACGTGGCCGGGCTCCAGGACGCCGTCGAGGTAGGTCTCGGCGCGGGCCTTGGCGCAGTCGTGGACGTCCATGCCGAGCATGTGGCCCGAGCTGCACAGGGTGTAGCGGCGGTACAGGCCGGACTCGGGGTCGAGTGCGGCCTCCGCGCCGCCGGGCAGCAGGCCCCAGTCGTCAAGGCCCTCGGCGATGACGCGCATCGCGGCGTTGTGGAAGTCGCGGAAGCGCGCGCCGGGCTTGACGGCGGCGATCGCGGCCTCCTGCGCGGCGTACACGAGGTCGTAGACGCGGCGCTGCGCGTCGGTGAACCTGCCGTTCGCCGGGAGGGTGCGGGTGATGTCGGCGGTGTAGAACGAGTCGGCTTCGACGCCGGCGTCCAGCAGCAGCAGTTCCCCGTCGCGGACCGGGCCGTCGTTGCGGATCCAGTGCAGCACGCACGCGTGCGCGCCCGCCGCGGCGATGGTCTCGTAGCCCGTGCCGTTGCCCTCAAGGCGCGCGCGGCGGTTGAAGGTCGCCTCGACCCAGCGTTCGCCGCGCGGGTGGCGCAGCGCGAACGGCAGCTCGGCGGCGACGTCGCCGAACCCCGCGACGGTGAAGTCGACGGCGGCGGTGAGCTGGCCGACCTCGTACTCGTCCTTGACCAGGCGCAGCTCGGCGAGGACGGCGTGCAGCTCATGGTCGGCGTGCTCGTCGGCGTGCGGGGGGACGAGCGCGTCGATCGCCTCGTCGACGCCGCGCACGACCCGCACCGGGGCCCGTCCTGACGTCAGCGCGGCCTCAAGCCTCTCCAGCGGAGCGGCGGCGAGGCCGAGCGCCTGTTCGGTCTCCTCAAGCGCGCGGCGGCGACCCACCCACAGCTCGCCGTGACGCCGGTCGCGGTAGAACTGCGCGCCGAGCGGCCCGTCGTCGCGCGGTGAGCGCGGGTGCGTGTACAGCACCGCCTCGTGCCCCGACGCCGTCGGCTCGAGCACCAGCACCGCCTCCGGGACCGCCTCGGTGGCGACCTCGGCCGTGAGGTGCGCGAACGCGGTGTGCGGCCGGAACGCGTAGTCGCAGTCGTTGCTGCGCACCTTCAGCCCGCCCGACGGGATCACCAGCCGCTCCCCGGGGAAGCGCGCCGAGACAGCGGCCCGCCTCTTGGCCGCGTACGCCGAGGCCGGGACGGGTTCGGCCGTCACGTTCGTGTCGGCCCATCCGTGCCGGAAGAACTCGGCGAGGGCGGGGGTGATGGGCAGGTCGTGGCTGCCGGTGACGAACCTTGCGTCGCTTGAGGTGCTCATGTGGGGCTTTCCGGACGGTGATCGAGGAGGGACGGCTGGTGGGGGTGCGCGTCCCAGATTACGCCCGGGCCAAGACCGGCGTCGCCGGGGCCTTGCGAGCCGATCTCTCGCGACCTATCGTTCTCCCTATCTAGATATATCTAGATATGACTCTACTAAGACTCAGGTGAGAGGGAGGGTTCCGGTGGCCCTTGGCGAAAGACTCGTCGACGCGCTCTTCGCGCGCGGCACCGTGGCCGAGGTCGACTTCGCGGCGGCGCGGGTGCGCGCTATCCGGCTGCGGGTGGGCGCCGACCTCGCGTGGCGGCCAGGACAGCAGGTGCGGGTGCACGTCAACGACCTGCTGTCCGGGCTGCGCAAGCCGTTCGACATCCTGCGCACCTACTCGGTCTGGGACTACGACGGCGTCCACCTCGACCTGCGGGTCCTCGACCACGGCGACGGCCCGGGCGCGGGCTGGGCCCGCGCGCTCTCGGCCGGCGACGAGGTGGTCTTCGGCAAGCCGGAGGGCGGCTTCGTCGTCCGGCCCGAGGCGGGTCTGCATCTTTTCGTCGGGGAGGAGACGGCCCTCGGGGCGTTCGGGCCGATGACGCGCGCCGTCGCGGACGCGTCCCCCGGCGTTCCCTGCCACAGCGTCGTAGAGGTCGCGGGCCCAGACGACAGGCTCCCCCTGGAAGGCGACGTCACCTGGCTCTACCGAGGACAGGCCCCCGCCTACGACTCGGCGACGCTCGCCGAAGCCGTCGCCGGTCTCGACCTTCCCCCCGACAACGCGCACGCCTACCTCGCGGGGGAGGCGAAGACCTGCCAGTCCGTCAAGAAGGCGCTGCTCGCCAAGGGCTGGGCGCGCCGCTCGATCCACGTCAAGCCGTTCTGGACCCCCGGCAAACGCGGCATGGACTAGCGGCTCAGCGGCCGATCCAGTCGCGGATCGCCGCGTTGAGCTCATGTCCGGCAAGGGGCGCGACGGGCAGCGACGTCGGGGCGGGCCGCAGCCCTTCGAGGACGAGGGCGTGATGGCGCAGCCAGGGCCGTCCGGGGATGTGCCGCGTGTGCTCGGCGATCGTCGCGACGGCCATGAGCAGCAGCGTCAGGTCCCCGAACCCGAGGTCCGCCCGGACCGCCCCGGCCCGCTTGGCCCGCTCGAGCAGCAGCTCGACGGGCGGCGCGAAGACGCCGAGCGCGGCGGCGAGCCGGTCGACGTCGCCGGGCGCGAGGATCAGCTGGCGCAGGCCCCTGTCGGTCAGGTGCTCGTCGCAGAAGCGCTGGAGGAACCGTTCGAGCCCGGTCCACGGATCGGGCTCGGCCAGCGCGTCCTCGGCGAGCAGGCGCAGCTCCTCGTGCTGTGTCTCGACCACCGCCTCGATGAGGTCCTCGCGCGCGGGGAAGCGCCGGTAGACGGTGCCGATCCCCACTCCCGCCGTCCGCGCGACCTCCTCGAGGGTGACGTCGAGGCCCCGCTCGGCGAACAGCGCACGCGCCGCGGCGAGGATCCGCGCACGGTTGCGCGCGGCGTCCTTGCGCAGCGGCCGGGTCGACGTGCTCATGATCACCGAATCCTAGCGAAGTCCGGATATGCCGGACAGGGCCCGCTGCCGGGGGATCGCCGCTGAGCTGGGCATAGGATCGGTGGTCATGAAGTCCGTCGAGACCGAGATCACCACGTGGTACCTGGAGCAGACGTCCCCGGACGATCTCGTTCCGGCACGGCCCGCCGCGGTCGAGGTGATCCGGGCCGAGGTGCCAAGCCCTGAGTTCAGCAGATACCTGTACTTCGGGGTCGGCGGCGACTACCAGTGGAGCGACCGGCTGCCCTGGGGCTACGACGAGTGGGCGCAGTGGCTTGAACGTCCCGGCTCGGAGACCTGGGTGGCCTGGGACCGGGGCACGCCCGCCGGATACGCCGAGTTCAACCCCGGCGACGACGGGTCGGTGGAGATCATCTGCTTCGGGCTGCTGCCCGCGTTCACCGGCAAGGGCTTCGGCGGGCACCTGCTCACCGAGGCCGTCCGGCGGGCCTGGACGCTCGACGAGCGGCACGACCTGCCCAAGACGTCGCGGGTCTGGCTGCACACCTGCTCCCTCGACGGCCCCGCCGCGCTGCCGAACTACCGGGCGCGCGGCTTCCGCGTCTACGACACGCGCTTCGCGATCGAACGCGTCTGGGCGCGCCCGCTCGGCCCGTGGCCCGGGTCGCCCCGCTGAGCCTGAGAAATCGGTGAGAGTGCGCTGAGAACGCCCCGCCGCTCCACGGAGCACGGGCCGCCGATGGCTACGTTGAGTGCATGACTACTCCGGACGAGCCCCGCGCCCACATCCTCGTCGTGGACGACGAGCCAGCGGTCCGCGAGTCGCTCGCCAACAGCCTGATCTTCGAGGGCTACCAGGTGAGCGAGGCAGGCGACGGCGTCGAGGCGCTCGAACAGGCCGAAAAGCTCAGCCCCGACCTCCTCGTCCTCGACGTCCTCATGCCCCGCATGGACGGCCTGACCGCGTGCCGCCGCCTGCGCACCGGCGGCGACGCCACCCCCGTGCTGATGCTGACCGCGCGCGACATGGTCGGCGACCGCGTCACCGGACTCGACGCCGGAGCCGACGACTACCTCGTGAAGCCGTTCGAACTCGACGAACTCCTCGCCCGGGTGCGCGCCCTGCTGCGCCGCAGCGCCATGACGGGCGCGCCGCGCGCCGCCGACGCCGAGGCCGACGAGGTCCTTGAGTTCGCGGGCCTGCGCATGAACACCCTCACCCGCGAGGTCACCCGCGACGGCCGCGCGCTTGAGCTGACCCGTACCGAGTACATGCTTCTCGAGATGTTCATGACCCACCCGCGCCAGGTGCTCACCCGCGAGCAGATCCTCGAGACGGTCTGGGGATTCGACTTCGAACCCGCGTCCAACTCCCTCGACGTGTACGTCATGTACCTGCGCCGCAAGACCGAGGTCGGCGGGATGCCGCGCCTTGTGCACACCGTACGCGGCGTCGGTTACGTGCTGCGTCCGGGCGCATGAGGCGGCTTCCGCTGCGTGGGCGGATCACGCTGCTCGCGTCGGCCGCCGTGGCCGTCGCCGTCGCGGCGTGCGCGGTCGCCAGTTGGTTCCTCGTGCGCGACGCGCTGTACGGGCAGCTCGACCGTCAGCTGCACGCCCAGGCCGAGGGGCCGGGCGGCAGGGAGGGCGACTGGACGCCGCGCGAGATCGCGATCGCGGTGCAGTCGTGCACGTCAGAGCCGATCTCCGACACCGACGACAGCCCGTTCGGGTTCCGTCCGCCGAACGGGCGGCTGCAACAGGTCGTGCTCGACAACGGCCAGGTCTGCACGATGCGCAACGGCGGCAAGATGCCCGTCAGCGAGGCCGACCTGTCGGTGGTGCGCGGGGAACGCGAGCAGGTGCTCTACAACGGCTCGGGCACCGACGCCGACGGTGAGCGGGTGAACGTCCGGATCATCACCTCCGCCCGTTATCTGAACGCGGACGGCTACCGGATCACCGTCATGACCGCGCTGCCGCTCCAGCAGGTCACCGAGCCGCTGCGCGAACTCGCGCTGACCCTGCTGCTGGTGTCGGCGTGCGGGATCGTCGGGTCGGCCATCGCGGGGCTGGTGATCGCGCGGGCGTCGCTGAAGCCGGTCGACCGGCTGACCGACGCCGTCGAGGAGGTCGCGCGGACCGAGGACCTGTCGGTGCGCATCCCCGAGGAGGGCACCGACGAGATCGCGCGCCTCGGCCGCTCCTTCAACACGATGACGGCCGCGCTGGCCGCGTCCCAGGAACGCCAGCGCAACCTCATCGCCGACGCCGGACACGAGCTGCGCACCCCGCTGACCAGCATGCGCACCAACATCGACCTGCTGATCCGCAGCCAGGAGACCGGCCGCGACCTGCCGCCGGAGACCAAGACGAGGCTGCTGGACAGCGTCCGCGCCCAGATGCGCGAGCTGACGTCGCTGATCGGCGACCTGCTCCAGCTCGGCAGCCCCGCCGCCAAACCACGGCAGCACACCGAGGTCGCCTTCCACGAGGTCGTCGAGCGCGCGGTCGAGCGGGCGCGGCTGCGCGGCCACGGGCTGACCGTCACGGCCGACCTCAAGCCCTGGTGGGTCGAGGGGGACCCCGACAGCCTTGAGCGCGCGGTGGTGAACCTGTGCGACAACGCCGTCAAGTTCAGCCCGCCGGCCGGGACCGTCGAGGTGACGCTCAACGACGGGGTGCTGCTGGTGCGCGACCACGGGCCGGGGGTGTCCGAAGAGGACCTGCCGTATGTGTTCGAGCGGTTCTGGCGGTCGCCGTCCGCGCGCAGCCTCCCCGGGTCGGGGCTCGGGCTCGCGATCGTCGCGCAGGTCGCCAGGGAGGCGGGCGGCGACGTCTCGCTGACCGCCGCGCCCGGCGGCGGAACCGTCGCGCGGCTCAGCCTCCCGGGGACTCTCATCCGCAGTTAAGCCGCACGTCAGGGGCCTCCCAGGGCGGGTCGGCATCTTCGGTGGCATGAGCGCAACCATCGACCTCCCCGAAGGCGGCAGGGCGGCCCCGCCCGCGACGCGTCGGCTGGAGAAGCTTGTCGAGGTCGTCATCCCCGTGCACAACGAGGAGCACGTCCTGGAGGCCAGCGTCCGCCGTCTGCACGCCTACCTGTTCGAGAACTTCCCTTACGGCTTCCGCATCACCGTCGCCGACAACGCGAGCGCCGACCGGACGTCCGAGGTGGCCGCGCGGCTCGCCGCCGAGCTGCCCAGGGTCCGCGCGGTGCGGCTCGACCGCAAGGGCCGGGGCCTCGCGCTGCGGCACGTGTGGGGGGCCAGCGACGCCGACGTCGTCGCCTACATGGACGTCGACCTCTCGACCGATCTCGACGGGTTCCTCCCGCTCGTCGCCCCGCTGCTGTCCGGCCACTCCGACCTCGCGATCGGCAGCCGGCTCGACCGGGGCTCGACCGTCGTGCGGGGGGCGAAGCGCGAGGTCATCTCGCGCTGCTACAACCTGCTGCTGCGCACCACGCTCGCCGCCCGCTTCTCCGACGCGCAGTGCGGGTTCAAGGCGGCCAGGACCCAGGTCGTCCAGGCGCTGCTGCCGCAGGTCGAGGACGACGCGTGGTTCTTCGACACCGAACTGCTGCTGCTCGCCGAACGGACCGGGCTGCGCATCCACGAGGTCCCGGTGGACTGGGTGGACGATCCGGACAGCCGCGTCGACGTCAAGCAGACCGCCCTTGACGACCTCAGGGGCATGGCAAGGGTCGCGCGCCGGATAGCGCGCGGGCGGTTCGGGGAGACGTCGCTCTCGCGGGAGCTGCCGCGCGGGATGGCCCGGCAGCTTCCCCGGTTCGCGATCGTCGGGGTGCTGAGCACGATCGCGCAGCTTGTTCTTTATGTTCTGTTCCGTCTGGTGATGTCGCCGCTTGTGGCGAACGCCTTGAGCCTGCTGCTGACGGCGGTGGCCAACACGGCGGCGAACCGGAGGTTCACGTTCGGCGTGACGGGGACGTCGGGGGCGTTGCGGCATCAGGCGCAGGGCGGGATCGCGTTCCTCGTCGGGCTCGGGTTGTCGACCGGGGGGCTCGCGCTGCTGCATCTGATCGTGGACGCGCCCACGCGGGGGGTCGAGGTCGGGGTCGTCGTGGTGGCCAACGGGCTCGCGACCCTCGTCCGGTTCCTGCTGCTTCGGGTGTGGGTGTTCCGTCCGGGTGTTCGGCGGGAGGCGGCGTCATGAGCACCGTTCTTGAGATTCCCGTGGGTCACGTGTCCCCTGTTAAGGAGCGTTCCCTGATAGCGCGCGTGTTCCTCGGCAAGGCCGACGAGCCCCGGTGGGCCCGTCCCGTCCTTTGGGCTGTGCTGCTGCTGGCGGGTGGGCTGTACGGGTGGAACCTCGCGGCGTCCGGGGACGCCAACACGTACTACGCGGCCGCCGTGTACTCCGGCGCGCAGAGCTGGAAGGCGTGGTTCTTCGGGGCGCTGGACGCGGGCGCGTTCATCACCGTCGACAAGCCGCCGTTCGCGCTGTGGGTGATGGGGCTGTCGGCGCGGATCTTCGGGTACTCGTCGTGGAGCATGCTGCTGCCGCAGGCGCTCATGGGCGTCGCCGCCGTCGGCATCCTGTACTCGTCGGTGCGGCGCGGCCTGGTCGGACGGCTCGGCGCTGCTCGCGCGGCCGCCGGGGCGAGCGTCGCGGCGCTGGTGTTCGCGCTGACGCCGATCACCGTGGCGATCAACCGCGACAACAACCCCGACACGCTCCTGGTGCTGCTGCTCGTCGGCGCGGCCTGGTGCTGCCAGCGCGCCATCGCCAACGGGAAGCTGCTTCCGCTGCTGGGATGCGCGGCGCTCGTCGGGTGCGCGTTCAACACCAAGATGCTCCAGGGGTACGTGCCGCTGCCCGCGTTCGCCCTGGCGTACCTCGCGCTCGCCGACGTCACGCTCGGGAGGCGGATCAAGAACCTGCTCCTCGCGGGGGTCGCGCTCGTCGCCGCGAGCGGCTGGTGGATGGGCGTCGTCGCCCTGTTCCCCGCCGACGCCCGCCCCTACATCGGCGGCAGCACCGACAACACGGTCTGGGACCTGGTGATCGGCTACAACGGCCTGGGCCGCATCTTCGGCGCCGACGGCCCCGGCAGCACGGGTGGCGGGGGCGGCAGTATGGGCGGCGGCGGGGGCGCGAGCTTCGGCGGCGCGTCCGGGGCGGGCCGCCTGTTCAACGAGACGATGGCCGGCCAGATCTCCTGGCTGCTCCCCGCCGCCGCGCTCCTCACCCTCGCCGCGCTCGTCCTCGTCGGACGCGCCCGCCGCACCGACCCGGCCCGCGCGCTCCTCGTGCTCTGGGGAGGCTGGCTGCTCCTGCACTACGCGGTCTTCAGCTTCGCCGAAGGCACCTTCCACCCCTACTACACGACGGCCATGGCCCCCGCCGTCGCCGCCCTGGCGGGCGCGTGCGGCGCGCTCCTGTGGCGCGCCCCCCGCGCGTTGGGCTGGGTCCTGCCCGTGACCGCCGCCCTCACCGGCATATGGGCCTTCGAGGTGCTGCGCCGCACTCCCGACTGGCACCCATGGCTCGCCTGGACCGTGGCCGCAGCCTCCTTCGCCGCAGTCCTCACCCTGCTCATCGTCGCCTACGGCCCCCGCGCCGGCCGGACTCTCACAGCCCTCGCGCTCACCGCCGCCCTGGTCACGGGCCTCGCGGGCCCCGCCGCCTACGCGGCCTCCGCCGCCACCACCCCCGTCAACGGCACAAACCCCACAGCGGGCCCCGCCTCCTCCTCGGGCCCCGGCGGCATGGGCCGCCCCGGCAGCGGAAGCTTCCCCGACGGCGGCGGCAACGGCTTCCCAGGCGGCGGCCAGCCCCCCTCCGGCATGCCCGACGCCCAACCCCCGTCCTCAACCTCCCAACCCCAAGACACTCAGCCCCAAGACTCTCAGGGGCAGGGTTCTTGGGGGCAGGGTGCTCCGGGGGGTGGGGGTGGGCCCGGTGGGGGCTTCGGCGGGCGCGGGGGGCTTGATGAGGAGACCGTCGCGTATCTGAAGGAGAACCAGGGGGAGGCGACCTGGCTTGTGGCGGTGAGTGATGCGCAGACCGCCGCGTCATTGATTCTGAGTACGGGGGAGCCGGTCATTTCGATGGGCGGGTTCACCGGGTCGGATCGGGCGATGACGGTCGAGCGGCTCAAGGAACTCGTCGCCGACGGGAAGCTGAAGTACATCGTCGTCGGGGGGTCCCGGGGCGGTGCGGGGGAGGTGGACTCCTGGGTTCAGGAGAACGCGACCCCTGTGGAGGAGGTGGGCGACGGCTCGCTGTACGAGCTTTCGGCCGACTGAAATCCCCGGTAACGCCCTCCGCCCGCACTGGCGGGGGGCGTTATCGCATGTCAATCTCGCATTTATGCGCACGATCAGGAGCATTCTGTTCGGCGGGCCGGAGGACCCGGCGTGGGCGCGCCCGGTGGTGTGGGCGCTCACCGCGCTCACCGCGCTGCTGTACTTCGCGGGGACCGGGGCCGACCCGCACCCGTACGCCCTGGTCGGCGCGGTCGCGGCGGGCGGCGCGGTCTTCGCGCTGTACGCGGCGGTCACGCGCCTGTTCGGACACGGCGCCGGAGCGCTCGCGGCGCTCGCCCTCGCGCTGAGCCCAGTCGGAGTGGGCCTCGCCGCATCCTCCGACGCCCTCGCCCTGCTCCTCCTCATCCTCGCGGCCCACACCCTCACCCCGCCCGCTCAGGCCGCTCGGCCCGCCGGGCATGCTCAGTCCGCCCGGTCGGTCTGGCACGGCCGGGTTGTGGGGCGTGTTGGTGGGGGGCTTGTGCTCGGGGTCGGGGGTGGGGCGGTGCTGTGGAGTGGGCCGTGGGGGTACACGGCGTCCGGGGTCTGGGGGCGGGAGGGCGGGCCGGCGCAGGGCGCCGGGCGTGCGGTCGGGGTCGCCGAGTCGTTCGCGGATGTGCCGGGCGGGCCGTTCGCGTCGCTGCTGCCCTTCGCGCTCGTTTCGCTCGTCGCGGGGCTGGTGATCGTGCGCGGTGACCGCGCGCGCACGGTGGCGCTGCTGCTCTGGGGGGCCTGGACGGCGATCGCCGCCACGGCCTTCGCGCTCGTGCCCGGCACCGGGTCCTCGGGCCTCGTCTTCCTTGAGCCCGGCCAGGAGGTTTCCGTCGGCGTGCCGCCGGGGCCCGGTGCGGACTCGTCGGCGGTCGCGCTGCTCGGGCCGGGCGTCGCCGCGCTCGCCGGGATCGGCGCGGCGCTCATGGGCCGCGCCGGACGCCCCTGGCCCGCCGTCCTCGCCGTCTGCGCGGTCGGCACCGCCGCCGTCGTGTTCGTCGCGTTCGGCGACGCGCCCGGCGTGCGGCCCTGGCTGCGCTGGGCCGTCGTCGCGCTGGCCCTCGCCTCCGCCGCCCTGATGGCCCGTAAGCGCCTCGCCTGCGGCATGGCCACCCTCACCGGCCTCCTCGCCGGCCTCGCCGCCCCCGCCCTCCTGGCCCTCTCCACCGCGGGCCTCATCGCCCCCCTCTAACCCCCTCCCCAACCCGCCGTGCGTGACGCCCCTCCCCAACACTTCAGTGAAGGTAGACACGGGGGTGGGATGCGGGACGGGGAGGGTTGCTCCGCTCTAGGCTGGGGGCTCCCGTTTCTCCCGGAGAGCCCGTGCCCACCCTTCACAAGTTCGCCGTGCTCGTGCTCGGCGCAGCGCTGTTGTTCGGTCTTCTGCTCGCGCCGCAGGAGCAGGACGCCGACGAGGTCGTCGCCAAGCCGTCAAAGGCGGGGGCCGCGGCCGAGCCCGCGGGCCACACCGCGACGCCGACGGCCAAGCCGACGCCCACCAAGACGACGCCGCCTCCGCCGCAGCCCGCCACCGCGGCGGCCGCCGCGGCCAAGGCCAACGAGCTCGGCCAGGTTCCGGTGATCATGTACCACCGGATCATCAAGAAGCCGTTCTCCTCGATCGACCGCACGCCGGACGAGCTGCGCAAGGAGCTGGAGTCCCTGGCCAAGGCGAACTACGTGCCGATCACCGCCGCCGACTTCGTGCGCGGGAACATCGACATCCCGGCCGGGTCCCACCCCGTCGTGCTGACGTTCGACGACGGCAACCCGACCCAGTTCGCCCTCGACGCCTCGGGTAACCCCGTCCCGGAGACGGCGGTCGGCGTCCTGTTCGACGTCGCGTCCCGCTACCCGACGTTCCGGCCCGTCGCGACGTTCTACGTCAACAAGGACCCGTTCCAGCTCGGCGAGGAGGCCAACCCGGGCGTCGCGTGGCTCGTCCAGCACGGGTTCGAGATCGGCAACCACACCCAGACGCACCCGAACCTCGCCGGTATGTCGCGTAAGAACGTCGAGGCGGAGATCGCGAAGAACGAGTCGGTCGTGGAGAAGATCTCCGGGTCGCGCTCGGTCACGTTCGCGTATCCGTTCGGCAACCCTCCGCGCTCGAAGGCCAAGGACAACGCGTTCGTCGCCAAAGGTTCGACCTGGGAGTTCAAGGGCATCTTCCTGGCCGGGTGGAACCCGTCGGTGTCGGTCTTCGCCAAGGATTTCGACCCCACCCGTATCTCCCGCATCCGGTCGGAGGATAAAATCAAGGAGGACGGATGCGACAAGTTCTGCTCGACCGCCTGGCTTGAGTGGCTGGAAAAGAACCCCGACCAGAGGTTCACCTCCGACGGCGACAAGAACACCGTGACGGCTCCGTCGTCGGTGATCGGTGATCTCGCCCCCGACTGGGCGGCCCAGGGCCGCTTCTACCAGCCCGCCGACATCCCCGGGTAGATCTCCCCCCGGATGCTCGGATTGACCTGGGGCACTGCCATCTCATATGCTGATCGCTGCGCTGTGGGCCTGCGGCGCCTCGGACGGAGCAGGCGCACGCTCGATCTGGTCGACATCGGTCATCTCGGGGGGTTCAGCCCCTCATCTCCGGTCTTGGGCAGGGACGAAATGGGCCCTCGCGCTTCATAAATCGACTCATGTCCGTACCCGGAGCCAGTCCACACATGACGAGCAGCACCGAAGCCACCTCGACCACCCCGCAGGTAGCGGTCAACGACATCGGTTCGGCGGAGGACTTCCTCGCCGCGATCGACCTGACCATCAAATACTTCAATGACGGCGACATCGTCGAAGGCACCGTCGTCAAGGTCGACCGAGACGAGGTCTTGCTCGACATCGGTTACAAGACCGAGGGCGTGATCCCTTCCCGGGAACTCTCGATCAAGCACGACGTCGACCCCAACGAGGTCGTTTCCGTCGGCGACGAGGTCGAGGCCCTGGTCCTCCAGAAGGAGGACAAGGAGGGTCGCCTGATCCTGTCCAAGAAGCGCGCCCAGTACGAGCGCGCCTGGGGCACGATCGAGAAGATCAAGGACGAGGACGGCATCGTCACCGGTACGGTCATCGAGGTCGTCAAGGGTGGTCTCATCCTTGACATCGGCCTGCGCGGCTTCCTCCCGGCGTCCCTGGTCGAGATGCGCCGCGTCCGCGACCTTCAGCCGTACGTCGGCAAGGAGCTCGAGGCCAAGATCATCGAGCTGGACAAGAACCGCAACAACGTGGTCCTGTCCCGCCGTGCCTGGCTCGAGCAGACCCAGTCCGAGGTCCGCCAGACCTTCCTCAACACCCTCCAGAAGGGCCAGGTCCGTAAGGGCGTCGTGTCCTCGATCGTCAACTTCGGTGCGTTCGTGGACCTCGGCGGCGTCGACGGCCTGGTGCACGTCTCGGAGCTGTCCTGGAAGCACATCGACCACCCGTCCGAGGTCGTCGAGGTCGGCCAGGAGGTCACGGTCGAGGTCCTGGACGTCGACATGGAGCGCGAGCGCGTCTCCCTGTCGCTGAAGGCGACCCAGGAAGACCCGTGGCAGCAGTTCGCCCGGACCCACCAGATCGGCCAGGTCGTTCCCGGCCGCGTCACCAAGCTCGTCCCGTTCGGCGCGTTCGTCCGCGTCGAGGAGGGCATCGAGGGCCTGGTCCACATCTCCGAGCTGGCCGAGCGCCACGTGGAGATCCCCGAGCAGGTCGTCCAGGTCGGCGACGAGATCTTCGTCAAGATCATCGACATCGACCTCGACCGCCGTCGCATCAGCCTCTCGCTGAAGCAGGCGAACGAGGGCGCCGTCGAGGTCACCGAAGAGGACTTCGACCCGACCCTGTACGGCATGCCGGCCGAGTACGACGCCGAGGGCAACTACAAGTACCCCGAGGGCTTCGACGCCGACACCGGCGAGTGGCTCGAGGGCTACGACGCCCAGCGCGAGACCTGGGAGCGGCAGTACGCCGAGGCCAGGTCCCGGTTCGAGGCGCACCGCAAGCAGATCGACGAGGCCCGCAAGGCCGACGCCGAGGCAGCGGGCGGCGAGAGCGGCACCACCTCCTACAGCGGTGGTGGCGAGGAGGCCACGGGCGGCGCCCTGGCGACGGACGAGGCCCTGGCCGCGCTTCGCGAGAAGCTGTCCGGCAACCAGTAAGCACCGTTTTGGGGGTAACTCATCCCATCGCCGGATGAGCCGTCCCGTTCAGCCGCTACCATCTTCAGGTGGTCACGACTGACAAAGGCACCGAGTTCGAGGGCCCTGCCGGACCACCGGCAGGGCCCTCGATCGTTCCCCGGGGGGTCGCGCGGCTGACGCTGATCGCGGTCACCGTCGCGGTGTTCGCCGAGACGCTCCGCTACAGCCTCCCCGCGTTCTCCAACACGTCCGTCGGCGGCGCGCTCGGTTTCGGGCTGCTCGCCGCCGCGGCGGCGTTCCTCGCCCCGGCGATCCGGGCGCTGCGCGGTCCGCGCTGGCTCGTGGTGATCGGCGTCGGCGGGCTGCTGCTCACGCGGGTCGTGGCGCAGGGGACGGGTCCGGTGCTGAACCTCGCGGTGGTCGGCACCGCGTTCGGGCTGCTGGCCCTGCCCGCCCTGTACGAGAGCTCACGCGGCCTGTCGGGCGTCGGCTTCTCCATCGCCGCGACGGCCGGGCTCGCCTTCGACACCAGCGTCAGGATGTTGTTCGGCACCTGGGACGGGGTGTGGCGCGACGGGATCGGCCCCTGGGCGGTCTGCCTGGTCGTGGTGGCCGTCGGGATCGCGGCGCTGGCCAGGGAGATGTCCTCGCCCGCCGTCCCGTTCCCCGGGATCAGCTGGCGTGACGCGCTCGGCGCGGCCGCGCTCGGCCCGTTCATCGCCCTCCAGGTCCTTGTGCTGTCGAATCCGGCGTTCGTGGCGTCGTCGGGCTGGCTGTCGCTGACCACCGCCTGCTACGTCGTCTGGGCGGGCCACGCGCTCGCGCTGGCGTTCCTGGCGTCCGGCCTCGCGGTGCGCGCGGTGCCGGGCGGCGTCGGCGTCCTGGGCGGCACCCTGCTCGGGGTGTGCGCGGGCGCGGTCGCCGGGACCTACGCGCTCGACGGCAAGGTCGTGGTGATCGCGGTCGTGCCCGCCCAGCTCCTCGCGGCCTGGCTGCTCGCGGTCGCGTGCCGCGCGCCGCTGCGGCTCGCCGGGACCGGCGGCCCGATCTGGCGGGTGGACCTCGGCGCGGCCCTCGGCGGCCTGGCGCTCGTGGCGATCCTCGTCCCGTACACGCTGAACCCCGAACACCCGCTGCCGTTCCCCAACAACGCGCTGAGCGGCATCGCGGGCATCCTGCTCGGCCTGCTCGCGGCGATCGCGGCCGCGCGCGGCGGCCCGCTGCCCGCCCGCGCCCCCCAGCGCGCGCTGACGGCCCTGGGGGCGTGTCTGCTGCTGCTCATCCCGCCGTTCGTGTTCGGCAGGGCGGCGGCCGTCCCCGCGTCCGGCGCGATCGCCGACGAGGTGCGCGTGGTGTCGCTCAACATCGACCAGGCGATGCACGGCGGAAGGCTCGACCCCGAACGGATCGCCGCGCTCGTGGAGGCCCGTGACGCCGACGTCGTCACGCTCCAGGACGTCGGCAGGGGCGCGACCGCCTCGGGCACCGCCGACCTCGGCGTCTGGCTGTCGCAGCGCCTGGGGATGACCCTGGTGTGGGGCCCGGCAGCCGACTCCCAGTACGGCAACGCGATCCTCACCTCCCTCCCGGTCAAGTCGACGGGCACGGCACGGGTGTTCAACGGCGACGAGGTGCGCGGCTACGTGTGGGCGCGGATCGGCGAGGGCGACCGGACCATCGACGTCTGGACCACCCGCCTGGCCCCCGGCGACGACGCGGACGACGCCCGCGCGGCGGAGATGTCGGCGCTGGTGAAGGCGTGGAGCGGCGCGCCGCGCACGATCGTCACCGGCGACCTCGGCACCGCCGCCGACGCCGAGGAGATCAGCGTCCTCACCTCCGCGGGCCTGCGCCGCGCGCCGGGGACGCTCGCGCAGGGCGTCACCCAGAACGTGTTCGGCACCGACGACGTGGTGTTCGGCCAGACGTCGGTCGACGACGGCGGCCTGATCGCCGTCACCGCGAAGGTGGGCTGATGATCGGCAGGGCCGAGGCGGCGGACGCGGGCGAGCTGCTGACGCTCCAGCGCGCCGCCTACGTCACCGAGGCGCAGGCGTACGGCGACGCGTTCATCGCCCCGCTGGTCGAGCCGCTCGATCGGGTCGTCGCCCTGCTGGACACCGCCGCCGTCGTGCTGAAGGCGGTCGAGGACGGCAGGATGGTCGGCGCGGTCCGCACCGCCGTCCAGGGCCGCACCTGCCTGGTGAGCCGCCTCGTGGTCGCGCCCGACATGCAGGGCAGGGGCATCGGCACCGCCCTGCTGCGCGCGGTCGAAGACGAGATGCGCGGCCTTGTGACGTCGCTCGTGCTGTTCACCGGGCACCTGTCGGCGGGGAACCTCCGGCTGTACCGGCGGCTCGGGTACGTCGAGTACCGCCGTGAGCGGGTGTCGGACCACCTCGTCCACGTCCATCTGCGCAAGCCGCTGTCCGAGCACGCCGAGACCGTCACGCCGGCGTGACCCGCCCCGAAGGAAACGAGGAGACCATGCCGCGACTGCGCGTCGGCCTGACCGGTGGCATCGGAATGGGCAAGAGCGAGGTGTCGCGCCGCCTCGTGCAGCACGGCGCGGTGCTCATCGACTCCGACGCCCTGGCCCGCGAGGTGGTCGAGCCCGGCACGCCGGGCCTCGCGGCGATCGTCGCGGAGTTCGGCGACGGCGTCCTGCTGCCCGACGGCGCGCTCGACCGCGAGGCGCTGGGCGCGATCGTGTTCGCCGACGCGGCCAAGCTGAAGGCGCTGAACGCGATCACCCACCCGCTGATCGGCGCGCGCGGCCAGGAGCTCCTTGAGGCAGCGCCGGACGACGCGGTCGTCGTCTACGACGTCCCGCTGCTCGCCGAGAACGGCCTGAAGCCCCTGTACGACGTCGTCATCGTGGTCGACGTCCCCGAGGAGCTCCAGATCGAGCGGCTGACGCAGCGGCGCGGCATGACCGAGGAGGCCGCCCGCGCCCGCATCGCCGCCCAGGCCACCCGCGAACAGCGCCGCGCCATCGCCGACCACGTCATCGACAACTCGGGCACCCTCGAAGACCTGCACGCCCGCGTGGACGAACTCTGGGCGACCCTGTAGGACGCGGTCAGGCGTCCAGGAGGGCGCGCAGGACGTCGGGGCGGTCGGTGGTGATGCCGTCGACGCCGGAGTCCATGAGGCGGCGCGCGGTGGCGGCGTCGTTGGCGGTGTAGGCGTAGACGCGGTACATGGCGTTGTGCGCCTGGGCGACGTAGGCCGCGCCGGCCGAGCCGCGCGGGATGTGCAGGACGTCGGCGTAGAAGCGGGCGCGCAGCATCTCGGCGAAGTTCGGGCGGCCGAGCACGCCGGTCCTGATCGCCTGCGGGACCCGGTCGTTGACGTCGCGGACCGCCGACCAGGTGAAGCTCTGCACGAGCGCGCGGCCGTCCTTGAGCCAGTACGGGTCGGCCTTGAGCGCCGCGACGACCTTGGCCGTCATGCCCGGGTACAGCTCGGGCTGCTTCAGCTCGATCACGACGCCGTCACCGGCCGCCTTGACGGCCTTCAGCGCCTCGGCGAGCGTCGGCACCTTCTGGCCCTTGAACGCGCGCCCGTACCATGACCCGGCGTCGAGCTTGCGGATCTGGGCGAGGGTGAGGTCGCGCACCTTCCACGACTTGCGCTTGGGGAACTTGCGGCGCGCGTCGGTGGTGCGGGTGAGGGTCGCGTCGTGCATGACGACGACCTTGCCGTCCTTGGTCTGCCGGACGTCGATCTCGATCATGTCCGCGCCCCTGCGGCCCGCCTCGCGGATCGCCGCGACGGTGTTCTCCGGCGCGTAAGCCGACGCCCCGCGGTGCGCGATGACCGTGACGTCGCCGGAGCGCGCCTTCTCGACGGGCTCGGCGGGCGCGGCCGCGGCGGGGACCGCCGGGAGCGCCAGGGGCACGGAGACGGCGGCGGCCAGCACGACGCCGAGGCGGGGCATGGGCGATCCTCCACGGGGAGCGGTCGCCCGCCGGGCACGGCGGGCGACGACCACCGTAGGACACGTGCGCCGCCCCCGCCACACCTTCCCCGTGAACGCGCGTCAGCCTTGCCCGGACAATCCGGCGAACCAGCTCATAGCGGTTCCTCGACAGGCAGCCGCCGCACTGACGGCAGCCTTTCGTCCATCTCACCGGGCTCGAACCTGCACAGCCCGACCGACCACCAGAACTGCCCGGTGACGGCCCCGCTGTGCTTGTACCGCCCGTCCGGCGTGACGACCGCCCACCCTTCGGCGAGCCCGAGCAGGGTGCAGCGCCGTTCGGCCTGCGCGGGATCGGCCCCGAGCGCCCACAGGATGACCGTGCCGTCGTCGCCCCCACTGGCCAGGAGCCCTCCGTCCGGGGAGAACGCGACGGACCACACGCGCCGGGTGTGTCCGGCCAGCGTGGCGACGGGCTCGCCGGTGGCGGCGTCCCACAGCCGGATGACGAGGTCGTCGCCGGCCGTGGCGAGGGTGCGGCCGTCCGGGGAGAAGGCGACGGTCCACAGCCGTCCGGTGTGGCCGCGCACGCAGCGCAGGGTCGCGCCGGTCGCGGTGTTCCACAGCCGCGCGGTCCCGTCGTTGCTCGCGCTGGCAAGGATGCTCCCCGACGGGTCGTACGCGACCTGGTAGACGCGGTCGCCGTGCCCTTCGAGCGTGTGCAGGAGCGTGCCGGTGGCGGTGTCCCAGATGCGGACCTGCCTGTCGTCGCAGCCTGTGGCGACGCGCGCGCCGTCGGGGGAGAAGTCGATGCACCGGACCCGGCCCCGGTGGGCGGCGAGGTTGCCGACCTCGCGTCCGGTGGTGTGGTACCAGAGCCGCACCGTGTCGTCGTCGTTGGCGGTGGCGAGGATGTCGCCGGTCGGGCTGAACGCCTGCGCCCACACGTGGTCGGTGCCGACCGACAGCTCGCGCTCGAACGCGCCGGTGGAGGCCTGGCGGAGCTGGACGCCGCCGTCGTTGGTCGCGGTGCCGATCCGCTGGCCGTCGGGGCTGAACACCACGGAGGTGAGCCGGTCGGCCTCGCCGGTGAGCGGCGAGCCCGCGGGGGCGCCGGTCGAAGGGTCCCAGAGCCGGACGACGCCGTCGTTTCCGGCGGTGGCAAGGAGCGAGCCGTCCGGGCTGAACGCCACTGTGGTGATGCGGCGTCCGTGGCCGCGCAGGGTGTGGCGGCACGCGCCGGTCGCGGTGTCCCACAGCCGCGCGGTCCCGTCGTTGGAGACGGTGGCCAGCTGTGCGCCGTCGCGGCGGAAGGCGGGCGGCCAGACCGCGCCGCGGTGGCCGCTCAGCGCGCGGGCGCGCCTGCCGAACGAGGCGGGCCACAGCCCTTCGGCCCCGGCGACGTCCCACAGCAGGACCGCGCCGTCGCTGTCGGACGTCGCCAGCAGCTCCCCGGACGGGTCGAGCAGCGCGTTGTAGATGGCCCCGGTGTGCCCGCCCAGGGAGCGCGACGGGTTGCGGCCGGAGAGGTCCCAGACGCGTACGCCGCCGTCGGTGTCCCCGGAGACGAGCAGGGAACCACGGCTGCACAGGGCGTAGACGCGTCCGGTGTGCCCGGTGAACTCCCTGAGGACGGCCCCGGAAGGCAGGTCCCACAGGCGGACCTTCCCGACGGCGTCGCAGGTGGCGAGCTGTCCTTCGTCGGTGAACAGCAGCCGGTAGACGGGCCCTTCTCCTTCGAGCCGGTGCGCGGGTTCGCCTTGCGCGGTCCATACGCGGACGGTCCCCTGGCTGTCGCCGGTGACGATCCACTCCCCGTCGGGGCTGAACGCGCACGTGTAGACGGGAGCGGCGTGCCCGGGAAGCGTCAGATAGGGCTCGTCCTCCACGGTGAGGTCCCACAGTCTGACGACGCCGTCGGCGGCCCCCGCCGCGAGCCTGCGGCCGTCGGCGACGACCGGCCACACCCCCTCGGGGTGGACGTCGATGCGGCGGCGTTCCCTGCCCGTCGCGGTGTCCCACAGCCGCAGCGTCCCGTCCGCCGCGCCGGTGACGAGGAGGTCGTCGCCCGCGTGGACGACCGCGTACGCGCGGTCCCGGTGCCCGCGCAAGGTGCGCAGAGGGAGGCCGGTCCGCGAGTCGCACAGCAGGACGGCCCCGTCCTCGACCCCGAACGCGACGGTCGAGCCGTCCGGGCTGTAGGAGACGGGCGCGGGCAGGCGGCTGTTCTGGAAGTGGAACCCGAACGGCACGCCCATCGCGGCGGGCGCGAACTGCGCCTCGACCGGGTCGCCCGGCACGACCGCCGCGCCGCGCCGCCCGACCCGCTCGGCCGCGCCGCCCCGGGTGCCGATGAGCGCGGCCCTGGTCCAGGTCCCGCCGCTGACGACGGCGTCGCGCAGGTCGGTCCCGACGAGCCGCGCCCGGCTGAGATCCGCGCCGGTGAGGTCGGCCCCGGTCAACCGGGCGTCGTCAAGCCGCGCCCCCGCCAGGGTCGCGCCGCGCAGCACGGCCCGCGTGAGGTCCGCCCCGACCAGATGGGCGTCGGTCAGATCCGCCCCGGTGAGGTCGACCTCCGACAGGTCCCGGTAAGACAGGTCCTCGCCTTGCAGGTTCGCTCCACGCAGATCCGTGCGCGCGGGCGTACGCAGCCGCGTGGAGATCTTGACGGCGTTGCCCCGCTGCACGTCGCCCGCGCCGGGATCGGCGAGCACGGCGGCCGTCCAGCGGCGGCACGCCGACGGGTCGGCGAGGTCGCACAGGAAGTCGACGGTGAGCTGGGACAGGGCGCGGCGGCCGAGCGGCGCGGGGTCGAGCCCGTCGGCGAGGTCGTCGGCGATGCGGCGCGCGACGAGCCACTCGGGGACCGAGCTGTGGATGAACCCGAACAGTCCTTCGTCGGTGCGCACGAGCAGGCCGCCCGCGCCGACCGCGTGGGTGGTCTGGCCGGGCGACATGTCGGCGTCGGCGAGGCCGGTCAGCGTCTCGGCGACCTCGCTGAGCTCGTCGAGGCGAAGGTGCGCCTCGCCGGTCTCCCACAGCCGCAGCGCGAGGGTCCCCGCGGCGAGCCACAGGTCGGCGAGCGACAGGCCGTCGGGGGAGCCGGGGATGCCGCGCATCCGGCGTTCCTCGTGCGCCAGCCATGAGGTGAGGATCTCCTGGTAGAGGTGCGCGGCGCTGACCGTGCGGCGGGCCTGCGCGACGAGCCTGAGCCGCTCCTCGGGAAGGTCGGCGATGAACCCGAGCATGCGCGGGTTCTGGGCGAGGCCGAGCAGCTCCTCGACGCCGCGCAGCAGCGCCATCCGACGGTCGGCGGCCGCCTCGTCGCGGTACCGGTTGACCAGGAACGCCCTGATCTGTGCCGGGGTGAACGACTCGACGCCCCACACCCGCCGGTTCGGCACGGTCCCGACGCGCTCGCCCAGCGCGGTGAACACCTGGGCGTGCGACTTGAAGTGCTGGGTCCGCGAGGCGACGACGATCTTGGCGTCGCCCTCGGCGGCCGCGAGCAGGGTCTCCAGGTGGTCGGCCGCCCTGTCGTAGGTGACGCGGGTGACGAGCTCGTCGAACCCGTCGAAGAGCAGCACGATCCTGCCCTGCCGCAGCATGTAACGGAACGCGCGCAGGTCGATCAGCTCCTCGCCGTGCGCGGCGAGGTGCGCGGCGACCAGCGCCTCGACGGACTGCGCCTTGTCCAGCGCGCGCAGCTCGATGAGGATCGGGATGAGCGACGGCAGCTCGGCCGGGATGCGTCTGGCGACCTCGCGCAGCGCGAACGTCTTGCCCCTGCCGAAGTCGCCGAGCAGCAGCAGGAACCTCCCGTGGTCGCCGCCGAGCATGTGCAGCATCTCTTCCACGAGCCCGTCACGAATGGCCGTGGTGTCGCCGCCGTCGAGCTCGCGGAACCGCTGCGGGACGTACAGGTCGGGCGGGTAGAGGGGATCGGACTCCAGGCGCGCGGTCTGCCCGGCGACGTAAGCCGACAGGTCGAGCAGCCCTTGGAACTCGGTGAGGCTGCGCAGCCGTACGCCGCGGCGTAGGGCGTCCTCGCGCAGCGCACGCGAAGGCGGGTCGCCGAGGTAGACGAGTTCAGAGCCGTGTGCGTCACCGCCCGCGTGGACGTGCCGCAGGAACGCCGCGACCTCCTCCTCGCCGACGGTCCCGGGATGCGCGCCGATCCGGAACTGCCGGACGAAGCCGTCCTCCATCCGGGTCACCAGCAGGTGCGGCGGCTCGCCCGCGACCCTGCGGACGCGCGCGCCCGGGAACCGGGTCTCGCACGCCTCGATGATCTGGTCGAGCAGCACGTCGGCGGGGCCCGGCAGCTCGTCGGACGACCTGCGCGGCGCGGGCACTGCGGGCGGCGGCGGCTCGCGCCGGACCAGGCCGGGCCGCTCGATCCTGACGGGTTCCGCGCCGAGCCGCGCCACGGTGATGCCGGAGGCGTCGAGGGTGAGGACCTGGAGGCGGCCGTGGGTGGGGGAGGGGAACGCGGGCGCGCCGGACGGCAGCTCGCCGGGGACGTCCGCGCCGCCGTGCAGCACGAGGTCGAGCGCGGGCACGACGAGCCTGCCGAGGAGGTCGGCGTCGCGGGCGCGGCCGGGGGAGGCGGGGTCGGGGCTGTGCGCGACGACGCCGACGCGCAGCCAGCCGTCGCCGAGGCCGCGCAGCCGTTCGGCGAACCAGGCGGCCTGGGCGTGGCCGATCTGGCCGTGGTCGTCGCCCGCGCGGTGGCTGACCGCCATCGTGGAGTTCAGGCCCGCGACGGCGAGGCGCAGCTCGGGCACGGTGAACAGGGTCCACGGCTGCGCGCTGTCGAACACGACGCCGTCGAGCCCCCGGTACAGCTCGGCGAACAGGCCCGCGAAGTGCCGCCACTTGGGCCAGTACGGGGGCTGGGGCGCGACGTCGTCGGCGTCGCACAGCTCGAAGTACGAGCGCGAGGCCGCCTTGGTGACGTCGCGGACGCCGGGCACGACGACGATCCGGTTCGGCTCGAGGCCGAGCAGGGCGCGCAGGCCGGTGAGGAACGTGGCGGCCTCGGCGCACTCGCGGCGGCTGCCGGACTCGGTGAGGTCGCCGGTGATCACCACGAGGTCGGGCCGCGCGCGCAGCTCGGCGAGGTCGGCCGCGACGCGTTCCTGGAGTTCGGCGGCGTCGAACGGCTCGGCGGCGAGGGTCCGCCCGAAGCGCGGCCCGGCGAGCTGGAGGATCGTCACCCGCTCCGGCCCGGCGGCGGCGTCGGCGATCCCCGACGGGTAGGCGGGCTGCGCCGAGGGCGAGCGCCTTGCGGGCCTGCCGCCCGTCGGCAGCGGCTCGGCGGGCACCGGCGCGAACGGCGACGCGGGCCGCTCGGCGGGCTTGGCGCGCCCCTCGACTGCCTCGCGCACCCGCGTCAGCAGCAGGTCGCGCGCGGTCTCCTCGTCGGGGACGCCCACGAGGTCGACGTAGGTGATGGTCGCGAGCAGCCCTTCGAGCTCGCAGTCCTCGAGCCGGACCGTGATGAGCTTGGCCGACGGGTCGTCCGGCGAGGCGCGGATCGCCGCCTGCCACTCCATCCGCCCGTAACGCGAGCGCAGGTAGTTGCGCGACAGGACGGCGACGACGACGCGCGCCTCGCTGACGCCGCGGTCCATGAAGTCGATGAAGTTGCTGCCCGGGACGAAGTCCCACGCCTGCATCATCGTCCGGTACCCCGCGGCCTCCAGCTCCCAGGCGATCCACGCGGCCCAGCGCTCGTCGGCGGGCGAATAGGAAACGAAGACGTCAGTCCGCTGCCCCGTCATCCCGTCAGTATCACGGGATCACGCGGCGTTGAGAATCCCCGATCAGCTCTCCGGCCCTGTTCCCCCGGGCATATTCCGCCTTTTCGGACGGACTTTTGTGAGGTGGGAGGCGGAATCGGGCCCGGGGGAGATTTCCGCCGTTGAGTTACGCGGTCCTTCAAGGGATCATGACGGGGCAGCGGGGCAGCACAGGGAGGGCCGTCGTCGCATCATGAGCGTCCGCAGCCTTGTCGGCCGTGTCGCCGTCCTCGACCTGATCCGCTTCGGGCTGCTCGCGGCCGGGATCGGCTTCGTCGTCACCGGAATCCTGCCGTCGGAGCTCGCGGAAGAGAACCTGCGCAGGATCGCGCCGCTGCTGGTGTTCCTCGTCGCGGTGATCGTGCTCGTGGAGCTGACCAAGACCGCGCAGTTCTTCGACGTCGTCGCCGCGCGGATCGCGATCGCCGGACGCGGCGTTTACTGGGCGCTTTTCCTGTTGTGCACGGCTTTCGCCTCGCTCACCACGATCTTCCTCAACCTCGACACGACGGCGGTCCTGCTCACGCCGGTCATGCTCGCGCTGGCCGCGCGTTCCGGAATCGCCGCGCTGCCGCTGGCGATGACGACGGTCTGGCTCGCCAACACCGCGAGCCTGCTGCTGCCGGTCTCCAACCTGACGAACCTGCTCGCCGCCGACCGGGTCGCGCTCGCGCCGCGCGACTTCGCGGCCCGGATGTGGGCCGCCCAGCTCGTCGCGATCGCGGTCACGATGGCCGCGCTGTGGGCGCTGTACTGGCGGCGCGGGGCGCGCGGCGCGGAGTCCTACACGCCGCCCGAGCCCGAGGCAGTCCGGGACAGGCTCCTGTGCGGCGCGGCCGCCGCGGCCTGCCTGGGTTTCGTGGTCGCGGTGCTCGCTGGCGTGCACGTCGAGTGGGCGGCGGGCGGGGCGGCGCTCGCGCTCGCCGCGGTGTTCCTGTGGCGCGACCCCTCGGCGCTGCGTCCCGCCCTGGTGCCCTGGCAGCTTCTCGTGTTCGTCACGGGGCTGTTCCTCGTGGTGCCGGTCCTCGTCGAGTACGGGCTCGACGCCGTCATGACCGCGCTGATCGGCGCCGACGACGGCCTCGGCGGCGCGCTGCGCGCGGCGGCAGTCGGTGCTGGCCTGTCCAACGCCATTAACAACCTGCCCGCTTACACCGCGGGAGAAAGTGCCGTACCCCTCGGCAATGACGACCAGTTGCTCGCGCTGCTCATCGGGACCAATGTGGGTCCCCTGATCACCCCCTGGGCCTCGCTGGCGACCCTCCTGTGGTTCGAGTGGTGCCGCCGCTTCGACCTCGCGGTCCCGATCGGCCGCTTCGCCGCGCACGGCGCGCTCGTCGCCGCGATCGCCCTGCCCGCCTCGGTCCTCGCCCTGGTCCTCCTCTAGCGCCCCCTCCCCGCCCTGTCCGCCTGCGTGCTCGCCCTGGTCCTCCTCTAACGCCCCGCCGTAGCCCCCGCCCTGACGGGGTCAGCCCGTGTGGGTGCGGAGGGAGTGGATGGCGAGGCGGGCGGTGGTGCCGATGACGGCGTCGGCGCGGGGGAGGGTGGCGGCGGTGCTGCGGGAGCGGGTGAAGACGGCGACGGCGTAGCGGCCGCCGTCGGGGTACTCCACGACGCCGATCTCGTTGCGCAGGGTCGGCAGGGTGCCGGTCTTGCCGCTGACGAGGACGTCGTCGTAGGGGAAGCCGGAGGCGAGGCGGTGCGGCCACACCTGGAGGCCGAGCATCCGGCGCATGAGCGCGCAGGACTCGGGCGGGGCTGCCTCGTCGCGCCAGATCGCGGCGAGCAGCGCAGTCATGTCGCGCGGGGTGCCGCGGGTGGCGCGGGCCGGGTCGAGCGCGGACAGCCGCGCGGTCATGCCCGGCTCGCCGATCCGCGCCCACAGGTCGGCGGCGTCGGCGACGCCCGCGTCGGCGAGCATCGAGGCGTGCAGCTCGCGCGCCCCCGCGACGACCCGGGTGCGGGTGAGGCCGAGCTCGGCAAGCGCGCGGTTGACCGCGGGCAGGCCGACCCGGTCGAGCACCGCTTCGGCGGCCGTGTTGTCGCTGACCGTGATCATCAGGCAGGCGAGGTCGCGCAGCGACATCCGCACGTCGTCGAGCAGCACCGACGTGCCGGTCGGCCCGGCGATGCGGGAGGCGGGCGGCAGCGTCACCTGCTCGCGCGGGTCGAGCGCCCCGGCCGCCGCGCGCCGGAAGAACGCGACGAGCAGCGGCACCTTGAACACCGACGCGAGCACCACCGGCTCCTCGGCCCCGACCCCGAGCTGCGCGCCGGAGTCGAGGTCGAGCGCGTGCAGCCAGCCGCGCACGCCGGCCTCGCGGAACTCCGCCTCGATCGCCGCGGTCACGCCAGGAACCCTGACGACGGGCGCGGCACCACGCGCTGCGCGACGGGCGTCATCGCGGCCTCCGCGCGCAGCACGCGCGTGGTGACGTCAACGAGGTCCGCGAGCGGCCCTTCCGGCGGGACGCCCTCCCGCCACGCGCACGACGTCCGCCACAGCAGCGGGTCGCCGGTCAGCGGCCGCCACGCCGTGCCGGGCAGCGCGCGGGCGCGCGGGACGAGCGCGAGCGCGGTCCCGGCCAGCACGAGGCCGAGCGTGAACTGGGGGTGCGGCGAGTCGTGCACGGTCTCGGGCGCGAACCCGTGCCGCGCGCATGACGCGAGCAGGTCCTCGCGCGCGGCGGACCCGCCCTCCACGACGAGGTCGTGCCCGTGCAGGTCGGCGAGGAACAGCGCCGGGGAGGCGGCCAGCGGGGACCCGTCGGGGAGCAGGACCCCCAGGGGCTGCCCGAGCATCGGCCCCAGGGACAGGCGTGCGGTGTCGCAAGGGTGGCGCAGTACGGCGATGTCAAGGAGACCTTCGTTAAGCGCGCGCAGGTGGTCGGCAGTGGGCGCGGGACGCAGGTCGAGGGGGAGATCAGGGCGGACGTCACGGTACGCGCCGATGAGGGCGGCCACGACGCGTCCGTCGAGGTCCTCGGGGATGCCCGCGCGCAGGACCGCGCGCTCGCCCGCGCGCGCGGCGAGGCCGCGGATACGCTCGACCCTGGCCAGGAGGTCGCGGGCGTCGTCAAGGAGCACCCTGCCGGGCTCGGTGAGCGCGACGCGGCGGCTCGACCTGTCGAACAGCCGGGTGCCGAGCTCGCGTTCCAGCCGCTGGATGCGCTGGCTGAGCGGCGGCTGTGCCATGCCGAGCCGGGCGGCGGCCCGGCCGAAGTGCAGTTCCTCGGCGACCACCACGAAGCACTCGAGATGCCCCACGAGGTTCATGAGCGGGAACTATATCGCTTTACCTATGAATATGTGATCTATAGCCATCTTGGACATACTCGGGATCTTCTGCTGTCCTGGTTGGGCTCACCCGGGGGAAGGAGAAACGTTCATGCGGCGTAAGACGGTGGTGCTGGTGGCGGTACCGACGGTCCTCGCGGCGGCCGGAGCCGGCCTGTGGGCCCTCAACCGGGGCGACGGGCCGGAGACCGTCGCGGCGCGGTTCGCGGCCGCCTGGCAGCGCCAGGACGCCCCGGCGATGGCCGCGCTCGCCGAGGGCGACCCCGCCGACCTCCCCGCCTCCCTGGGCAAAACCTGGACGGATCTCGGCGTCACCGCCCAGACCGTCCGGATAGTCCGGGTCGTCGACCGCGACGACGTCCTCGCCCGCTACCAGGCCGAGCTGACCCTGGGGGAGGGCCAGCGCTGGAAGTACGACGGCTCCTTCGGCCTCGCCAAGGTCGACGGCGACTGGAAGGTCAGCTGGGCCCCCGACGTCCTGCACCCCGACCTCAAGGACGGCCAGCGCCTCACCGCAGTGCGCGCCTACCCCGACAGGGCCGCGATCACCGCCGCCAACGGCTCGGACCTGCGCCTCAGCTCCTCGGGCTCGGTACAGCAGCTGATCGGTCCCGTCGGCGCGGCCACCGGCAAGCAGGCGCAGGAGTTCGGCGCGCCCTACCGTGAGGGCGACCCCGTCGGCCAGGACGGGCTCAACCGGCAGTACGACCGCAGGCTCGCCGGAACGCCCGGCACGGACGTCAAGATCGTGGACGCCGACGACAAGGCGGTGAAGACCCTGGCCAGTTTCGACGGCACCGAGGGCGAGCCGCTGGAGACCACGATCGACCCCCGCGTCCAGCGCGCGGCGGGCGAGGCGCTGACCCCGGTGAAGAAGAACGCCTCGATCGTGGTGGTGCGGCCGTCGACCGGGGAGATCCTCGCCGTCGCCAACAAGCCGGGCGGCTACAACCGCGCGCTGATGGGCCAGTACCCTCCCGGCTCCACCTTCAAGATCGTGACGGCCGCCGCCCTCGTCGCCGGCGGCACGGGCGTCAAGGACACGGTGAAGTGCCCGGCGACCACCACGATCGGCGGCCGCACCTTCAAGAACGCCGGTTACGAGAAGCTCGGCAGCGTCCCCTTCCGCGACGCGTTCGCCCACTCGTGCAACACCACGTTCGCCTCCCTCGCGGTGTCCGAACTCGGCAAGGACCGCCTCGCGCAGGTCGCCGCCCAGTTCGGCTTCAACGCCCCCGTCATCAGCGGCCTGCCGTCGGTCCGCGCGGCGTTCCCGGCCGTCAAGGACGACACCGCGCTCGCCGCCGCCGCGTTCGGCCAGGGCGAGGTGCTGACCAGCCCGCTCAACATGGCGTCGGTAGCGGCCGCCGCCGCCGACGGCACGTGGCGCTCGCCCCGGCTCGTCCCCGCCGACCTCGTCAGCGAGGCGCTGGACGCGGGCGGCAAGAAGGCAGAGCCTGACCACCCGCTCGACCCGGGCGTGCGGCGCGCGCTGCGCGTCCTGATGCCCGCCGTCGTCACCGAGGGGACCGCGCACGCCGTCGCGTTCCCCGCGGGCAGCGCGGGCAAGACCGGCACCGCCGAGTACGGCTCGGGCGAGAACCCGCCCACCCACGCCTGGTTCGTCGGCTACAAGGGCGACGTGGCGTTCTCCGTCATCGTGGAGGACGGCGGGACCGGGGCCGAGGCCGCCGCGCCCGTCGCCGCGCGGTTCCTCAACGCCCTGTGACGCCGCCCGCGGGCTCGGGCATGCGGAGGCCGTCGGCGGAGGCGAGCAGCGGCAGCAGGGTCGCAGCCGTCTCCGGACGCGCCGCGACGAAGGTGTGCTCGGGCGCGTCCACGTGGATCGGGAAGGGCGCGCCGTCGAGCGTGGTGATCCGCGCCCCCGCCTCGGTGGCGATGAGCGCGCCCGCCGGAAGGTCGACGGGCCCGGCCCGGTAGGCGATGACGGCGTCGATCAGCCCGCGCGCCAGCATGATCCAGGTCAGCTGCGGCGACCACAGCTGGAGCACCCTGCTGCACCCGCGGTTGAGCACGTACAGATGGGCCATGGCCGTCGGGTCGTCTCTGCTCACCGGATAGCCGACGACGTAGGACACGATCAGCCCCCGGCGCGGCGACGGCTCGGGCGGCGGCAGCGGCCGCCCGCCAGGACCGAGCGGCCCGCCGCCGCGCACCGCCGACCACGTCTGCCCCGTGACGGGATCGTGCACGACCCCCACGGCCGGGGCCCCGTCGAGGCACAGCGCCACCCCGACCGAGTAGGCGGGCAGCCCGATCGTCATGTTGTGGGTGCCGTCGAGCGGGTCGATCACCCACAGCGCGCCCTCGCCCGGCGTCCTGCCGGACTCCTCGGCGAGCACCGCGTGCCCGGGGAAGGCGGCGGCGAGCCGGTCGATGATGATCCGCTCGGAGCGGACGTCGAGGTCGGTCACCAGGTCGCCAGCGCCGCCCTTGGCCGACACGGCGAACCGCGCGCCCGGCGCGAGCACCGCGCCCGCCGCCTCGGCCGCCTCGACCGCCACCGCGTGCGCCCGCGCAAGGTCGATCATGGGTGTGCTCCGTTCGCCTGAAGGAGGTCGGCGGCCCGCCGCGCGAGCCGCGCCGTCTGCCGTGGGTCGCCGCGCCGGCGGCGCACCCGGTGCGAGCGCAGGCCCGGCGGGCCCAGCGACATGTCGTGCCCGCCCGCCCGGTCCGCGCCGAGCGCGACCGTCGCGGTCTCGCCCGTCACGTCGGTGCGGTGGAAGCTCCCGGCGGGCAGCCGGTAGACCTCGCCGCGCGTGAAAGTGCGGCCCTGCGACGGCTCGGCCCTGACCGTCCGGTCCGTCGCGTGCAGGGTGTCGCCGTCGGGCGCGCTGACCACCCGGAACACCCGCAGGTCGGGGCCTTCGGCGAGGGACGCCAGGGTGTTGTGCAGGGTGCCGTACAGCAGCAGGCTCAGCAGCTCCCAGCTGTGGCAGTGCCACAGCGACGTCGTGGTCGGCGCGGGCGGCAGCTCCGGCGACCACAGGTGCAGGCAGACGCCGGTGCCCGCATGCCGCTCGACCGGCAGGCACAGGAACCCCAGCGGGTGAAGGACGCCCTCGATCCGGCCCGCCGACGCGTCGGCGAGCGTGCGGCCCGCCCAGCTCGTCACCTGGCCGACCTCGGGGGCCGAACCCGTCGCGCACAGCCGGTGCAGGTCCGCGTAGCGCATGGTCAGCGGTCTCGTCGGGTGAGCTCGTGGCCGTCGGGGTCGGGATCTGGGCCGTCGGGGTAGGGGTTGGCGGCGCGCAGCGCGCGGCGGGCGATGTCCATGACGTCGCGGTCGGTGAACGACCTGGGCAGCGCCAGGCCCAGCGCCTGGAACAGCCGCCGGACCTCCTCGATCGTCGGCTCGTCCGACAGGGGCGCGGCGCGGGCCTGCTCAAGCGGGACGCGCCTTGCCTGGTCGAGGCTGTTGAGGAGCTCGGCGGCGCACCAGTCGTAGTAGAACTTGCCCTTGTCGATCTTGAGCGCGGGCCCGGTGGGCTCCTCGCGCGTGATGATCACCGACGACGCCGACAGGTCCCAGCGGAACGTCGTCATCGTCCGGGAGAGGCCGATCACCACTTCCAGCAGCCGGAACCGCTCGGTGTACCAGCAGACCGCCAGGATCGTCGCATACGACTCCTTGCGGGTGCGCTCAAGGGTCCACGGCTCGGCCTGGGCGGTGGAATCCGCGCCCGCGCGGCGGAACCTGGCGTAGGTGTCGCAGACGTCGCCGTCGGACGGGTCGATGATCTCCAGCCGGACGAGCAGGGTCCGCCCGTCGCGCCGCGCGGCCGCGACAAGGCCGGGCAGCGTCACGGCCCGGATGTAGGTGCCGGTGCCGCCCTTGAACGTCCAGCGGTCGGTGCCCGCGCGGGCCGCCGCGAGCGCCGGGGCGACCTCGGCGCCGCCCAGCACCTGCACGGCCGAGGACTCGTCGAGCGCCAGGCGGGAGCGGCGCACCAGCTGCTCGAACTCCTCGATCCGCTCGAGCCGCTCCGGCAGCACCGCAAGGGTCCGCAGCGAGTCGCGGACCTCCTCCTCGACGGGCCCGCGCCGGTAGCGGTCGCGCAGAATCCCGGCCGACACCAGGCCGAGCACCAGCAGCGTCGCGCCGGACACCAGTTGCGGATCGGGGTCGTCGGTGAGCCCGATGACGGCGACGACCACCGCCACGAGCAGCGCGATCGCGCCGTCCGCGTTCTTGACGAGCCATACAGCCAGCCGTGCCAATGCGATCCCCGTACCTGTGGGCGGCCCGGTCATCGTAAACAGAAACGCGCTCATCGTAAACAGAAAAGCGCGGTCGGCGACAGCCTCAAGAATTCCCCAAAGAATGGCCGCGCGGCGGGGCCTGTCCTTTCTGGGGGGAATGAGCGGTCTAGCGGTCGAGGAAGACCACACCGAGCAGCGGGGGAGCCACATGGCGGGCGACGAGCGGGACGGGAGCGGCGGCACGGGACGCGAAGAGCCCGGCCGGGAGACGCCCCCGGGCGAGGGCACGCCGCCCGAGGAGTCCGGCGCGTTCGGCACGGTCGGCGGACCGGGCGACGGCACGCAGCCCGAGGACTCCGGCGCGTACGGGACCCTGCCGCCCGACAGGCGGGGACGGCGTGAGCCGCTGGGCACCGCGCGGGTCGACTCGGGGGCCACCGGCACCGAGCGCAGCAGGTCGGGCAAGGACTTCAACCCCGCGTGGCTGCTCGTGCCGGCCGCCGGCCTCATGCTCGGCGGGCTCGGCATCGCGAACATGTCGCGCGAACCCGTCGTGCGGACGACCCCGACGGTCACGGTCACCGCCGCCGACCAGACCGTCACCGTCCCGGCCGCGCCCGTCGCCACGACGGGCACGACCGCGTGCCGCCTCGTGTTCACCGGGACCACGTTCGCCCCGCCCGTCGGCGCGATCCGCGACTCGCGGACCGGCGCGTCGATGACCGCGCCGCAGGGCCAGGCGTACGCGGTGGTGAACACCACGATCAAGAACGACGGCGGACGGCCCTGCTCGGCCACGGCCGGATACCAGCGCGGCTACACCGGGCCCAACGACGCGCACCCGGGCAGGCGCAAGATCGGCCAGATGCTCGACGGCGGCCGCGCGCTAGAGACGGCCATCGGCCCGGGGCAGACGGTCCAGGGGTCCTACGTCTTCCAGATCCCGGCCAGGACGACTCTCAGGGAGGTGCGTCTCCGCCAGAACGGCGGCACCGACTGGACGACGGTCAAGGCTCGCTGACCGCCAGTTCCCGATCCAGCGATTTCGGAGCAGACACCATGAGCACACCGATGGACATCAAAAAACTGCTCGGCGCCCGGATGACCGGGCCCGGCGGCGACGAGCTCGGCACCGTCGAACAGATCTTCTTCGACGACGTCACCGGCAACCAGGAATGGGCCCGCCTGCGGATGGGCGGGATGCTCGGCGGCAAGGACAGGTTCGTGCCGCTGGCGGGCAGCTCCCTGTCCGGGCGCGACCTCGTCGTGCCCTACGACAAGAACAAGGTCAAGGACTCGCCGGAACTCGCCGTCGACCGGCACATCACGCCCGAGCAGGAGGCGCGGCTGCGCACCTACTACGGCCTCGGCACGACGACCACGACGCCGACCGCCGCGTCCGGCAAGGCCACCAGCGCCGCCGCCGCGGGGGCCGCGGGCGCGGCGGGGGCCGCGGGCCGCAAGGACAGCCGGAGCGAGACGACCGCGTCGAACCTGACGTCCGGCACGACAGGTTCGCCCGGCGCGATGGGGGCCCCGGGGAGCCGCGAGTCCGCGCGCGACCTCGGCCGCGAGTCGGCGCGCACCCGCGACTTCGAGGCGCACCGGCCCGAGGAACTGTCCCTCACCCGGTGCGAGGAGCGCATCCACTTCCGCACCGAACAGGTCGAGCTCGGCCGGGTCAGGCTGCACAAGTACGTGGACGTCGTGCCCGTGGAGGAGCGGGTCAGGCTCGTCCACGAGGAGTTCGACCTCGAGCGGGTGCCGGTCACCGAGTCCCAGACGCCCGGCGCGGAGCAGATCGGCGAGGACACCGTCGAGATCGTCCTGCGGGGCCAGCGGGCGTTCGCCGTCAAGGAGACCCACGCGGTCGAGCGGGTGCGCCTGAACGTCAAGCAGGTCCCCGAGGAGCGGATCATGCGCGACGAGATCCGCCGCGAGCGCATCGAGGTCGAGCGCTTCGAGGACGGCGTCGGCCGCCACGTCGGCTCCCGCGAGGGCTCCGCCGACACCACCCGCCGCGACACGCCCATCGACCCCGGCGCCCGACCCGACCGCCGCTGACCCACCCACCCGAAGGGGACCGGCCCGCCCACGCGGCCCCGGTCCCCTTCCCCCTACCCAACAACCGGCTCCGCCCACGCGGTGACCCCGGAGGGCACACGGCCCACAGGGCAGCACCCTTGGGAGGCGGGAAGGGCCCCTCCGCGCTGGCCGTTGGCCCAGGGGTGGGCACCCCGACGGTCGGGAGGGCATCCCGGGGGTGCGCGGCCCGCAGGGCGGCACCCGCGAGGCGGGGAGGGCGCCTTCGCGCTGGCCGTGAGGCCCTTGGCCCGCAGGGCGGCAGCTCCGCAAGGCGGGGGAGGGCCCATCGCGCTGCCCCGTAGGCCCCCGGGGCCGGAGGGGCAGCGCTGGGTTTTTGCGGGGGGCGGATTCTGTCGGTGGGGGGTCGTACGGTGGGAGGGACACAGGGAGGTGGGCCGTGCGGCGCGAAATGGATCTTCAGCGCGAGCTTGACTCGCAGCGTATTCGCAAGCCGTTCGAGGTCGTCACCGAGATGACGCCGTCGGGCGACCAGCCGGGGGCGATCGCCGCGCTGGCCGAGCGGGTCGAGGCGGGCGAGAAGGACTCGGTGCTGCTGGGGGCCACCGGCACCGGCAAGACCGCGACGGTGGCCTGGCTGATCGAGCAGGTGCAGCGACCGACGCTCGTCATGCTGCCGAACAAGACGATCGCCGCCCAGTTCGCCAACGAGCTGCGCGAGATGCTGCCCGGCAACGCGGTCGAGTACTTCGTCTCGTACTACGACTACTACCAGCCCGAGGCATACGTCCCGCAGACCGACACCTACATCGAGAAGGACTCCTCGATCAACGACGAGGTCGAGCGGCTGCGGCACTCGGCCACGTCCTCGCTGGTGACCAGGCGTGACGTGGTGGTCGTCGCGTCGGTCTCGTGCATCTACGGCCTCGGCGCGCCCGAGGAGTACGTCAACCAGATGATCAAGCTGCGGGTCGGCGAGGAGATCGAGCGCGACAAGCTGCTGCGCCGCCTCGTCGACATCCAGTACGCCCGCAACGACCTCGCCTTCACCCGCGGCACGTTCCGGGTGCGCGGCGACACCATCGAGGTGATCCCGCAGTACCAGGAGCTCGCCGTCCGGGTCGAGATGTTCGGCGACGAGATCGACAAGCTGTCCACCCTGCATCCGCTCACCGGCGAGGTGATCGAGGAGCACGAGGAGCTGCACATCCTGCCCGCCACCCACTACGGCGCGGGCGAGGAGCGGATGGCCAAGGCGATCGTCGGGATCGAGGCCGAGCTGGGCGAGCGCCTCGCCGTCCTCGAGGGCCAGGGCAAGCTCCTCGAGGCCCAGCGGCTGCGCATGCGCACCACCTACGACCTCGAGATGCTCCGCCAGATCGGCTCATGCTCGGGCATCGAGAACTACTCCCGGCACATGGACGGCCGCGAAGCGGGCTCGCCCCCGCACACCCTGCTCGACTTCTTCCCCGACGACTTCCTGCTCGTCGTGGACGAGTCGCACCAGACGATCCCGCAGATCGGCGCGATGTACGAGGGCGACGCCTCACGCAAGCGTCAGCTGGTCGACCACGGCTTCCGGCTGCCGTCGGCGCTGGACAACCGGCCGCTCAAGTGGGAGGAGTTCCTCGAGCGGATCGGCCAGACCGTCTACCTGTCGGCCACTCCCGGCCCGTATGAGCTGGGCAGGGTCAAGGGCGACGTGGTCGAGCAGGTGATCCGCCCGACCGGCCTGGTGGACCCCGAGATCGTCGTCAAGCCCACCAAGGGCCAGATAGACGACCTCGTCCACGAGATCAGGGTGCGCACCGAGCGCGACGAGCGCGTCCTGGTGACCACGCTCACCAAGAAGATGGCCGAGGACCTCACCGACTACCTGCTCGAGCTCGGCGTCCGCGTCAGGTACCTGCACAGCGAGGTCGACACCCTGCGCCGGATCGAGCTGCTGCGCGAGCTGCGCCAGGGCGAGTTCGACGTCCTGGTCGGCATCAACCTGCTCCGCGAGGGCCTCGACCTGCCCGAGGTGTCCCTGGTGTCCATCCTGGACGCCGACAAGGAGGGCTTCCTGAGGTCGGAGACGTCGCTGATCCAGACGATCGGCCGCGCCGCCCGCAACGTCTCGGGCGAGGTCCACATGTACGCCGACAAGATCACCCCGTCGATGGAACGGGCGATAGACGAGACCAACCGGCGGCGCGCCAAGCAGGAGGCTTACAACGCCGAGCACGGCATCGAGCCGACCGCGCTGCGCAAGAAGATCGCCGACATCCTCGACTCCATCGTCCGCGAGGACGAGGACACCGCGATGATGATGGGCGGCTCCGGCCGGGCCCAGTCGCGCGGCAAGGCGCCCGTGCCGGGCTTCGGCAGCAGGTCCGAGGTCGGCAGGCACACCGCCGAGCTCGTCACTGACCGGCCGCGTGAGGAGCTCGAGGGCCTGATCGCCTCGCTGACCGACCAGATGCACACCGCCGCGGCCGATCTCCAGTTCGAGGTCGCGGCCCGGCTGCGCGACGAGATCAAGGAGCTGAAGCGCGAGGTGCGCGACCTCAAAGAGGCCGGCATTTCCTGAGCAGCGGCAGCAGCAGCCGGTCGGTGAGCCGCTCGGCGGCCCCCGGGTCGCTGATCGGGTCGAGCAGCACGGTCCGGTAGCCGAGGTAGGCGGGCACGGCCGAGAAGACGAGGTCGACGTCGACGTCGGGGTCGACCTCGCCGCGCAGCACGGCCCGGCCGAGGATGCGCTTGGCGACCTCGTTGCGCGGCATGATCACCAGCCGCCGGTAGGCCCGGTTGAGGTCGGGGTCGACCGGCAGCCGGGCGGCGAGGGCGGCGACGAGGTCGCCGTGCAGGGCCTGTTCGCGCACGAGCGAGGAGACGAACGTGACGAGCTCGTCGCGCAGGCCGAGGTCGCCGGGGTCGCGCGGGGTGGGGAAGCAGCCCTCCACGAGGGCTTCCAGGAGCAGTTCGGAGATCGCGGGCCAGCGCAGCCGGAGCGCGGGCAGCGATGTCCCGGCCCGCTCGGCGACCGCCTCGTGGGTGAGGTCCGGGTCGGCCCGGAACGCCTCGATCACCGCCGCGTAGATCCTGCCGCGCGTCGCGGCCGGGGTCTCCTCGTCGCTCAGGACCACTCCCACGCCTTCGCCTTCGCCCTCGGTTGCCCATCGGTTACTCAGAACGGTGGAAAGTGTGGCAATACGACGGCGTGCGCGGGGGGAAATCTCCGGAAAAAGTTCTGACATCTCCTGCGCCGAAGAACAATCCTTCTACCCGCGGCCGCCCTACCAGGCGCTTCGCCGGGTCGGCCCTTCCGAAGGGTTAATCGCCGCCCCCGGAATCGGACGACCCTTTCCGGGCGAACCGCACCGACCAACTCCGGCCCAGCTTGTCCCGTCGCCGCTTCGCCCGCAGGACGAGCCGGACCGCGACGGCCAGCAGCAGTAGGACCAGGATGATCCCGACGACCGGGGCGAGGATCGCTACGAAGCTCAGGCCGAGTGAGAACACGTCCTCGGTGGTGCTGAGCACGGGCGCGGCGGTCCCCAGCGTCCCGGCGTTCGCGACGGGCCGGACCGTGCTCTTGGCCCCGTGTACGGTCAGCGCCATCCCGATCCCCAGGACCCAGCCGACCCACGACTGGTCCATCAGCACCTTCGCCCCGGTCCCGAGGCTCGCGTCCAACCGCTCGGCGGCGGTGCTCGCCGCCATCACCGCCCCGCCCGCCGCGGGCCGCACGAACGTCATCACCGCGTCGTTGACGCTGTCGACCACCGGCACCTTGTCCAGCACGATCTCCGCGACGAGCAGCACCGCGAGCGCCGTCAGCGCCCACCCGTTCGCCATCCACGCGAACGACTCGGGCAGCACCACCACATCCCCGTACCTGGCGAGCACCCCCACCACGAGAATCGGTATGTAGGCGTTCAGCCCCGCCGCCCCGGCAAGCCCAAGCCCAGTCAGAAACGCAAACATCAACCCCCCTCCACCAGAATTCCCCCCAACCCCCCACCCAACCCCCAATCCCACAAAGCCCCACGCCAGTCGCCCCCCGCAAGAACCCCTATTCCTCCGGCCCGCTCGCCTAGCGGCTCGCGGCCCTCCGGAAAAGCGCCCTCCCCCCCGAGGCCCCAACGGTCCGCGCGCGGCTCCTGCCCTCCCGAGACCGCCCGGGCCCCCGAGGACCCGGGCCACGCGGCCGAACCTCCTCCGTTTCGCACGAAACACGCTCCCGTACCGGCCGGCCTCCGCAAGAACCCCTATTCCTCCGGCCCGCTCGCCTAGCGGCTCGCGGGCCTCCGGGGAAGCGCCCTCCCCCCGCGAGGCCCCGACGGTCCGCGCGCGGCTCCTGCCCTCCCGAGACCGCCCGGGCCCCCGAGGCCCCGGGCCACGCGGCCGAACCTCCTCCGTTTCGCACGAAACACGCTCCCGTACCGCTCGGCCTCCGCAAGAACCCCTGTTCCTCCGGCCCGCTCGCCTGGCGGCTCGCGGGCCTCCGGGGAAGCGCCCTCCCCTCGCGAGGCCCCGACGGTCCGCGCGCGGTCCTGCCCTCCTGGGACCGCGCGGGCCCCCAAAAGCCCGGGCCACGCGGCCGAGCCTCCTCCGTTTCGCACGAAACGCGCTCCCGTACCGCTCGGCCTCCGGGGAAGCGCCCTCCCCCCTGAGGCCCCAACGGTCCGCTCGCGGTCCTGTCCTCCCGGGACCGCCCGGGCCCCCGAGGGCCCGGGCCACGCGGCCGAACCTCCTCCGTTCCGCACGAAACGCGCTCCCGTACCGGCCGGCCTCCGCAAGAACCCCTATTCCTCCGGCCCGCTCGCCTGGCGGCTCGCGGCCCTCCGGGAAAGCGCCCTCCCCCCGCGAGGCCCCAACGGTCCGCGCGCGGTCCTGCCCTCCTGGGACCTCGCGGGCCCCCGAGGGCCCGGGCCACGCGGCCGAGCCTCCTCCGTTTCGCACGAAACGCGCTCCCGTACCGCCCGGCCTCCGGGGAAGCGCCCTCCCCCCGCGAGGCCCCGACGGTCCGCGCGCGGTCCTGTCCTCCTGGGACCGTGCGGGCCCCCGAGGGCCCGGGCCGCGCGGCCGAGCCTCCTCCGTTTCGCACGAAACGCGCTCCCGTACCGCTCGGCCCTCCTCGCACGGGCCGCGCTCCCGTACCGGGTCGGCCCCGTTCGCGCGGGCCGCGCTCGCGTGCGGGCTGGCCCTCCTCGCTCGGGGCGTGCTCTTGTGCCGGGTCGGCCCCGTTCGCGCGAGACGCACTCCTATGCCGGGTCGGCCCCGTTCGCGCGGGGCGTGCTCTTGTGCCGGGTTGGCTCCCGTTCACGCGGGGCGTGGTCTTGTGCCGGGTCGGCCCGTTCGTGCGGGGCGCGCTCTTGGGTCGGGGTGGGCGGGTTTGTGTGTTGGGGAGGGGAGTCGCGTGCGGGGGGGGCGCCCCCCCGGGGGGGGGGGGGGGGGGGGGGGGGGGGGGGGGGGGGGGGGGGGGGGGGGGGCGGGGGGGGGGGGGGGGGGGGGGGGGGGGGGGGGGGGGGGGGGGGGGGGG